>NZ_AP025493.1:0-672835 GCF_024347515.1 Vibrio gigantis
ATGAGGATTTGTCGCCAAGGTTGAATGCTGTCAGTAGTTTCGAATCTGGCGTAACAGACTGCACGTTTACAATCGGGTAACGGGAAGCAATACCAACGACAGGTGAGGTGTATAGGTAATCATCTTCAACATGTGCGCTATCGACCACAGCAAAGTGAGGGTAGCCAAGCTCATTCATCAATTGTTCTAAAGATTGCGGGCTAAATATCTCTTGGAAGCCGATCACATCACAATCTAATGAACGAATCGCTTCAGTCATCCAATGTTGCTTCTTTTGCCATTCTTCGAAGCTGTAGATGTTCTCAAAATCATAATAAGCATTCGGTGGCTCGAGATAGTTCAAAAGGTTGAACGTTGCGAATGTTATTTGGTTTGGTTTGTTCAAGGTTGAATCCTATTGAAATCACTCCTTTAAGGATATCTAAATTATGGATACATTGTTCGGCTTTAATCCGTTATTTTTATTTGGTCTAGCTTGGGTTCTTCTCTTTCTGTTTAGATTTTCTTCACTCGCTGCACCTTAGGTGTAACGTTTATCTTTTATCTACGATTAAATAATCGTTTATTCATGGCTTCAAAATGAAAAAATACACATCTCTCGCTCTTATGGTGGTTAGCTTACTAGCCTCTACACCATCATTCAGTCACACCCTAGACTCTCAATCTATTCAAGGTATTGAATCGCGAGTTTCGGCGCGCATTGGTGTCGCAGTGTATGATTCCGCGACAGAGCAAACATGGAATTATAAGGGAGACGAATGCTTTCCAATGATGAGTACCTTCAAAACTTTGGCGTGTGCGAATCTTCTCTATGATGCTGAAAAGAAAGGGTTAGATTTAGAATCAAAGGTTGGGATTGAATCCGGCGATCTTATCGTTTGGTCTCCGGTGACTAAAGCATTGGTAGACAAAGAAATCTCGCTTAAAGATGCGTGTACTGCAACTATGGAAATGAGCGATAACACAGCCGCTAATGTGGTTCTAAGCGGCATTGGTGGTTTTAATGGTCTAACAGAGTTCTTGCGCTTAATTGGAGACAGTAAAACACGTCTCGACCATATCGAACCCGACTTGAATCATGCTCGACCGGGTGATGAACGAGATACTACAACACCAAACACTATGGTGAAAACGTTAAATGAATTGGTGTACGGAAACGCGCTATCAGAAGAATCCAAAGCTCAGCTCAAGACATGGATGATGAATAACAAAGTCTCTGATGGGATGATTCGTTCGATTCTGCCTGATGGTTGGCGTATCGCTGATAGGTCAGGGGCGGGGGCTTTTGGCTCACGTGCGATAACGGCTATTGTTTGGAGTGAAACTCGCGCTCCGTTGATCATCAGTATTTCTCTTACGGAAACCGAGTTAACCATTCCTGAACGTGACGCGGTGATTAACGAAATTAGTGAACTTATTTTTGATGAGTACTGCGTTCAATAGTTAATACCAATACAATTCCGCGCTAGCTGCTTGTTCGCTTTTTGTTCTAGCGCGTTCTATTTCTTTAGACTCAACCAAGTAATTTGTAAATAAACCGTCAGAGATGAAGTGCTGATGGTTTTATTAGTTATTACATGATGTTAGATTTGAACCTATACTTGTTTTAACGGCATGCATTCAAAGCCGATGAATCAACTTGAATATAGAATTCATGACATTTGAAGGGAGAGTCAAATGGGAACAGTTTTTCGACGCAAAGCCTCGCAACGCACTCAGTTTTTCAGGTTTAACTTGAAGTCATGTGCAATCATGTTGCCGCTTATTGCTTTACAACCCTCCGTTACTTACGCTTCTGATACCCAATCAACTCCTGCTGTCACCGTTATTGAAACCACACAACTGGTTGGTTTTGGTGAAGCAAAATATCCAGCTGACTTCACTCACTTTGATTACGTTAATCCTGATGCACCAAAGCAGGGCAAAGTGACTTATGGCAGCATAGGTACTTACGATAGCTTTAATCGATTCGGTTCTCGCGGCGTTGCTGCAAGTTATACCGGAGAGCTCTACGATACCTTAATGTTTTCTCCGAGCGACGAGATTGATGCTTATTATCCATTGATCGCTTCAAAGGTTCGCTACGCCAGTGATTTCACTTGGATGGAAATTGATATCAACCCAAAAGCTAGATTCAATGATGGCGAGCCTATTACGGCTCATGATGTGGCATTCACCTTTAATAAGTTTTCAACCGAGGGTGTTCCTCAATACCGTGTGTATTACAAAGAAATTAAGTCAGTCACCGCAGTTTCTGATTTAGTGGTTCGCATTGAGATGGAGAAGCCAAACCGCGAGAAGTTGTTTAGCTTTGCCCAAAGTACCCGCGTATTACCAGAGCATTATTGGAAAGACAGAAAACTGTCTGAGCCCCTAAGTGAGCCGCCTGTGGGAAGTGGCCCATATAAGATCATCAGTTACAAGTCTGGGCAAAGTGTCACTTACGGCCTCGATGAAAACTACTGGGCTGCCGATCTACCCGTTAACGTTGGTCGTAATAACTTCAAGCAAGTGCAATACGATTACTACCGTGACGACACCGTAATGCTGGAAGCCTTCAAAGCAGGGGAGTTCGATCTTCGAACTGAGAACTCGGCTAAGTTTTGGGCTAACTCTTATACAGGCGCGAACTTCGACAAAGGCTATATCATCAAAGAAGAGATCAACCATGAGAAGCCTGAAACGACTCAAGGTTTTGTCTTCAACATTCAATCCCCTGTGTTTTCAGATCCAAAGGTACGCGAAGCATTAACCTACGCGATGGACTTTGAGTGGATGAACAAGAACATGTTCTACGGTCAATACAAACGTACTCGTAGTTATTTCCAAAACACCGACTACGAAGCGAAAGGTTTACCAAGCGAAGCTGAAGTAGAGTTGCTGTCTCAATACAAAGATCAGATTCCACCGAGAGTTTTCACAGAAGAATTCCAACCTCCAGTTACCGATGGTAGCGGCCGTATTCGTAGCCAAATGCGTACTGCATTCAAATTGCTGAAAGAGGCGGGTTGGGTTCTGAAAGACAAAGTCATGACTAACGAAAAGACTGGCAAGCCGATGTCTTTCGAGTTGTTGATTTACAGTCCGACCACGGAGCGTATTGCAACGCCAGTTCAAAAGAACCTGAAGCGTATGGGTATTGAGATGAAGATCCGCACTGTCGATACTACGCAATACATCAAGCGTCTTCGTGATCGTGATTTCGATATGGTTTCGTCGTCATTTTCTGCAAACCCTTATCCTAGCCCGAACTTAATGATTGTTTGGAACTCTAACTACATTGATTCTACTTACAATACGGCAGGTGTGATGGATCCTGTGGTTGATGCGTTAACAGAACAAATCGCACGTAACCAGCAGAACCCTGAAAAGCTACTTACGCTGGGTCGCTCTCTTGACCGAGTATTACAGTGGAACTTCTACAACATCCCTCAATGGCACGTTGGCGAATATCGCGTGGCAATGTGGGACAAGTTTGAGCGTCCGGATGTATTGCCTAAATACGATTTAGGCATCGATACATGGTGGATTTCAGAAGAGAAGGCAGCTCTGCTTCCTGAAAAACGTCGCTAGGAGTTAGTTAGCATGGCCGCGTATATATTTCGGCGTTTACTGTTGGTGATCCCCACGCTGTGGGCGATCATCACTATCAACTTTTTTATTATCCAGATCGCCCCTGGTGGCCCGGTAGAGCAAGCGGTTGCCCAATTAGAAGGCCACAATTCTGGCATCATGGAGCGTTTTTCCGGTGGTGGACAAGAAGTTGATTTAAGCGAAAGTGACCAAGCATCTGCAAGTGGCTATAAAGGCTCTCGAGGGCTTGATCCGGAAGTGGTTGAAGAGATCAAAAAACAGTTTGGTTTTGATAAGCCGATTCACGTTCGCTACTTTGATATGTTGAAAAACTACGCGACCTTTAACTTTGGTGAAAGCCTGTTTAAGGGCGGTAACGTGATTGATTTGATCATTGAGCGTTTGCCTGTCTCCATTTCTCTGGGGCTTTGGAGTACGTTAATCATCTATGTGATTTCGATACCCCTAGGCATTATGAAGGCAATACATCACGGCTCTCGCTTTGATATTTGGTCGAGTGCTGTGGTGATTGTTGGTTATGCGGTCCCGGGCTTTTTGTTTGCGATCATCCTGATTATTTTGTTTGCGAGTGGTAACTACTTCAGTTGGTTCCCATTGCGTGGGTTGGTGTCCAGTAACTTCGACCAGCTTAACTGGTATCAGCAAATTGGCGACTACTTCTGGCATTTAGCATTGCCTATTTTCGCTATGGTCATCGGCGGCTTTGCAACGCTCAGCATGCTGACTAAAAACTCCTTCCTTGATGAAATCAATAAGCAATATGTGGTGACCGCGCGAGCGAAAGGTTTGGACGAGAGCAGCATTCTCTACAAGCACGTTTTCCGTAACGCGATGTTGATCATTATTGCCGGATTCCCAAGCGCATTTATTAGTATTTTCTTCACGGGTTCTATGTTGATTGAAGTGATGTTTTCACTCGAAGGCATTGGTCTGCTTGGTTTTGAATCGACTATTCAGCGAGATTACCCCGTGGTGTTCAGCTCTCTCTATATCATGACCTTGCTTGGCTTGGTGCTGAGCATTATCTCCGACCTGACGTATACCTGGGTTGATCCTCGAATTGATTTTGAAGCGCGTTAATGGCGAACGAATAACAAGGTATTGATAATAAATGTTTAACAACCCTTTAGCTGAAGCTCGTTGGTTACGTTTTAAAGCAAACAAGCGTGGTTTTATCTCCCTTTGGATATTTACCATCTTGTTCGGATTGAGCCTGTTCGCGGAAATCATTGCCAACGATAAGCCACTCTTAGTTTCTTATGATAATCAGTGGTTTGTACCTGTTATCAATGAATACGCCGAAACTGAATTTGGTGGCGAATTTGAAACCGAAGCGGACTATAAAGACCCGTATGTTATCGAACTCATTGAAGAGAGCGGATACATCGTGTGGCCAATCATTCCGTTTAGCTACGACACAATAAACTTCGATATTTCAGGTGCGGTGCCTTCGGAACCTGATTCAGTGAACTGGCTAGGAACCGATGATAAAGGACGAGACGTATTAGCTCGCATTATTTATGGATTCCGTATTTCGGTTCTATTTGGTTTTATTCTGACGATCGTATCGAGCGTGATAGGTGTCGTGGTTGGCGCAACGCAAGGCTATTACGGTGGCTGGGTTGATCTGTTCGGGCAGCGTTTTATTGAAGTCTGGTCTGGCATGCCGACTCTGTTCTTGCTGATTATCCTCTCGAGTTTTATTGAACCGAATTTCTGGTGGTTGCTCGGGATTATGGTGTTGTTCAGTTGGATGAGTTTAGTCGGCATCGTGCGAGCAGAATTTTTACGCTGCCGAAACTTTGATTATGTGCGTGCTGCTCAGGCCATGGGTGTTGATGATAAACGCATTATGCTTCGTCACATGTTACCTAACGCGATGGTTGCATCGTTAACGATGATGCCGTTTATCCTTTCTGGCTCGGTGACCACATTAACCTCATTAGATTTCTTGGGCTTTGGTCTTCCAGCGGGTTCGCCTTCGTTAGGTGAGCTATTAGCGCAAGGTAAAGCGAACTTACAAGCGCCTTGGCTTGGTATCTCTGCTTTCGTCGTGCTTTCACTGATGCTTACGTTACTTGTCTTCGTTGGTGAAGCGGTACGTGATGCCTTCGACCCACATCAACAGAAGTAAGGATAGGTTATGACTTCAAATACAACGCCTGCTTCTCCAGTTTTGACCATAGATAAACTGTCTGTAGGTTTCGGGCGAAAAAACTCGATAGAACAAGTGACGCAAGATGTCTCTTTAGAAATATACAAAGGTGAAACGCTCGCGCTGGTAGGCGAGAGTGGTTCCGGTAAATCGGTCACGGCTAATTCGATTTTAAAGCTGTTACCAAAAGGTTCATCTCATTACTTAAACGGTAAGATCAATTTCTCTGGCACCGATATTCTGAGTTGTTCTGAAAGACAGCTACGTGGGATTCGTGGTGGTCGTATCGGCATGATCTTCCAAGAGCCTATGGTGTCGCTTAATCCGCTTCATCGAGTCGGAAAACAGCTGGTTGAAACCCTAGCGATTCACCGTGGTATGCGAACCAATAAAGCTCAAGCTTTGGCTATTGAATGGCTTTCTAAGGTTGGTATTCGTTATCCAGAACAAAAGATATCGGCTTACCCACATGAGTTGTCTGGCGGTGAACGTCAACGCGTGATGATTGCAATGGCACTCATCAACGAACCTGAGCTACTCATTGCTGATGAGCCGACTACGGCGTTGGATGTATCGGTACAAGCGCAGATCCTTGATCTTCTCAAAGACTTACAGCAAGAACTCGGTATGGCGATGCTCTTCATTACCCATGACTTAAGTATCGTCCGTAAGATTGCCGATAGAGTCGCGGTAATGAAAGATGGTCGCTTAGTTGAAAGTAACGATTGCCAAACATTGTTCAACGCACCAACTCACCCTTACACGCAAAAGCTCATTAACTCTGATCCTAAAGGCTTACCTGTTCCTGTATCACCAGATAGCAAGCCTCTACTCGATGTGGAGCAACTTCGAGTTTGGTTCCCGATCACGGGCGGTTTATTCAAGCGTACGATTTCGCACGTCAAAGCCGTTACCGATATGGAGTTTACCTTGAAAAAGGGGCACTCAATCGGTCTAGTAGGTGAGAGTGGCTCTGGTAAATCAACAACCGGAATGGCGATATTAAAGCTGGTGGATAGCGAAGGGTCGATTACCTACGCGAATGAACAAATTCAAGGTTTAGACCGCAAACAAATGCTGCCGTTTCGAAGCCGTATGCAAGTGGTGTTTCAAGATCCATTCTCTGCACTAAACCCAAGAATGTCAGTCGCTCAGGTGATTGGTGAGGGTTTGTTAGTTCATCAACAATTGGATGAGCATGAGCTCGACCAACGCATCTGTGAAGTAATGAAAGAGGTCGACCTCGATCCTGAGACTCGCCATCGTTATCCGAATGAGTTTTCTGGCGGTCAAAGGCAGCGTATTGCGATTGCGCGTGCTTTGATTCTTAAGCCAGAGTTTATCTTGTTAGATGAACCTACGTCCTCACTAGACAGAACGGTTCAAGCACAAGTTTTAGACTTACTGAAATCACTTCAAGAGAAGTACGGCCTAACCTATCTATTCATCAGCCATGATTTGAATGTCGTGAAATCTTTGTGTCACTACACCATAGTGATGAAAGCCGGTGAGGTGATAGAGAAGGGCGATACAGAGACTTTGTTTGGTAATCCGCAACATGAATACACTAAGCAACTGGTTAGCCTTTCTAACGTCGGTGGTGTGTAGCTAAGTACATTATTCACAGATTAGCTCCTCTCTCATTTGAATAATAAATCGCTTCTGTTTCACAGTGGCGATTTTTTGTATTTGATTTCGATTTGTCGCTGTATCAATGCAGCTTACAAACATGTTTGAATTGTCCAAGCGGTTCATTTTCTAAGTTACAAATAAATACTACCCACATTTCTAATTCTAAATTTCTTTCTGATAGCTAATTTAAGATACTGATTATTAATATTAAAAGATGTTAAGTAAACGAGTCCAAATTCAATGAAACTGTAAGCTAATGTAGGTAAATGTAACCATTTGACTACTTTTTTTTATTGATTAAATTGATGAAATATTGCTTTAAATGGAATTTGGCTAGTTAGAATGATTGCATATTTATTGAAACGTTTTGTTTTAGTTGTACCTACGTTTCTTGGTATTACGATTTTGATATTCGCGATTACGCGTTTTGTCCCTGGAGGCCCTGTTGAGAGGATGCTGGCTAATATGCAGCCTCAAGGGGATGGTGGTGGCGCGTCTAGTCTCGTTGGCCAAAATTCAGCTCTGTCTGAAGATCAGCTAGCCGATCTTAATAAATTCTATGGGTTAGATAAGCCAGTTACTGAAGCCTATATTGAGTGGCTAATTCGTTTGGTTCATTTTGACCTAGGGGAATCGACTCGCTACTACGAACCTGTCAGTGACATGATTTTTGAGCGCCTACCTGTCTCCGTTATGTACGGCGGTGTGACCTTTTTCATTAGCTATTTCATCTCAATCCCGCTTGGCTACTTTAAGGCCATGAAGCATGGAAGCGTTTTTGATTCTGCCTCATCAATCATGATTTTTGTCGGTTATGCCTTACCGGGATATGTGGTCGGCGTGCTTCTTATTACGTTTTTCAGTTATCACCTAGAGTGGTTCCCAATGGGGGGCTTTGTTGATGATGACTTCGACGACTTCAATACTTTCTCAGAACAAATTACTGATATTTTGTGGCATGCGGTCTTACCTTTGTTTTGTTACTTAATAGGTGACTTTGCGACCTTAACTATGACCATGAAGAATAATTTGATGGAAAACTTATCGTCAGATTACATTCGTACCGCTATCGCTAAAGGTTTGCCTTTCAGAGAGGCGATTCGTAAACACGCACTACGCAATAGTTTAATTCCAATCGCTAGCCACTTTGGCAACTCTCTTCTTTTCTTCATGACGGGCTCTTTCTTAATTGAGGTCATTTTCGATATTAATGGCATAGGCCTGCTTGGTTATGAATCCATTGTAGAAAGAGATTACCCAGTGGTTATGGGTATTGTCGCAATCAACGCCTGCATATTGCTACTTGGCAATATCTTGTCTGATGTCTGCGTTGCATTGGTTGATCCTAGAGTGAAGTTTGGAGCTTGATGATGATTAAACTAAATCCGTTGACGCTAAAGCAGATCAAGCGATTCAAACAGATAAAGCGTGGATACTGGTCGCTGATTATTCTATCTGTAATGTTATTACTGTCTCTTTTCGCTGAAGCATTGATCAATAGTAAGGCTTTGGTGGTGCGTTATCAGGGGGAATATTACTTTCCAATTGTATCTGATGTTTACTCAGGTAAGACATTTGGATTGGAATCTTCGGGAGAGGCAAACTATCGACTGCTTCAATTAGCGCTTAAAGATAAAAACAATGGTGACTTTGCGATTCTGCCTTTGGTGCCTTGGAATCCGTACGAACAAGACTTTTCCGGCGAATACCCGCCGCATGCTCCAAGTGCTTACTCAAAGCACTATTTAGGTACCGACGTAATTGGTAGGGACATCTTAGCTCGACTGGTTTATGGGTTTCGAACCGCAATGGGATTTGCCCTGATAACTATGGTCATTGCATACAGTATTGGTGTCACTATTGGCTGTGCGATGGGTTTCTTTGGTGGCAAGTTTGACCTAATTGTTCAGAGAGTCATTGAGACTTGGTCGATGGTTCCATTCCTCTACGTGATTATGATTTTGGTCTCGATAGCGCAACCAACATTCATGTTGTTTGTATTGATCAATGTGACCTTTGGTTGGATGGGCATTACTTGGTACATGCGAACGATGACGTACAGAGAATCTGCTCGAGAGTATGTGCTAGCTGCAAAGGCGCTAGGAGCATCAACAGCAAGAATCCTCTTCAATCATATTTTACCCAACACGATGGTTATGATCGTCACTCTGGCGCCTTTTACTATTGCAGCCAACATCACCGCATTAACGGCACTGGACTACTTAGGTTTAGGCCTTATTCCGCCGACCCCTAGTTGGGGAGAGCTTCTTCAACAAGGCAAGTCGAATCTCGATTCGCCATGGATTGTTGGCTCTGTTGTGACGGCAATTGTGAGTGTTTTGGTCATGGTTACATTCATTGGTGAAGCCATAAGAACGGCCTTTGATCCAAAAAAATATACAGTTTATAGATAGGCACCAGGAAGTGATGATGTACAGATACGGACTATTCGCTTTGTTGTTGAGTTTTCTAGCTCAAGCACAGCAAACACCAAATAACTTGGAATGGCAAAGTAATTGGGATGATCCCGTTTTTGCTTCTGAAGAGGCCAAGCGTGGCGGTACTTTGCGTAGCTTTATGGCTAGTTTCCCACAAACGTTACGTTCAGTCGGACCTGATGCGAATTCTGGTATTCGTTTCTATTTAATGGATGGCACGCCTAAATTGGCACAGCGACATCCAAATACCGATAATTGGATTCCGCAATTGGCGAATGAATGGGCATTTGGAGACGATCACAAGACGGTCTATTTCAAATTGAACCCTGATGCAAAGTGGTCGGACGGATTGCCGGTAACTGCTGATGATTATTTGTTTATGCTTACTTATTATCGCTCAAGAGACATTATCGATCCTTGGTATAACGATTTTTTCCGGAACAGCATCGAGACAGTGAAAAAGTTCGATGATTACACCATCAGTATCACAATGGCAGAGCCAAAAAGTAATGATGAGTTGATGGCGCTTATCAATATGCCAAGCCATGGTGTGCAGCCACGACCACAACATCATTTTGTTGGCATCAATGATGAGAACAACGACGGAATGGATGACAACTTTGTACGTAAATACAATTTTAAGTCAGAGCCAACAACGTCACCCTATTACATCTCGAAAGTGAACAAGGGCCGCAGTATCACGTTTTCTCATGTTGGCGCGAACTGGTGGGGCTACGGGAATAAATATTATAAGAATCGTTTTAACGTCGAGAAGCTTCGTATCAAGGTGATTCGCGATAGTGATATTGCACGTAAGCACTTTGAAAAAGGAAAGTTAGACACGTTTGCGATGGTACAGCCTCAACTGTGGCATGAGAAAACCAACTCAGAACCTTTTAATCATGGTTTTATACAGAAATTCTGGGGCTTTAATCAAAAGCCACAAGGCGCTGGCGGTTTATGGATCAATACATCCATGCCACTGCTGAACGACATTAATGTTCGGAAAGGCATCACGTACGCGACTGATTTCGACGGCATGATCAAAAACGTGTTACGAGGCGATTACTCTAGAAAACCTCATGCTATGGGGTTTGGACACGGTAAATATGATTTGGAAGGTGTCGAACCGCCACCGTTTAGACCTGAACTTGCCATTGGTTATTTTGAATCTGCAGGATTCGATCGTATCGGCTCTGATGGTATCCGAATGAATGCTAATGGGGTTCGTTTGAGTTTCAAGATTACGTATGGCTACAACATTTGGACACCAAGAATTGCCTATCTAAAAGAGCAAGCGAAGTTAGCTGGTTTAGAGCTCGACTTAAACCTTGTCGATGGTTCTGCTGCATTCAAATTTATTCTCGAGAAAAAGCACCAGCTTGCTTTTCTTAATATGGGCGGAGGGGAGATACCAGCTTACAAAGAGTATTTTCACTCGACAAATGCCAACCGTCCTCAAACTAATAACCATACAAATTTCAGTTCACCAGAGCTAGATCAAAAAATTGAGGCGTTTATTTCTGAGTTTGATATGGAAAGAAAACAGCAGCTATCTCAGAACATCCAAAGAAAAATAAAGGATGCGTATGTGATTGTGCCTGGCTATATGGTGCCCTATACGCGAGATGCCTACTGGCGTTGGATTAAGTTCCCAAAGAACCCAATGACGAAGAAGACTGGCGCTATGTTTAATATTTTAGATACCAGTAATTTCTGGATTGATACAGACCTAAAAGAAGAAACTCAGTTGGCTTCTAAAGAAGGTAAGGCGTATCCACCTATCACCATCATTGATGACAGATATAAGCTCTAAGGGTGAACGTAGAATGAACCAAGATATTGTATTAAAAGTTCGCGACTTAGAAGCAGAGTTCAGTACTGATGAAGGCATCGTCAAGATACTGAAAGGTGTGTCTTTTGACGTGAAATCTGGTCAAACACTGGGTTTGGTTGGGGAGTCGGGTAGTGGGAAGAGCGTAACCTCTATGTCTATTATGGGACTGCTTCCTAAGCCTTATGGAAAGGTCACGGCTGGAAAAATAATTTATCGTGATACAGACCTTACAGAGGTGCCTGAACACGAGATGCACAAGATGCGTGGCAATCGTATTTCAATTATTTTCCAAGACCCTATGACGGCCTTGAATCCTGTTCAGACAATTGGCAAGCAGATTGTCGAGGTTTTGGATTTGCACCACAGCCAGATGTCTAAGTCTGAAAAGAGAGAGTACGCAATTGGTTTACTTGAGAAAGTTGAAATTCCAATGCCGATACTACGTTTCAAAGAGTACCCTCATAGCCTGTCTGGTGGGATGCGACAAAGGGTAATGATAGCGATAGCGCTTGCATGTAAGCCTGACATCTTGATATGTGATGAGCCGACGACCGCATTAGATGTGACGGTCCAAGCATCCATTTTGGAATTAATCAGAGAGCTTCAAGAAGAGACCGGGATGGCAGTGATCTTTATCACTCATGATCTAGGTGTTGTCGCGGAAATTTGCGATGAAGTTGCTGTGATGTATGACGGACGTATTGTTGAGCATGCAGAGATATTCGAGCTCTTTGATCACCCAAAGCATCCGTACACAAAAAGACTCCTAAGTTTAATTCCAGATCTCAATGTCGAGCCGAAACAAACCATTCAAATCAACCCAATTGATTTGAATGAATTCCCAGAATACAAGGGGAATTGAGGATGTCAGAAGTGATTAGAATTGAAGGGCTTGAGCAGCACTTTCTATCAGGTAAAAACCTATTTAAGAAAGGTTATGTAATCAAAGCTGTTGACGGTGTTTCATTTTCATTAAAGCAAGGCGAGACGTTAGGTCTGGTTGGAGAGTCTGGCTGTGGGAAAAGTACGCTTGGTAGAACATTACTCAAATTGTATGAACCATCAGCTGGAAAGATCTTTTTTGAAGGGGAAGACATCACCCATTACAGCACAAAAAGAATGCGTCCACTTCGTAGAGAGATGCAGATTGTATTTCAGGATCCTTTAGAGTCGTTGAATCAGAGGCATACAGTAGGTGGAATACTCGAAGAACCTTTTATTATTCATGGCATTGGTTCGAAGAAAGAACGAAAGAAGTGGGTTTTAGAACTGCTCGATAAGATCGGATTACCTCACTCTGCTGTAACCCGCTATCCGCATGAGTTTTCAGGAGGGCAAAGGCAGCGTATAGGCATAGCAAGAGCAATAGCATTAAAGCCAAAGTTATTAGTTTGCGATGAGTCAGTATCGGCATTAGATGTTTCGGTACAAGCTCAGATACTAAATCTATTGTTGAAAATACAAAAAGAGATGAACCTTTCCATTATTTTCATTTCACATGATCTCTCTGTTGTTAAGCACATTTCAGATAATGTGGTTGTAATGAAAAAGGGTAAAATAATTGAGTCTGGAAGTGTGGAAGATGTTTATAAAAATCCAAAAGAAGATTATACAAAAACTTTATTGGCGTCGATTCCAATTACGCATCCATCTCAAAGGAATAAAATAAAAACAACGAAGTTAGCTAAACAGGCTTAAAACTGGAAAAAGAAGATGTATATATAATACGGAAGTGTAATACAAGAAGGAAAGTATGAATAAACTAATTATATTGCCAGCGTTAATGCTGGTGACGCCTTCGCTCGCCCTAGCAAATAATTTACAAGATGAGTGGGAGTCCAAAAACGACGAAAACCCTTGGTCTGGATACATTAGTCTTGACTATTCTCGAAACGGATATGAAGACAGTGCGTCCTTAGCAAATCGTTCGGCTTCCGCAACGGGAGTTGTCCGATATTCCTTTTCTGACAAATCTCGACTTCAAGTAGTGGCGTCAGGTTACCACTTGTCCGACGGTGATGAATATGGGGTTAGGGGACAGTTTTGGAATGATACGTCCATCTCATGGGGGCGCAATGGACTATTCAAACCAGCTGATGGTTCATCATTGAGTGGTGAGGTGAGAGTCATATTACCGACGTCTAAATGGTCAAGGAGGAACGATTTAACGTTAGGAACCAGGTTGAAGGTCAGGTGGAGTGCTCCATTCGATAATTTGATGGAAGGGCTTTCATTGAGTAATACGTTATTACTTAGAAAAAATTTTCACGAATATAAAACCGCCGGTGGTAATCAGCTTATTGAATACCAATTAAGTAGCCAATTTTCTCTTGATTATGTTTTTGCAGAAGACTTTTATTTCAACATTTTCTTAATGCCTAGACAGTCATGGGATTATAGCGGGAACACGTTTGATCCAACTCTATTACATGGTGAAGAAGTGGGCTATCAAAT
Source organism: Vibrio gigantis (assembly GCF_024347515.1). Classification (NCBI taxonomy): domain Bacteria; kingdom Pseudomonadati; phylum Pseudomonadota; class Gammaproteobacteria; order Vibrionales; family Vibrionaceae; genus Vibrio; species Vibrio gigantis. Next base: position 14,111 of record NZ_AP025493.1, read on the forward strand.
AACTAAGAGTATTTCTATTTCTGCTGGGCTAACTAATGGCATTAGTTATTACAATCCAGAAAGAGGCTCAAACCCTCTTAATGATTTAGTTGATTTAAAGAAAACAACTTATTACGCAGTGGTTAACTATCAATTCTAATATTGCTCCGTTCGCATTGAATTTAGATAGTTAGAAATAAAAATGTAATATAATTATAAATATAGGTAAATTATGTTTAAACACGCAATTATCGCAGCAAGTATTACTGCAATACTCAGTGGGTGTGGGGCCGAAGATCGTGCCTATGACACTTATGAAAAACCAACCGAAGAGATTTCTGTTCAATCTTTAGATACGGAATCACTTTGGATGTACATGCCGTCTACCGGTGAAGCTCCACGTTACGCAATGACTCAGCGTGGCTTTTTCCAAGGCGATCCAAAGCTTGTCAAACTACGCTTTGACAAAACTAACGGTATCTATGTTGAAGCATTGGATCGCGATAAAGTAGATTCTCTGGAGCCTAGTCGTTGGGAGCATGAAATCAATCGCGTACCGGTACTGAAAATTCCAGGTGAATTCAGACAGTATCGCTGCGCTGAAAACGGTTACGGCGAATGTACCAATAAAGAAGAGATAAATCAGGATGAGAATGTCGACTGGACAACAGCGACACACTTTGTTCCTGAATACGAAAATATCAAATCGTTATCGGAAGATACGCTCAGCACTTGGTATACAGCGAGTAACGTAACTGAGAGTGCTGACCCACGTGTTATCTCATATGAGTACAACCCGGAAGAAGGCGTAATTAACGTTGAAATTGAGCGTACATATACAGCCGATCCGGATGATCAATATGAGTTTGGTGGTCTAGAAAACTTGTCATTTAAGACACGTTTTTTCTACTCGCTAGTCAGATTAGACAAACTAGCGAGCTCAAACTACGAGCCAGTTTATTATCAGGGCCAAGACAGTGCTTACTATGGCTTCTTTAACGACAGCAAAGCCGTAAAAACACACACAGGTGAGAGCGATGTACAAGGTTCACGCTTTGCTTACATCAATCGTTTCAACCCGAACCTAGAGTCGATTGATTACTATTTAAGTGATAGTTACTTTGACGAAGGTAATGAGGCGTATCGCCAGCTGACGATCGATACAATGGAAGAGGTGAATGAGTCACTTGAAGGTACTGGTGTGCCTCCAATTAAAATTGTTAATACTGATGCGAGAGCAGGTATTCAACCTGGTGACCTTCGTTACAACGTGTTTAATCTTATTGCAGACCCTGTAGACAATGGTTTGTTGGGTTACGGGCCTTCCGCAACTAACCCACTCACGGGTGAGATCATTCACGCACACGTTAATCAATACCTTGGTGTGATTCGTACCACGACTCGTCGCTATTGGAATGATTTAGCGTTGCGTTATAACCGTCAGGAAATTGAGAAGCTAGAACCTGTTGCTGAAGAAACACAGAATGTTGATGCTGGAGGTGGTGACGAAGCACCCGTTGCTGAGCCACGAACTGACATTGATGCCTTTACAGACATGGTCGCAAGCGATCGTGGGCCAGATCAATTTGTTCCTGCTGTAACAGAAGACGAAATGGCGTTTGTAGGGCAAGGTAAATTTGTCAATCAAACCCCAAAGGCTGACTTTGGTCATAGGTTTGATGTGAACAATAAGGACTTGGCACTTCAAACTTTCTACAAGCGCCAAGATATGCTTAAGCGTTTTTCTGAACAGAATGTTTATAGCGAAGATGCAATGTGGCTGAGTACTAAAGCGAAAGGTTTGATCACAGGAATTGACTATACCAATGGTGGATTCTTTGCTGATGACGAGCAGAACACCATGAAAACGTGGGATGACCTCGACCTTGACCAGCAGAAACTTGCAAGTGAAGCGATATCTGAGCATATGTTTAAGTCGACTTTGATTCATGAATTAGGCCACAACTTAGGTTTACGCCATAACTTCATGGGTTCGACAGACAAAGCTCATTTTTACACAGAAGAAGAGTTAGCGCGCAGTACATTAGGCCACCAAGCAAAACCAGCCGCGTACAGCTCTATTATGGACTACGGCGCTTCCATTTTCGATGAACTACTTGTGTTCGGTAAATATGATAAAGCTGCACTAAAGTTTGCTTATGCTCGTGAAATTGAAACCAATGAATTTATTGGTGATTCTGTTCATGACAAAACGGGTGCACAACTTCGTAAAACTTACTCTCTAGCTGAGTACGATCGTGAGATGACAGAGGATTACAATGCGTATCCTACTGGCGTAATTGCACACTTGCGTGCGAATGCGGGTACTGACGATATTCCAGAGCTGGCGAGTTACCGCTTCTGTACCGATGAACACACCTACACAAGCTTAAACTGTGATCGCTTTGATGAAGGTACGTCACTCACTGAAATTACAGAGTTCCGTATCCAACGTTACTACGATAGCTACGAAACGGCCAACCGCAGAAACGGTCGAGATTGGTTTACTCAATACAATCAGTATGAGTACTTCTGGATGCGTATGAATGAGTTTCAGAAGATCCGTGACATTGTTGAAAACGTCGGTGAAATTGATTTTGTATTTGCACGTTACATCGGTGCAGACACAACCAATAACAAAGGACAGGTATTTGAAGAAATTGCTGAGAATAACTGTTTAGATTGGCGTGGAAATCCAGTACCACTGGACAACATGTCGCCAGGACTTCGCCCTATCTGTGATACTTATAACGCAGCAAACCTCGCTGCTGACTTCTTCTTAGATGTGCTAACAGCTCCGGATAAAGTCTGTGAGTTGGAGGAATTGAGTGGTATTGATGGGGTTCCTAACCGCTATCGTTTTGCAACCTTGTCAGACTTATGGCTAACCTACCAAACGGGTATGTCGCCAAACCGTGATGTTCCAACAAGTTGTTTTGACGAAGAACTTGTTCAAACGTTGAAAAACCAAAGTAACGAAGTCGTCATGCGTTCAGAGACTCGTGATGGTCATATTTGGGCGAGTTTGAAGGCGAATAACCCATATCAAACCGCGTCTAACTCTATGGATTTGCTTGGTGTATGGCCTGATAAACTGCTTGCAGCACAAATGCTGGTTCGTCGTGATTCACCATACATCTCCACAGAGAACTCTAGTTTGGCTCTGGTGGACCTATCAGATAAGATCACAAAACTATATACGCACTTGTCTGATTTAGCGGGACGACCAGAAGCGCGTCAAGCGATCTTCGTCGATGGTAACGGAGACTACGTTGAAACGGTTTTGCGTTATCAACCAAGCCTGGCGAAAACAATCGAAGCTGTGCCGTCATACTTATGGCCGATGAAACGTTACTTTGTAATGGGCGGACAAGAGGCGTTTGAATACTGGACGGAAGGTTCACCGCAAGATACGACAGTCCCTTACTTTGGCACGCTTCTAGCCAACCTGAACAAATACAACCGTGCAAATGAGTATGGTTTAAGTGACTCGGTGAGAGGTTTAAGCGACTCAATCCATATTAACTTGGCAAACAGCAGTTCTGCTGACCCTGATGGCGTCAAATTTACATGGAAAGGCGTGAACTACTCTTTGAACTCGCGTAATACGCTCGCTAATGCTGTGGCGTCACGTGCTCTGTACCAAGAGGATCAAAAGGCTCGAGTCGAGAAGCTAAATGGCCTGCCTTACCGTGTTCGTAATGCTCTTTCAGTGTTTAGAAATACACGTGATCGCAATGAAGCTCGTATTATTGCAATCGGTGATAAGGATGCGTTGGTTGCACTTCGAGACACAACTGGGTTTGCGCGTTGGACTATGTTTGACCGTATGTTTGAAGAGTATGAAGAAGAGGGCAACAAGTGTCTGCGTTTTAAAGTGGATGGTGAGTCAGATGAAGATCATATGAAGCGTAAGTGTAACTCTTTAGCTCGACTACAAACGGCGCAAAACAGTGCGATTGGCAAGTTTGAAGACGATGAATTAGACAATATGTTTAACGTGGCACAGATCTTTGGTGACCAAATTACTGAGAATAATACAAGCTCTCTCAATGCATCTCACAAAGAAGTGTATGACTACGACCCAGAGGAGCTTCGTCTGTGGAGTTCAAATGAGTACGTATCATTCCGTCGCGCATTTGAGCAGCTCCCTGTTTATGATGATTAAATAACAAATGTTCAAATAAACTCATAAACCGAACCGGTTTCCTTGTTAAGGTGGCCGGTTTTTTTGAGTATAAAATTAAGAGCTTTTGGTCTATTTTTAGCTGCATTGCCTTTTATTTATATGTTATATAGATGTTTTTGTTATTTTTATAAATAAAAGCTATGTAATAAGAATGTGCTGAATTTCGAAATAAAGAGGCGGTTCGCAAGGTAGCAAAGGAATGGTGAGAAGGATTTATGACCAACCCGAAACTCGTGATCGTAGAAGACGATCCCATCTTAAGAGAGATGTTACAGGAGTACTTTGAAAGCCAATCTTTTGAAGTCGTCACTATTTCTGATGGAGCATTAGCGTGTGAGAAAATTTTAACTATTCAGCCCGACATTGTTCTACTTGATCTCATGTTGCCAGAAGTTGATGGACTGACTATTTGTCGACAAGTGCGAAGTCAGTTTAATGGGAAGATATTGATTCTTACCGCGAGTGATGATGATTTCGATCATGTAGCCGCTTTAGAAACCGGTGCCGATGACTTTATTAGTAAACCCATTCGTCAAAGAGTGTTACTGGCGAGAGTTAGGATGCTTTTACGTCGTAGCTCTGAAAGTTCTTCAAGTGCTGATGTGAGTAAGAATGAGTTGGTTTTTGGTAAATTAAGTTTAAATCGTGCTACTAAAGCTTGTACGCATATTGGACAAGATATATCGATAGCGGATAGTGAATTTGAATTACTTTGGTTGTTAGCTTCTTCTCCGGAGCAAGTTTTATCACGAAATTTTCTGACTCAACAGCTGAGAGGCATCGAATACGATGGCTTCGATCGTTTTATCGATAACAAAATCGTAATCTTACGTAAAAAGCTCAATGACGTAACTGTCCCACCTAAAAAGATTATTACTGTAAGAGGCAAAGGCTACTTGTTCGTACCTGAACGTTGGTAACGGGTAGTGAAATAAATAACATGCGACGCATCTATTTTGAATACCTAGCGGGACTGACTGCCATTTTCTTAGTGAGTATATATTCCTATGCCTTTATTGTTTACAAGTTAAGCACTGACTACGAATACATATTACGAGACCATGAAGCAGAAGCTTATCAAGAATTGATTGATGTGGTTTACCGCGAAAAAGGTTTGCTTGAAACGCAGAATCTTTTAAAAAGCTACGCGGATAAGACACGACAGAACCTACGCATCATACCTTTTGATAACGCGCCTGAACTAGTGCGGAAAGCCTTTCAGCAAAAAGGCCGAAATGTTTACTATCATGACGAATATTTCCTTTGGTTTAGGTTAGTGGGAAGTGATGACTTATATGAGCTGTCCAAGAACAAAGATTCTTACTTGAGGAAGCAAATCAAATTTGAGAACCGTCTTATTTGGGTATTTGCTATCACTGGTTTTGCGTTGAGCGGCTTGTTTTTGGTTTGGAGAATAAAGCGCCGATTAAACAACCTTGAAATGGCGACAGTGGCTTTTTCTAATGGTGATCTATTAGAGCGAGCATCTGAGAAAAACAGTATAAAATTGGGTACGTTGAACCGCAGCTTTAATGTCATGGCAGACAAGATAAGAGATTTAATCAATAGTAATAAGTCTTTGACCAACGCGGTAGCACACGAGCTTAGAACTCCTATATTCCGGATTCAATGGCAAGCTGAGTTGTTGAGTGATTTGGCGCCAACTAAGCAACAGTCTAAGGCCATAGCTCGTATTCTTGCGGATACTGAAGAAATGGAAGATATGGTCGATGAGTTGTTGTATTACGCTCGCTTAGAAAGGGGAGGTTTTGAGTTACTTAAGCAACCTATTGATGCCAATGAATGGCTAACCGAACGTTTTAGTATCTGGGAGAAAGAGACAACACTCGATCTCATTAAGGTTCCACTCAAAGTTCCTGCCTCTTTCTATGTTGACCTAAAGCTATTCAATAGAGCGGTGGATAATATAGTAAGGAATGCTTTTAAGTTTGCTGATACTAAGATCGTTATTGAGTTGTGGTATACCGACAATGAATTTGTTATTGAAGTTCATGATGACGGCAAAGGGGTTGAAACTGAGCATTGGCCATATTTATTTGATCCTTTTTATAGTGCTAATGCAGCGAGAAACAAGGGAAAAACTGGGCATGGTTTAGGGCTAGCAATTGTCAAACAAGTCTGTGACCGACACCACGCACAGGTGACAGTGGGTGAAAGTTATTTGGATGGTGCGTGTTTTGCACTGTCCTTTCCAAGACTTGAGCTCTAAATTCAACATGGTCATTTAGTTGTTTTACGATTACACTGCGCCCAATATTCCAGAAGTACATATTTAGGTAGAGGTCACCATGGACCAAGAACATTACGAAGACGCTGACTACGAAGGTTACGAGCACGGAGAAGAAGGCGAAGAGATTGAAATCGAGGCGATTGGTGTCGATGTGTCATCTCAGCCGATTGAGCTCTACAAAGTGTTTAAAATTGCTAACCTAGTGAGTGGTGGCGGTGAAGCTAAACACATCATCTCTGAAGGCTACGTAGCGGTAAATGGTGAGCTAGAAACGCGTAAGCGTCGTAAAATGTACGATGGCGACTTCTTTGAATTCAATCAAGAGTATTATGTAGTGGTGTGCGACCAACCAGTACAAGAAGAAACAGAAGAGCCGAAAAAGAAAGAAGCGTCTAAAAAAGACAACAAGGCGAAGAAAGGTCAGTCTAAAAAGGATTCTAAGAAGAAAGAATCTAAGAAAAGCAAAGCAGAAATGCTGAGCGCCAAGGCTGAACCAAAGAAAGAGAAAAAGAAAGAAAAGAAACCGAAAAAGAAAGCGGACACGCCAAAGCCAACACGTGACGACAAAAGCGGCCGTAACTCGATTGAATTCTTTTAACATTATTCTTTTAAGACGTTAAGCAACGTTAGACCTCGGTTTGCGTTAAGCAGATATCAAAAGGCTCACTATTTAGTGAGCCTTTTTTGTTGGAGCTAGCTTGAGTTTGAGGATAACCTTAGCTGATTTGTTCTACTTCATTTGATGGCTTAGAGCGCTTGAATGAGTAAATCATATAACCGATGACGCTTGCAGCAACAATAACAGAGCAGACTCGGATAAAGTTAATCAACATTGGTGCGTTCTCAATGAACTCGTTAATTCCCCAAAGTAGAACGAGTGAGAATACAAACATAACGAGGAGTCCCCAACAAGGTGCATCGACTTTACCCGGAACAACATACCAACCATCTTCTTTGATCGGCTTGTTCAAGCGCGCATACTCTGCTTGCTGGCCTTTGACTGTATAAAGGTGCATTTCTTTTTGTTTGCCAGTTAGCAGCAAGCTTGCAGCGTACGCGACAATCGCATTAACGAAAACACCAATAACACAGTACCAAGGCCAAGCGATATCAGTCGCTACTGCTACATACCAGATTGCTAAGAAGCTTGCTGCGACACCAATTAATAGTCCTTTTTCTGTAATATGTTTGGAGTAGAAACCAAGCACGAACATACAGAAGTTTGCACCTACAAAATAGGAACCCGCTTTACTCAATATTTCTAAAACTGAGCCTGTGCTGGTTGCAAACATGAAAGCTGGAATGATGATACATAGCGCCCACATAACCGTGAAGAAACGCGATGCTTTGAGGTAATGTTCCTCTGACTCGTTTTTCTTGTAGAAGCGTTTATAGAAGTCAGTAACAGAGACGGTAGCCATAGAGTTAAAAGCGGAGTCTAGGCTCGACATACTTGCTGCAAGAATAGCCGCCGCGATGATTCCCATCAGCCCTGGCATACCATATTCGCTGGCATAGTGAAGGATAATGGTATTGCCATTCTCAAACTCTTTACCATCGTAGTAAGCGTTAAATAATACGCCCAACAGAATGAATACGAAGTAGATGAAGAAAGCAACGTAACCCATCATTAGCATCGCTTTTTTCGCATCACCCATATTTTTAGCCGCCATACAGCGTTGAACCATCATTTGGTTACCGCCATACACCGTAGTGTGGAACATTGTCATTGCGATAACGCCGGCCCATACCGTGGTCACTTGGCTTAAATCTAAATTGGTTTGCAACGCATTGGTCATGCCATCTGACTTGAGATTTTGCATCACTTCCGTCATTGGTTGTGGCATGCCATTCCAAACGGCTTCGATGATGATGAACGCGCCAAGAAACAAAATGACCGCTTGAATGACATCTGTCCAAATAACGGCGGCAATTCCCCCCATGACGGTATAGATCAGCGCGATAACAGTGACGATGATGATGCAGTAAGTGACGTCGATGCCTGTAATGAACTCGAGGATTAACGAGGTCGCATATAAGACCGCCGCTGAACTTATCGCCTGTTTAATTAAGAAAATCAAAGACAGAGTGATACGAGAAGCTTTACCAAAGCGTCGTTCTTGATATTCATAAATCGAAGTGAGGCCGTTGTTGTAGAAAAATGGCATAAACACAGCAACGATAAAGAAAATCACCAGAGGGTAGTTTAGGTGGATAGCAATCACCGACAAGCCTTCTTTGTAAGACCAAGCAGGCCCACCCAAGAAAGACATCGCACTAACATAGGTACACACAACAGAAATACCGATGGCCCACCATGGAATATTTCTATCGCCTAATGCAAATTGGTTGGCGGAAGTCACACGTCTACCAACCAGTGCACCCATCACTAAAGTCAGGACGATATAGGTACCAAGAATTGTCCAGTTTAAAGCTCCAAACTCATACATGCGCTCGTCCTTTTAGTTGTTCATCCATTTGTGCGAATAAGTCATAACCGAGCTGCTTTAAGATGTGTGCGATATCGATAGCAACCCAGTTCTCTTTGAGTAATTCGCCTTCGCGTCGCCAGATATCCATCACGCGAAGCTCGATGTGTTTGCCAGTTGGTGCTAACCCTAACCAACCACTGCTGCCAGTATGTGTACCGTGCATGTGTGGCCAACCACCCGTGGATACGTAGTCATTTTTGGACAAAATATTGAGCTCGATATCGACACTTCGGTCAGGGAAGGCAAAGACAAATGGTCCTTGATGATGGTCGCGGAAGCCTTGGATACCACGAGTCGTACCAATACTAGCCGGTCCGTACCACATAAAGTCGTCATGCCAGTAGTTTTCTAGATCCATTGAATCAAGGCGCTTACCATCAAATCGACCTAAGCAAGCCAGCATGTCTAGCACTAGTTTTTGGCTTTTCTCGCTCTCTTCCGCAGCGATGTTACCTGTCTGTATGCCGTCTTGAGTTGCTGGGGCAGGGACTAGTCCAGCATGACCTAGGCTTGCTCGTAACGGGTTAACACCAGCTTGGTTCATTGCATCAATAAAATCAGGGATTAGATAGGATTCGACAATTTGACCCTCTTGGATACAAACCATTTCGGTGTAGCGCAAGTAGAGCGTTTTTCCTGTTGCTGGGATGCCAAACAACGGTTTTGCAAATGTGCCAACAAAGTAGCCAGTAGAGTTTACCCAAGTGCGGCCCTCGTATTCACCTTGCATAACGATTGATGGACGTCGTTCTACATCAGGTAGCGAGTTTACTAGCGGCAATAAGAATGCTTGCTCGGTCGCATCGACACCAGAGACGTCATTAATCGGGTGAGCGACACACCATTTAACGTCGGCATTTAGCATCTCGTGAGCTACTTGAGTACGCTCTGAAGAGTGAGCGTTAAAATACGTTTTGTAGAAATTTTCAATCAAGCTGTTCAACATGTTATTTCCTTATATAGTTAACCGATTTGGATTAAAATCTGTTTCCAGACTGCACTTTCATCAAGTAGCGTGAATTCTCTGCGTAGGCCCCAAGGCCCAAACTCTGCATGGCTGATACCCATGATGTAAACGTCTTTTCCTGTAGGCTTTCCAAACATACCGTAGCCTTCGTGCTTGCCTTGTAGCGACCAACGAATAGCTGCACGTGGTGACATCATTTCGTCATTGCGGCCAATACGGTGGTGAATTTTGAATTCCGCGTTCGGAAATGACGAGCGCAGTGACATCCAAAACTGGTCGATCTCGTTATGAGAGAGTGCAGTTTGACCGCCCGTGTATTCGCCAATACAAGCTCGGTCATATTCTTTTGGTATTACCGAGAACTCAGCACTCATTACACGTCGCAGTATGTCTTCATAGCGCTGACCGTATTCATTGTCGTTCCCTACACCAAGGTAAGGGCCTTGAATGTCGACTTGAGGAGTGAAAGGGAAGGGGCATTGCTCAACGCCACCCTCTATTTCGATTTGCTGACGAGCGTACTCTTCTGACGTCATACCCAGTTGGTTTGCAATCGCAGCGATGTCTCGGATCATCCACTCGTCATTGATTTGGTTATTGATGGCATGGCAGTCTGCGATAATTCGAAACTTTAGTGTTTTGTTTGTGGCTTTGCCAAATACACCATCATTAGTGTGAGTGGCTGTAGAAATGATTCGATGTGATGAGAGCATGCCTTGCTCAGGAGTCCCTGACCAAATAACGTCTTCACCCAATAAGGTACGGTTCGGGAACTCGGCTAGTGTGCCCATGGTCGCGCTGATGACCTTTTCGTTTCCCTTGGTGATGGAGAGTGGTGTACGGACGATAATGTCAGGTGAGTAATAGTTATGTAGGGTACTCAGACCTCGATCTTCCCAAATTTCTTTAGTGATGCCTAATATGTAATCCGGAAAATCTTGCCATTTAGAATCAAAGCCAACCATAGCCATTAATCACCTCCTGATGCGTCATAAAATTAGTTATTGGATTATTTTTGGTTACGTATCCAATATTGCCTTTTGTTACCATTGTGTCAATGAGGTGTTTCGCATATGTTTCTTTATTGTGGGTTGGATCTGTTTTTTAACAACTCTCAAAATACGGTTCTCAGTAAGATAATTGAGTAATGGTTCCATATTTATCGAGTGTATATGAACAAAATAATTAGGTTGAAATGTAGTGCTTGTCTACATAAGTAATTGTATTTGTTGATTTTGTTTTGGGTGTGGCGAGGTGGGCATTATACCAGAGAGTGCGCTGTGACGATTTTTTATATCGAAGTGATGACGAGAAGGAGTTTAGAGTAATTATTCTTAACTGATGGAGTTTTACTTAGATTGTTTAGATTTGTTTAGATTTGTTTAATTAAAAATGGATTCGCATGCAACGATAAGTTTGGGAATGGTTGGATTGAAAAAGCCACTCAAAGATGAATTTTGAGTGGCTTTGTTGATGGGTACGCTTAAGACAATAGTTCTGGAAGGAACAGTGATATCGCTGGCACAAAGGTAATGATCATCAAAGCGACGAGCATGGCACCAATCCAGCCTAAAATCGCCCGAGACAAGGATTCAATCGGCACGTTACCTACTTGGCTGGCCATAAATAAGTTGGCGCCGAGTGGGGGAGTGACAAACCCGATGGCTAGGTTCACGATCATTACGATACCAAAGTGAATTGGGTCCATTCCTAATGCGGTCACGATAGGCAGCAGGATTGGAGTTAAGATAACAATCGCTGCTAATGTCTCCATGAATGTACCAACGATCAGGAGCAGTGCGGTGATACATAGCAAGATGAGCAGCTTGTTTTCCGTGATAGAGAGAATGAACTGTGCGATTTCAGTTGGTAGACGCTCAAGCGTTAGGATTCGACCAAACGTAACTGAAGCGCCCACAATCACAAGTACTGCACCTACCAATAACGAAGATTCTAAAATGATCTTCACGACCTTTTTGTAATCCAGTTCTTTGTAAACAAACATGCCGAAAAACAAGCCGTATAATACACCAATCGCCGCAGACTCAGTTGGCGTGAATACACCAGAGTAGATGCCGCCAAGAATAATTACGGGTAAGAGCATTGCCCAAATCGCTTCTTTAAGCGCCGCCAGTCTTTCAGGCCATGTTGCTTTCTTATCGTTACCTTTGTAGCCACGGATTTTAGAGACGATCAAACAGTAACCGATAAGGACGAGTCCGACGACAACACCAGGGATAATGCCGGCCATGAACATTTTCGTTACGGATACTTCTGCAGTAATGGCATACACGATCATCACAACAGACGGCGGAATAATCACACCGATACCACCAGAAGAAGCGATCAAAGCACCGGCAAAGCTACGGTCGTAGCCTTTTTTAACCATAGACGGAATCATTGTTAAGCCAATAGCTGCAACGGTTGCAGAACCTGTACCAGAGATGGAAGCAAAGAACATACATGCAACGATAGCTACAATCCCTAAGCCACCAGTGAAGTGACCAAAGAAGACTTCAGCAACATGCAAAAGGCGTTTTGATATACCGCCTTGGCTCATTAGGTTACCGGCCAATGTGAAGAGTACAACGGCCAATAGTGGGAAAGAGTCTAGCCCTGTCACCAAGCCCTGTACTAAAAACTCGATATTTAAGAAGGGTAGGCTCAAGATGGCCAGCATGCTGGCACCTGCGAGTGCGATACCTACGGGAACGCCTATAAGAAGCAGTAATCCGAAGCTACCAAATAACAAAGCAGAGGTCATTAGCTTAGCTCCAACAAGCGGTTAGAAGTGCGGTGTTTTGCTTTCAAGTGACGGTAACGATGTTGCGTGAGTCGAACCGACTTTGGTGAGTAAGCAATAATTGAAATGCGCTTATTGATGCTAACGACAAGGCGAATGGCGCTGAGCACGGCACAAACAAGTACAGAGGCATATAAGCATGCAATCGGGATTTCCATTGCAGGAGCGATTTGGCCCAGTTTCAGGCTTCGACCAATCACTTTGAAACCAAACCAGGCAACGGTGCAGCTGAAGGCAAGGTAAATAAGATCAGAAAGAATCAAAGCGTAGTGGGTTAAATTGCCAGGTAGTTTATCGATGAATAGGCGAATGCGAATATGTCGATCATCACGAATACAGTAGCTGATGCTTAAGTACATCGCCCAAACGAAAAGGTAGCGGGCAAGTTCTTCTGCCCAAGCAATTGAAGCGTCGAATAGGCGCAATGCTATCTGTAAACAGAGTAGCGCGGTCATCAACGAGATAGAAAGTACGATCAGTGTTGGTTCGAAGTATCGGTCGAACAGGCGAAACCATTTCATACGTAACTCCAAAGAGTGTTGAAAAGGGCATTGAATGCCAATGAATGAATTGCACCTCAGGCTTAAAAGCTGCTTATCTATAAAGCGATTTTTAAAAGCTTGGTTTTAAAGCGATCTCTTAAAGCCTGAGTCAATAACGGACACCCATGAAGGGCTAACAATCGTGATCAGTGAGTTAGAGTTGCTCTATTTCTGTGATCACACTGTCGAATAGCGCTTCACCGGTTTTGCTACGAAGCTCTTGGTAAACCGCTGCATTCATCTTTTCTTTCATTTGAGCACGAACGTCGGTTGGCACTACGTTTACTGTCATGCCTTTCGCTTCAAGTTCTTTAATGACTTCTTGGTTCTGTTTAGCCGCGAGATCACGCTGTACTGCGATGGTTTCTTGGCTTACTTCATTGACTAGAGTTTGTTGTTCGCTCGGTAGAGAGTCCCAGAACTCTTTGTTCATGAATAGTACGTAGTTAGTGTAAATATGGTTGGTTAGCGATAGGTACTCTTGTGCTTCGTAAAAACGCTCTGCGTAAATAGAGTAGACCGCACTTTCTTGTGAATTGATTAAGCCTTGTTGTAGCGAAGTGAAGATCTCACCCCAAGAAAGCGGTGTCGGTGCTGTACCTACCGATTTCCAAGCACTGATTTGTGTAGGGTTAGACGCTGAACGAATCTTTAAGCTGTTCAAGTCTTCAATGGTGTTAATCGGTTGCTTGTTATTGGTGATGCTGCGGAAACCAACTTCCATGAAGCCTAAGCCATGAAAGCCTTTTGATTCCATTGATGTAAGAAGTGGTTTGCCGATCTTATCGCTGTCCAATGCCTTATGTGCTTGCGCTTCGTCTTCAAATAGGTAGAAGACATCAAGTACGTTGAACTCAGGTACGTAAGGTGAAAGCAACACCGATGCACCAAATGTCATCTGTAAGTTACCTTGCTGAACAAGCTCTGTGGTTTCTCTTACATCGCCCAGTTGACGGGCAGGATAGATTTCAACTTCAAGTTCTCCGTTAGAGCGAGATTCCAACTCTTTTTCGAAGTGAAGCATTGCTTTGTGAACGGGTGATGTTTCTTGGCTGTCGTGAGCAAGGCGGATCACATTGCTTGCAAAGGTATTCATGCTAGACAGCGTTAAGCCGAGGGCTGTAATTGAGGTAAAGATTGCGCGTTTCATCGTTCTTCCTTGTTCATCACACGGCTTTTATGTGCATTCATTTGAGCCATGTTGTTCAGTGGGTTATTTATCCGCACTTCATATCCTAATTTTGCATACGAATCCAAAATATAAACACAGAGCTAACAAGTCAATAACAATCGGGGTGATTTGATAGTGAAGTTAATATCAATAGATGAATTTTTAGGCGAGATCACAGAAAAAGCCCTAATACGAGATTAGGGCTTTTAGTCTAAAATTACCGGCGTTGAATGAGCTGGTTTGCAGCAAGTTTGTTAAAGGGGATTAAACACTCTTAAGAGCCCTTGGCTGTACTGCCTCGTTCTATAATGGTGCCAGGTTCGAGCAGGTATTCGCCTTTAGCGTCTACGTTGTCGTTGATCCGCTGCATTAAGTCTTCGACGGCCCTTTGCACGATTTTATCGGTAGGCTGAGCAATGGTGGTGAGGTCATAACTTGGCCAGGAGGCCATTGGGATATCATCCACTCCCATCACTGCAAAGTCTTGAGGAATATGGCATCCGAGCTTTCTAAGACCGTCCATAACACCCATAGCTAGGATATCATTGGCACAGAACACAGCATCTGGCTTGGATGTATGCTCCATTAACTCTTTAGCGGCTTCTAATCCCGCTTCAAAACTGTATTTTGCATTGATGAAGATAGGTGAAGCGGCTTCACGAGTTTTTGCGGTTTCAGAGAAGCCTAACCAACGTTTGTCACTGGTCATTGAGCCTGCGTCGCCACTGACATAAGCCAGTTGTTGGTAGCCTTTATCAAGCAAATAATCCGCCGCTTGCGTGCCAGCTCGTTGGTTATCTAGGCCAGCGCTGTTCGCATTAATGCTTTCTGTATAGCGGTTAATAAGGCTTAAGTGAACGCCAAACTTTTCACATTGTGCGAATGCTCGGGAAGTAAGACGGCTGGTGGCAATGATTAAGCCATCAACCTGATATTCAATCGCACGTGAAATGGCAAGATCCAAGTCGTCTTTATCGATAGGGCAAAGGACAACTTGGCCGCCACGCTTTTGAATTTCCATCGCGAGAGCACGAGATTGCAAGTCGTACATTGGGTTTGATTCGCTATCAAGTGCGATAGCCACTAACCCTGAACGATTGGAAATAAGGCTACGAGCGATCGCATTTGGCGTATAGCCAAGCTTGGTCGCGGCATCCATAACCATTTTACGTTTCTTCTCACTAATGCTCGCTGTCGGACTGAATGCCCGAGAAACGGTAGACTGAGAAACGCCAAGCATTTTGGCAACATCAATAGAGGTAACTTTCGCTTTTATGGTGAATCTCCTTATATCGCGATAAATCCAAGCGCCACCTTGAATGGGTCAACAGGCCCTAATGAGCAAGGTTTGATAATTACAATACGTGTAACATTTGAAATCACAAAGAAAATTTATGAATTCATGACGGCTTGCTCATTTCGAAAGCCATCAATGATCATTTTGTGTTCAGAACCGACGCAAAAGAAGTTAACGCCGAGCTCTTTCCAGTGACGAGCCGCTTGAGCATTCGCAACAAACATACCAACGGGTTTGTTAACTTGCTGAGCTGCTTTGATTATTTTGATGCTCGCTTCTCGCACGCATTCATCATTCACACTTTCAGCACCGTAAGACACGGCCAAATCGACTTGTCCAATAAACAGTGCATCAATGCCTTCCGCTTTTGCTATCGATTCAGCGTTTACCACACCCTCTGGGTCTTCAATTTGTGCGATGACAACCGTGTTGTTCTGGCTATCTTTCAGGTGGTTGGCCATCGGTTTGGTTGCGTATTTTGCTGCGCGGCTTGAACCTGCATAGCCTCGGCCACCTTCACCGTAATGGGACATTTTCACTAACTTTTCTGCTTGCTCTGCACTGCATACGTGTGGGATCTGGATTCCTGTCGCTCCGCAATCTAACGCATTCAAAATGGTCGATGGCTGGCTATCTTGAACTCGAACTACGCAAGGGAGCTGATTAGCGCGCGCAGCAAGAATACAGCTATCCAATGTCGTTCTATCAAAAGGGGCGTGTTCCGCATCTAGCACAACGAAAGGAAGATCTGCCAACGCAAGCACTTCGATGATGTGTGGGTGAGGGGTTTTGACAAAGGTACCAAGTAGTTCGGTGTTGCTTAGTGTGTTCTTGAAGTTATCCATTACTTTCTATTCTCCATTACTTTTCATTTGTTTTTGCAAAGGTATGCAAAACTTAACATGTGCTGTTGTAAAAAAAGAGTAAAAACAATGTGATCAATGCAACATAAATTGACTGTATTTTAATCTGATAGGCATCGTAACTAACCGCTGATAAGTGTTTTTGTTATTTAAAACAATGGCTTGACTTTGATTTTCTAAGTTGAGAAATGAATTTGCCAAGTGTTAAAAAAATGTTTATGTTTGTTTTGCATTCGTATCCAAAAGTATACAAAACAAAAATAAACTCTGTTAAAACTACAAATAAGCAAACACTAGGCATACGCCACAAGGAGAACTAAGCATGGCTCGCATTCTAAAACACGGCATCACTGAAGAAGCATCAGCATCAAACAACGCGCAAGTACGTCAAACGGTTGAGAACATTCTTTCTGACATCGAAAAGAAAGGTGACAGTGCAGTACGTGAGCTTTCAGAAAAATTTGATAACTGGTCTCCGGAGCAGTTTCGCTTAACAGATGACCAAATTCAGGCATGTGTGGACGCATTGGACGAATCTACTAAGCACGACATTGAATTTGCACAAACACAGGTTCGTAACTTCGCTCAGATCCAACGTGACTCAATGCATGATGTAGAAGTAGAGACCATGCCGGGTGTTGTACTAGGCCACAAAAACGTGCCAGTAAACAGTGTTGGTTGTTACATCCCAGGTGGTAAGTACCCATTGGTTGCATCAGCGCACATGAGTGTTCTTACTGCGAAAGTGGCAGGCGTGAAGCGTGTAATTGCTTGTGCTCCTCCTTTTAATGGTCAACCAAATGTGGCGATTGTTGCGGCAATGGCGATGGCTGGTGCGGATGAGATTTACTGTTTTGGTGGTGTACAAGCGGTAGGTGCGATGGCACTGGGTACAGAAACGATTGCTCCAGTAGATATGATTGTTGGCCCTGGTAACGCATTTGTTGCAGAGGCAAAACGTCAGCTGTTTGGTCGTGTTGGTATTGACTTGTTCGCTGGCCCAACAGAAACGCTAGTGATTGCAGACGAAGAGGGATGTGACCCTGAATTAGCAGCGGCGGACTTACTTGGTCAAGCTGAGCACGGTTACAACTCTCCAGCGGTACTGCTAACCAATAGCGAAACTTTTGCAGAAGAGACAGTAAAAGAGATTGAGCGTCAGCTAACGATTCTTCCTACTGCTGAAGTGGCAGGTAAGGCTTGGGAAAACTACGGTCAAGTTATTGTGTGTGATAGCTACGAAGAAATGGTTGAAGTAGCAGATGACATTGCTTCTGAACATGTACAAGTAATGACAAAAGATCCTAAGTACTTCCTAGATAACATGACGAATTACGGCGCATTGTTCTTAGGTCGTGAGACAAACGTTTCTTACGGCGATAAATGTATCGGTACTAACCATACTCTGCCAACAAACAAAGCAGCGCGCTACACCGGCGGTCTGTGGGTTGGTAAATTCATTAAAACATGTACTTACCAGCGCGTAACTGAAGCGGCTTCACTAAAAGTCGGTGAGTACTGTTCACGTCTATGTGCACTAGAAGGTTTCGCTGGTCACAAAGAGCAAGCAGACATTCGTGTACGTCGCTACAAAGAAAAATCGGTAGAGGCATAACATGACAAAACTCGCCTTAGTTACAGGCGGCAGTGGCGGCATCGGTGCCGCCATATGTCACAAATTAGCGCAATCTGGCTATCGCGTTGTGTTTACCTACAACAGCAATGAGGTTGCAGCACAACAGATCTTGGACAGCTTGCAAGGTTCAGGTCATGCCATGTATCAACTGAATGTTGAAGACAGCTCTGCGATTGGCGCATTAGCAGACCAAGTTAAAGAGTCGTCGGATTCATTAGGCTTGCTAGTGAACTGTGCAGGTATGACGAAGTTTGTCGCGCACAATGATTTAGCGTCTTTGAATGATGAGCTGATAGACAAGATCTTCCGCGTCAATGTTCGAGCTCCATTTGCGATGGTTCGCGCGTTTGAGCCGTTACTTCGCAGCGCTAAGGGTTGCGTAGTGAACATAACTTCGATTGCAGCACAAACGGCAATGGGTAGTAACGTGGCGTATTGTGCGAGTAAATCAGCGGTTGAAAACATGACTCGTTCATTAGGCCGTGCTTTATCTCCAGATATCCGAGTGCTCGCTGTTGCTCCTGGCTTAGTGGATACCGAATTTGTCAAAGGCTTAGACGATGAATGGCGCAATGCACAAGAGCAGTCAACACCGCTTAAACGATTAGCGAGTGACGAAGAGGTTGCCAACGCCGTTTATGCAGCTGCAGAGCTACTGACATTTTCAACCGGTAACACCATCGCAGTCGATGGTGGAAGACCGCTAGGTTAGGTAAGAAGGAATTTAGAATGACTCTACAAACTACAATAAATAACAATCTCGTTCGTTACATGGAGCTTATCCCAGGCACGAGTGCTTTCATTGATGCACGTACACCGGGAAGCGACCTAAAAGACAACTTCTGTATCATCGGTGCTGGTGTGGCTGAAAGCAGCCGTCAGCATGTTCATATCCGTGAAACGGCAGGCTTTAACATTGGTGCGGCGGGTCAGCCTCCAGGCATCAAGAACTCTCTGCACTCTCATCATACTGCTGAGCTATTCGTGGTTTTCAAAGGTCAGTTTAGATTCTACTGGGGTAATGAAGGTGAACACGAAGCGGTATTGTCGCACGGTGATGTTATCTCGATTCCAACTAACCTGTTCCGAGGCTTTGAGGTTGTAGGGCGTGATTACGGCTTTATGTACTCTGTGTTAGGTGGTGACAACTCTGGCGGTGGCGTGGTTTGGCACCCAAGCGTGATCACAGACAGCCAAGGCTACGGTTTATACCTCAAAGCAGACGGCACATTGGTTGATACGATTGACGGTGATGTTGTGCCAAATCAATCTGATCTGATGCCACTGTTATCGGAAGAAGAACTGAGCAAGTTCGATACGTATACGGCTGAACAGATGATGCCTTTCGTTGCACTGAAAAAGGATTACCGAGAAATCTCGGGCGACTTTGACAAGCCTGGTGTTAAACAGTTTGCATTAACAGGCCACCCATCTGCGAGTTATGACTTCCAAGTTAAAAGCGTGGATGACGTAAGTATCATGGCGTACGAGTTAACGGAAGGTGCGAGTATTCCTGTTCACCAACGTGACGAAAAGCAGGTGTTGATTAACTTTGAAGGCGATACTTTGCTTAACCTAGTGCAAGATGGCGAACAAGCTCAACTGGTGTTGACGACTGGCGACGTCTTTAGTGTACCTGCAGGTGCATCGTACAGCCTTGAGAACCTCAGAGGCACGAGCTTCACTTACGTGGTATTGGGTTCTGACCAACCACAAACACTGCAGGATAATTAATGATGAAACCAGAAGTACCACTGTTATGGTTACCTGGTTTGTTATGTGATGAAGCGTTGTTTCAAGACGTCAATAAAGAGCTGCCCGATTGGGTGGCTCCTTTTACTTGTGACTTGGGAACTGACACATCCATGCAAGCCTTAGCGAGTAAAGTGCTAGAGAACGCCCCGGAAAGTTTCGTGCTTGGTGGTTTATCTATGGGCGGCATTCTTGCGTTTGAAGTCTTTCGACAAGCGCCACAACGCGTGAAAGGCTTGATCTTAATGGACACCAATTCTGCAGATGAAAAGCCGGAAGTGTCAGAGAAGAGAAACGCCTTGGTTGATAAAGCAAAAGCAGGGGAGTTTGAGTCAATAACACCTGATATCTTAATGCCAGTGCTTATTCATCCGAACCAGCTAGCGAATCAAGAGTTGACTCAAAGAATCACGCAAATGGCGAATAATATTGGCGTTGAACGGTTTGAAGCTCACGCTCAAGCTTTGGCGACTCGTCCTGACGCGAGACCACTACTGGCCGATATTCAGGTTCCTACGTTGATCATCACAGGTAAAGATGACCTGTTATGTCCAATCGATAATCACCTGCTAATGGCAAAACACATCAAGCAGGTATCACTTCATGTCATTCCTGATTGCGGACACTTATCGACAATGGAGCAGACTAAGATTGTTGCGCAGCATATTCGTAGTTGGTTTGAAGCCAGTCAGCTGTGATTCTTTATCGTGAGCTGAAGAAGCCACTTTTCATGTCGAGTATGCAATATAAAGTGCAGTGCGCTTTATATTGCACTTGTCCCCGCACTGGCATTGTACTTAAGCATTAAAAGCCATAGCTGACTTATAAGCTGCTTCCTACCTGCTTCGCCACAAACTCTACAAACCTATCCCTGAGTGGATTTTCACGCTCTTCATTCCATATCAATCCGACAGGCCAAGCGGCATGTTCACCCTTTAACGAGATGAACTCGACGTTGGTTTTGGTAATGTACTGTGCGCTGCTCGGCACTATGGTGAAGCCAATATTGGCCGATACTAAGGCTAGCAAGGTAAGAATATCATCGGCTTCTTGCGCCTTTGATAGGTCGAGATGATTCGCTAGGCAATATTGTTGAATCTGTCTGTCTAATCCGGGGCCACGGTGTTGAGCTAGCTTTAGATAAGGCCAATTCGATAGTTCAGATATTGCCTGACTTGGGTTATTCGAGCTCAACTTGGGAGCTTGCTGGAGAAGATCTTTGTGTATCGCAATTACAAGGGAGTCATCGAAAAGCGTTAGGCTTTCTAAATCCGAAGAGTCGGGTATTCGATTGAAGCTGATATCGAGATCATGGCTCAATAACTCATCCGTCTGCTGCTTAGAAGGTGTGTCATTTAAGGTGACATGAACGTCTGGATATTGCTGTTTATAAACCGCAATAAGCTTGGGTGCTTCATGATAAGTGGAAACACCAAAGCCAATGTTCAAATGTCCCCGAGTTCCATTCACTACTGAGCCTGAAAGCTGCTCAAAGGCTTGCATTGAATCGACCAAGCGTTGGGCTTCTACCAACAACGTCTTTCCTGCGTGCGTCAACTCTGCGCCATTTCTGCCACGAGAAAACAGAGATGCCCCTATGTTGGATTCAAGTCGTTGAATCTTTTTAGTGAGTGCCGGTTGAGTGATGTAGAGCTGCTCTGACGCCAAACGGTAATTGCCCGATTTAGCCAACTGACAGAATGCTTTGAGTAGATCGAATTCCATTCCAAATGCTTATTGAATTAAGAATATATTTCATTATATGGAATTGAATCGATTTTTTATACTGAAGTCATACCCAATTAGACAAAGCAGAACTTGAGGACTAATCATGAAGAAAGACATCAAAGTTGCGTCGGTGCAGTTTAACCATCATGCAGGCGACAAGGCCTACAACTTATCGGTGATTGAGCATTACGTTCAACAAGCTGCGGACAGTGGTGTGGAGATCATCAGCTTCCCAGAGATGTGTATTACTGGCTACTGGCATGTGTCTTCTTTAGCGCGAGATGAAATTAAAGCACTGGCGGAGCCAGTACCGAGCGGCGAAGCCACTCAACAGCTCGTTTCGTTGGCAGTACAATTTGGAATGAGTGTGGGCGCAGGCTTGATAGAGCAGGGTGTGGATGGCGAGTTATACAACACTTATGTGTTCGCGATGCCAAATGGCGAAGTACAAAAACATCGCAAATTGCACACTTTCGTAAGCCCATATATGAGTAGCGGCGACCAATACACGGTGTTTGATACGCCTCATGGTTGCAAAGTCGGTATCTTGATTTGTTGGGATAACAACTTGGTCGAGAACGTACGAATCACCGCTTTGAAAGGAGCTGATGTATTGATTGCACCGCATCAGACGGGCGGTTGCCAATCACGCAGCCCGAACGCGATGAAGCGGATTGATCCGGAGCTATGGTTTAACCGAGATGAAAATCCGCAAGCGATTAGAGCTGAAATGCAGGGCAAGAATGGCCGAGAGTGGCTAATGCGTTGGCTGCCTGCAAGAGCGCACGACAATGGCCTGTTTGTGGTGTTTAGTAATGGTGTGGGCGTTGATATGGATGAAGTCAGAACGGGCAATGCGATGATCCTAAGCCCCTATGGTGAAATTATTACTGAGACAGACAGTGTTGATAACGACATGGTGATTGCGGAACTGAAAGCCGAAGAGTTGAATATGTGTACTGGCAGGCGCTGGATCCGTGGTCGTAAGCCAGAGTTATATCATTCACTTACACAGCCGTTAGGCCATGAACTTGATCCGCACCAAGCACGTTTTGCAGAGAAGTAATTTTGTAAGTGCTGGTGGAAAAGGATGCACTAGGGGAGGTTCAAAGGGAGGGGAGAGTTGAAAAATAGGAGAGAAAGCCTGATGTAGTCCACCCACTTAAATCATGTTTAAGTGGGTGGACTATTTACACATCGACGTTTTATTCTCAGTGTCTTGTGCGAGAAGACGTCAGTTCTGATGCACGTAACTGAGCAACGGCTTTCGCCAATTCTAGCTGAGCTTGTGCAAAGTTAATGTCTATATTGCCCTTGTTGATGTTCTCTAGAGCCGCATATTTCGCTTCTTCTGCACGAGCGCGGTCGATGTCTTTACCATGCAAGGCAGTATCGGCCAAAACCGTTACCACATCGGGTTGAACTTCCAGCATCCCGCCAGAGACATAAAGCACTTGCCCCTCTGATTTAGGGTCTGTGACAAATACCGTCACGCCCGGTTTTATTTTGCTGAGCAGCGGGGAGTGACCGGGGCGGATACCCAGCTCACCATCCGCGCCAGAAACGGCTAGGGCATACGCTGGACCTGAAAACAGCGTACCTTCCGCACTTACAATATTAAGTTGAAATGTATTATCTGTAATTCCGATAGCCATGGTGCACCTACCTCTTAGAGTGATTTTGCTTTTTTAAGCACTTCGTCGATAGAGCCACAGTACAAGAACGCTTGCTCTGGGATGTCGTCATACTCGCCACTTAACAGACCTTTGAAGCCTCTTAGCGTTTCGCTCAGCGGTACGAATACACCTTTCTGACCGGTAAACACTTCTGCTACGTGGTAAGGCTGAGTTAAGAAACGTTCAATCTTACGAGCACGAGATACAATCTGTTTATCTTCAGTTGAAAGCTCATCCATACCAAGAATCGCGATGATGTCTTTTAGTTCTTTGTAGCGTTGCAACGTTGTTTGAACTGTTTGTGCAATGTCGTAATGCTCTTGACCAACCACAAGAGGATCCAATTGACGAGACGTCGAATCTAACGGGTCAATCGCAGGGTATAGACCCAATGCAGCGATGTTACGAGACAGTACAACGGTCGCATCTAAGTGAGCAAAGGTTGTTGCAGGTGATGGGTCAGTCAAATCATCCGCTGGTACGTATACCGCTTGGATAGACGTGATAGAGCCCTGTCTAGTTGAAGTGATACGTTCTTGAAGCACACCCATCTCTTCAGCCAGCGTTGGTTGGTAACCTACCGCGGAAGGCATACGACCTAATAGTGCTGAAACCTCTGTACCCGCAAGCGTGTAACGGTAGATGTTATCAATGAACAATAGTACGTCACGACCTTCATCACGAAAGCGCTCAGCCATAGTCAGGCCAGTAAGTGCAACACGTAGACGGTTTCCAGGTGGCTCGTTCATTTGACCGTAAACCATGGCAACTTTGTCTAATACGCCAGCTTCTTTCATCTCGTAGTAGAAATCGTTACCTTCACGAGTACGTTCACCTACACCGGTAAATACAGACAAACCTGAGTGGGCTTTGGCGATGTTGTTGATAAGCTCCATCATGTTGACGGTTTTACCTACACCCGCACCACCGAACAGACCGATTTTACCGCCCTTAGCGAAAGGACAAATAAGGTCGATAACCTTAACACCTGTCTCTAGAAGCTCGGTGCTGTTGGCTTGTTCTTCATAGGAGGGGGCTTCTCGGTGAATTTCGTAGCTTTCTTTCTGACCGATCTCACCACACTCATCGATAGGTTGACCAAGCACGTTCATGATTCGGCCTAGCGTTTCTTCGCCTACAGGGACTGTGATTGGAGAGCCTGTGTTTTCAACGGTTAGGCCGCGGCGCAAGCCATCAGACGTACCCATTGCAATACAACGAACGATGTTGCCGCCAAGTTGTTGCTGAACTTCCAATACTAGCGAGCTTGCTTCGTCGCTGGTGACTTTCAATGCATCATAAACGCGAGGGCTGTTGCCGCCGCTGAATTCGACGTCAACCACAGCGCCGATTACTTTAACTATTTTTCCAACACTCATTCTTAAATCCTCAAATTCTGTTCTGACCCGCTCTTGTCTGCCCTTAGACAGCTTGGGCACCTGAGACTATTTCACTCAGCTCTTGGGTAATCGCAGCCTGTCTCGCTTTGTTATATACCAACTGCAAATCATCAATGAGTTGGCCTGCATTATCGGTGGCCGCTTTCATGGCCACCATTCGGGCTGCTTGCTCACAGGCAATGCTCTCAACGATGCCTTGATACACTTGTGATTCGATGTATCGATGTAACAGTTCTGAGAGTATGTCTTTGGGCGCTTGCTCATAGATGTAGTCCCAACGACGCGCTTTTTTAGGCTCACTACCAGCCTCAGAATCTGAAGGGTGGGGGAGCAATTGTAACGTCGTTGGCGCTTGAACCATGGTGTTGACGAATTGGTTGTAAACGAGATACAAGCTATCGATTTTGCCTTCGTCGTAATGCCCTAACATCGCATTTACCGTACCTAAAATGTCTTCTAGTTTAGGTGTATCGCCAAGGCCTGACGTTTGCGCGATGACATTGCCGCCGCGCTGGAAGAACGAGATAGCTTTCGAGCCAATTAAGGTTGTCTCTACCTCGACTCCTTTAGTGCGCCATTGCTCCATTTCCTCTAACACTTTCTTGAACAAGTTTGAGTTCAAGCCACCACACAAGCCTCGATCGGACGAGATAATGATGTAAGCAACACGCTTTGGTTCACGCTGTTGCAGGTATGGGTGCTGGTACTCCAGTGAACCCGATGCGACATGAGAGATAACTTGGCGCATGTTCTCGGCGTAAGGCCGCGTTTGCGTCATGTTGTCTTGAACTTTGCGCATCTTACTTGCTGCAACCATTTCCATTGCACTGGTGATTTTCTGAGTGTTACTAACACTGGCTATCTTGGTGCGAATTTCTTTAGTACTTGCCATAATCTGCTCCTATTTGTTTTGATTTCCAGCTAACAAACCGGAGCACTTACCAAGCTTTCATGCCAACAAAACCATCTAGAATCTCTTTAAGAGCACTCTCGATGTTGTCGTTGTAATCGCCAGTCGCGTTAATTTTGTCGAATAATGCTGGGTTTTGACCTTTGGCGTAAGCGATCAGCTCTTCTTCAAAACGGGCTATGTTGTTTAGTTCAACACCCGCGAGATAGCCTTTCTCTGCTGCGTAAATAACCGTTGCTTGCTCAGCGACCGACATAGGAGAGTATTGCTTTTGTTTCATTAATTCGGTTACACGCTCACCATGGTCGAGTTGTTTTCGGGTCATCTCATCTAAATCAGAAGAGAACTGAGCGAATGCCGCTAGCTCGCGGTATTGAGCTAATGAAGTACGGATACCACCAGACAATTTCTTGATGATCTTGCACTGTGCCGCACCACCCACACGAGATACTGAGATCCCCGGATCGACTGCAGGACGTAGACCTGAGTTAAACAATTGGGTTTGTAGGAAAACCTGACCGTCAGTGATTGAGATTACGTTGGTTGGTACGAACGCAGACACGTCACCCGCTTGAGTTTCAATGATAGGAAGCGCGGTTAATGAGCCAGTTTGGCCTTTAACTTCACCGTTAGTGAACTTTTCTACATACTCTGCATTCACTCTTGCTGCACGTTCTAGTAGGCGTGAGTGAAGGTAGAATACGTCGCCAGGGAAGGCTTCACGACCCGGTGGGCGTTTAAGTAGCAATGAGATTTGACGGTACGCTACCGCTTGTTTGGATAGATCATCATAAATGATCAGTGCATCTTCACCGCGGTCACGGAAGTATTCACCCATGGTGCAACCCGCGTAGGGTGCTAGGTATTGCAGCGCTGCTGATTCTGATGCAGATGCAACAACCACGATGGTGTTTTTAAGTGCATCGTGCTCTTCGAGCTTGCGAACAACGTTAGCGATGGTTGATGCTTTCTGACCAATTGCCACATACACGCATTTGATGCCAGAATCTTTTTGGTTGATGATCGCATCGATTGCCAAAGCGGTTTTACCTGTCTGACGGTCACCGATGATCAGCTCACGTTGACCACGACCAATAGGTACCATGGTATCTACAGCTTTATAGCCAGTCTGAATTGGCTGGTCTACAGACTTACGTTCAATTACCCCTGGTGCAATGACTTCTACTGGGTCAAGACGGTCACAACTTATTGGGCCTTTACCATCAATCGGTTCACCTAAGGTGTTCACTACACGTCCCAGAAGTCCGTTACCGACAGGTACTTCTAAGATGCGCCCCGTGCCTTTCACTTTCATGCCTTCAGAAAGGTCAATGTAAGGACCCATTACCACCGCGCCAACAGAGTGGGTGTCTAGGTTAAGTGCAAGTGCGTACTTGCCACCTGGTAGCTCGATCATCTCGCCTTGCATGACATCAGCAAGGCCATTGATTGTGATGATGCCATCACGAACCGATACGATAGTGCCTTCGTTGCGAGCTTCGGTGCTCACATTAAATTTCGAGATGCGTTCTTTGATTAGATCGCTGATTTCATTTGAGTTTAATTGCATAATTGTTACCTATCTCGCGTGAAGTTGATGAGCCAATCGGTCAATTGATGTGTTTAACGAACCATCGATCACGGTTTCACCCGCCTTGATGACCATTCCACCCACTAGCGTGTCATCAATAACCTGCTTCATTTCAACCTGACGCTCTAATTTCTTCTCAAGTGCAGCTGTTAATGACGTAACTTGATCTTGTGTCAGTATTTCTGAACTGGTGACAGTGACAGGCACTACACGTTCATGTTCGTCCTTGAGCTCGCAGAACAATTCAAACAGGTCTCTTACAACAGAAAGGCGGCCGTTCTCGGCCAAGACTCGAATGAGATTAATGACGTGGTCATCAACGAGGCCTTGGCAAATATGAATGATGAGGTTTGCCAACTCTTCGGTTTGTTGTGTAGGAGCACCTTCTGCAGACGAAATCTGACTAGCGATTGTTTCTTCTTCCGCGACAGCCACAAGAATGGACAGCATTGAGTGCCACTCTTGTAACTGGTTCTCACCTAAAGCGAATTCAAACGATGCTTTGGCGTAGGGATGAGCAATATTGGTGTAATCTGACATATTGCTTCTCCTTAGAGTTCGCTAATCATTTGGTCAACCAGCGCGCGGTTCGTTGCGGAATCTAGATTTTTGCTAATCAATTTCTGTGCACTTTGAATCACTGCGTCTGCCATATCCGCCTGAAGTTCACGGCGTATCTTTTGGCGTTCGCCTTCTAGCTCAGCTCTACCTTGTTCTAAGATGCGTGCCTTTTCTTGTTCGGCTTCTTGTTGCGCTAAGCTGATGATTTCGTTGCGGCGTTTTCGGCCTTGTTCAATCAGTTCAGTCACATTCTTTCTTGCATCTTCGATGAGTTGTGCGCCATTGGATTTTGCTAGTTCTAGCTCTTTCGCAGCGTTCTCTGAGTGGCGTAAACCATCAGCGATTTCTTTTTGGCGCTCGTCTAACATCGCGGTGAGAGGGGGCCATACATATTTCATGCAGAGCCAAACAAAAATCACGAATGAGATTGCTTGTCCAAACATGCTTGCATTTAAGTTCATACCTTCCTCACTAAATCTTGATTATGTATAAATCGATCTTTTCAAAGCTGTTTGATTAAGCCACAGCGAAGATGATGTATAGACCGATACCAACACCGATCATCGGTACAGCATCCACAAGACCCATCATGATGAAGAATTGAGTACGAAGCATTGGAGTAAGGTCTGGTTGACGCGCAACACCTTCAAGGTATTTACCTGCTAAGTTACCAATACCAGATGCAGCACCTGCTGCGCCTAAACCGATCAGTAATGCACCTGCTACATATAAAACTGCGCTTACGATATCCATTTGTATCTCCGATAAATAATTTGTTAGTTAATTTTTTAGTTATTAATTAGTGGTGTTCTTCTGTTGCCATTCCTAAATAAACAACGGTCAGTACCATAAATATAAATGCTTGTAAGAATACGATTAATATGTGGAATAAAGCCCAAGGTACACTCAGTGCCCACTGCATCCACCAAGGCATTAGCGCAATAAGGATGAATATCATCTCGCCTGCATACATATTTCCGAATAATCGTAAGCCTAGTGATATTGGCTTTGAAATTAATGTTATTAATTCAAGAACTAAGTTAACAGGATATAA
This sequence comes from Vibrio gigantis, assembly GCF_024347515.1. Taxonomy (NCBI): domain Bacteria; kingdom Pseudomonadati; phylum Pseudomonadota; class Gammaproteobacteria; order Vibrionales; family Vibrionaceae; genus Vibrio; species Vibrio gigantis. The sequence goes on from NZ_AP025493.1 coordinate 42,973, forward strand.
AAGAGGGTTATCAAATGGCTGAGTAGTTAGCTCTTTGATAAAGCCTTTCAAACCTTTATTTTTAAATGTATAGGTTAACAGTAGAATAAACACACCGAGTGCCATGGACATTGGTATATTTACGTCTGCTGTTGGTAGGTCTCTAAAGTGCTCTAGACCCACAGCTCGGGTTAATCCCGGGATTAAATCAATGGGTAATAGGTCGACTGCATTCATTAACAACACCCAAACAAAAGTGGTTAATGCCAGTGGTCCTATTAATTTATCTTCCGCTTGAAAAATTTCTTTGACGAGATTATTAACGAAGTCAAAGACAAGCTCGATAAAACATTGAAAACGACCTGGAACGCCGCTAGTGCCACGAGTGGCTACATACCGAAATGCACCGATGAAAAGTAAACCTGTAATCCAAGATACCAACATCGAGTCAATGTTAAACGCCCAGAACCCATCACCTGTAGTTAAGAAGGTTAAGTGATGCTCTATGTATTCGTGAGCGGTAGTTACTTGATCCATACTACGCGTACTCCGATCTATTAGAGGCGGTAATAAACGGCGTTAAGAAGTATCCAATCATAGTAAATATGTACGCATATAATATTACTGGGTTATCCAGTTTGAAGAACTGGAATGCCAAGATAAACATTAAAAACGTATATGTTATTTTTACGACACGACTCATTTGCATTAAGTCACGTAAACTATAATTAGGGTTCTTACGCACCTTTAGGCTTGCATATATAAATCCAAACAGCGGTGGCAACATCGCAATTACAATGCCCAAAGCTGATGATTCCATATCTACTTTATTACCAAAAAACACTTCATATAAAACTACACCGATGGCTAATACTATTTGGCAGAGAACAACTCTTTTAGCGGCAACAAGGATGTCGCTACTAATCCCATTAAGCCTCATAATAAAACCTTATGTTAAACAGTGTAAGTTAATATAAAACACAGTTTAAATTTAACTTGTTACTACATTTCACTTGTTAATAACACTTGATTTGCTTTAAAGAAAAACCCTTGCTGGTTTTATATCTCCTGACGAAATGAAACGAATTAAACTAATTCGCTATCGTTTCGACAAAATATAAATTACGCCTAAAATTATGTGATCAAAACGACAAATATTGATATCAATAATTCCATTTTTGAAATGAGAGTTTTTCATTTATGAAAGTAATCGTTTTATTACTTTATTCATGAATATTTAAGATGCTTTATCCATATGAAAAAGAGGGACTTTGGGGAAGGGTTCTGCGAGCGAACTTATCAACTTATGATCTTATCAATTAAGATTATTCAAACACTTAGGCTCATTTATTAGCTGAATTGCCAAGTGTGGTTTTGAGAGAGATTACGCTTGTTTGAGGCGATAATGGAAGGTCCCGTTTGTCTGATAAATTAAACGTACGTCGCTCCTTATCAGTAAGCGAATATTTTTTATATTGTTGTTACTTTGTCATTATTTGCATACATGAGAGTGAAAATTCAGCGCCTAAATGTTGATGTTATAGGAATGAAGGTGATGATTGGGTGCGTGAGAAGCATGGTGCTGGAGAAATGAAGGTGATGATTGGGTGCGTGAGAAGCATGGTGCTGGAGAAGAGACACCAAGTTTTGGGGAAGTAAATGGCAGCAAAGTGCTGCCATTTACTTAATCTAGGTTCGCTTATTACTCTTCATAACTGAGGTATTGGATACATAAGTCATGAAAAGCCTGTGCTTGTGGTGAGATCGTACGATCAGACAATCTGAAAATACCAATTTGTCGTTGCAAGGGTGGGTCAATTAATGGAATCCACACTAAGCGTGTTTCGTTGGTAGGAAAAGCCAGTTTAGGTAGTGTAGTTACGCCTATTCCGAGCTCTAACACCGAAAACAGCGACGTAATGTTCTCTACTGAATACAAAGCTTGTTCGCTGAGCATGCGTGCGGGTGTTGGGTCAAGTAGGGTACAAGTCCCATTTCGAATGAAGGGTTGTTTTAACAAAGTTTGCCATTCGATTCCTTCTTGCTGAGAGGCGATAGGGTTGTCTTTTAGGCACACCACACCGATTGGATCAGAAAGCAAAGGCGTGAAGTCGATGTTCTCTTCTTCTAAATGGGAACTATTGCCGAGGGCAACATCCACCTCTCCAGAGAGTAATCTTGCTTCTACACCTGCCGCATTATCATCAATCAAACTCACTTCTACATTTGGGTACTGTTCACAAAAAGCCCCTAAAACACTAGGGATTAATTTTGCGGCGACCGATGGCACGCTCGCTATTCGAACTCTTCCTTGTTGTCCTGCTGCTGCTGCGCGTAGGTCGTTGTCTAATGCTTTGTAAACATTTAAGAATTGAATGATTTTTGGCAAGCATATTTCTCCAAAAGGCGTCAGTGTCGATTTGTTGCCTGTTTCAAACAGAGGTTGCCCTAGTATTTTTTCAAGCTCCTTTATCGAAGTAGAAAGTGCCGCTTGCGAGCGATTTGCTCGGTGAGATGCCGCTCGAAACCCGCCTTCTTCGACGACTAAAACAAAATGTTTTAACTGTTGTAGCTTAATACTCATGGCACCGATCCTTCTCTAGCCCTTGCTATACCTTACTTTTTGCAAGGTGATAGATTTTATTTATCAAATGCACAAAATTTACCGTTAGATTTATCAGTCGTCAAGGTGCAGTATTTAACCATCTTGAAACATAGTTGTTACAAAGTTGGATGGAATCGTGAACGCACAAACTAAAAAACACCCAGTAAAAACCGAGCTTTTTGCTTCAAAAGCACCACTAGAGTGGGCAATCGTTAATAACGGCACTCTATACACAGCGCAGATTCCAATTGATGAAACTGGCGCAGTAGTAGAAGGCGGTATTGAAGCGCAAACGCGTCAGACTTTTAACAACCTTGTTCATACGTTGGAGTGTGCAGGCGAATCTATGGATTCCGTGCTGCAAGTTCTGATTTACGTGACAGACCGTGAATATCTAAAAACGGTAAACAGCGTATACGGAGAATACTTCAATGCACCTTATCCAAACCGTGCTGCGGTCGTCGTTGCAGGGTTAGCAAGAGAAGAAATGCTGGTCGAGTTCGTGGTTTATGCATCGGCGTCTCAACCTGAATAATCAGACTGTGAACTAAAGCTATTTGCGGATCAAAACTCTTTTAATTTGAAGTGGTTTATTGATACAAGCGATTTGGTTCACTTTAGAAACAAAATATACATCTTATTTTAGCAATTAATTACCTGAATATTAACAGTTTATTAATTAACCAGATGGTTGCCAGACTCAACCGCAACCTAACCGTTACAAGGACAGAATGATGACTCAATTACAGAATGTTCAAGCAGAAAACGCGCTTTACATTGGCGGCGAATGGCAAGCGGGTGTAAGCACCGTAGCGAACATTAACCCATCAGATATTTCTGAAAACATTGGTAACTTCGCACAAGCAAGTGCTGAACAAGTTCAACAAGCGATTTCAGCGGCAAAGCACGCTCAACCAGAGTGGGAAAAAACACCGATTGAACGCAAGCAAGCGGTTCTTCAAGCGATAGGTGATGAGCTTATTGCACGTTGTGATGAACTAGGCACGCTTCTTTCTCGTGAAGAAGGTAAGCCTTTTGCTGAAGGTCGTGGTGAGATTTACCGTGCAGGTCAGTTCTTCCAGTACTTTGCGGCTGAAGTGCTTCGTCAAATTGGCGACAACGCAGAATCAGTACGCCCAGGCGTTTCTGTTGAAGTGACTCGTGAAGCGGTAGGCGTTATCGGCATCATCTCTCCTTGGAATTTCCCGACAGCAACGGCTGCTTGGAAAATTGCTCCTGCATTGGCTTTCGGTAACAGCGTTATCTGGAAACCAGCAAACCTAACACCAGCAAGTGCGGTTGCGCTTACTGAGATCATTCACCGCCAAGGTATCCCTGCAGGTACGTTTAACCTTGTACTAGGTAGTGGTTCAACAGTGGGTGATGCACTGATCAATTCTAAAGAAGTGAACGGTGTGAGCTTTACCGGTTCTGTTGATACGGGTCGTAAAGTAGCAGCCGCTACCGCACCAAACTTCGTTCGTTGCCAACTGGAAATGGGCAGTAAGAATGCCCTTGTTATTGCTGATGATGCAGACATCCAAACTGCGGTTGATGCAACGATTGCAGGTTCGTTCTCGGGTGCAGGTCAAAAATGTACAGCGTCTTCTCGTCTAGTGGTTATGGATGGCATTCACGACCAATACGTTGAAGCACTGATTAAGCGTATGAGCGAGCTGAAAGTCGGTCACGCACTAGAAGACGGCGTGTTCATGGGGCCTGTTGTTGACGGTAACCAACTTGAAGCAAACCTAGGTTGGGTTGAGAAAGCACGTCAAAGCGGCGGTGAGCTAGCATTTGGTGGCGACCGCCTAAGCATGAAACACGAAGGTTTCTACATGTCTCCAACTTTGTTCTTGAACACTAAGAACGATTGGGAAGTGAACCAAGAAGAAGTGTTTGCACCAATGGCAAGCGTGATTCGTGTAGCGAACTTAGAAGAAGCTATCGCGATAACAAACGATACTCGCTTTGGACTAACGGGCGGCATCATTACTCAAAGCCTACGTACTAGCGCAATGTTCAAGCAACAAGCGCAAACGGGTTGTGTAATGGTGAATCTACCAACAGCAGGTACGGATTACCACGTACCGTTTGGTGGTCGTAAAGAGTCTAGCTTCGGCCCTCGCGAGCAAGGTCAATACGCGAAAGAGTTCTACACAGTGGTGAAGACAGCTTACCAGCGTCCTTACTAATCGGCTTTCTGTTAATTAGATTTCTATTAACTAGAACGGGATGGCTGGAGACATTAAGCCCCTAGCCATCCAGCTATCGAATTGGCCTGATTCACAGAGTCAGGCCAACATTCAAACCAAAGCAGCAAACGAACTTAGACAAGTGATTTAACCCATTTTTGAAAACATGTTATTTGAGCGTGTTTTCAAAACCGAGCTAGAACACTGAGCTTTCAATAGGAGTGGTTATGTACCAGCAACGGATTGTTATAGATGGATTGCAATACTGCAATTGGAACAGAGAATATTTCCAAACACTAAAAGCGAGCGGCATTACAGCAGTTCACGCTACCGCGGTTTACCACGAGACAGCTCGTGAAACCTTATCTCGCTTTGCAGAATGGAACTTAAGATTCGAGCAGAACGCAGACCTTATTATGCCGATTCACTCAATGGCTGATGTCGAGACTGCAAAAGCGACCGGCAAAGTCGGTATTTTCCTTGGTGCTCAAAACTGTTCTCCAATCGACGATGAGATCGGTCTTATCGAAGTGATGCGTAAGCAAGGTCTTCTGATCATGCAGCTGACGTACAACAACCAGAGCTTATTGGCGACGGGTTGTTACGAAAAGAACGACACCGGTATTACACGTTTTGGTAAGCAAGCCATCGAAGAGATGAACCGAGTGGGCATGATCATCGATATGTCTCACAGTGCAGAGCGCTCAACACTTGAAGCGATTGACCTTTCTTCTCGTCCTATTTGTATCAGCCACGCGAACCCAACGTTTGCTCATGATGCACTACGAAACAAATCAAACGATGTGATTAAAGCCTTAACCGCACGCGGTGGCTTAATCGGATTCAGCTTATACCCATTCCACTTACCAAATGGCAGCCAATGTACGTTGGAAGATTTCTGCCAGATGGTTGCGACTACCGCTGACATGGTCGGCGTAGAGCACCTAGGCATTGGTAGTGACCTATGCTTAAACCAACCTCAAGCCGTTCTTGAATGGATGAGAAATGGTCGTTGGTCTAAAGTAATGGACTACGGCGAAGGCTCTGCGAACAACTCAGGTTGGCCAGATGCGTTGCCTTGGTTCTGCGGCAGCTCGGGTATGGAAAACATATATAACGGATTGATGCGCCATGGTTTCAGCGAGTCTGAAGCTGGGCAAGTCTTGGGAGATAACTGGTTTAACTTTTTGAAAGATGGCCTAGAGCCTCAAAACAAGGGTTAACGGTTTCTCACGAGCCATCATCGAATTAGCAGCCTTCTAACAAACGTTCAATGAGCAAGTGCTGCTTAAACCAATTTCACTATTCAAAAGGAACAACGGTCTATTTCGCAACGCGGTAACCCAAACATGGATTAGCCTGCCCAACACAAAAAATAATAGGGCAGGTGTTAAATACACCCTTGTAGTCATCATTTAAATGACAGCTGCAAAGAAACCTCTGGAGTCAGAGTATGTCTGATTTAACCAATAGCGTGAAATCTTCAAACGTAAATGCGGGTCAAGCACACACAGCAAGCAACACAAACCAGTCTGAATCTACCTCAGACAAATTAGGATTGTCCAATCCGGCTCTTTGGTACAGCGGCGGCTTTATCGCTCTGTTCGTAACGCTAGCCTTGTTTGACGGGGATCTACTATCTAGCTTAGTAAACACGGGCTTTGCATGGTCTGTAAAAGTATTCGGTCCTTATTGGCAAATGCTTCTTCTTCTGACTTTTCTTATTGGTCTTGGCCTGGCGGCAGGGCGAACAGGCAAGGTTATCCTAGGCGGCATTGCGAAACCTGAAATGGATGGCTTCCGTTGGATGGCAATCATTTTCTGTACGCTACTTGCGGGTGGCGGTGTTTTTTGGGCGGCAGCTGAGCCAATCGCGCACTATGTCAGCCCACCACCTTTGTATGGCGCACAAGAAAACGCCCAGCAAGGCGCAGTGAATGCTTTATCGCAATCTTTCATGCACTGGGGTTTCCTAGCATGGGCAATCGTAGGTAGCTTAACGTCTATCGTGGTTATGCACCTTCATTATGACAAAGGCTTACCTCTTAAACCTCGTATTTTGCTTTACCCAGTTTTGGGCGAAAGAGCACTGAAAGGCCACACCGGCGCACTGATTGACGCATGTTGTATTGTCGCAGTAGCGGCGGGCACCATTGGCCCTATCGGGTTCTTGGGCTTGCAAGTGAGCTATGCGCTTAACGAACTGTTTGGTATTCCAGATGGCTTTACCACGCAGCTGATCATCATCTTGTTCGCTATCGTTCTGTACACATTGTCGGCATTAAGTGGTCTTAACCGCGGAATGCAAATGCTAAGCCGTTACAACGTAATTTTGGCGATGGCATTGATGGTCTATATCCTGATCTTTGGCCCAACAAACTTCATCTTCAATGGCTACATCCAAGGTGTAGGCAGCATGATTGATAACTTCATCCCAATGGCAACTTACCGTGGTGACGAAGGTTGGTTGAGCTGGTGGACAGTATTCTTCTGGGGTTGGTTCCTAGGTTACGGCCCAATGATGGCAATCTTCATCGCACGTATTTCACGCGGTCGTAGTATTCGCCAATTGGTCTCAACTATTAGCTTGATTGCACCGTTTGTGACTTGCTTCTGGTTCACGATTGTTGGCGGCTCTGGTCTTGCGTTCGAAATCGCGGATCCAGGCAGCGTAAGTAAAGCGTTCGAAGGCTTTAACTTACCAGGTGCTCTGCTAGCGGTAACTCAACAGCTACCTATGCCAATGCTTATCTCTATTTTGTTCTTGATCTTAACCACGATCTTCATTGTAACGACCGGTGACTCAATGACTTACACCATCAGTGTGGTTATCAGTGGTGAGACAGAACCGAATGCAATTATTCGTACCTTCTGGGGTGTGATGATGGGGGTAACAGCGTTAATTCTGATTTCCCTAGGTTCCGGCGGTATTTCAGCGCTGCAATCATTCATAGTTATCACAGCGGTACCGGTGTCCTTAATCTTGCTGCCATCACTTTGGAATGCGCCTCAAATCGCAATCAAGATGGCGAAAGACCAAGGTTTATAAAACATCAATGCCGGTATAGAGAAGAAACTGTAGAGATAAAGCTCTCTAAAAACTGAAGAGAAACAAGGTGTCAGCCTTTGAAAGAAGGCTGATACAAGATTCCGAAAGGAAGAGAAAAACCGTACTGGTGAAGATACACCGGGCGGCACGTATTTAGGTCAATCGATCTAGTCAGGACAAACAATAATGGGTGAGTTCGCTTACTCCAAATAACGTGAAAGCTAACCAACATACTGTCGCAATACATGCTTCAAAAGACAGCAACGATCGGTTCTGAATGGCTAGCAAAATCCTATAACTATAAGGTGGTGAGCAAAATGGATGCACATCGTTCTACCTACACTGAATCAGCACTACGTGACGCAACTGTCGTCATGGCACCGGAAAGGCTAGGTGCTATGCACCAAACGCGTATCAGCTTCGTAAGAACTTTGATTCGTAAAATGGCGCAACAGCAATGGAAAGTGACTAAGCATGAGTGGCAATTAGACCCTCAAGGTTTTGGTCATGTTATCTATAAGCTAGAGACGCCAAACCATGTTTATCATTTGGTTGTGTTCTGTGATGAGATTGCAGACGACGAACGAAATGACCGTGTAATTGCTGAAAAGTGGGACGTAACGTTTGCTCTGGTTCTTGGTGATGTGGATGTCACTCTACTGGAGAGACTTCGTGCGAATGTACCGCTTCAAGAAGCAGGCCGTAACCCTAACAATGTGCTTGTTTTAGCGCGTGCCAACAAAAGCGTGCGTGTGTTTGAACATATCGTTAGTCACTTGGCTAAAGGTGTTCAACCAACGCCAAAAGAGCTGGCTGAAGTGGGTTACATCTTGCGAACGACAGCGGTATACGGTAATGGCAAATTTGGCATTGCTGACTTTAAAATCTTAGAGAAAAATGAAGATTTTAATCAATCGTTTAGTGCGCAAATGTGTGCCGTTTATATGCTACGTGAGTTCAGTCTAGATTGGGTTCACTACCTAGCTAAGCAACAAGGCGGTGAGCAAGCGATCACTTTGCACAGAGGATTACAACGTTACCTTGGTGTTGGTAATGCGACAGGTCTAGGCATGGCGCCATACCTGATTAACCACCCGAGTATTGTTGATCAATGGATGACAACCCGTGAACATGCGTTAGCTGACGTGTTAGCTAATCACACGGATACCGCATTGATTGAACCGTTGCGCGTTTTAATGAACAAAGCCGTTTGCCATCTAGAGCAAGTGGTCACCATTAATGAAACCCAGCAAGAGTTAAACGAAGCGGCGGTTGATGACCTTAAAAAGGCTGAGCAATCGCTAGAAGTGTCTGTCAGCCAATATGATACGTGGGCACAGCTAGTTGAACAATCTAAGCACATGAGTATGGAAGCCCAAGAAATCCTTATCTCATGCTTGATGGAATTGTACCCAGAGTTAGTGGACACCCATCAAGAGCAAATGAATTGTAGCGAAACGCTGTCGCTTCCTAGCGGTAAAAAGATTCAAGATCTTCTTGTTGTATTAGAAGAAAAATACCGTTGGGCCATCACGACCGACTTTACAAAAGCAGAGAATAATTACTGGTTCTGGTACCGCTCTCAAGACAAAGAAGAGCCAAGGCTCGGTGTTCGAGGCGAAGAGCTAGGTGAAGAGCGTGAACTGCCGTTGGATATCGGCCGTCAAGCTTACCGTTTGTACCACGCTTTATTGCAGTTTGCGCCAGAGCTTTCATTGGCTGAGTTCCTTGTTAAGCAGCCACAACATCGTGCGATTGCACGTCGTGTATGGACGCTAGGCAACAAAGCAATGGGCGACATTCAAATGAACGTGCTGCACCAAGATTCGCCGCCAATGCACTTGTTGCGTTGCAAGCTAGCAATGTTTGGCGCGACTAAATTTGATCCTCGCTCAGACCGATGGGTACGAGTGACGTTTTTCCAAGGTGCGCCACTGCTTGATGAAATTCATCAGGACGAATGGGTGTTCCCTGTCTTACCAAGTGAAGCGGAGCTCGCTGACTCACAAAAAGCCACTACACATATCAACGCTCAACATGGAGGTAAATCGTTATGATCGTTTCTCACAATGAACTGGTAGCGGCCGTCAATAAAGCCTTCCTGGGTATGCGTCGTACATGTGGTGAAGCCGATGTGATAGCGAACATGGTGGCAGATTTACAAATGGTGGGCTTGGATGGCGTTCGTCACTTTAACAACGCAAGCAACTTCATTGGGCTAGAAGACGATTGCCCAGTGGATATTCAAGTGCTTAGCGACAACACGGTTGAAGTTGACCTGCACAAGGCGAGTTTGGCGTGCCACCTCCCAGTGGTGATGGATTACGCGATTGAAAAAATGGTCGGCAAGAAGACGCTGAAAATTGAGCTCAACAACTGTCATAACCGCTGGCTAGCGTACAGCGAGCTTGTGAAACTTGCGGCGAAGGGCATCGCGTGTACTGCACGTTGGGACAATGGCTCTAACCCTAAGAGTACTTTGTATGTGCTTAACCGTGGTTGCGTTGCACCAGAACTGTTTTTATCAGATTTGCCTCTGGCATCGGACGATCATATCCACAATATGACCATCGAGCTTTCCGTCCAGGATTTCGATATCGAACGTTTGTCAGATGGCTACCAAACACACATTGAATCGGAAGCGCTTTCTAAAACACAAGAGAAAGCGTGGAACGATGGCATTGAAGTTAATGAAGCAGAGTGGGGCGCATTGAAAGAAACCGCGACGGCCATTCTTGTCGAAAGCAGCCAACGTTCGATTCAAGGTGCTGGTGAGCTAACGACTTCATAGCTTAGTGAATCGATAGCACTCTCTACAACAGATAAAACCAAAGAGCTTAACGTATCCTCACCTCGTTAAGCTCTTTTTATTTGTGTCCCATTTATATTTCCCCTCTCTATAGGTCACACCTTAAACTCTCTGCTTTGACACAAGTTGTTACGCGTTGAAGGTTAATTAAGCAATTAGATGAAGCACCTTCACAATCATGTTAAACAAACGGTTTCTTTTACAAGCCACTATGCGTATCTTGCTAACTAAAGGTGCCAACGGGCGCCGTTTTTATTCGTACCGATGACATTAGAATCAGATAAAAAGGAATGAAGCGTGCAAGCTAACTTTATTGATGGACCCACCCTGTATCGTCAGCACTCTTTTGAGTTGCCACTCGATTACCAAGCAAAAGATGGACAACAGATCCAAGTCTTCGCACGTGAGCTGGTTGATCTCGCTAAAGATGCGCAAGAACTGCCATGGTTGATCTACTTTCAAGGTGGGCCGGGTTTCCCGTCACCACGAGTGAGCGGCCAATCAGGTTGGCTAAAGCGTGCATTGCAAAACTACCGTGTTCTGCTTCTAGACCAACGCGGTACAGGCAACAGTACGGTGATCAGCCATGAAACCTTGGCTCATTTGTCTCCTGAACAGCAAGCTGAATACCTAACGCATTTCAGAGCCGATAACATCGTGCGTGACGCGGAAGCGATTCGTGAGCAGTTCGGTGTTAAACAATGGTCGACGATTGGCCAGAGCTTTGGTGGCTTTTGCACATTAAGCTACTTGTCGCTGTTCCCACAAAGCCTACAGCGCTGCTATGTCACGGGTGGTATCCCTTCTATCGAGCGCGAAGCTGATGATGTGTATCGTGCGACCTATAAGCGTGTAGAAGACAAAAACAAAGCCTTCTTTGCTCAGTTCCCACAAGCGCAAGCCAAGTGTCGTGAGATCTCTGATTACCTGCTTAATAACGATGTGAGACTGCCAAACGGTCAGGTGTTTACGGTTGAACAGTTCCAATTGATTGGTATTAACCTGGGTGGCGGTGAAGCAAACCTTCCTATGTATTTCACACTAGAGAGTGCATTTGTTGAAGTGAACGGTAACAAGCAGCTGAGTTACAGCTTCCTAAATCAAATGCAGCAAGAGCAAGGATACCTAACGAATCCTATCTACGCGATTCTGCATGAATCGATTTATTGCCAAGGCACAGCGTCTAACTGGTCGGCACATCGAGTACGTGAGCAATACCCGCACTTCAACTACCAATCGGGCAGTGAGTTTTGGTTTACTGGTGAAATGGTTTATCCATGGATGTTCGACCAGCTAGAAACGCTGAAGCCACTGCGTGAAGCAGCGAACATGTTGGCTGAAAAATCGGACTGGGGCACTTTGTACAACGCAGAACAGCTGAGTAAGAATACGGTTCCAATGGCGTGCGCAGTTTACGCGGATGACATGTACGTTGAGCTGGATTACAGCCGTGAAACACTGGCGAATATTCCAAACTCGAAAGCGTGGATCACTAATGAATATGAACATAACGGCTTACGAGTAGACGGCGAAAGAATTGTCGATAAATTGATGACGATGGTTGAAGCGTTGGAAAACCTGCCAAAATAGTCAAACTGTCTACGCCAGAAACAAGAAAACGCTGCTTCCGTGCAGCGTTTTTTTTATGTCATCGAACTATTCGATTTAAGGAACTAGGAGGGGTAGCCCTTGAAGCCATTAAGGTTGGATGACGATATCTTGATTTTCAGTGGTTGATAAGCTGGCGCGGTTCTGTTCGATAAGTTGCGCTGCATAAGAGGGAGTCACAGCTTGAATTTCGCCTTTTGAACGAATCGTTAATGCTTCCCACGCATGATCACGGTATTTGCCTGTTTGTGTATATTCAATAAGTACTCTCATGACTCTTCTATCCGATGTGTGGTTAACGTGCTACTAACATTAGCGCCATTATTGTGGTTACACACCTGTTAAAAATGGAACATAAGATTAACCAAATGAGAACGCGAGCAACTTGAAAAAAAGGCACTATTGCCCTTATCGTAACGGATTGCCTTATTTAAACTGACGGCACTTATCGTAACCAAGCGTACCTATTGTAAATAGCTCTCATAAAAAACGCTGCACAATGGCAGCGTTAAAGTTGGAATAGGTTGAAGATTGCTTAGCTGTTTTCTAGACCAACAATCTTGCGTGCAGACATCACTGCACTATCCAAATCGGTCAATCTACCAGCACTTGCTGGACCAAGAACTGATGAATACAAAGCCAACTGCTTCTCAAATGATAAATCTAATTGGTTATATAGATTTTGGCGGATTTGAGCGTGTTGCTGTGGCTTTGCGCTCGACAGGCCTTCCAACGTATCGTAGATGAGTGTAGTTGTATCCATAACTGTCCTTAGTGCATCTTTAGAAAATTTTGCACATTATGCACTTGGTATCATCTTTGTTCTGCGAGATTGATCGCATTATGTGCAGCTCTGCTTAATTGTGTAATCAGTTAGTTATAATTGTGTTGTACAGCAAGGCGTCGAATGACCAGAGTTGGGCAAAAGAAAAGGAGACGCATTGGCCTCCTTTGGTTTGTTATACAGCGCTACAAGTTACGTTTTGTTGGCTGGTTGTTGAGCTAATCGGCTACGTAAAGCTAAAGCACCTATCGAATGTTGATCGTGTTGTCCCTGCGATCGTACATGTCTGGCGTGGTATGCAAGCCACCCGCATAACCTGCAGCTTCTAGTGTTTCTCTTACCTCTCGAACATGCTCTGCCGTGACAGGTTCGTTTCGGTCTCCAAGGTTTGAACGCACAAACGTGATTAGCTCAGCCAGCCTTTGATCCGACAGTACATCTTCAAAACTTGCCATTGGCATGAAGTTTCGGTCTTTGTCGAGATAGGTGGGTTGTAGGCCACGTACCGTTACCGCGATGGTGTTGAATGGATCACTGTGCATGATGATGCCATTGTTCAGCAGGGTAGGAGCAATAGGGTCGCGACCTTTACCGTCGTCTCCATGACATGCTCCACACGTTTGGCGATACGTGGTGTAGATTTCACTGCCATAGGCGGCTTCGTCAAACCCTTTAGGCTGTAACGGAACTGCGTCACTGGCAATGGTGTTGTTGATGTCACCACTGAGTAGGTAATAAGACATCGACTCAATATCTTCACGCGTCATCAAACTTAAGCTGTTTTTCACTACGTCAGCCATGCCTGCAAAAGCAGTCCCTTTGTCTGAGTGACCTGTATGTAAGAAGTCAGTGAGTGTTTTCTCATCCCAACCATCGACATAGAGCTCATTTGCAGTGATGTCAGGAGCATTCCAACCATCGATTAAGTTACCTTGGAAAATACGCTCTGGTATCAAAGCTTGCGCGATGTTTCGTGGTGTATGGCACTCCGAGCAGTGGCCAAGCCCCGCAACCCAATACTTGCCTTGTTGCCACTTATCGACATCCTCAACTTTACCTTTAAGTTCCTCTGGTACTTGATAATCGATCGGATCGGTGTCCATAAATACGATGTTCCAGCCAAGTAAACCTAAGCGAATATTGGAAGGAAATATCATGCTGTTGTCGTCATTGCGTCGTGGCACAGCAGCGATTGACTGCATGTATTCCCATAAATCAACCATGTCTTGGTCGGTGAGGTATTGATAAGAGGTATAAGGCATTGCAGGGTATAGGTACCCGTTCTTACCTTTACCTTCAACTAACGCGGCTCGGAAGTCGTCGAAGTCGTAGGTTCCTATTCCTTCAGTCTTGTGTGGGGTAATGTTGGTTGAATACACGGTACCGAACGGGGTAACAAACGGTAGCCCGCCAGCAAAAGGTTCGCCACCTTCTGAGCTATGACAAGCCACACAGTCACCGGCATACGCTAGGTATTCTCCACGCTCAACAGACGATGTTTTTAAACTCGCGAGCCTTTGCTTCTCCACTTCACCAGCGTGTCGGATGTATGCCCCAAGCGCAAGTATTTCGTTCTCCGTAAGTTGCTCATCAAACGCAGGCATTAGGTTGTTCAAGCCGTAATTGATAGTGTGTTGAATCTCTTCAATACTACCGCCGTGAAGCCAGATATCATCAGAAAGATCTGGGACTCCAATTACAGGGTTAGCGACAGCACCATCGGCATGGCAAGACGAACAGTATTTGACAAACAAAGTTTTACCGAGCTCGACTTTAACCTCGGGCACATTGGTATGACGTTGGTTGAGAGACGCTAGATAGTAGGAAACTTTCGCCACCTCATCTGGACGCATGATTTCACTCCAACCCGGCATAGCACCGTTCCGACCTTTGGCGATCGAATGAATAACAGCTTCATCGCTTCCGCCATAGAGCCACTCTTGGTCTATCAGGTTAGGAAAGTGCTTTTGTCCCTGAGCGTTATCTCGGTGACAGGCCGCACAGTGAGTTTGGAACAGGATTCTACCGCTGTTCACGATCTCTGGAACTGAAGCTAAACCGTCCAAAGTGGTTTCACTGGTTTGAGAGAATTGTTCATTAAGGCTGGTGGTCGGCGAACTCAGTTTATCGTCGCTTTGCTCCCAATCGACTAATCCTCTCCATTCTCCAAGCCCGGGGTAAAGCACTAAATAGCCAGCAGATAGCAGAAATGCTACTGCATAACTGATAAAAAGTATTTTAGGTGGAGGCGCATCTTTCTCTTCAATACCATCAAAGGTGCCAATGGTGTGATCGTGATCGGCCTTGTGATTGGTACGCCAGTACTTAACGACAACAGACACCATCAGAACAAAGAATATTAAGGTTAATAGTACCGCCCATAGATTCCAAAATGTGCTCATTGTGATACCTCCTGTGACGTATCTTTACCAAGGCTTTGTAAATAGCGAATCAGAGCTTCACCTTTGGTTTTGCCTCTTACTTGCAGTCTAGCGTCGCCAATTTCTTGATCGCTATAAGGCACGCCTAAGGTACGTAAAACTTCCATTTTGGCGCTGATGTTATCGCCTGTAAGAGTTTGCTCAAACAGCCACGGATAAGAGGGCATGATAGAGGTAGGTACGACTTTTCGAGGATCAATTAGGTGGATAACATGCCACTGGTCAGAATACTTTCTACCTAAGTTAGTGAGGTCTGGCCCTGTACGTTTGGAACCCCACAAGTTAGGAAACTCGTAGATATCGTCCGCTTCCTTATTCGGGCGTCCATTACGTTTAACTTCTGGTTCTAAAGGGCGAACCATTTGCGTGTGACACACATGGCAGCCTTCGCTGATGTAGATGTCTCGCCCTGCCAACTCAATAGGAGTGAGTGGCATCGCTAAACTGTTTTTGGCAATATCACCTCCACGGACAATGCTTGGCACTACCCATACCAACAAAGAGAAGGAGGCGACGACAACGGTGGTCAAAATTAAAATGACGATTGAATGCGTAAAGTCTTTACTCATCATTTAAGCCCCCTCATTAGCGGTGTGTTTAGCTTGTTGTACTACTGGCATACCAACCGTCTTGTACAAATTGAACGCCATTAAGAACAGTCCAAGTACAAATAGCGCGCCACCGAAGAATCGTAAGAACAACCAAGGTGCTTTAAAGTTCATAGCCTCTACAAAACTGTAAATCAGTTCGCCATTTTCATTTTGAGCGAGCCACATATAACCCTCACCGATGCCTGCAACCCAAAGTGCGATCGCATAAAGAGCGACGCCAGCATGAGCGAGCCAGAAGTGCCATTTGATCAGTCTTCGTGACCAAAGGTCAGTTTGGCCCCATAGGCGTGGAATGAAATAGTAAAAAACCGCTATCCCTGACATCCCAACCCATCCTAGTGCTGCGGAATGTACGTGACCGATGATCCATTCGGTGTTGTGTGCCACCATGTTGAACCAGCGAATAGCAAGTAGGGGACCTTCGAATGTCGCCAAGCAGTAGTAAAGAATCGCTGAGAAAAAGAATAAAAGAATGTAGTCGGACTTCAGCTTTTCTTTGTTTTGCAGTAGGGTCATTGCGCTATTAAACGCACCTGCCCACGAGGGGAGCCACAAGATCAATGACATCACGATGCCGATGTTTTGAATCCATATAGGAACCGAAGAGTAAACTAAATGGTGCGTTCCAGCCCAAGTGTAAAAACCGACTAAGCCCCAGAAATGGATCACAGACAAACGGTACGAATAGATAGGTCGGTCTGCGGCTTTGGGTATGAAATAGTAGTTCATGCCAATCACACCAGCAGTCAGTAAGAAACCAACGGCATTATGCCCCCACCACCACTGAACTATCGCATCTTGAGCCCCTGCAAATACAGAGTAGGACTTCATCGCCGATACTGGCATCGCTAGATTATTCACAATGAAAATCATGGCAACAACGATAATGAATGCCGCGAAGAACCAGTTAGCGACGAAGATATGGCTGACTTTACGCTTAGCAAGGGTGCCAAAGAACAACACCGCATAAAGCACCCAAACCAATACAATCATTAAGTCGATTGGCCATTCAAGCTCCGCATACTCTTTTGAGCTGGTGTGGCCCGCGGGTAAGGAAATGACAGCAAATAAAAGGATGAATTGCCAGCCCCAGAATACCATCCATGAAAGGCTCTTATTGAACAGATCACAATGGCCTGTTCGTTGGGCTATGTACAAAGACGTCCCCATCAAAATATTCACGACGAAGCCGTAAATCACTCCTGATGTATGTAGCGGACGTAGTCGTCCAAATTGGAAGTATTGGGAATCAAAGTTTAAGACTGGCCAATATAATTGTGCGGCGAGAATCACTCCGATGATCATACCTACAATCGCCCACACTAAGGATGCGACGATGAAGTACTTCACGACCTTAATGCTGTATTGCGTTGTCACTTGTTCCATAACAAGGCTCCTTGCCTAAAGTTTTGAATCATTGACTTCGTTCGAATTGCTGATCGAGCCTGCATCGTTACCAAGCATTGAATAGAAATAGGAAATATCACGGATATCTTGGTCTGAGAGTGTGTCGGCTTGTTGTTGCATGAGAATAGCTAAGCCACTGGTTCTTTCTCTTGTCTGATAATCTTTCAGTGAAGAGATCAGGTATCCCACTTTTTGACCGCGAAGGTTCGGGTAGGGATCTTGTGTTGAGATGCCATCAGCGCCGTGACAGGTCATGCACACTTTGGCTTTTTGCTTACCTAATTCGAATTGTTCTTGATTAACTTCTGCAGAAACAGGAAACATGACCAACGTCATTACTAGGGCAGAAAGTGTCGCCACGGGGTTAAATTTTTTTATATTCAAACTCATTCTCGATTCCCTTGATTATGAAGTGAGTAAGCTTTTCAAGAGCAATAAACGATATCTGCTAGTGACATAGAAACGACTGATAGCAAATAAAAGGGCTCATAAAGTTGCTTACGTTCGGTTAAAGGTTATGCAGCAACAGGCATTCTCGCTACTTACTTACTCATGTTTATTGTTAATTTTATTGTTTGATACGTATTCATAGGACTTATTGGATTACTTCCACGGCTCAAAATGCGTGCTTTTACCGCTAGATGGTCTAGAGGTAGGTTTCAGGCGTGCAGGAGTACTGAGCGATTGTGGTGTTCGAAGAACTAAATAAAAGATAGAGAGCTTGATACCCGGATTCGGAGCAGGAATTCACGAAATAAAGCGATCCGGTTGAAAACCAGCGGTCAGGATACGAGTTAAATGGTTAATTTAGACTAGACTCAATTTAGTGACCTTTTTAAATGGAGTTTAGAATGAGAACTGTATTCCTGTTTATGATCTGGCTTTGGTCGTTTTCGATTTTTGCAGCCTCTGAATTAACTGTGTTCGACCACTCTGGACAAAAGCATGGATTGAGTAGAGATCAGCTCTTATCACTTCCTCAAACAGAAATCACCACCACATTGCCTTGGGTCGAGGGTCTAACCGTTTATAGTGGTGTGACGTTACAAACTGTGCTTGAAAACATGGATCTACCCATATCACCGAAAGTCACTTTCGTGGCATTGAATGACTACAAAATTGCCGTGCCCAAAGAAGATTTTGATACGTATGAACCCATCATTGCGATAAAAAAGAATGGTGAGTTTATGTCTGTGAGAGAAAAGGGCCCTTATTGGTTAATTTATCCACTCTCTGCGAACCCTGAGACCGATACACCTGATTTCCATGCCAAAATGATTTGGCAGATTCGTGATATTCATCTGTAGAGGTTAATTATGAAGAAGCTGTTGTCTATGGCTGCAATCAAAGTCGTTGTTTTATCTTTGGCCGTGGTTGTTCTATCCGTCAATATCTACAGTGTTACTCGGATTAATGACATCAACAAGAGCTTCTCCAACCGCCAAAATGAGGCCACATGGTTTGTTTTTCAACTCGTTAAAGAGTATGCAAACTTCTTGATGGTTAGCCACGCAAAGACGATTGATTATGATGAGCTTTGGTTGGCTTATGACATTACATGGAGTCGCTTTGATATTCTGATAAACAGCACTGAATCGTCTAATTTTATTCGGTCAGCAAACTTTAAGCCTTACTTTACCGCTGAGTTTGAAAAATTTAAGTCGCTAGAATCGTCAATCAAATTGGTCAGCCAAGGTCAATTACCCAAAGAATCGCTGCAGAAGAAAGTCGACATCTGTTACACCACCTTGGTCGAGTTCATTAACGACAAGTTTCGATTACAAAGCCCGGTTATTGAAGAGAACACGTCCATAGTAGGAAAATTTGTTGTTATTCACCAAATCAGCAGCGCCTTTCTTGTCTTGATTTTGTTGATGACAGGCATCATTTTCTATCTCGATTTTTCGATCAAACGAAAACTTCATTCGACCGATTTTATTACTGGCTTTCGCAATCGAGTCTCGCTCATGCAATTCGTTAAGAACAGCTATCCAACAAACGGTAATTTCGACCTCTACTTTGTACGAATTAGAAACCTCAACGAGATTAACCAAAAGTATGGGCTTGAATATGGAGATTTGGTGGTGAGTTCAGCCGCTAAGTCGCTGACGGCAAAGGTTCCGGAAAGTACTATCTCGTTTCGTAGCAGTGGCAGCCAATTCTTATTCTTTATTCCCGAACAGCTGTATACGAGTGATGAAATACAGGAAAAATTTAACGGTGTGCTCAAGGATTATATTTCGGCGGGCAATTTAGAATTGATGATTGACGCTGTAGTAAGGCATAAGAAGAATATCAGCTCTAAAGATATGATGGAGCTATTAACGACGATGCAGAGCTAGCCTTCTTCATAAACGCTATGCTTAAGCGTTAGGCATTATTTGCGTTACGTTGAACTATTATCCCGCTTTACTATCATCGCTTTTTACCATCCTTTGTTTACCTCCTTATTCAATGTGTAGCCAACGAGAACTCCTGCACTGCTGAAGCTAGTTCTAGCTATAGTGGGTTTCTGTGCTTGAACAGTAAAAAAGGCTTTGAGTTTATTGCTTTTGGGTCAGTGCAACGATTCGCTCGTTAGCTCTCGAGCTGGTAACAGATTGTGGGTTTAAAATTGCTTGCGGGTTATGGTTTCGAAAAAACTCGATGAATTCTAGATAAGTGAGTGGTTGACTGAAGAAGTAACCCTGTATTAGATCACAGTTAGCTTGTCTGAGGTAATGATACTGTTCTATGGACTCAACCCCTTCTCCGACGACTAACGTGTCACAAGAGTGGCCTAAGTTAACCATAGATTCGACCATCTTACGGTCGGCTTTGTCATCTACAATATTATCGATAAAACTTTTATCGATTTTTAGCTCATCTACAGGGTAGTGAAGTAGTTGATTAAACGCGGTGTAGCCCGTACCGAAGTCGTCGAGGGAGACCTTTAAACCTAAGCTTCTGAGGCTCTCAATAGTTTGTACTGTGAGCTTGGTGCTTTTCACATAACTGGTTTCGGTTATTTCTATAATAATGTTGCCAGGTGACACTTGATAACGTTCAAGTACTTTACGGATGTTGTCGGCAAAATTGCGGTTGTAGAGCTCCATTGCCGATATATTAATAGACAGAGTCCCCTTATATTTGTGAAGCTCTGAGAGCTCTTTATAGTTTTTTATTGCGGTTCCAATGACCCACATGTCGAGTCTGGCGATAAGGTTACTTTTCTCAGCAACAGGGATAAATTCTTCTGGTCCTGCATCGATATCAAATAAGGCTGGGCAACGAATCAGGCACTCTGCGCCGTCTATCTGAAGCGTCGTTGCATTAAAAATGGGCATAAAGCGAAGTTCAAAGTTGTCACTTTCGCAGCACTCTAGCAGCCTTTTCTCTACTACATCATGGCGTTCCAATGTATGTAACAACTCTTCACCGTAAACAATACGACTTTCACCATCACTATGGGCCTTCGCATTAACCAACATTTCATCGATGCATCGGTGCCAAATATTTTCGAATTTGGGTGTGTCGAGCCGCAAAACGCCTGTTGCGAGTGATAACCGGAACCCGTAGTAGTCTAAGAATGTCGTACCCGTCAGTGTATTGTTGATGTTCTCTATTTCTTCGTTTATCAGTTGATGCTTATCCGTCTCTAAAATAGCGATAAACTGGTTTCCTCCCAGCCTCGCTAATGAATAATCACTGCAACTAAAGCCCAAAGATGATTGTTGGT
This sequence comes from Vibrio gigantis, assembly GCF_024347515.1. NCBI lineage: Bacteria > Pseudomonadati > Pseudomonadota > Gammaproteobacteria > Vibrionales > Vibrionaceae > Vibrio > Vibrio gigantis. The sequence continues at coordinate 64,179 of NZ_AP025493.1, forward strand.
TTTGCAGTGTCTCTTTCAGAGCTTTAGCTAAACTTATCAGTACATTATCACCAACTTTTGCTCCGTAGAGATCGTTGATTTTACGAAAGTCGATAATGTCCCAGCAAACTACATAGCAGTTTGAGTTCATTGAACTCTTTAGACGTACATCAAGGTGTCGGATGAATGAGCGTCGATTGGCTAACTTGGTGAGTTGGTCGAATTCGGCTTCAAACTTCAATTCTGTTAATGAGTCGATGTAAGCGTTCTTTAAACCATCAACTTCACTTTGCCCTGATGAACGCTTGAAATATCTAAGCTTGAGTCCCCCAATAGATATCTCTTGTAGCAAGTCTTTAAGCGGACGTACGAGTTGGTAACGCACCACTAAATGCACGATCAACATGATCGTAAAGAGAGTACCAAAGCCACCTAACAAGGTTTGTTTGGCGATGATGGCTTTCTCATGGTTGAACTTTTGTTCTCGAATATTTACCTGCGCGATGAGATGACGGCTATTCATCTGGACATTAATATTATCTTGGGTTTGCTCAATTGATTTGATAACGAATTGAGTACTTTCAATGTTGGCAGCATCTGAGGATGGTTCAATTAATAACTGAATATTGTCATCATCATTGTATTTGATAAGTAAGCTAGAGAGTTGCATCAGAGGCCCGTCAGCAATCAAGATGTAGCGATTTAAACTGTTACTTGCGCGTTTGTCTTGAGGAAGTAGGTATGGGTCTATTGCCGCAACATAAGAATATCTGAGCTCACCACTGATCGAGATATAAGAGAAGCCTTCATAGGAGAGTTCATTCTTGCTGATTAACGAGGTGTATATGTCGAAGACTCTTTCGTAAACCTTATCAGGGATTTTTAATCCCTCGAAAGGATCGGCTCTAAGAGTGGAAAGTGTTAATTTGAACTTAGGATCCACGATATAAACATTACGTTGCCCAAATTGATTAACGTGATTTTGGCTTAATACGCGAAGTACTCTTTTTTCCAATAGCGACAGAGTCGTGTAGTCACCAGGGTTTTGAATGTAGCGAAGGAATTGTAATGAAGACCCAATATCTTTGACCAGTAAGGATAAGCCGAGTTGCTCGTATTCCGCAGCAACTAAAGCGGTGTTCACATCAGACTGCACTTTGTCTAGGTACATATGCTTCGCATGGTTTGAAGCGAAGTTGTACGACACTATTCCCGCGATCAGAAAGACAAACAGTAGCGTTGGTAAAAGTACGAAATAGAGCTTCTTCAATACTGGCATGCGTTATCTCAAACTGTCGACAATACGATTGCGAATTTGAATACTACTTGGTTCTAACGGCTGATAAAGGTAGCTGCGATCTAATACTGCTTTACTTGGGAAAAGCTCGGGATCGTTTTGATACTCCTGAGAAGTCAGTGCTTTTGCTTTTGAACTTGGCGTTGCAAACCATGAATCCATTGCATTTTGAGCGGCGATTTCGGGTTGCGATAAAAAGGAGAGAATCGTAGTTGCCTGTGGAGATAGCTCTCCGTTGTTAATTGCAGCCATACATTCTAACCATAAGGTTGTTCCTTCTTGAGGCACTGTGTAGGCCCAAGATGCTTCAGGTTCAGCATCATTAAGTACATAGCTGTCACCTGAATATCCGTAGGCGAGGTCGATATTGGCTAGACGCTCCAGCTGGTGGATGTGGTCGATGACATACTCGTTGCTTTCAAGGTGTGGTTTTTGCAATTGTAGCGTTTTATACGCAACACGAAGTTCTTGTTCGTTATTGGTAAATGGATCAAATCGATTGACCAATAATGCAGTGCTCACCAAGTCGGTGGGGTCATAGTACATACTTATACGGCCACTTACTTTTGAGTTGGGTTCAAGAATCGCCATCCAAGACTCTGGGGTGGAGACTTTATCACTACGGTATAGGATACCGGATGTTCCCCAAGCGTAAGGAATGCCATACTCACCACATCCATCTGCCCATCTGGGATCAAAATTGCTTTCAATGGATTGTTGTAAGTCACTAAGGTTATGGAACAGATTTTGTTTGGCTAATGCCTTAAGTTTTACGCTTTCGACAATGACCAGCTCAAAAGCGCCTCGACGTTCGCTTAACAGAACTTCATCTCTGATTGATTCATCCGAGAAGAATTGTTGCTTTAGTGAGATGCCGTAGGTATCACTTAACTGGGTAATGACACTGTCAGATAAAAACTCATCCCAATTGTAGAGGTAAATATCATTCTGTTGGCCAAACGTTGTGCCAGTTAAAAAGCATGATGACGCAACAACTGAAACATAGAATGTCTTCACTGACCGATTCCTTTCGTACCGTGACTAACTAAATCGTAGCCTAAATTTTGAGACATAGTTCAAATTTAGGCCTCTAATTTTACTTCAACCCCATGCATTGCATACAAATACCAACTTTCTGCAAACCAATGAAAACGAAAAATGAGTGTTGGGCACAGGATCACAAGTTAAATCAGGGAAATACCTAGCTTTAGCTATCAAAATATAAAAAGTACTCATTGAATGGCTCCAATTTCCCAATTGAATTCATATTTTCCTGAATTGGACGGATGAAAATGAGTAGTCTCTCTGATTACTTTGGAATAAGCACACTATTGCTCAACTACTTGCGCATGTTTTCTTATATTTATGCAATAATCAGGCATTAATTAAGCAACAAGGAGGTTGGTTTATGGATGCAGGTTTACTCGGTATTTTCATTACTGTGGCAATTGCTCATTTCTTGGCACTGTTAAGTCCAGGGCCTGATTTTGTCATCGTGGTAAAAAGTGCGGTTCGAAATAAAGGTAAAAAAGCGTTGGGTGTTGCATTAGGTATCGCCAGTGCGAACGCGGTTTATATTGGTTTGTGTCTCATTGGAGTCGGTTCTATCTTGGCGGCTTCGGTTTCAGTCATGATCGCGTTAAAAATAATTGGCGGTTTGTTTCTTGTGTACTTAGCTGTTCAAGCCATAAGAGCAAAAAAGTGTAATTACAGTAGCATTGATGTGTCAGATACAGATATTTCCAGTCAAACTACTTTCGCAAAAGAATTCGTGACTGGTTTTCTATCGGGAATTCTAAATCCTAAAAACCTGTTGTTCTATTTGAGCCTATTCACTGTTGTTCTAAACAATGATGTCGGTTTTATGTTTAAATTGGGGTTGGGAATTTGGATGACAATGGTTGTGTTTATCTGGGATGCAGCGATCATCTTCCTTTTATCGGCACCTAAAGTTCGACGAGAATTTACGCGTGCAGCCTATTACATTGATAAGGTGACAGGGGTAATGCTAGGCTTACTGGGGCTAACCATTGTGAAATCTGCTCTGGTTCGTCAATAGATTTAGTCGCGTCTAATTATTCATTAAACTCACGTTTGTGGCACGATACGACGCTTATTTGCCACGAACGTGTGCTTGTTAATTTTCCTATCAGAGTTAGCCAAGTCTCAAAGGTTGTTTTAGCCTTATATTCAACCTTCTGTTGAACCTGATAACTCTTTTCATCACTCTTTGTTTATCATTCCCGACTTCTTAAATAAGCATTAATAATGTTGCCGCTAAATACTTGTCGCACGATGTATTTGTGCTTATTGTAGTCAGCAATATTTAACCCGTACTCGAGGTAGGAATCATTGTGGATTTAGAAATATACCAAGTGGATTCGTTCACTACCCAAGCTTTCAAAGGCAACCCTGCAGGTGTCTGCATTTCTCAAGAGTTACTAGATGAGTCGTTGATGTTATCTATTGCTGAAGAGATGGCGGTACCTGAGACGGCTTTCCTCGCGCTGGATACCATGACGCTGAAGTGGTTTACGCCAGAAGTGGAAGTAAAGTTGTGTGGTCACGGCACACTGGCTACTGTGCATGTGATGAAAGAGCAGGGGTTAGCCAAGGTTGGCAACAAAGTCGTTTTTAATACTTTGTCTGGGGAGTTAACTGCCACAGTTTGTGAATCAACTATCGAGCTTGATTTCCCGGGCACTCAGTTATTGAGTGCAGAACCTGACTTAGCTCTCTTAGAGCATTTGGGCATAGCGCAAGACCAAGTAGTGTCATTCATGGAATTTGATACTAAGCAGTTTATCGAGGTAGCTAATGAGCAAGTGCTCTTGGAGCTGTCACCGAATTTTGATGCTTTAAAAACAATGGCAGGCAGAGGTGTGCTAGTGACGTCTCTATCATCAAGTGCAGATCTTGATTTTGTTTCTCGTTATTTTGCCCCTTGGGTCGGGAACAATGAGGATCCTGTTACTGGCTCGGCACATTGCGCTTTAACGCAATATTGGGCTGATAAACTCGACAAATCGTGTTTTCGTGCATACCAAGCTTCTCGCCGCGGGGGCTATGTGTCGACTGAACTATTAGCTAATGGTCGAATAAAGTTAGTGGGCTCAGCCAAAACAGTGATTAGCGGTCTGCTAAAAATTTAATGGACTTGTAGTTTAGAAAGGTGGGGGCTAGGTTGTTGATGTGAACTGCGGTTTCATGTCGAGAGGTTGAATTTAACCCGTCCGAATATTGTAAAAGGAATCACAGTGTCAGCTTTTTATTTGTCTCAAGTTTTAGTCGCCATTGCGATTTGCTTTGACCTTATGTCTTTCCAATTTAAGGAGAGGAAGAAGATCGTAACCTGCCTATTTTTCGCAGGTGTACTGATTTCAAGTCACTTTATTCTGCTAGAACAGTGGACTGCAGCATGCTTGATGATTATTGCGACTATTCGTTATTTAACGAGTGTGTTTTCTACATCATCTAAATTCAAATATCTGTTTTGTTCACTGTCTGTCATTGCGACAGCCTTTACTTTCTCAGGGTTAACCAGCGTATTGAGTTGCTGTGCATCAATGTTCCAAACATTTGCTGCTTTTAACAAGGATGACCGTAGACTTCGAGAGCTAATGATCATCGGCACCAGTTTTTGGCTTGTTCATAATTACTTAGTTGGCTCTCCAACAGCGGTTGTTATGGAAGCCTTATTTATTGGTAGTAACTTGCTTGGCTACTATCGCTTTTACTTCAGAAAGAATGTCACGGCTTAGTATACGCACTGCCAATCATCCCCATGTTTCAGTACAAATTAGGAGAGCTTATGTCAAATATTTACGCGGATATCCCTCCATCAATGCCCAATGAAATATTCAATGACTTGATAGCGAATGACAATATTCGGATAGAGAGGATACTTTCACATGGACACAGTTCTCCTGAGGAGGGTTGGTACGATCAAGAGGAGCATGAATGGGTTCTGGTGCTCGAGGGGCAAGGCGTTATCGAATTTGCTGATGGTCGCATTGTTACTTTGTCTAAAGGGGACTACCTCAATATTCCCGCCGGTGAAAAGCACAAGGTGTTAGGTACGGACAAAGACTCTGTCACGATATGGTTAGCGGTGTTTTACCGTTAATTTTCGGATAGGGAGTAAGAGCTTATGTGGCTAAAATTTCAGGTTTTTCATCAGAGAATGTCGGTACAGAGGCAAAACGAAGAATGGCTACTTTATCGAGAGTCGGAAACATCGATACGAGCTCGAGTTTATGATGTGATCATACCTTCTGATTTAGCAGAGGAAGAATTAGCGCGTTATTTAGCGGATATTTATCATGAGTTTGCTTCAGAAAAGTACCCATCAGTGACACGTATCCTTTAACAGGAACAGTGAGTGTCCCAATACAGCTCTGTATTAACTGATACGTGATTATATCCAATAGTTAGAATCTAAAAGCGACCAAAGGAAGAGAGTGTGGTTAGAATTCGAAATTATCAAGAAAGTGATGCTAAAGCGCTTTGGGAGATCTTTTTCTACACAGTTCGCAATGTGAACATACAAGATTATTCTCAAGAGCAAGTTGAGGCTTGGGCACCAAGTGGTTTTGACTTTGCGTTATGGCAAAAGCGTATGGACGGGTTAAAGCCCTTTGTCGCTGAGTTAGATGGTCATGTCGTTGGCTATACTGACCTACAGCCAAGTGGTTTGGTCGACCATTTTTTTTGCCATCATGAATATCAGGGACGAGGTGTTGGCCGAGCGTTGATGGAGCATGTGTTCACGATTGGGCAAACTCGTGGGGTATCAAGATACTTCTCAGAGGTAAGTATCACAGCGAGGCCTTTCTATGAGCGTATGGGCTTTAAAGTAGTGAATAAGCAGCAAGTCGATATGCGTGGAGTAACGCTAACGAATTTCGTGATGGAAAAGGTTGTCGACCAGTAGGCTTACGTTAAGAGTGAAGATTGTGAAGAGGGATAGGCCTAAAAGGATTATTAAACCTTTTTAAGGGTAAATTTTGCTGATCTATTGATATTGTCGATGAGTCCAAATTGTGTGCTAGCCAATTTGTCCTAATCTTAAAGACTGAATCAATACAAGGAGTGTTGTTCATGAGTCATATGAGTAGATTAAAAATATATACCTTAGTGTCGATGTTTTCTTTTGCAATTGGGGTGTTAGCCCTACAAACCGGTGTCTCTGGGGTGTTTCCGCTCTTTGTTGTCGTTATTTCATTCTTTTCTTTTGTCATCAATTCATTTCTTTGTTTATTCGGCCATAAATATGAGAATGCCAAAGAATAAGTCTCGAAAATGATTGTCAAAAATCTCCTCTAAATCTCAATTGTGGGACAGATATTGATGATGTTTTTACTATTGCCTTAAGATTTCCTATTTAATTTCAATGTACTATTCGGTTCGATTGAAAAGAGTGAGGGTAGTAAGTGGGAATCGAAGCTTTAGCATTTGTTATGGATGCGCTAGTCACGGCATGTTGTATGTACATTGCATCTAAAATGTCGTTTGTGGTGGCGGATTTTAAGTCTCTTCTAACGATCGCGATTATCGTATCTTTAGTCTCTATGATACCGACAGTAGGCTGGGTTTTAGGACTGATACTGTTCGTATTCCTACTTGGAAAGGCAACGCATTCGAGTATTGGTGATTGTATTTGGGTGGTGGTGTTTACCAAAGTGGTGTCTATGGCCGCGTTCCTGATATTCGGCCGACTGTTTGTATGACCCAATATCCACTTAATATCTAAAGTAATAAGCCAAAATCTATTGTTCGCATAGACAAGAGGCGTGACATTGTCACACCTCTTAAATATGTTTTACGTCCACTGTGTTGTCTGTTACTTAGGTAACAGTACAGCGTCAATGACATGTATCACACCGTTGCTCGCCTTAACGTCTGCCGTTACGACATGAGCTTTATTGACCATCACAGCACCATGATCAGTACTAATTGTGACTGGCTCACCCTGTACGGTGACTGCGCTGTCTAGTTTGACCACATCTTCAGCCATTACTTTTCCTGGCACCACATGATAGGTGAGTACTGCGACCAGTTTGTCTTTATTTTCCGGCTTCAATAACATGTCTACCGTGCCTTCCGGTAGAGCGGCAAACGCTTCATCTGTTGGTGCAAAAACAGTATAAGGGCCTTCTCCTTTCAGTGTATCCACTAATCCTGCCGCTTTTACTGTCGCCACTAACGTTGTGAAAGAGCCGTTTTCTACTGCCACGTCCACGATGTCTTTTTTCATACCAAGATGATCAGCATGGACAGCCGTTGATAAAAGAAGTGTTGCGACGAACAGTGACAGGCTTCTATACAAATTCATAAACATATTGGGTTCCTTTCATTTTTTCCGGTATTTCCGATGCTTGTTACGAAAATCCAAGCACGATAGATCAAATCTTCGTCGCGCTGGAGGCTTTGTTGTGTACCTGATACTCAATAAAGTAGAGATGTAGAAAGGTTGGATACTTGTTGTAACTTAAAATTTGTACATATATTTAATGGGTGATTATTCAATAAATGGATGTGAATATGAGGTCTGTTTTACCTGTAGTACTTTCCGCGGCCATTTCTATGCCGGCGTACAGTGGATTAGCTCCTAGTGAGGGCTTTAGTGGTAACTTTAGTGTTTTGGCTGGGTTCTATTCTGACAGCAGTAATTTGAGTACCGAACAAGACTCAAATCAAGCAACCAATACGATGGAAGGTGACAGTGAGAATCAAGGTTTACTTGGTTTTCTCGGAACCGTTAAATACACCTTTGGTGAATCCCTTACTCACCAAGTTTATGCCGGTACCACCCGAGAAGATATTGCGACCGGTACCATTGCCTTTGAGATTGGTTATCGACATCAACTCTCTGGCGGTACCATATTAGATGTTTCCGTGTTACCGACACTCATCTCCGGCAAGGCTTGGTCGGATCCTTACGCTGTTGGTGTGAATCGAAACGAAACCGATGTAAAGGGTAACGTGGGACGTCTACAACTGACAAACATCGGAGGCACCGCTTTCCAAACTGACTTCGCTATTGGTGAGTCTGATGTTGATGACGAGTTTTCAGGGAGTCAAAGCTTACCTCCAGAAGATGCAGCGCTCTTAGATAGGGAAAGAACCTATGTGTATGCGAAAGCTGGGTATCGCTTCATATTGCCAAACCACGCTGGCCTGTTGGTTCCTTCCATGGTGTATTTTAATTCAGACGCGGAAGGACGAGCGCTCAGTTTTGATAGCTACGGTATTGAGTTGAACTACGCTAAGCGAATTGGCCGTCACGGTTTTGTTGTTACGTTAGATGCGAATGATCGTCAGTACGATGAAGCCAATCCAATCTATGGAAAAACTCGTGAAGAGAACGAGTACGGTGCCTTTTTAGCGTATGAATTTGGTGGGTTATTGGGTTACAAAGATTGGTCATTTATTACATTACTTGGTCTAAGGACCATTGATTCCAATATCGATTTTTATAACTCTGAGCAGGTATTAGCAAGTGTCGGCATCGACTATAAATTTTAATGCAGAGCCATCACCATAGCTGTGTAGTTACATGTTAAGTTTATTATTTCGGGCACTTACACCTTTTGAGGTTGTAGGTGCTTGCTGCTATCCGTAATATGAAATTCAGACGACACATTGGAACTTATTAAGGAAGCGATTTGGATATACAAATTAGACATTTAGAAGCAACGGATAGCCAAGATTTATTCGATATTTATCGTCGTCCTTCGGTTTCAGAAAACACGTCACAAAAACCATATCTCAGTTCTGACCAAGTGGATCGGCTATTTGGTCATTCAGGCCATTTTACTTTAGTTGCTGAATCGTCCGAGAAAGTCGTAGGCCACATTACCTTGTTTATGACGACTAAGGTAAGGGACCGGCACTGCGCAGGCCTTGGTATTGCCATTCATCCGGATGTTCACGGGCAAGGGGTTGGCAAAGCTTTGATGCAAGAAGCCATCAATCAGGCGGACAATTGGCTAAACCTCGTCCGCCTAGAGTTAGAGGTTCATGCCGATAACCACGCTGCGATTGCGTTGTACGAACGCGTAGGCTTTCAGTTAGAGGGCACTAAGCGATTGAGTACCTTCAAAAACGGCAAGTACATTGATATGTTGTTGATGTCTAGAATAAAGCCTGAATATCTGGCAACTAATTAACGACGTGTAAGTCGATAATGTGTTAAAAACTTTAAGCCGCCCGGTGAGACTAGCGGCTTATATATTCAGTGCGTAATTGACTTAGTTAAGGTAAAAAACTCTTCACCCGATAGAGTTTTGACCTTAACGTATAGCCTGTGGTTTACACTAGCGATATTGCCCTTAAGTTCAAATTTTAGCAGGCGACAACTATCTGGTAATTCGTGCATATCATTGCGCTCTTTCATCGCCTTTATCGCTAAGATCCCACTCTCCTTGTTACAAACTATGCTGCTTTGGATCACTGTTATGTCTGCGAGCGATGTAAATGAAACCGCTACCAATGGCAATATAGCTTTTGCTTTTGTCCTAGGCACTTACTGTCTTTCTAAGCTTATGGTTTTCGTACCAATAGCCGATGGTATAGGTACAGATGGTGATATCCGTTATTGCAAATGGGATGAAGCTTGCATTTAAGTGTGCCGTTTCTGGGTTAAGGAAGTTAGAAACGAACAGGTACACCATAAATAGTTTTTCTAGGAATGAGTAGAGGATAATCGACTCTCTCCAACGACGTACGTATGCTGAAGCTGCAATAAAAAAGCCCATTAAGCCAACCATGATTCCCCAGTGCCTGAATAAGAACACGTAGTTAGAATCATAGGGTAGGTTGTTCATGTCATGTAAGGCAGTTTCTGGGTTGATTGCGTAAATACCAGCATACATGGTGACCAAGCCACCAATGACTAAGAAAGGTTTGAGGAAGCGGTTAAAAAACATATCAAGTTACCTTTAGTCAGACGATCAGTTCAAAGCCAAAATATTGATTTCAACACGGCGATTACAGGCTCTGCCTTCTTTTGTGCTGTTATCGCAAACCGGGTAACGCTCACCATAACCTCGAGTGACCACTCGGCCTGAGGCAACCTTCTGATTAATAAGGTAACGACCAACAGATTCAGCACGTTGTTCAGAGAGTGTTTGATTACTTGAATCATTACCTGAGTTATCTGTATATCCCTTAATATCCAAGCGCGTATCAGGGTATTCATCCAGAACAAGAGCCACGCTGTTTAACGTTTGGTAGATATTGGATGATAAGTTGTATGACCCAGACTCAAAACCAATGCCATTCTCCATTACCAACTGAAGCTCCTTTTCATTGATGCGTTTAACTTGTACACCTGAACTTACCAGTTGCTCACGTAATGCTTGTTCCTGCTTATCCATGTAATAACCAGCACCGCCGCCGACAACACCACCAATAGCAGCACCGCGCAACGCGTCAGAACTGTTGCCTGTCGCAGCACCAATTGCTGCACCTGCTAACATACCCACTAAAGCACCTTTAGTTGCGGAGTTAGTTTCGGTTTCACCAGTAGTTGCATTTTGTCGTTGAGTGGCTTGGCAGCCTGAAAGTAAAGTAGCGATAGAGAGGGTTACGATTACACGTTTCATCGAATTTATACTCTTTATTAGTGAGAGACTAAATTTAGTTATACCTATGAGTGTTATCTTAATCGTATTAATATAAATAATGATCAGAAAAAATACTGCAATTAACTCTATTTAAAGGTTGAAATTCTACTTTTATAAATATCGATTTTAAAAGTAGGATGAGGGCTCTTTATCATTGTATTTGGTTTCTGTAATCAGTAAATATACTCAAAGACTATTTGTTTATCTTGGTTCTAATTTTTAATGTGTCTAATTTCTCTTGTAGAGAAGTTCGTACAATATTGATACAGAATCTGTATAAAGGGTGATTGTGGTTTCGTTCTAAGTAGTAAATCGAGTGGCTCATTTGATCTGGCGCTAGCTCGTTTAACCAAGTTGGTTGGATGCAATCAATTGTATTAGGACACATAGATGCAGAAAGTGTTTCTGTAATGGCTAAAATGTCTGAATGCTCCGCTAGGCATGTTAAAACAGACATGCTGGCAGAACGATACTTAAAGTTAAAAGTCGCTGGAGAACGACGCTCAAGTATCGCGTTAAAGTCAGTGAGTCCTGGAACAAGAATCCCGCCAGTTACGTATTTAGTGAAGCTTTCTAATTTGTAGTTTTCATCTGACCATGGGTGGCCTTTTCGCATGATAACAATGGGTTCACTTGAGGTTAGAGCAACAGAGCGTATAGACTTCGGTGTGTCGATTGGGCCGAAGTTCAACCCGATATGCACATCACCATTTTGGAGGTCGGTGAATGTTCTATCTGTCCAAGTCGTAATGTTCAATCTCGCTTTTGGGAACGAGTTAAACACAACGGAGCTGGTTAACTCTGTTGCAATCGCTTCAAGGAATACGCTTGAAACTGCGATTGTGAGTTCACCATCGAATTTGCTTGGGTCTTCAAAGATGTCCGAAAAAATTCGATTGTCGAGCGCATCGAGTTGCTCATTTAAGCCTAAGCCAATAGCATCCGCTCTATGGGTCGACTGTAGCTGACCATTCGCTGAATAAAATAACTTATCGCCTGTATAATCGCGCAGTTTAGCTAATGTTTGGCTGACCGCAGACTGACTAATACCCAAAGCAGAAGCTGCTAACTTTGTGCTTCGGTGAATATAAATAGCATCAAAGACTCGTAGGTAGTTTAGGTTTACTTGTTCATTATACTTTTTGTACATATAAACACTCACTTGTTTCTATTAGCTTAATAAAAAATCGATCGAATAAGTAATGCTAATTTATTGTATAAGTAGCTAAGAGAACTTCATATAAATATAGTGACGACATCTTCTTAAGTATCAGTCTCGGTATATATTATGAAAAATATTAAAATAGCTTCTCTTTCTCTAATAAGTACAGCTTTAGTGTTAGCTTCAACTTCAGTTATCGCGGAGCAAAACACTCATGAGTATCATGACGCTGACCCTCGAAATAGTAGTTTAAGAGCCGCAGTATTTTCTGACGATGAAGGTGAATTAAAACTCCTAGCTGGTGGAGGTGCTTCAGGACTCACGAGTGATATCTCTCAAACCGTTGGTTTTGCTGAATACTACACTCAGTCTAAGAATGCACGATTGAGAGCCGCTCACTTTGATTCTTTTGGTGGTGTCTATGTTGACGTTTATCAATTGAAAGACGCCGCTAACATGTATACCACGGGTTACATGCTACCGTTAGGCAGCGAAGATGGAACTTTGTTTTTCCCTTCATTGAACTATACCTATGTCGATGGTGGTGATGCTTATTCAACATTGAACGGACTAGGCGCACCTTTAGAGGGTAATGAAGAAGCGCACTTGGGCTCTGTTAACATGTACGCATTACACCCTTGGAACGATACTCACTTTTCTGTATTCAATATTAATCTTGGCTCATCCTACGGTGGTGCTGAAATGCAGGTGGCTAATTTGATGTGGCTGCAAGGTATTAAAACTAAGGTTCAAGACAAAGATTTCAACATCATGTTCGAATTTAAATACGACGTAATTTCTGTTCAAAATGAGCGCGGCATTGATGAAACTTCAGAAGAAGTGACCGCCTCGGTTGGTATTGATTACCGCTTCTAATATCGATAACAAAACGCTGAACTTGAGAGTTCAGCGTTTAAGTTCAACATTAGAAAGTGAAGTTTGCACCAACGAAGTGGATGCTTCCTTCAAATTCACCTTGAATCTGAGTATATGGCTTGCTGGAACGGTCAATTTCCATCGTGCCAAAGTCTGCGTATTCATAGAAAATATCGACACGAGTTGAGTTCCAATATGTACTCGCCCCCACTGAATAACGGTATTGTTCACCTACAGGCAAGTCGACCCATTGCTTCGTTGGGTCATCCTGCGGGGAAGTCTCGTAAGAGAATCCAGCTTTAAGATCCCAGGCAGAGTTAAGTTGATAATCGACGCCCACTGCGAATTTCCACACATCTTCCCAGTCACGATCTATTGCTTGTGGAAGAGCTGGGGCTGAATTTAGTGTGTCGTTGTAGACGGGAGTCTCTGAGAATTCGCTCCATTGGTGGAATTGAATGGACGATAATAGAGTTACTTGAGCATTAACGTCGTAGCTTGCGCTGATGTCAGTTATTGCTGGGACAACAAGTTCAGTACCCACAATCGCATTGCTACCATTGACCAGAGAGGCTGAGATGTCATCAAAATCATGAATCAATTTCGAACGGTAACTAAGACCTAAAGCCCATTGCTCGGCTTTGTACATTGCTCCTGCATTGTACCCAAACGCCCAATCGGTACCCATATCCGACTCAAAGCCAGTCGTACTAACTTCAATTAAACCGTAGTTTATTTGCACACCAGCTGCGATCGACCAGTTGCCATCTAGTTGGTAGCTGATATTTGGGTTTAGCTGCAGTGCCGACATGAACGCTTTATCCAAATGGTTAGCGCCGTCCCAGTCATTACCATACTCAATAGAAGAGCCGCCAATCGCACCAAAATTGATTCCGACGTGTGCACTTTCAGTTACTTGACGTACATGGAAGATCCCAATCGATGGCATCAAAGTCTCTGCACTTGCATCGCCATCTGGGGTATTTAGGAGGCTGCTATCTTTAGATGCATCGGTATAGTCCATTTGGAGATACAGTGCCATCGTGTTGATGGTTGTTTTTTGTTCGCCCATGTGGCTCATGGTTGCGGGGTTGGTGTAGCCAGCAGTCGCCGTTTCAGTATAGACACCGTCACCAGCCCCTGCAGTACCAGCATTAGCAGTGACAGCTTCTTGGAGTAATAGACCGCTGGCATTGGCTAAATTTGAAAAGATAAGTAAAGCGAGAGCAGTTTTTTTCATTTTTTTTCCTGCAGGTTAGCCTTGAGGGCATGGATTAATAAACTGCAGATAGTGTAGGGAAGGAGTGGTTGGAGATATTCAGTATTTTTTCCGTATTGCATAAATTTCAGATGTTCAAAATTCGCGACATAATATGAATTAGATACGAGTATTAGCCTAAAGCTAGCTCGCGTAGTCGGATTTCAAGAAGGATGGAAACTCAGCAGCCTATAGGGGAGACACATCATCCTTGATGTAGCTGAGTTTCCAATATGAATAAGTAGTGATAGGAGACTAGTAAGCGCAACGCATTACTAGATAAATGAACACGGTCAGTAGAATTAGTTGGCTCTTTTTTCTATGCGTAATATCTACGAAATCGCAAATTTTGTGAAATGTATCCATAATCTTACATGCTATACAGGAAGTAAATTTGAGCTTTCATTCGGATGATGATGCCGCGAATGACATTCAAGAAATTCAAGAATGGGATTGGTTTTTCTGCATTAACCCAAGCAAGCCCAACTGCACCAACGGGGATGTCATAGCCATCTGGTTCTGATATGCGTAAACGAACAAAGTGGTGCTTGTTCATCACGTTCTTACCTGTTGTTGCACGCACATTCGTTTCACGAGCAAGCAACGAACCTTGAGATTCGCCAGTCGCTTCAACTATGCCTTCTACACGAGCATTAAATACTTTCCCCGGGTATATGGCGGTAGCAAACTCAGCTTCTTGTCCAACTTTGATGTTTCTAAATGCCTGATGGTTAATTCGCATCAAAACAAATTTCTCATCGCTGTACATTTTCAATCGAGGCATGGCACCAACAAATTGTCCTTCACGAGCCATAAAGTTAGTGACATAGCCATTACTCGGTGCGTAGATTTTTGTTTGCGATAGATCCCATTCAGATTGGGCTAAGGCTGCCTTTTTATTTTGAAGATCGGCCTGCTTACTAATCTCGGAAATCTGTGATTTTTCAATTAAGTTGAGGTTTTTATTCGCAGTAATCTCCGATTTTTGATATTGCGACTCGATAATTGTGAGTTGGTTTTTCGCAACTTCAACGGCTGTTCGTTGTTGATCAAGCACGCTTTCAGTAATGGTACTTTTTACTTTGGCATTTTGGTCGACATAGCGCTTCAGCGTGCGCTGCTTTAAGGTTAAGTCTTGTTTTGCTGCTGCTATCTGGTTGTTGATGATTTCAATATCTTCAAGTGAAGCTTGGTAGTTTGTCTTTGCTATGGCGATATCTTGTACCGCGGATTTGTGAGCCATCTCAGCAATCGCAAGTTGCGCTTTAGCTTTGTTGACGGCGATAACGTATGAGTCATCGTCGAGTTCGTATATCAACTGGCCCTTTTTAATTTCACTGTTTGGTGAGATGTGAAGCGCTTCGATATTCCCCGTCACTCTAGTTGAACCAGGGCGCAATTGAATGTGTGGTGATTGCACAACAGAGCCCCCAGAAAGATCCATTGGTGCCCATGTGATCAATCCAACCCATACGAAGACAAGCCAGATAGACCCACCGCCATAAGCAAACACTTTAAATGGTTTGGTCCAAGGTATTCCAACTAGACGAAGTAAATAGATAAACAGTGCCCAAACCGCTAAACCTTCTAACATTGTTATTCTCCTGCTTCTGTCGTTTGAGTTGGTGCGGTGTCATGCCAAATATGACGAATGCGGCGGATGCTTTTTTCGGTATCGACAAACGCGATAATCACGGCTAGCACCCAAACCCAGTGCCAAATAAAGCCAATCCAGGTGAGGATAGTGACTAAGCCCATCTGACCATGTTTCTTCTTGTCTGCGTGGTGGATAGGGAGCTCATGGAACTTCCAAAATGCATACAACGCACCTAAAACCGTACCGACAAGTACCAGTCCTGCGACCACATGTAAGCCTGTGTCGAACGCAGTATCGACAAAAGGCATGCTAATTAAACTCATAAAGCTTCCTAAAATGGGTGTTAAAAATTTGAGCTAGAGTGAATTCACTTTGTGTTAGTGAACGAATAGAGGAATGGTACGGAGCTAATAAAGTGTGTGAATCAGTAAAAATACGGCTCGTAATTGCTAGTCGAGGAAAAAATGATCTAGAGCTTATTTAGTTGAAAATTTGAAGTGACTTAGACGACAAAAATAAGCCTGACATATCAATGACAGGCTTATATCAATGCACGTGTGAGCTGTGATTAGCTTTAGAATCGTTTGGAAATCAATGCCGTGAACGCGATAAATGCGATACCCATCAGCATGACCTCGCCTTTGCCGCTATCAAAGCCTGCTTTTACGCCCATGAATGCAACGATTGCGATAGCAAAAGGGATAACGTATTTAACAAGTGCGTACCACAAGTTGAATAGAGGGAACGAAACTTGGCCGTTGTTGGTAATTTCGTTTTCTAGGTCTTTCTTGTTTAATCTCCAACCCGCAAAAATACAGATGAACATGCCACAAACCGCTAGGAAGATTTTGTCGGTAAGCAGGTCGAAGATATCGAATACACCGGTATCGAATAATTTCGGACCAATGCCTCCAAGAGACAATGAAGAAAGTACACACATACTGATCATTGTAATGCTTGATACCAACACAGCCTTAAAACGAGTCATCTGCTTTTCATCGATTAGGTACGAAACGGCGACTTCTAGCAAAGAAACTGAAGACGTTAATGCTGCGACACTTAGGCCAACGAAGAAGAGTAGGGCGAACAGTAGGCCAATTACACCACCCATCTCAGCAAATAGCTGAGGTACAACAACGAATACTAATCCAGGACCTGCAGCGGGTTCCATACCAAACGCGAACATTGCAGGGAACATGGCGACACCTGCTAGCAGCGCTACACCGCTATCCATTGCTACTACCATCGCGGTTGTTTGTACTAGGTTCTCTTTCTTCTTTAAGTAGCTACCGTAGGTGATCATACAACCTGTTGCTAGGCTTAGTGAGAAGAAAGCTTGGCCCAGTGCTGCAAGCACAACGTTACTGTCTACCTTTGAAAAGTCAGGGCTGAATAGGAACGTAAGGCCGGCACTTGAACCTGGTAGCGATAATCCTTTGATCGATACGATCACCAAGATCATGAACAGCATTGGCATTAGGATTTTGCCTGCTTTTTCAATACCACCTGAAATGCCCTTCATTACGATAAGCACATTCAACATGAGGTAAACGCTCATCCACATTAGTGGTTCTACTGGCGTTGAAATAAAGCTTCCAAAGCTATCGCTGATTAATTCTGGCGCGCTGAGAAGGCCCGTCGCTACTTTGTAGATGTAGGCGATAGACCAACCTCCGACAACAGGGTAGAACCCCATGATTAATAGACCACTTACCACACTGATCACGCCGGTAAATGTCCAACGTCGGTCGGTCGTTTTGAATGCACCGACCGCTGATTTTTGAGTGTGTCGACCGATAGCAAACTCGGTCAGCATAACGCTAAAGCCGATGACGATAACAAAGGCTAAGTAGATCAGAACGAAGGCACCGCCGCCACTCTCACCTGCCGTATAAGGGAATTTCCATATGTTTCCAAGACCAACAGTAGAACCTGCTGCTGCCATAACAAAGCCAAGCTTTGAGCCCCATGTATCTCTTGAGTGTGAAAGGTTACTTGCCACAACATCTCCGAAAGTGTTCTGAATAAATGATTGAATTAGATTGTGCTTTTTTGACGATAATGAGAGCAATGTGATGTTCCTAATGCCACATAACTTCAAACCGCCGCGCAGTGTAGGGGGCGAAAGTGCGAAGCTAAACCGTAGAATTACGGTATCAGCCTTCTTTGACTCTGCCATGGCGACGCTTTTTAGTAGGGGATAAACGCTGCTAGTTATTAGGGAAAGGGGGGCATGTAGAGGGTGGGGGGAGTTGGCAGCTCGAATACCTTCAATGAGCTACCAACACGATTTTAAACTACACTGATGTGCGTTTTATTAGCTTAGAAAATAGAGAGCCTAGAGCCTTTTCGCCGATGACTTTTTGTACAATAGTCATGAGCTTTGCATCTAACGTCGTTTGATAACTCAGCTTAGGCTTAGTATCAAATCCAGCTTTGAGCATGTGGTTTACAGTGGATTCGGGTGTTGCCCCTTTTCTATAGGCACCGTCTAAAAATTTATGAGACTTGTTGACGACCTCTTTATATTCTGCAATTTGATTGGTCTCTTTCATATCTTGTAGTTGAATCGTATCAAGCTCTGTTTGAACACAACCTGGCTCGATAGTCGAAATCTGGATATTAAAGTCTGCAACTTCTTGAGATAGCCCTTTAGCCATACCGTTTAGTGCATGTTTCGATGCTGAATACCAAGAGTTCATGCTGGTGGAAACACGCGCTGCGATAGAAGTAGTAAAAATGATACGACCTTGATTTCTTTCTCGCATATGTGGCAATACTGCGCGAGCAAGGCGAGCTGCGCCATAAACGTTTGTATCAAATTGAGCATGGACCTTTTCTATCGGTGTTTCTTCAACAGGGCCTGCGATTGGGTAACCAGCATTAGAATAAACAATATCAATATTGCCTACTTCTGAGATCATTTGGGTTACAGCAGCATTTACCTGCTCTTCATCACGGACATCGATCTCTAAAACGTGTGCTCCCAATATTCTCAAATCGTGCATGTTCTCAACGCGTCTAGCACCGCAGTAAACGGTGTGACCTTGCTTGAGTAGCGCAATGACCAGATCTTTGCCAATACCTGATGAGGCTCCAGTAACAAGAATATTTTTGATTAACATAGATAAGCTCCAAGAAAGTAATTGGGAAGCAAACCTTATTATATGCAGCGACGTTTGCACTTTTATCAAATGAAGGGCTGATAGTCATTAGAAACATATTGAGATAATAGGTTTACTGATACTTTAAATTAATTTATGAGCTTGCTTTTGTAATCAGTAGTATTACGGAAATAACGCCTATTATTTGGAAGTAACAGGCGTCCTACTTAGTAGAATGTTGGAAGTGTTAGTATAGTTAGGAAGGTTATTGTTCGATTCCTAGGCCATTACGAAGTGCGAACTGAATGAGTTCTGTATTGTTCTCAAGCTCTAATATGTCGATCATACGATATTTATGAGATTCGATGGTTCGGGGGCTTAAGAATAGCTTTTCTGCACACTGTTTTGCGGTAAACCCTTGAGCGAGCAGTGTTAATACAGAGCACTGCTTAGGTGATAATAGAAGAAGCTTCTCACCTTCATTTGCATTAGTCGCTTGGTCTTGTTTTAGGTTTCGAGCCATTGTTGAGTGCTGCCAGTAACAAAGCCAGATATCGCAAATAAGCTTAAGACGTTTCATGTCTTGATCTGATAGTGGCGATAACTCATTGTTAAATCTGGAAAAGGATAGCGCCCCCCAATCTTGACCAAACAGTTTCAGAGGGATGATGCCATGCCAACGCCCACCTTCCGTATACAGTGTTCTGAGGACGGATATCTTGTGGTCACTCATCTCTTGTTCGCTAAATGTCAGCCAACGTTTTTTGGTTCTTAGTTGTTTTAAATAATCTAAATAATTGCCACTAATAAAGCTCTGTGCGTTGAGTTCTGGAACCCCCTCACGAGCGATAGTAACGGTCTTTCCGTCGTTTAGCATGATCATTGAGTTGGGGAAAAGCGTGACTCTATCAATGTCAAACCAATCTAATACAGAGTGCGCGATTCTTTGCCAAGTCATGTCAAAATCTTTGGGAGGCGAGCCAATTAATGCGTCGGATTGTTCCGTCACTAGGTCTTCAAAAGATATTTTAGTGGTATTTGTCATCAAAAATAATCAGCCTCAACAGTAATAATACTAAACAAACTAGCGTTTTTTAGGGCTACTCGTCAAACGTTTCATTATATAACCGAAAATTATCGCCAACGTTTGATATACCACTATCATTTAAATCAGTAATACTACTGATTACCCAATTTCATGTTTCTTAAATAATAGCTCACGGAAAGAAATTACTTTTAAAATTACAAAAGGTCTTGAGCTATGTTCAAAAAGAAAACCTTCCTACAACTTGCGATGGGCGCCGCGCTTGCATCAACTGCAATGGCAAGTTATGCGACGACGGATACGAGCCGCCCTAACATCCTAGCTATCTGGGGTGATGATATTGGTATCGACAATATTTCGGCATATACACGTGGTCAAGCAGGTCACTGGACTCCGAATATTGATCGTATTGCAAACGAAGGCGTGTTGTTTACTGACTTCTACGGCGAAAACTCTTGTACAGCGGGGCGTAGTGCATTTATCACAGGCCAGCACCCAATGCGTACGGGTTTGACAAAAGTAGGCATGCCAGGCGCTGCTGAAGGTATGCGCCAAGAAGATCCTACAATCGCAACGATGCTTAAGGCCAAGGGTTACATGACAGGCCAATTTGGTAAAAATCACCTTGGTGACCGAGATGAGCACTTACCAACGGCTAATGGTTTTGATGAGTTCATGGGGAGTCTTTACCACCTGAATGCAGAAGAAGAACCAGAGCACCCAGATTACCCACAAGCGCCCGGATTTAAGAAGCGTTTTGGCCCGCGTGGCGTTATTCATTCATACGCAGATGGTCGTATCGAAGATACAGGTGCTCTAACGATTAAACGTATGGAAACTGTGGATGAAGAGTTTCTAGAAGGTGCATTAGACTTTATCGACCGCGCTCATAAAGAGAAAAAACCATTCTTCGTATGGTTTAACTCAACGCGCATGCACGTTTGGACCCACTTGAAAGAAGAGTCTAAAGGCTTGTCAAAACGTGGTGGCCTTTATGGGGACGGTCTAGTTGAACACGATAACATGGTCGGTCAACTGCTTGATAAACTAGATGAACTTAAAATTGCAGACAACACAATCGTTTCGTACACCACTGATAACGGTGCAGAGAAATGGTCTTGGCCCGATGGCGCAACATCTCGTTACTACGGTGAGAAGAACTCAACGTGGGAAGGTGGTTTCCGTGTACCAGCAATGATGCGCTGGCCGAATAAAATCCCTGCGGGCTCTGTTGCAAACGAAATTGCAGCGCACAATGACTGGGCTCCAACATTCCTGGGTGCAGCTGGTGAGAAAAACATTGTTGCTGACCTGAAAAAAGGCAAAAAACTTAATGGTAAAGAGTACAAAGTTCATCTAGATGGCTTTGATTTAATGCCGGCTCTTAAGAATGGTAATAACACAACAGCAGACAACTCTGTTGAGTGGCCTCGTAAGGGCTTCGTTTATGCAGCTGATGATGGTCATATTTCAGCCGTTCGTATGGGCGACTGGAAAGTGATGTTCACTGTGAACGAGTGTCATGGTGTTGAAACGTGGCAGTGCCAGTTCGAAGAGCTGCGTTTCCCTTACATCTTTAACTTACGCCAAGACCCGTATGAGAATGCGCATAAAGATGGCGTAGGCTACCAACAATGGCGTGTAGAGCACCTTCCATACATGTACTTGGGTGCGGCTTACACATTTCAGTTCTTGAAAACATTCCAAGAATTCCCACCACGCCAAGTTCCAGGCTCTTTCTCTATCGACAAAATCGCCGATAAGATGCAAATCTGGCAGCGCGCTCAATACCAATAATATTGAGTGACTAGCTAATAATATTGATCAATAAAGTCATATTTTTTAGTTGATAGGTGAGTCAAATCAGCCCCCGCTGAAAAGTTGATAAACCCCTAAAAAGAGCGGTCCTAGTGACCGCTCTTTTTTTGATTTCAGGAGATCTTTGGTTTTTATTAACAATGAACAGAATCCGTAATACTACTGATTACGGCTGACAAGTGCTGTTGAATAATGGCCATAGATAACCGTTATAGGCTTCCATCTTAGGGAAGTAATCGCACAGTGAATGTGAGTGGACGAGAAGAGGAATAACAATGACCCAATCAGCTCAACACAACACAGTTATGTTGCCAAAAGCAGCGCCCGCGAAACGTATGAATATCATGACTAAGCCTATTGGCTCGGCATGTAATATTGATTGCACATATTGTTACTATCTAAGCAAAGAAGAGTTACTTGGCCATGAGCGTGGCTGTGCGACTCAAATGAGCGAAGAAATGCTCGATACCTACATCAGAACCTATATCGAACAGCAAAACTTCCCTGAGATTGTATTCCATTGGCAAGGTGGCGAACCAACGTTACTTGGCGTGAATTTCTTCCGTGATGTCGTACGCCTTCAAAAGAAATATTGCCCGAAAGGCGTCAGAATTGAGAACAACCTTCAGACAAACGGCACATTGTTGAATGATGAATGGGGCAAGTTCTTAAGTAAAAATAACTTCATGGTTGGTTTAAGTATTGATGGCCCTGAGATGATCCACAATGCGTACCGTACCAACCGAGCTGGTCGCGGCACATTCAAGCAAACCATGAAAGGCATCGACATTCTGCATAAACACAAGGTGAATTTTGCGACATTAACTTGTGTAAATAATCTCACAGGCTCAAATCCACTGGAAGTTTATCGCTTTCTACGCGACGAGATTGGTTCACCTCAGATGCAGTTTATCCCAATCGTTGAACCGAAATCGTTCCGAGGTACGGCTCCTCAAAAGTGGGCCGATGAAGAAATTATATTTCAAGGCATGCCTGAAACCGAGCCAAGCCACCCTAACTCAGTCGTTGAGTCTTGGTGCGTATCTGACCATCAATGGGGCGAGTTTCTTTGCACCATTTTTGACGAATGGTTAGAGAACGATATTGGCAAAGTGAATGTACCGTATTTCGAATCTTGCGTTGAAACTTGGATGGGTCGTGTAAACCCTCTTTGTACACTTGCTCCTATGTGTGGAAAAGGTCTAGCTATTGAGCACAATGGTGATGTATTCGCTTGTGACCACTACGTTTACCCTGATTACAAACTTGGCAATATCAATGATGCCAAGCTTGAAGATATGCAGTTTTCTATAGGCCAAGAAGAGTTTGGACGTGCAAAAGAGTCTTCACTTCCAAAGCAATGTAGAGAGTGTACCTATCAATTCGCCTGTTTCGGTGAATGTCCAAAAAATCGCTTCATTAAAACGCTGGATGGTGAAACAGGGTTGAACTACCTATGTGCAGGTTGGAAACGCTTCTTCTCTCATATTGACCCCTATATCTCAATGGTTGTGGCCACTATGGGTTACCCAGTAAACAAAGGCATCAACAGTGATGCAATGAAGATTAAGTTTAAATAGAGGCATTATCTGATGAAACTAAAAACTGTTGTGCTGCTTATTGCGACACTGCTCAGCCAAACGGTTACCGCTCAGACTAAAGCGGTATCGCCGACAGATACTTTATTTAATCAAGCATCGATACAAGCGGTGATTGATATGGCTTTTCATACCAAAAGCGAACGATATACCGAATTTGCTTCTCTCTTTAACCTTTGCCAAAAGCGTCCTAATAATCCTCAGTGTGGTGAAAAATACAACACTAAACGTACCAATTACGAGGTCGCGAAAGCGAACCACGATGTACTTTTGATGACGAATGATCCCCAATTTCTTACTTTGGAGATGCCATTGTCTAATCATCAAGAACTGGTTTCTGCTTTAAAAACGTTGGGTTATTTGAGCAGCGCACAAGAAAAGGTTGAGCATGTTCAAACACTCGATGCATTGAACGAGTGGCTGGTACTTCATAGCTTCGCAAAGACAGACGAGATCTACTTTATGCATGCGCTCATGGTGAGAGCTGAAGAGTTATCTCAACAACTTCAGACTGAGCGTTATTCATCATGAAACTTCGGTTAGCCAATTGGTCAGTAGCGTTGTTCATTGTTGTTGGTACGTCGCTTACCCTTTACTCTCATTTCTCACAGGCATCGAGTGCCCAATCAATAGGGGTTGAAAGCGTTAGTCCAGTGGAAACTCTGGCTGAGCAACGCGAGCAGCTGCTTGCTGAGTACTCGCAAAATGATGGTTTGCCCTTAGTTCAGCGCACAGCTGCGACGGAAAACTTAGGGATGTATTACGGCCCGAACTCGATCATTGCCGTTGCAAGAGCTTCACGCTCTGAACATCCGGAAATGCGATTGGCGGCAATACAAGCCGCACTACAGTGGCAGGGCAAAGCAAAGTGGGATGTCGTATCTCCATTGCTAGATGATGAGGATCGTGATGTAAACGCGCAAGCAGTCCGTACGCTGATCGTTCTTTCGCCGCAGTTGTCAGGGGAATACCTCGACCACTTAGGTCAAGCGGTTGATAGACACTTAACCTTACTATCAAACGATCTTGATGGTGACTTAGAGCGAGCTTGGATTTACACGTTACAAAGCAAATTTAACCAGGCTGAGTTGATCTACTCAGACCGCTTTGAAAATAACAAAGAGCCTAGAGTCGCTATTGCTTACTCTGAGTACTTGAAAAGCATGGATGACGATAATCAAGCTCAATACGTTTTAACTCAGGCGCTAATTGAGTTTCCTGAATCAGCGGCATTGCACTATAGCTTGGGGCTCTCTTATTTACGAACTCACGAAAGAGTGAATGCGTTACGTCACCTGAGAAATGCATATGATTTGGCCCCGGCTAACGGTTCCTATGGATACACTTACGCGACCTTGGCAAGAGAAAACGATGTTGAGACAGCGATTACTGTTTACCAAGCTATCTATCAGAATCATGCTCAACCAGCCTATCTATACGCTTTGTGCGACACATTATTAGTTGCGGGAAAAGACGCGACCTCCTGCCTTACTGAGCTTGAATCTGTCGTACCTCAAGATGTTGTATCCAAACTAAAAAAACTCTATCTGCCAAATTAAATAAACGCTGATACCACTATTCAGGTATTACAGCCTATTTAGGTAGTCTAACAAGGTAACGCTATGTCTACAGATACTCGTGCAGCCATTCGTCAGTTAATTGAACAGACAAACCAGTCCATTATCGGCCAAGCTCATGTTACACAATCAATGATGATCGCGTTATTGTCGGGCGGGCATATTTTATTGGAAGGGCTTCCTGGAACGGCAAAAACTCGCGCTGCGAAAATATTGGCAGAACAATTCAACATGGCCTTCAGTCGTGTGCAATTTACGCCTGATCTACTTCCTTCAGATGTCACTGGCACGCAGATCTATCATCAAGAACAGTCTAAGTTGACGTTTCAGCCGGGCCCTATTTTTAGTTCTATGGTATTGGCCGATGAAATAAACCGAGCACCAGCAAAAGTTCAAGCCGCCCTGCTAGAAGCGATGGCGGAAGGCACTGTGACGGTTGCGGGTGAAACAATGAAGTTGCCGGAACCTTTTTTAGTGATAGCAACGCAAAACCCTGTTGAACAAGAGGGGACCTATCCGTTACCAGAGGCGCAGATGGACCGCTTCATGATGAAAGTGAATGTTGACTATCCAGACAGAGAGTCTGAAATGTTGATCATTGATTTGGTGCGTCAGGAAGAGCTAGCAGATGTGAATGAGGCTATGGATACTGGTAGATTGCAACAAGAACAAAATGAATTGTTAGCTGCGGCATTTGAAGGTTGTGTTGAACACATCGCAGAAGGCAAAGAGGCGGTAAAGCAAATTCATACATCACAGCCCATTAAGCAATATATTGTGGATCTTGTCATGGCAACTCGCTTCCCACATTTGTACCCAGATTCAAACTTAGATAAGTGGATTGATGTTGGTGTAAGCCCTCGTGCATCGATTGCATTAGACAAATGTAGCCGTGCTCATGCTTGGTTAGCGGGGCGTGATTATGTGACTCCAGATGATGTGAGAACTGTCGTCGTTTCGGTGTTAGGCCACCGTATCACCCCAAGCTTTGATGCTTTGTCTCACTCGGTGAGCGCAGAACAGATCGTTGATGAGTTATTGCTCAATGTGCCTCTTTCCTAAGGAACGTTGTTATGAATGTGCCTGATGACGTAAGAGTTGTTAGCTCGTTTGAATCTTTGATGGCGACGAAATTGAAGTCGACAGGTTTCTCCTTGCCACCCATCACTAGAAGCCGTTCTCGACAAGCGGGTAACCACTTATCTCGTTATCGTGGTCGCGGGCTTAACTTTGAAGAGTTTCGTCATTATCAAATGGGGGATGATATTCGCAGTATAGATTGGAATGTCACACAAAGAATGCTTGAACCCCATGTAAGGGTTCAAAGTGAGGAGAAAGATCTGCCCGTGGTGTTGCTCGTTGATCAACGTAATAGCATGTTCTTTTCATCAGTTGATACCATGAAGTCTGTGGTTGCGGCTCAAGTTGCAGCTTGCTGTGCTTGGAAAATATTAAAAGATAGTGATCGCGTTGGAGCCCTTATTTTTTCAAATGATCAGCTGTACTGGCACAAGCCACAGCGTCATTCCGCACACGTCGCTCGAATCCTACAGTCTCTGGCACTCGCGAATCAAGACTTGTGTCGAACAGAACATAAACGTAAGAAACTTATTGGTTCAGGGTTATCAGACGCTTTGTCTAAGCTAACGCAGCAGAAGCTAAAAGGCTGTTTTATCGTGATGATCAGCGATTTCAATGATGCTACAGAGCAAGATGTTCAACGTATCAAATGGTTAAAGCAGCACAATGACTTGATGGGTATCGCTGTGAACGACCCAATGGAACTTGAACTTCAATTTTCGCAACCGATTCACCTAAGTGATGGTGATTGGCAGCTCTTGGCTGATACCTCATTGAACGAGAAACTTCGTCGATACAACCAAGTAACCCAGCAAGGCTACCAAGACATCCACCAGTTATTAAGTGCTGGTGGTGTTGATGTGGTTAGGTTAGATACGTCTGGCAACCACATCACTGATTTTATTCAAAAAATGAGTGGGGACTATCGTGTCCGATAATCGCGTTTTACTCAAAGGTTTAATCGATCCAGCCACTAGTATTGATGTAAGTTGGTTGCCAACAACCGTAGGTTGGAAAGTCATCATTACCCTCATATTGGTGTGGGGGAGCTGGAAGTTGTACTACCTTTTTCATATCCATAAAGCGAACAAATATCGTCGTGTGGCGATAACAGCGATCAGCAGAACTAAACAAGACGCCATGGATGAACAGTGTTTGCAACAGGAGTTGCGCAGAATAAACAGTGTGCTTAAACAGGTGGCTTGCTACTCGTTCCCAGGCAGTAAGGTTGCGATGCTCAGTGGTAATGAGTGGAGTGAGTTCCTTACAATCTCTTCACCGCAACCCATTTTTGACAGAGTGCTTTTGTTGCAATGGCAGCAAGATATCTATAAGCCATCATCAGACTACGGTTGGAGCAAAAGTGAATTAGATCAGATTCGATCTAGTGCGATTGCATGGGTAAAAAACCATGTGAGGGATTGCGATGATCGAGTTTGAGTATCTTTGGGCTTTTGCCTTATTGCCCCTGCCGATTGTTATCTACTGTTTTGTACCTGGCCATAAAACGCCTCAAATTGCCCTGAAAGTCCCTTTTTTTGACGCACTAGTATCGAGTTTAGGGCTGAGTGCAGAAAAAGGGTCAAACCAAATAAGAGCGGGGATTTGGCAACGTTCGTCTTTGATTCTAGGTTGGCTTTTAGTCGTTTCGGCAGCAGCGAAGCCTGTTTGGCTCGGGCCAGAGGAGACCAGATTGCTAGCTGGGCGTGATGTGATGATTGTTCTGGATCTGTCGGGTTCTATGGCAACAGATGATTTTTCTAATGCTGTTGGGAATCAAGTGACTCGCTTGGCAGCCTCAAAACAGGTGTTGGACACGTTCAGTCAAAAGCGTAAGGGCGACCGGCTTGGTCTCATTGTATTCGGCGATTCTGCTTTTCTACAGTCACCATTTACAGTCGATCACACAGCGTGGTTATCCTTGCTGAATGAAACCGAGCCAGCAATGGCCGGACAAAGTACCCATTTGGGCGATGCGATTGGTCTTGGCATTAAGACATTTCTTTCACAGGAGCAGAACGCTCAAGCTGTTCAGCTTGCTCCCGAAAACTCTGCTCACGAACGCCTTACGCGCGAACACCCTAGTCGAGATCACTTGATGATTGTGCTAACTGATGGCAATGACACAGACAGTTTAGTACCACCAATTGATGCCGCTAAAGTCGCAGCTGCGCACAACATTAAAATTCATCTTGTGGCGATGGGCAGTCCGAACACTCCCGGAGAGCAAGCGATTGATATGGAAACGATTGATACCGTCGCTAAATTAACCGGTGGCAGGAGCTTTTTAGCTATTTCACCTTCAGAGCTGAATAACGTTTACGACACCATCAATGAACTCGAGCCTAGTGTGTTTGAAAGCTACCGTTACCAGCCGAAACAAAGTCTTCACTATGTGCCTTTACTTATCGCCTTCATCTATCACTTGCTGTTTATGGTCGTTCGATCCATTTTGAGATTTCGTAGGACATCAGAGACTCAGAAGGTGAGGGCGTTATGATGGGAAATTTTCATTTTATCCGCCCTGAATGGCTGTTGTTAATCATCCCTCTTGTTGCGGTGTTAATAATGAACTGGCGTCGAAGTAAGAAACAACATTCGTGGGTAACGTATTTCCCCAAGCACTTGTCTGATGCTCTGCGTGCTGGGGAGTCATCACGTGTTAAGCACCTTCCGCTCATATTACTCAGTGTTATCTGCTTGGTCGTGATAGTGATTGTTTCCGGGCCAAGTTGGTATCGTCAGTCTTCGCCTTTTGCAGAAGACACCACGCCTTTAGTGATTGTACTTGATGTCTCTGAGTCGATGTTACAAAAGGATGTTGCACCTAACCGGTTGTTCAGAGCAAAACAAAAAATAGCGGAGCTTGTCGACCAGCAAGGCAAAGGTAGAACGGCTTTAGTCGTCTACTCAGGTAGCGCCCATTTAGCAATGCCTTTAACTCAAGACGTGGCGGTGTTTAAGCCCTTATTGGCAGCTATTCAACCTGGAGTTATGCCAAGAGATGGGAAGTTTGCGGAATATACCTTACCTGTCCTCAACAAGCTGAACTCTGAAACTGACCATGCAACGGTATTACTGGCGACCGATGCCATCAATCAACTGGCTTACGGTGAGTATCAAGGTTATTTCGAGGAGAACGGCCATCAACTACTGATTTATGGTATTGGCAACCAAGATGTTCGATCTTCGTTACCGATGGAGGCTGAAGCTCTGTCAAAACTAGCCAACTCGGTGGGTGGCGATTTCGTTGCTTTTACTCAAGATGACCAAGATATACAAAATCTGAGTGGGAAAATAACGTCTTTTTCTGAACTTTCAGCAGACCAAGCTGAGCCTTGGTTTGATGCGAGTTACCCTTTGGTGTGGGTGGTGTTGGTCCCGTATTTATTGTGGTTTAGAAAAGGTTGGTTGGTTCAATGGTGCGTTGTAGGGGTCCTGTTTTATAGTGCCACATACAGCCCTAATCTATACGCAGTAGAGTTTTCCTTGGTCGATATTTGGATGACTAAAGATCAGCAAGGTGCTCTGTATTATCGAGAGCAAGATTATCAAAAAGCAGCTCAAGTGTTTGAAAATGAGTACTGGAAAGCAACGGCTTATTACCAAGCAGGCGAATACGAAGTGGCACAACAATTTTACATGCGTAGTGACACTTTACTGAGCCAATTAGGTGCAGCGGCTTCATTGGCCAACCAAAAAGAGTTTGTCGCGGCAAGGTCTTTGTATCGAGAGATCTTGGAGCAATACTCTGACAATCAAGAAGCACAGCATAACTTAAAGATTGTTGAAGATGTGATTGCTTATATTGATAGCTTTACTAAGGAACAGTCGAAAAGCAATGAACGTCAGGTGAGTAGAGAAAATGGTGATAAGCCGGAACGCTCAGATGGCGTGAAGCAGCAAGTGGAACAAGCTCAAGTGATTCAAGAAGCTTTATCTGCTGAACAAATCTTAAATGATCCACAAGCCAACGACAAATGGATGAAGCGAGTCCAGAGTGACCTATCGAGCTTTATCGCAACCAAGTTCGCATTACAGCATCAACAAGGGTTGGCAAACCAAGCGGAGTGGAAAGATGAAGCTAAGTAGGCTATTTCAGCTTTTGTGTTTGGTTATGGGTGTAATCACTCATTTTGCTTATAGCCAGCCTCATATTCACAATCAAAAGCTAGCTTTACTCTATGAGCAAAGCAGTGTGAGGCTTAACGTATGGTTGAGCCATGCGAGCTCGGATATTGCAGTGCATGAGCAGGTCACTCTTAATATTGAAGTGATGACTGATACATGGTTCACCAAAGGTACCAAGGTACACCGTGTCGAAGTTGATAATGCGGTGGTGCTGCCGATGAGTTCTTTTGCGGTCAATTCCACAGAGCGAATTGATGGGAAAGTGTATTCCAAGCAGCTGTGGGAGATTGTGCTTTACCCATTACAGAGTGGAGTGTATCAAGTCCCCCCCGTTACGCTTGAGATTGGCGTAAAACAGGGCAGCAATGATATTGATGGAGTGGTAAAGACGAAAGCTTTGTCGTTTGATGTACATACGCCTTCTGCGAATATGATGTCTGATCAGATATGGTTAACAGGAACAGAAGCTAACCTGAAAGAAAAGTGGACGCTTATCTCTCCAAATGAGAGTTCGCAGGACTTGGCAGAGCAGCTTAGTGTAGGCGACTCGATAACTCGTGAAATTACGTTATCTGCACATGACACCATTAGTGCACTTTTGCCAGAAGTCACTGCAATCCCAGATAGATTAGTGAGTCAATTTTTGGTTTATCGCGAGTCGACTCAGTACAGGGATAATGAGCAAAGAGGAGTACGCCATGCCCAACGAATCGAAAGAGTGACCTATATAGTCAATCAGTCGGGTCGAGTTACGCTTCCTGCAGTCAGAGTGTTTTGGTGGGATTCTGTGTCTCAACAGCAAAGAACGCTTGTCTTACCAGAACGAAGTTGGCAAGTGTCGCATACGTTCGCTTCCTTTATGGATCAGCACAAAGTGTTATTGGGCTCAGTTGCTGCCTTTATTGCAGCTCTGGTTTTGGTAGTAACGATCTTGTATCGATATGCACAAACTCATCGAAATAATAGGTGGGTGACATTAACTCAGGCGATATACCTGAAAGACATAACGTTATACGAACAGGCTGTTTACCTAATTTTGCTTAAGCATTTTAAATTTAAAGTACTGGTGCAAGATGGAAAAACGTTTGATGAACTGGATGTTATTTGGCAAAGATATCAACAAAACATGGCACATCATCCATTGGCCGACATGAAACACCCCCGTATTTTTTTGATCAAAGTGTTAGTAAAACTGCTCATGTCTATTCAGCCAACACCAGCAAAAGTATTAGGTCGCTGATAAACGTGCCTAGAGTAGCGCGATGCTTCATAAGCTTAAATACAGACGAATACGGAATACACGAATTAACCAAGGCGTGAGAAAGATATTAGTTAACCTACTAGATTACTTGTATTTATCTGTATAAAAACTTTCTAGTATGACTCTTTAGTAGACTATATTTTAAAAGTATCTGTCACATCTCGTGCTGGATTTTGAGAAGGAGCGTATAACTGTTGTTAGACCCAACAATCGCTAAACAAATACAGTGGCCATGTGAATTGCCACAAAACTTTATAGACAGCCTACTCGAAATTGCTGTCTTTAAAACGGGCATTAATAGCTTAGAGATTACGCAGAGGTTTCAAAACCTACCGGGTGTTTTTTATATTCTTACCGGCTCGGCTGGTATCTGTTTTTCAACTGAGAATTTGAAAAGCCTGTCAGGTGGTGTAGTGGGTAAAGGTGACTGGATCGGTGCGCTGTCGGTTCATGTCGACTATAACCTGTTTGCCATAGCTGAAGAGGTAGAGCCTATCACAATGGTACTGTTCCCTTCTGATAAGGTGTTAGAACTCGCTGAAAAAAAGTGCTTGGTATTTAAGTGGTTACTTCACAGTGGCGCAAAAGCCCAATCTATTTGGATGCAAGCTTTCTTATCGTCTATTCATGAGAAGGAACAAAAAACGATTTATGTACTTTTAGAGCTCGCTGCTCGTCAAAATAACATAGCAGGAGCAACCGTGAGTGTTAACGTGTCACAGACTCAGTTGAGTACGATTACCGGTATTTCTCGCTCACGGTTGAATGAAGTGTTGAAAGGGATAGAACAGGACGGTTTAGTCAAGATTCAAAGGGGTAAAGTATTTATTTCAGATGTTGAAGGGCTGTACGAACGCATTTCGCCAATGAATCTAATGATGCGTGATCCAGTTGCGGAGATAAAACCCCAGTAGCGTATGCTCTGCGCTAAGTGATTGAAAAAAAGCCTACAACTTTATAGGTAAACTGCAGGCTTGTGTTCTTTTGGGAACATACATAAGGTCTTTGGATCGATAACTTCTACTCAATATTTATAAATTCAATTTTGAGTAAATGGTGTTGTTATGAAAATGGCCGTATTGGAATACAAAGTATGTGGAATAGGTGAGTGGATCAAAACGAGAATATCAAGCCGCTGCGCATACTTACTTGCTGCTGAATATGAGTTGATGGGCTGGCCAACCAAAATCGACGGAGAAGTGTTTTCTGCTGAGAGTGCTTAGTGCAAACGTACGCCAACAAGGTGAATACGGAAAGGTAGCTTCACTGAAGCTGATACAAAAAAGCTGGCCATTGGATGCCAGCTTTTTTATTAAGGCGGTCAACAAATACGGACTATTTGTTCACGAACTCTTTGAATTTTTGCTTAGTTTCAGCATCTGCTTTGTCGTACCAGAAGTAAAGCATCTCTTCGGCCGTGTTAGCAGCATTACCATCAATTTTAGCTGGTAGCGTTACCGGTTGAACAACTGCCGCTGTAGCGCCTGCTGCTGTAGCCATAGTTAGCGCAGCAACGCCGCCTTTCTTGTTGTACTCTTTTGCTTCTTGAGGGAATTTGCGACCAATCTGCATACCGTCTTTTACAAGCTTGTCTTGTTTAACACTGATTGCTTCTTGGTTTTCATCAACCAATTTCCAATCTAGGTTATCAAGGCCTTTTTTCGCGTCAGCGGTATTGCGGAACTTTGGCATATCGAACGTCAATGCGGTATCAGTTGCACTAAAGGTTGCAATAATAGCGTCACTGTCGACAAATTCTCGGTCGTTACCTTTATCAAAAGCAAGTTGGTATTGGAATACGATCTGGTTTTGACCATCTGGAACGGTTAGCGTTTTATGAGAAGAAAATAAGCTGCCGTCTAGGTCAGGTTTCGCTTCATTAACCGCTAAGATATCGACGCTAGAGGGAACTTCAATTGTCACGTCAGCTAGCACGTGCGGTGCTACGATAATTGTGGAAAGCAGTGCAATGGATTGTAATGTTTTCATAATCATACAGTTGTTTATGGGAAGTTAAATTACAATCTCATGCAGAACAAAGTATTTCAAGCTAGCTCGTCTCGAATTGAAAAAATTCACCGAAACTTAACGCAAAACTTAACTCTAAGCCTTTTGGCTTTGCGGCCTACACACATCTATTGGTCGGTTTGAACAATAAACAACCGCCCAACAGTTGTGCTTTATCCTGTTTTACGTTGTTGGTTGAGTTTATGTATAAGGCGAGTTGCTTGATGGCTGTTGACCATAAGCCTATTAATAAGTTGTTGTAATAGCTCTGCTTCGGGCAAGGTGTTGTTACGTGTTGTGATTTCTGCTGAGCTTGCAAGTTCAAGAACCTCATTCATTTGAAGCTCGGCAGCAACGCCTTTAACTGCCAGCAAAGTATGGTTGAGTTCGTCGGTTTGAGAGTTGGAAAACATGTCAATTAGGGCATCAATTTGGTGCTCTAAGTCAGAAACAATGGACTCTAGATAATCGAGCTTTTCATCGAGGTCTAGGTTCTGGTCAACAAGTAACGGGTTTCGTGTTAGTTCTTCTTCGGTCATTGGTAACTGATTTTTTGGGCATCGGGTAAGTATTGTGACGTTGCCTTCGTTTTGTGTTTTACCCATGTTTGTGCCGTCTATGTCTAAGTGTGTTCTATTGACTTCAAACTGCTTATGGAACTCTATAATTGCATTCTTAAGGCTGTTTTTTTGTAGTGGCTTGGTTAACACGAAATTTGCGCCTGAACTCAAGAAGTCATCATGAGCTTCTTTAAAGACATCAGCGGTGCAAGCAAAAATAACCGTCGAAAGTTTGAGTTCATTTCGGATTTTCCGTATTGCTTCGATACCACTCATGTTCGGCATATGGTTGTCCATAATGATGAGGTCATATTGATTTTCAGACAGTTTGTCGAGAGCTTGTAACCCGTCAAAAGCGTTATCTACAGTCAAGTTGAGAGACTCGCAAAACTTCTTTATCACCATTGCGTTGACCTTGTTATCTTCAACAAGCAATACAGAGAAGTTATCGTGAATGGTCGTATTTTCTGGCTCTGTTACTTTGGTTATTTGCGGTGCAAGCTTTTGAAGTTTTAAAGGCAAAGTGATGTTGAAATGAGTTCCAACGTTCAACTGGCTAGAAACGTTAATATCGCCCCCCATCAGTTTAACCAGTTGCTTAACGATCGAAAGCCCCAGGCCAGTCCCTCCAAATTTACGCGTTGTTGACAGCTCTGCCTGTTCAAATGCCGTAAATATATGGTCTATTTTACTTTCGTCGATGCCTATCCCTGTATCTGACACTCGGATATTGACGGTAGGCGGGGTCGTGTTGGATAGATCAAACTGGATTTCGACTTTGCCTGACTCCGTAAATTTGACCGCATTACCTGCCAAATTAAATAGGATCTGGCGGGTACGTGCAGAATCGCCAATTAACTGGATGTTTGAAGGGATATTGTCATTGATGATTAGTGACAAGCCCTTATTTTCAGCGAGTGGAGTGAGTGTCTTATCTAGGTGTGTCACGACATCGCAAACCGAGAAAGGGGCGAACTCAAGCTCTAGCTTGCCTTGCTCAACTTTAGAAAAATCTAAGATGTCATCAAGAATGGTGACTAAGTGTTGCCCTGAATCGATGATTACCTGAGCTTGTTTGCGAGTCTCGGATTCTTGAGAGTCGCTTTTGATTATTTGTGCAAGACCCAAAACCCCATTCATAGGTGTTCTTAATTCATGGCTCATTGTTGCGAGAAAAAGAGATTTCGCTTCGTTAGCATGCTGTGCGGTGCTAGCGGCTTCTTGGTAAGCAAGAGTATTACGTTTTAACTCAAAAATTCTCATTATGAACATGGCAAAAGAGAAGGTGAAGATAAAGGCTGTAAGCGCAAAAATCAGTTTTATGATTAGGCTTTTTAATGAGTTTTGTAGATCGGTAAATCCGTGTTCAGCTTCCTCGACATATTGCATACTGTTATCGGATAAAATATTGGACAGTAACAACTGTTGTTGGATGTTTAGGTCTGTAAAGGTTTCTATGAGTTGAATAAAATCTGGGTGGCTATTTAAGCGACCTATTGCGTTCGTTGGGCTTGTAGAGCCTTCATGTTTTGCGTTTTCTTCTTGATTAGCAAGGGAAGGCTCTGTTTGCAAAACATTAGCGAGCAGTTCGCTCTGAACTTTAAACATTGATTTGGAAGTGTTGTTATCCGTCAATTTTTGTGTGAGTGATTGAAGGATGAATTGGCGTGCCACACTTTGGCCAACCAAGTGATCTAAAGTATCAATATTGGTCATAGAAGAGTCATAAAATCGCTCTAGTATCTGTCGTGTAGGTAATTTGTTGAACCATGGGGAATGTATGCTTTTCTCCTGATAACTACTCCTCAGTTTTTGAAGCTCTTTTTCTAGATGCACTAAATTGGCTGAGAGTTGATAAGGGTTCGAAATACCAGTGATTGCGCTATTCGTTATTTGATCCCTCATGTTTAACACTTCATGCCCCAATTCACGGGCTAACTTCCCATAAGATGCCACGCGTTCATGTTCAATATAAGACAGAACAGTGAAGCTTATGAGTGCGATAAACGATAACGTAAAGGCTAAAAATGTCAGTTTGATTTTATTCATTTTCAAACTCCAGAAGCATTTGCGGACGGTCGCCTGTCAGTGATTCTAAAAAAGCCTTAATATCGTTAATCGTTTCCCTTTTAAATGTTTTACCCAGTTGACTCTCGCCCATGATTTTAATGGCTTCTTCTAATGTGTCTGTACGTCCATCATGAAAGTAGGGAGCTGTGATAGCGACGTTTCTTAAGCTCGCTACACGAAACAAATGCTTGTCTTGGGGCGAAGAGGTAAACATATATCTCCCTAGATCATCACTACGTTCACTACCGGTCTTACCAATTCCAAAGTAACCAAATCTCATGACCATTCCCCCACCAATATTGGTTCCTTGATGACAACGGATGCAGCCTTCTTTTTGGAATGTTTCCCATCCACGCAATGCTGAATCGGAAAGAGCTGCACTATCACCTTGCAAATATTGGTCAAAAGGGGAATTGGGCGTGGTAAGGCCATGCATAAATTCGATCAAAGACGACTTAATAGAATGGGTGGTAATAGGTAAATCGAATTTTTTGAATAGGTTTGTGTAGTGGTTGGACTGCGATACATAATTTGTTATTAGATCCCAGTTTGAGTCCATTTCAAGGACGTTGTGAACGGGTCCATCTATTTGATCGGAAAGGTTGTTGACTCGTCCATCCCAAAAAAATCGGTAATTGAAAATAGCATTGAAAACGGTCAGCGAATTGCGCATTCCAGCGCCGTTCACTCCAATAGAAACTGGGATGCTTTCTGCGCCATTCGAGTGCAGGCTATGGCATGTCTCACAGCTGATTTGTTTATTCGAAGAAAGGTTCGGATCTTTAAATAGCGCCCAACCAATTTTGGCTAAGTTTACGTCAATATCGGCTTCGTTTGGGATCGCAAAGATAGGCTGATTGGAGGAGACACTGTAGCTATTAATTTGTGACGCTTGAGTAGACGACGAGGATGCTTTAGGTGAATCATTATGGGAATGTTGATTCGAAGTAATTTCAATCGGAGTTGTGGTTGTTGGCGGAGATGAGCTGTAAATTACGGCGATGACAGAAATAGAAATAACAGTGATCACTATCGCAGCCAAATAGGGTGTTCTCATAGTACTAGTTCCATCTAATTTTAGCCCCTTAACATGATTCAGAATCCGTCTGAATTTGATCTTGTTTAATCCATGTAAAAATTACGTCTTTGATGTAAATCTAGTTTCATATTTTACTTGTTGCAAGGAGGTCGTATAGAAATGAAGGGAAAAGAGGTGTGGAAGAGCTATAGAAATTCAGAGGCTTATAGGGGTTTTCTGTCAGAAAAGAGAAAACCGTGACAGCGTAAAGAGGCTGACACGGCTTTGAATTTAGCTTACTCGGTTGTACTTAAAGCGATTTATTTAGCTTGCGCTGCTGCCGCTTCGAGTTGCTTAAGTTTACCTTGAAGCATGTAAGCATTCTGGTTGAAGTTACCAGGGTTCAACACTTGGCTTTGCTGCATTGGGTAGTCAGGTAGCGTGTTCATGAACTCTTGTACTTTGCCGCCAACTGGTACGAATAGCCACATGTTGTCTGCCATCCAACGTAGGTACATGCCAGATTCGTGTGGTGCTTTTTCGAATGGGTCAGCACGTAGGTGAACAACTTGAGGCCAGTTTGGTTGGAAACGTACCGCATCAACGATGTTACCGTCCATTACAGCGAATGAGATCTTAAAGTCATTCCAACGTACAGCGTTTAGCTCAGCATTCGCAGAGAAGTAAAGCATGCTGTCACGAGGGCCTTTCTCTTCTTTACCTTGGAAGTAAGGTAGGAAGTTGTAACCGTCTAGGTGTACACGCCAGTTTTTACCGTTGTACGTTGCACCTTTCTCAGACGCTAGTTTCTCAACGACTTTGTCATCACCAGCCGCTGCTAGCAGTGTAGGGATCCAGTCTTGGTGGCCCATGATGTCGTTGATCTTAGTTCCCGGTTTAATCGTACCAGGCCAGCGAACTAGCTGAGGAACACGCATACCACCTTCGTAAGTTGTACCTTTCTCACCGTGGAAGTAAGTTGCACCGCCATCAGGCCAAGATACTGTTTCTGCACCGTTATCCGTTGAGTAGATTACGATGGTGTTGTCTGCAATTTTCAGCTCATCAAGCTTATCTAGCAGCACACCAACTTGGTCATCGTGCTCTAACATGCCGTCAGCGTAGATGCTGATACCAGATTTACCTTGGTATTTTTCTTGTAGACGAGTCCACACGTGCATACGAGTGGTGTTGTGCCAGATGAAGAATGGCTTGTCAGCTTTAACCGCTTTTTCCATGAAGGCTAGAGATTCTTCTAGGAACTCTTCATCCGCGTGCTCCATACGCTTACGCGTCATAGGGCCAGTATCTTCAATCTTGCCGTCAGAAGTCGACTTGATTACACCGCGAGGGCCAAAGTTCTTACGGAACTCAGGGTCTTTAGGGTAGTAGTATGTCTCAGGCTCTTCTTCTGCGTTCAAGTGGTAAAGGTTACCGAAGAACTGGTCAAAACCGTGGTTCGTTGGAAGGTGCTTGTCTTGGTCGCCCATGTGGTTCTTACCGAACTGAGCGGTCATGTAGCCTTGTTCTTTAAGAAGGTCTGCGATCGTTGGAGCCCAATCAGGGATACCGTGGTCAGAACCCGGCATACCGATAGTCAATAGACCAGTACGGAAAGGTTCTTGACCTGTTAGGAATGCAGCACGACCAGCTGTACACGATTGTTGACCGTAGTGGTCAGTAAATAGTGCGCCTTCGTTAGCAATACGGTCGATGTTAGGTGTTTCGTAACCCATCATACCGTTGTTGTATGCACTGATGTTGAATACACCAATGTCATCACCCCAGATAGCAAGAATGTTTGGTTTTTCTGCCGCTGTTGCTGCTGAAGAAGCTGCTAATAAGCCAACACCTAATGCTAGTTTATTAATTTTAGTACCCATAAGGACTCCGATTTACTTTAAAGATTAATGCGTTAGAACAACACATCGTTGGGCAAACATTAATCTCAAAAATCGGTTGTGTCTTTTTATAGTGGTTATAACCAATTGTTATGGAGGGGGTACAACTTGCTGATTTTAGATGTTTTTAATTCAGAATTAGAATTTACCCTTAAGTTTTATGTGTGATCATTATCAAGTTTATTCGCGTAAATTTTATCGTTGAGTTGAGCGTGCTGCTTATTGGAAAAATGACAAAAAGATTAATAGTTTAGTGAATCTCGCGATAGTGCAAAAAATGAACTATACGTTGTATGGCAGGATGCAAATAACTAACGAAGAGGTTTCTATGACAGCGAAATATGGCGTCAAACGTCGATTAGCGATTTTGGGCACAGCGATGATGGCGGCTTCCACCACCACATTCGCAGCAGAAAAACCGAACATTCTCGTCATTTGGGGTGATGACATTGGTCAATCTAATGTCAGTGCATACACCTTTGGCTTAATGGGGTACCAAACTCCAAATATTGATAGCATCGCCAAAGAAGGCATGATGTTCACCGATTACTATGCAGAGCAATCGTGTACCGCAGGCCGCTCTACCTTCATTACGGGTCAAAGTGTATTGAGAACAGGTTTGAGTAAAGTAGGACTACCGGGAGCAGACATTGGGCTTCAAGCAGAAGATGCAACCATTGCAGAACTTCTAAAGCCAATGGGCTACATGACTGGCCAATTTGGCAAAAACCACCTTGGCGACAAAGACGAATTTCTACCAACAGCACACGGGTTTGACGAATTTTTTGGCAACCTTTACCACCTGAATGCTGAGGAAGAACCAGAGAATGAAGACTACCCGACGGATCCTGAGTTTCGTAAGAAATTCGGCCCGCGTGGTGTTATTAAATCATTCGCTGATGGCAAGATTGAAGATACCGGTCCTTTAACGCGTAAGCGTATGGAAACGGTTGATGAAGAAACGCTCGATGCCGCACTTGATTTTATGGATCGTGCAGTGAAAGCAGACAAGCCATTCTTCGTTTGGTGGAACGCAACACGCATGCACTTTAGAACTCATGTTCAGCCAGACAGTAAAGGTGTCACCGGCATTAGTAACTATGCCGATGGTATGGTTGAGCACGATAGACATGTTGGCCAGCTATTAAAACAAGTGGATGATTTAGGCATCAAAGACAATACGATCGTTTTCTATTCTACGGATAATGGTCCACACATGAACTCTTGGCCAGATGCGGGTACAACGCCATTCCGTGGTGAGAAAAACACCAACTGGGAAGGCGCTTACCGCGTACCAGCAATGGTTCGTTGGCCAGGTAAGATTGAGCCGGGCAGTATCTCTAATGAAATTATGCACCATATGGATTGGATGCCAACCTTCGTTGCTGCCGCTGGTGATGATCAAATCAAAGATAAATTGCTGAAAGGTCATACAGCGGGTGATAAAACATTTAAGGTTCACCTAGATGGTTACAACTTCCTTCCTTACTTAACCGGTGAAGAAGAAAAAGGTCGTCGTCATGAGGTCTTCTACTTTACCGATGATGGTGATTTAGCGGCGCTTCGTTACAACCAATGGAAGGCGGTGTTCATGGAGCAACGTGCAACGGGCACCATGCAGATTTGGTCAGAACCGTTTGTGACGTTACGTCTTCCTAAGTTGTTTAACCTGCGTATGGACCCATACGAAAACGCAGATATTACATCAAACACATACTACGACTGGTTGTTAGACCATGCTTATATGTTTGTTCCTGCTCAAGCGTACGTTGGCAAATTCTTAGAAACGTTTGCTGAATATCCACCACGTCAAAAAGCAGCAAGCTTTAGCTTGGATCAGGTTATGGAAAAACTTCAAGAGAACCACAACAAGTAAGCTTTGGTTTATTGAAACTGATAGTTTGATGAAACTGGTAACACGAAAGAGCTCCTAGGAGCTCTTTTTTTATGCGCATATCGATGACCAAATACTTGTCGTGAATATGAATCACAACTATCGTGTTCACAGCCACTAAATAATTGTAAATTCATTGTTTTTACGTCTACCTTATTAAGCATAAGGATGTATAAAAACAAGGAATGTTATGTCTGCATGGTTGTGCTCGTTAGTGAACGGATTGAAACACCAACGAGTTGCAGTATTATCCGCAATGTTGTCTCTACCTATGTTGTCGCTGTTCAGTTTCAATGTGTATGCCAATGAACAGGTGTCGCCAGCTAGCTCCCAAGCTACATATGTCGGCTCTGAAGCTTGTATTGACTGCCACAGCGAAGAAGTGGAAGCGTGGCAAGGTTCTCATCATGATATGGCGATGAAGCACGCCTCTGATGAATCGGTATTGGGTGATTTCAACGATCAAACGGTCACTCATGACGGTAAGCCCAACCGTTTTTTTCGTAAGGGTGATGAGTTTTGGGTCAATATCGAAGGACCAGACGGGCAATTCAAAGATTACAAAATCAGTTATACCTTTGCCTTTGAGCCACTACAGCAATACATGGTTGAGTTTGAAGACGGCCGCGTACAGTTGATTCCTTTCGCTTGGGATTCTCGCAATGAGGGTGAAGGCGGCCAACGTTGGTTTCACCTTTATCCTGATACCATCAACACAGATGAGTTTTACTGGACCAACAGTGGCCAGAATTGGAATTTCATGTGTGCAGACTGCCATTCAACGAACCTAGAAAAGAACTATGACAGCGCAAGTAATACTTACAACACCACATGGTCTGAGATTAATGTCGGTTGTGAGGCTTGTCATGGCCCTGCGAGTGAGCACGTTGAGCAAGCCCAACTAGCAAATAACAAGATAGCGAAAGTGGACGGTGAAAAAGATGCTCCAGTATCGACGCATTACGGTTTTGATCGTGACTTGTCGAAGTCTGTGAAAGAGTGGATTTACCAAGAGGGCAACTCAACCCTTCAACCAAAAGACATAATCCATACCAATCAAGTTCAAACCTGTGCTCAGTGCCACAGCCGACGCACTCAGTTGAATGAAACAGGTGACCACGTTAGCGGTTCATTCTTTGATAAATATCGTCTAAGCCTGATTACCCCTGAGCTCTACCATAACGATGGTCAAATCTACGATGAGGATTACGTTTACGGTTCTTTCTTACAATCCGTGATGGCTGAGAAAGGCGTCACGTGTACTAACTGCCACGATCCCCATACTGCAGAACTAAAAATTGCAGAGGAAGCCGTGTGTAACCAGTGCCATATTGCCTCTGAATACACACCAGAAAAGCACACATTCCACGAAGCGAATACCGAAGCTTCACAATGTACGACTTGCCACATGCCAGAAACGACTTACATGGAGGTCGACCCAAGGCGTGACCACAGTTGGCACATCCCACGACCTGATATCAGCCAACACATTAAAACGCCGAACGTGTGTACAAGTTGCCACGAAGATCAAACAGATCAGTGGGCCGATAAACAAATCGGTCAATGGTTCCCTGATTCTAAATATCGAAATCAACAGCATTTCGCTGTGGCTTTTTACGCGGACTCAATAGGGCACAGAGGTGCGGAAGATGCACTGGCGTATTCGGCTCAGGATTCTAGCTTAAGTAATATTATTCGAGCATCAAGCCTAGAACGTTTAGGTGGCAACACTGGCAAGAACACTCTTATTTCATTAGCAAGGGCAGTGAAACACGACGATGAGATGATCCGTCTAGGTGTTGTACAAGGCTCATCTGGTTTCCCGTTTACCGACCGTTGGCAGATTCTAGAGCCACTATTGAAAGACCCTGTATTGTCGATTCGTTCAGAAACAGCTGGCGCGTTAGTCCGTTATTGGGGAGAAATGAATCCGCTGCAGAAAGATCAAATCAAGCCTGCATTGGAAGAGTACATTGAGATACAGCGATTTAATGGTGACAGAGGTTTTGGAAGAACCAATCTGGGGAATGTTTACCGAGATTTAGGGAAGCATGAACAAGCCATTGAGTACTATTTAGGCGCTATCGAAATCGAGCCATATTTCGAGAACAGCTACGCCAACTTGGCTGATCTGTATCGGACTTTGGGTGATGAACCTAAAGCACTAGCGACCTTGAAGCAAGGCATTCAAGCTCAGCCAAAATCGAGTGTATTGCCATACAGTGCAGGGCTGTCATTGCTGCGAGTGAAAGACTACGACCAAGCAACGCGTTATCTAAAACAAGCGGCAGAAACGGCACAAACCGACCCGCAATATTGGTATGTGTATGGCTTAGCATTGGAAAAATCGGATGTGCTTGCGGCGAGCCAGTCATTACACAAGGCCTACCAATTTAGCCGAAACCCTCAACATTTGTACGCACAGTGTGAAGTGTTGGCGCGAAACAGCCATATACCGGGTGTGCCAAAGGCATTTGAGCAATGTATTACCTCATTGAGCAAAGTGGCACCGCCGGAGGCAATTAACCAGTTGAAGGCCAGGCTCAAATAAAGCGTTGAGGTTAGCTTGGCTAAGGTGGATGTAACGCATCACGCTATAACCACTTATTGCGTTTATAACCAATAGTTATAGGGCTTGTGAGTAGGATGTACGCAGCCAGATTGAATAAAGGGAAGACCTATGAACCATGCGCAACAAGCAATAAACCAACTGATTGAACAGACAGAGAAAAGTGTTATCGGTCAGAGTCACGTCGTTCGGGCTCTGGTGATAGGGTTATTGACTAATGGCCATGTGCTTCTTGAGGGGCTTCCCGGTACGGCGAAAACTCGCTCAGTGAAATCGCTAGCGAACCTACTGAACACCAGTTTTGGTCGAATTCAGTTTACGCCTGACCTGCTGCCATCAGATGTAACAGGTACAGAAGTGTATCAAGAGCTTGATGGAAAGCCTCAATTGCACTTCCAACCGGGTCCTATTTTCAACAGTATTGTTTTAGCCGATGAAGTGAACCGTGCTCCTGCGAAGGTACAAGCGGCTCTACTTGAAGCGATGGCGGAAGGCACGATTACAGTGGGTGGTCAAACTCATATCCTGCCAGATCTATTCATGGTGCTAGCAACTCAAAACCCAGTTGAGCAAGAGGGCACTTATCCATTACCTGAAGCACAAATGGACCGTTTCATCATGAAAGTAACGGTCGACTATCCAGAAGATGAAGCTGAGCGCGACATCATTCGACTGGTACGTAGCGAAGAGTTGGGCAGCGAAACCAGTTCAGAACTAGTTACGCCGCAGCATATTGAACCTGAATTGGTGCTTGAGGCGCGCCGTCAACTTCCTGAAATAGCGGTTTCTGATTTAGTCGAAAACTACATTGTTACCTTGGTGATGGCAACTCGTAAGCCAGAACGTTACCCAGAATCTAACCTATCAAAATGGATCGAGATTGGTTCAAGTCCTCGTGCTTCTATCGCTTTGGATAAGTGTGCTCGGGCTTATGCATGGCTACAAGGACGTGAC
The DNA here is from genome assembly GCF_024347515.1 of Vibrio gigantis. Lineage (NCBI taxonomy): Bacteria > Pseudomonadati > Pseudomonadota > Gammaproteobacteria > Vibrionales > Vibrionaceae > Vibrio > Vibrio gigantis. The sequence continues at coordinate 108,564 of NZ_AP025493.1, forward strand.
CACGTCACGTTGGACGATGTGCGTGCAATGCTTCCAACTGTGTTGGGGCACCGATTCTCGTTGTCTTACGATGCATTGGCTGACGGCGTTGACCATCAAAGAGTGGTTGAAGAACTGCTTGATAATGTTGAGATCGGATAACTAGGGGGCGTCATGGCGAAGCCAACACAAGCTCCCAAATCGCAAGGCCTTGATCCACGGTTGTATTGTGACTACTCGCGGTTAGTGAGAATTCAGGCTCAAGCTGAATCATTTTCCCTATTACCTCATTTAAAAGCGGGCAGCGTGCTTTCGGGCAGGCATAACTCTTTGTTCCGTGGTCGTGGGTTGAATTTTGAGGAGTTGCGACACTACCAACTCGGTGATGATATTCGTAATCTTGATTGGAAAGTCACGATGCGAACGGGTAAGCCTCATGTTCGCAGCTACACTGAAGAGAAAGACCGTAATGTGATGATCTGTGTCGATCAGCGCAGCTCAATGTTCTTTGCCTCTCAAGACACTATGAAGTCAGTCGTCGCAGCTGAAGTTGCGGCATTGTGTGGTTGGCGTGTGCTCAAAGATGGCGACCGAGTGGGCTTCGTTTTAGCCTCACACCAAAAGCTATTTCACACTAAAGCGCAACGTTCTCAGTCTGACTTACTATCCCAACTCAAACATCTTGCTAAAGCTAATCAGAGCTTGGGTGTAAATGTGAGTGACAATGAGGGAGTCGGGTTTACTCAATGGATCGAGTTAATTAAGCGCATGAGGTTAAAACAGTCGACCTTAATCTTTATTAGTGATTGGCGTGATTGCCAAGAACAACACCTTGATCGACTCCAGCAGCTACAGCAACACAATGACATTCTTGCCATTATGGTGACCGATCCTCTGGAACAGTCACTGCCTCAAGATCTTGCAAGCGCAAACTGGGTAGTCGGTGATGGTCGTTTTCAACTTAATCTGGATAGCCAATCTAAGGTTAGCCTTGCGAGCGAGAGCCTTGCTCAAAAAGCGGCACTTCAAAAACAATCTCTTGCTAAATTAATGGCGATGAAAAACCTTCCTTATATCGAATTAGACACGTCGGGTGCTCATATTTCACAGCTTCAAAAGCTAGTAGGAGGGCGCTAAATGACCGTTGAACATACGCCTCCAAGTACTTATATCCTTCGTGAATTGCACGATGTCGCAATTCCCGGAAGCGTGAGCTGGGTTCCTCAAACAATCGGTTGGAAGATCCTCGGCGTTGCATTGTTATTAGCCGCTTTCTATTTGGCTTATCGCGTAGGCTTAAGGTGGTGGAATAATCGCTATCGTAAAGAAGCACTTAAAGAGCTCATGGTATTGGATGCTAGGGACAAAAACTCAACCAAACGCACCTTCAAGGTACTCAAAGTGGTGCTTCGTTATCTAGATAGCCGCAATGCTAAGTTGTTTGGTCAAGCGTATGTCAACCGCTTGAATGCTTATCTGCCTGTTAATGCTGGCAAGAGTGCAACCAGTAATGCTTTCTTTACCGATGAAGTTTCGGGGCTGTGGATGCAGAGCTTAATTGACCCTAAGGTTCGTTTGAGCTTTGAACAGCGTTTAGAGGTGATTCAAACTGCGATGATGTGGCTAAAACTTCATAAACCAGATGTACAAACAAAACCGAATGTACAAGCGACAACAGAGGGGCAAGATAATGTTTGATAGTTTATCTGCCAGCTTCGAGTTTGTGCACCCGCTGTGGTTTATCGCGTTACCTCTGCCGTTCTTGGTCTACTTTGCAGTGCCTGCTTATCGAACCAAGCAAATGGCCATTAAAGTGCCATTTTTCAGTGAGCTAGTAGAAGCAATAGGTGAAGCGCCGTCAGAAGGTGCCAGCCAGTTAACACCAAGCTGGTGGCAACGCACCACATTGATTATTACTTGGGTATTGGTCGTGTGCGCGTTAGCGAAACCAACCATCTTAGGTCAGCCACAAGTTCGCGAACAATTAGGTCGCGATGTGATGGTAGTGGTCGATTTGTCTGGCTCAATGGCGGAACAAGACTTTATGTCTAAGCAAGGTGAAAAGTTCTCTCGTTTGAACGCAACCAAAGAGGTATTGGCCGATTTTGCGAAAACCAGAAAAGGTGATCGGTTAGGTTTGATTCTGTTCGGTGACGCTGCGTTTGTGCAGACGCCATTCACAGCCGACCAAGATGTGTGGCTTGAGCTACTCAATCAAACAGACGTGGCGATGGCAGGGCAAAGTACGCACTTAGGCGATGCCATTGGTCTTGCGATTAAGGTGTTTGAACAGAGTGAAAAGCAAAGCGCTGCCGATCAAGATTCAAGCATTAATGCCAACGAAAAAGAGAAAGTCGTGATTGTACTAACCGATGGCAATGACACAGGAAGTTTTGTAGAACCTATCGATGCAGCCAAGGTTGCGAAGGCTAAAGGCGTTCGAATTCATGTTATTGCGATGGGCGATCCGCAAACCGTAGGAGAGGTTGCTCTGGATATGGAAACCATCAAGCGTGTGGCTCAAGAATCTGGAGGCGAAGCCTTTGAAGCGCTTAACCGCGATGAACTGACCAAAGCCTACACCCAAATTGGTGAATTAGAACCTCAGTTGTATGAGAGCACGACTTACCGTCCTAAACAGGGGCTGCACCATTACTTGATGGCCATTGTTGTTGTGATGTATTTGACTGCGTTTAGTTTAGCAACAATCCGCCGTCGATCGCTTTTGGCTTCTTCAGTGAAAAGTTTGAAAGGAGAGAACAATGCCTGATTCTCTCATTTTGCAACAGTTCTTAACTCAGTTTCACTTTATCCGACCGTTGTGGTTGTTGGCTTTTATTCCGATGTTTTTCCTGTTGTGGATTCGCTGGAGAGAAGAGACCAAACCAACGTGGAAAGACATTCTGCCTGCACATTTGCGTGATGCATTGACCATTGGTGAAACCGGTTGGCGCAAACAGTTACCACTAAAGCTTTTAATGGTGATTGTGACAATCGCCATTATTATCTGCTCAGGCCCAACATGGCAGCGTGAAGCTTCTCCTTTTGGTGAAGACAAAGCCTCAATGTTAGTTGTGCTTGATAACAGTGAATCCATGCTTTCTAAAGATTTACCTCCGAGTCGTTTGGAACGATCTAAACAGAAAATTAGAGACTTGCTTGCTGCGCGTAAGGGCGGCAATACTGGTTTGGTAGTGTATGCAGGCAGTGCTCACGTTGCGATGCCTGTGACCCAAGACAGTAAAGTATTCGAACCTTTTCTGGCAGCCATCACCCCTGACATCATGCCAGTATCCGGTAAGTCAGCAGAAGAGGCACTGCCACTCATCAATCAACAATTGTCTGGTGAATTAGGCTCGTCAGTGTTGTTGGTCTCAGATGGTGTAAATCCAAGCACTATCAGGGCGTTCGAAGCCTTCTTTAACGACAACCCTTATCAGCTGCTCATTCTCGCGGCAGGGAATAGCAATGTGGTGAGCGATAACCCAGTCGACCTCGATTCGTTACGCAATTTAGCGAATAAGACAGGTGGTCGAGTGATTGAGGTAACCGTTGACGACTCGGATATTCGACAACTAAATCAGGCTGTTGAAAGAAACATGCAGCTCAATGGTGAATCTGCTATGCCTTGGAAAGACATGGGATACGGCCTACTAATCCCAATGGCTATCATCATGCTACTGTGGTTTAGAAAAGGGTGGTTGGTTCAATGGTGTATGGTTGGCGTTTTGATTACGGGTAGTGTGTATTCTCCGCACCTTGTGGCTAAAACGGTCAGTTTAACCGCTGACAAGCCAGTGGTTGAAGAGTCCCTGACGGTTTGGGATAAAACAGTCCAATGGTGGTGGGATTTATGGCTAACGCCTGATCAACAAGGACAACGCTTATTGAATCAAAAGGAATACCTTGAAGCAGCTAAGCATTTTAAGGATCCAATGCGAAAGGGCGCTGCTTATTACTATGCGCGTGATTTTAAGTTAGCTCACAGTGCCTTCCTACAAGCCAAAACTGACCTTGGTTTATATAATGCAGCGAGCGCACTAGCTCGCCAACGTGAGTACCTTGCCGCGAGAGACTTGTTGAAAACACTGAGTGAAAAGCCAGACCTATCTCCAAAATTAAGAGCGGATGTGGAAAATAACCTTGTTGTGCTTAGTGGGATCGTCGAAGAGGTAAACCGAACCAGTGAAAGCCAGTCTGGAACGACAGATGGCCCAGAAGAATCTTTAGAACTCGAAGACGATCAACCGAGAACGGGTGATGGCGCTGAAGAGGAAACGGTCGCGGAATTGATGCTTAAAGAAACGCTTAATGCCAATGAAATTTTGGGGAGCCAAGAGCTCGCCGACAAGTGGTTGAAGCGCGTAGAAGCGGATCCTAAGTTCTTCTTGAAGTCTAAGTTCCAAATTCAACTGCGAGCGCCTGTACCTTCCATTGAGCAGACGAAAAAACAGCAACAGATGCCAAAACAGGAGCAAACACAATGAGTCGATATGATTTAGCTCTTGAATTGGTTCAAGTAAAGGTAGGGGGGGCAAAGTCGTTGAACTTAACCAAGACCTTGCTTGTGTCGATGGTTTTGCTGTTTAGCACTGCTTTTTCTGCATTTGCTTCTGCTGCTGACATCTTCGATTTACAAAAAAGTGGTGATGTTGAACTTATCGCTTGGATAGGTGAGAAACCCAAGTCAGGCGATAAGATTACGCCTGCAAAAATAAGCGTTAATGAACAAGTGATTCTGACCATTGAGGTAGCGACACCACGCTGGCTAACGGGTGGTACTCGAATTGGTAGTATCGAAATCCCAAATGTGATTGCCAAGCAGCGAAATCAACTTGCGACCAACTACACTGAGCGAGTGGGTGGCACAACATGGTCACGCCAACGCTGGGAAGTGACGCTTTATCCGATGACTTCAGGCGAATTCGTGATTCCGACGGTACCTGTTCGCGTTCAAGTGTCAGCCCCTGATGGATCAAACGTTGGTGGTACGCTTTATACACAGCCGATCAAGTTTGAAGCCTCACTACCTTCAGGTTTATTAAGTGATGAATCGCCTTGGTTTTCTGCAACAGATGTGGATGTTGAACAGCAATGGCAACGTTCGAATGAAAACTTGAAAGTTGGCGATGCGGTTACTCGCACCGTGACGATCGAAGCCAAAGACAGCTTGTCTGTGTTACTGCCAGATGTGTTAAACAATGAATCGACTCAGCAATATCAAGCTTACCCACAGCCAAATCGTTTAGACGATACACAAGAACGTGGTGATTATCGTTCTAGCCGAGTTGAAGAAACGGTTTATGTGATTCAACAAGGTGGCGAATTTACCTTGCCAGACTTCTCATTCCAGTGGTGGAACAGCAAGAATCAACGTCTTGAAAGTGTTGTCGTAAAAGGTGAGGTGTTTGAAGCAAAACACACGCTCCGATCCTTTATCAAGGCTTACATGTCAGTGTTTATTTCTGCTGGTTTGGCTCTGTTAGTCTGCATTGCGTTAGTTGTTGCTGTTAAACGTTATTACACAAACCGTCCAACACCGAGTTGGCTGGTATTACGTCGTTTACTTAAGCAAGGTAATTGGGCTGAATTAAGAACCTTTATTTATCGTCAATTACGAAACGAAACCTCTCAATTAGAACTGGATAAAGTGCAACTTGGTAAAGTGAATGGACAAAAGCGTTGGCTAGAGGATAGCGAAGCCCTTCAACAAGGGCGCGAAGACAAAAACGTATTTACTCGTTTATGGAAAGGCTTACGTAACTTACCCGCTGACACATCAAACTCGAGTAATTCACGTTCAATTTTCGACCGCTTGAAAATCCCGAAAGCCTTGCCAGACTTAAAAGATAGAACTAAGTAGCAAACTTTAGTCATTCGCATCGAACATAATCGGCAGGTTCTCTACTATAGGGAACCTGCCTCTTTAATATGGAACTGTATGAAAAGTACCGAGCTAAATCTAATTCCTATATTTGTCGCTATTTATGAAGAGCAGAACTTATCAAGAGCTGCTAATCGCATGGATATAAGCCAACCGGCTGTGAGTAAAGCGCTTGCAAGGTTGAGAGATATCTATGATGAGCCACTGTTTCACCGAACCACTTCTGGCGTAGAGCCGACCACATTTGCTATTGATATCTATCCTGCAATGGCCGCTGCGCTTAAAAACTTTACTTCTACCTTATCCGCATCAAGAGACTTCGACCCTAAAACTTCAGGCCGCGTGTTTTCAATTGCCTGCGTCTCGGCGGCGAGCTACGAAATGATGCCAAGAGTTATGCAGTTAATCAGCCAAGTTGCTCCTGGTATCGCACTAGAGGTTCATCCTTTATTTACGGAAGACTACGAGTCTGATTTAAGGCTCCAAAGACACGATGTTATTGTCGATATGACGCCAAAAGGAAGAACCATGCTTAAGCATGAGGTGATTTCTCGAGAAGAGTTGGTGGTGGTGTGCCGCAAAGACCACCCTATGATTGGCGATACGATTGATATGGAACAGTTTTTAGCACTTGAGCATGTGGTTGTATCTCGTTGGCATGCACGTAAAAGCTTATTGAGCTCTGAACACTACAGTGACCTAGAAAAACGTAGAATAGTCTATCGTGCTGCGGGTGTTGTCGAGATGCTACCTGTTATTGAAGGGTCTGATTATATCGGGGTGTTACCTATTTCATCAGTGCGTTGTTTTTCTGAAAAGTACGCGGTTAAAACACTGCCTTTACCATTTGAGTTGGAAGACCTCGATATGTGTATGATTTGGCACCCAAGTCGCACTAATGAACCAAGCCATAAGTGGTTACGAGCCAAGATTAAAGCGGCAGCAAAAGAAATATCAAGTTAGTCTAAAGAGAGAGAATGGGTAGTATTCGCGCGATTTTAAATGGAAAAAGCCAAGACTCCAGAGTTAAGGCAAGTCATCTTTGCCGCTAGAGACAATGATATTGTTCTACAAGTTAGAGTGTTCTGGGAATCGTCGGACATGTTCCGTTTAGTGAGCGAGGCAAACTGCCCTTGGTTGGTAAAAAACCAGTGAAGGCACTTGAGTAACCAATCACTGGCTTACTTGAGAAGTTGTTTCATTGAAGCTCATTAGTATTAAAAACTGACGTTATGCCTTTTTTTGACTCTGCTCGGAGTTAAGCAAGAAGTAAGACAACCAGTCATCAATCGGCAGAGGGCGCGCGAAGAAATAGCCTTGAGCATATTTACAACCAATCTGACGCAATGTCTTAACATGGCTCGGGGTTTCAAGACCTTCAGCAATTACTGAAAAGTCGAGTATTTGCGCGAGCTTAAGAACCGCGCAAGTAATTTCGTAATCGACCTTTGATGAGTTGATGTCTTCAATAAAGCTTCGATCTAACTTTACGCAATCTGCCGAAAGGTTCTTCAATACCGACAGTGAAGAGTACCCCGTACCAAAATCATCGATAGCAATCTTGTACCCCTTAGAATGGAGCACCTCAATGGTTCTCGAGCAGGTTTCAAAATCGCGCATCATGTCTCTTTCGGTAATCTCAAGCAATAATTGGTGAGGTTGGCAATCCGTTTCATCCAGTATCACTTGTAACTGGTCAGCGAGGTCTGTCATATAGAACATTCTCGCTGAGAAATTAATTGAGAAAATCACGTCTTGTAGGTCTATTCCCGAATGTTGCCATTCCGTGATCAAGCTCGCCACTTTCTTAAATACCCATTTATCGATGTCGATGATCAGGTCACTTTTCTCAGCAACTTCAAGAAAATCAACTGGAGGAAGTAATCCTAACTTGGGATGTCTCCAACGAATAAGAGCTTCGGCACCGATGATCTCCTGTGAGTCTAAGTCGACTTTTGGTTGGAAGAAGACTTCAAGCTCGTCGTTGGCGATCGCTTGATGAAGCCCGATGTTGGTTTCGATTAAGTCGTTCACTTCATGGGTCATTTTATCTGCGTAAACTCTGTATTGGTCTCTACCATTCCGTTTGGCGTGATACATGGCAGTATCCGCGTTGCGAATTAAGGTTTCACGGTCCAAACCATGAGTAGGGTACTCACACACACCAATACTCGCTGAGACGAAGATAGAATTATTATCGATGTAATACGGCTTTCTTAGCGCTTGATTTAAGCGATCGGCGATGGGTTCACCTTCCTCTAGGCCAACGTTGGAAAACACAAGTAAGAACTCGTCGCCACCCATTCGTGCAACAAAGCCTTTATCGCCGACTAAGTTACTCAGGATGTCAGAGACGTTGACTAATAAGTTGTCTCCGGGCGCATGGCCTAAGGAGTCGTTAATGGTCTTAAATTCATCAATATCGAGATAGAACAATAAGAAAGAGGCGTTGCTTTCACTGGATTTTCTAATTTCTTCATCCAACAGCTTGGTTGCCAACAGTCGGTTGGCTAAATTAGTCAATGGGTCATGGTGCGCGAGGAAGTCGAAGTTCTTTTTCTCTTCAGTGAGATCGAGATAGGCCTCAGATAGCCTTAAGGCCATGTCGTTATAGGCTTTTTCTAAGTGAGACCATTCGTCACGTCTGCCCAAATTGATTGGGTTTTTTAGGCTACCGGATTCTAAACGGTCGAAGCCATGTCTAAGCGCATTGAGTGGTTTTCTAATGTGGTGTCTAACAACGTGGCTAACCAGCAACATCGATAATACAAAGGCTGAAAAGCTGATAACAATTGCGTTAAGTCTTGATAAGCCAATCTCTTTTTCAAGTTGGTCTGTTAATTCTAAGGCTTGGCTTTGTACACGTGATTCCGTTTGTTCTACCATCTCCAACAAGTCACTTTGAGCAACTAACAGCGATGCCATCACCAACCAACGCTGTTCCAGGTTTGCTCGAATGCGTTTTAAAGCCGCGTTGTATCGTTTCACCGTGCGGTGGATTCGTTTCTTCTCTGCGATAACCGCCGCCGTTCCAATATCAACGTTTTCTAAGTGGAGTAAAAATATGTCGAGCTCTTTCTCGACTTCGATAAGCAGAACTTTCTCCGTTTCTGGTGTGATACGGCTGTGAATGTCACCGACCATTTTACCCGAGGTGAGGAATGACTCTCGTAGCATGTTGATGAGGTCTAATTCATTGTTATAACGGATGAAATTAGGTTGGTCTAAGTGCTTTAGCTTGCTGTCAGCTATCGCAAATTCGAGTTGATCAAGTTGCTCGGCTAACGCAGCGTCGATTTGATTGGTCTGCTTGAGGATTCGATTTAATGCTAGCGAACTGCCTAAGAAACGATGGAAGTTATCGATAAAGGCGTCGATCTTCTGCGAGAATCCTTCGTTGGTCGAGAGATCTCTCAGCCGTTGCAGTTGGAAGTCAACATTGAACGCTTCTTCAGACAGTGTGGTTTCACTGAACAAAAAGGTCTGCTCCAGCAGCTTAACGCGAGAGGTTAAAGTGAATACGCGTCGGCTGATCTCAGAGTTAACAATCAAATCTGATACGTGTGTTGAGGTTTCCGTTTTGAGCGTCGACTCGACGTAATAGAGTGAGCGGATCACCATGATGACGGCAAGGCTAACAATCAATAGCGAAACCAGGTTCGAAATAATGAGCCGTTGAGTTATGTTTATCTGAGGTAGTTTCATTGTGGCTTCCAAATTTTCAGATATGCTTCACGGTAGCCATTTTTAGGGTCGTAGATTCCTTTGTCTGACTGGCTGATGAGTTCTTCAACATTATCGGGCGTGACGAGATGTACAGGGGCAGAGTAGCCACTTGGAGGCATCTGGTTGAATGCTCGGTTGAGCTCGTCGACAATTTGCCAACCTTGTAGATATAAGGGCTCAGGTACAGTAGCCAGTTGGAATTGACCGCTATTAATCCTTTTGTATGCGGCTTTGCTGCCGTCACCTGCCGAAATATTTTGTGGTATTCGCCGATGCTCTTCGAGATTAGATTCAAAAGAAGGGATAGCGTAATCAATGTACAAGTCGTTGATGGTTAAGATATGAGTTATTTTGTCGTCATACTTCTTATCAAGTTTCTTCAATGTTGCTGGCATCTGCTCGGCAATTTTATCGAGTGGCAAGTAGTTCAGCTCAAGTACATCACATGTACCGCAACGTTTGATGGTGTTGACCATCGCGTTGGCTTTTATCATCGCTATTTCATAGTTCGGGTCGGTAAACACTATGGTTTTTGCTCGCCCGTTTGAGTTTACAATCGCGAGTAGCGCTGCCACTTCCGCCACATCGAGAGGATCAGTGGTAATGTTGGTGTATAAGCCTATTTCAGGATTGCCGCCGACAAGCTCGGTTGCGTGCCAACCAATGACAACAATTCCGAGATCTTCCGCTTGCTTCAAAATGGTTTTGTGTCGAACAGCATCAATACCGCCAAGAACAATGGCATCGGGTTCAAAGCTGATCGCTTTTCTGATAGCTGCACCTTGGCGTACTTCAGAGCCCAATCCATCAATGAACCTTAGATGCCAATTGATGTTTGAAATGGCCTCGGAGATGCCTTTACCCACCCCGTAAACACCACCATTACGTAAATCAGAGGCGACAAAAATAACGTTTTTTTCATGACGTACAGCAGGGCCTTGTGTTGGACCATCCCAAGTGCTTTGGTTGGAAACCGCACGCATCACTTTTTCTTCAGCATATTTGAAGAAATCATCGTCATGATTACTCGCAAAACTCGGAGAGTAGCAAGTAGCAGCGAGCAACAAACTCGCAAAATTTAATCTCTTATTCATATGGCTTATAAAACGCTTCAACTTATAATCACCCTATATTTATAATATTGTTAATAAACATTCAAACATTTGGTAACAGTTATGCCGGGTCAAATTTATAAAAATGTTTTGCCAACCCTACTGACAGCGTGTTTTTGCCTCCCTTTGTACGTCAATGCTGATGGGGTAAGATCGGAAGCTGATGTAAAGAAACTTGAAAAATTTCAAGAGACTGTAAGTGGCGAGCCAATGTCATTAGCTCCGATGTCGTTAGAAAAACCGGTAAGAATTGCGCTGATTTATCCAAGTGCAGATATTTCTGACTTTTGGACAAGAAATTACACCGCATTAAAGGAAAGGCTCATTGCTTTGGATCTACCTTTTGAGATTAATGAGTTTACCTCCCGACAAATTGAGCACTCATTACAAACCCAATACACTGAGAAAGTCCTGAGTTCTGAGATGCCTTATGACTTCGTCATTTTTGGCCCTTCTGAACTGGGTATCCAAGCCGGTAATATTCAAAAACTGTCCGCTTCAAAAGATTTCAAAACCTTTATTTGGGCATTCCACACACCTAATGAGCAATGGAAACATCAACCAGATAGTTGGTTCGATTTCTCGAGTGCGATGGGGGCAGAGGCTCTATGTGATCATGTAGTGAAAGAACTGGGAAGGGAGGTCGAATTTTCAGCAAATCGAGGTATCCCAGGAATAACAGATACTCAACGGTCACAAGGTTTCATTGATTGCGTAGAAGAAAAAGGCGATTGGTTAACGGTGTATGAGCACTTTGGGCAATACCAGAAGTTAGGTGGGGCTGATGGCGTTCGTTTAGTGCTCGGTAACTTCCCTGAAGTGACCATGGTTCACAATGCCAATACTGCAATGACCATGGGAGCGGTAGATGCATTAAACAAGGCTGACATGTTATCTGAAATCTATGTGACGGGTTGGGGCGGAACGGCGAAAGAGATAGAAAAGATTCGTTCCGATGAATTGGATGCCACACCTATGCGAATGAGTGATGACCTTGGTGTCGCTACGGCTGAAGCTATTAAGTTTCATTTGGAAGAGCGAGAGGCAGAAGTCCCTTTGGTTTACCTAGGCCGTATCACTGTTGTACATAACAAGATGAATGACGACCAACTAAATCAGCTAACCAAAGAAGCCTTTCGTTACTCGGGAAAAAATTAAGCTCGACTCAATCGGACCACCATTAATCAAAAGAGCCGCTTGCCTGTTTCGACTGAGTCAGTCAGCAATGGATAAACGGCTCTTTTATTGGGTGGGTGCTGAATCTGAAATTTAGATGACGAAACCTTGCAGGTTTAGTTTACTCAGTGATCTCTTGTAACACCTCTCCAATTGAGCCACTTGGTTGGGTGATCCCTAGCTTATTCGAAAGTGTTGGTGCAATGTCGTATGGCGTGATTGCTCGCGAGATCTTCTGAGCTTCAACATCGTAGCCTGCAAAAATAACCGGTACATGGGTGTCGTATTTCCACGGAGAACCATGAGTCGAGGCAATTTGAAGGCCTTCCATGTCGTTAATGTAGCTACGCGGTGCAAATACCACATACACGTCGCCAGAACGAGCTGGATGGTAGTTGTTTTTGATGAGCTGCATTACGTGCGTATCCGGCACTCGGTTCGCTGCGATATCACTACTTGATACTGCAAATGCAACGCCTTTCACTTTCGCTATTTCATCCGCAATTACTTCTTGTACCTTCGCGAGGTCAAGCTTCTTCTCGGCGATTAAATCGTGATTCAGATAAATATAAGGCTGTGCATACAAACGAATCGCATCTTTAGTTAAGCCGAATTCATCCTTCAATCGTTTCTCAACACCACTCGAGAGCAGTTTATCCTTATTAAAGTATTGAGCTTGATTGAAGCCAAGCGCATTTGCCGCAGGTGAAGATTCAGGAACACCGTGGTCGGCAGACAGCACAATTAATGTGTTCTCTAGCCCGACCTGGTTATCAACGGTTTTGAAAAGCTTAGCGAGAGTCTTATCAAGTCGGATTAGGTTGTCTTCTGTTTCTAGGCTTTCTGGGCCGTATAGGTGCACCACGTAGTCGTTTGACGAGAAACTCACAGATAGATAATCGGTTACGTCACCTTGTCCTAGCTTTTCTTGCATCAACAAGGTGCTTGCGAAGTTTTCCGTGATTTCATCACCAGCAGGGCTCACAGTAAGGGTAGTGCTGAAGTACTTATAGCTTGCCGGGCCGTATGGGTGAGGGAAGGTGCGTTGGAAATCACCGAGTTTCACTTTGTGTTCGGTATTGTGTTCTTGCAACGTGTACTGATCACGCGGTAATGAAAGCTCCCACTTCTGTTTGGAGTACTGAGCAGCAATCGCTTTCTCGTTCCAGCGTGATACCCAATCTGGATATTCGTCGTAGTAATAGTTACTCGTTACAAATTCAGATTGTGCTTTGGAGAACCAGAATGCTTTACCACTGTGTCCCGCTAATGAGATTGCACCGCGGTCTTTCACAGACACGCCGAACACTTTTGATTTGCCACTATTGGAAATCGTCAGCTCATCACCAAACGTAGTAGAGAGTATTGGCTCAGGAGAGCGACCGTCGCCCTGTGCTGTCTTCTGTGTTGGGTCGATCTCTGTTGCTTTATCTACACCTGCACCAGAGGTCAGCATTTTGTAGTTACCGTCTTCTACGTTATACACCAAACGTTCTTCACTACGGTCATACCAAACATTACCTACCATGCCGTGTACGCTCGGTGGAGCGCCTGTTGCAAGAGAGGCATGGCCCACAATTGTCTCTGTGTTGCCATGTTGGTAGTTCGCGTTGGTGTAGTAAGTACCATCATCCATTAAGTATCGGAAACCACCATCACCGAAGTTGTGCTTATATCGTTCGATTAGGTCTGCGCGCAGGCCATCTACCGTGATTTGAAGGACTAGATCTGGCTTTTCCGCAGCTGAAGCAGGGAGTGCACAGAGTAACGCGAGTGTTAGTCCTGAAAGCTTGGTGTATTGCATAGAGTTTCCTTATTCAGTGTTGCCGTAGCGTTCTAACGCTTGGTCAGATTTCTAACGTTTGAATGGTACTAATCGTATTTTTAGTATTGCTGGTGAAGGTTAATGAACTGATACCTTCGGTATCTTTAGTTAGTTCGTATCTTTAACTAGACGCAGGCCCATGTCCGACATAGTGATTGATTGGCTTGCGAAATCACGACGGTAACTTTCCGATTCATTTTCGTCATAAGCAAAACTGCCACCGCGAACAGACTTGTGTGATAAGCCTACGTCACTGTGTTTAGCGTTGTTTGGATTGTCTGTTGGACCAAATCGGTAGAAGGTGTCATCGAAGGCATCAATAACGAATTCGCCAACATTACCTGTCATGTCATATAAGCCTAGTTCATTTGGCTTCTTTAGCCCGACTGGGTGTGCGCTATTTTTCGAATTTGCTGAGTACCACGCAACATCATCTAAGTCGTTGGAACCACTGTAAGTATAGCCTTTGCTCTTGTTGCCACCTTTGGCTGCAAATTCCCATTCAGCTTCGGTTGGTAGACGGTAGTCTTCGCCTGTTAATTCATTCAATTGCTCAACGAAATAGTTCGCTTGTTGCCAACTTAGGTTGTTGACCGGAACTTGTGGGTTTTGGAAATAACTGAGAGATGAACCCATCACCGATTCGAACAGTTCTTGAGTCACCTCAAATTTCGCGATGTAGAAACTATTTACAGTTACATCACGGGCTGGTCGCTCTGCCTTGCTTGCTTCTGGGCTGTTTGAACCCATGGTGAATGTTCCGCCTTCAACCAACACCATCTCTTGGTCAATTTTTTGGGCGATAGGATGTGTAGGCACGCTTGCACAGCCACTTAGGAAAATAGTCATGGTGACGCCGCTAACTGCTGCTAAATGTTTGTAATTGAAAAATTTCATCACGTGCCTCAAATGTTCGAAATAGGCTGTAATTCTAACGTTTTTGGTCATTCCTATTGGTTATAAAGGGTATAACATGCCACTGACTTCATTCGGAATTATGATGGGAACAAGACACTAAGATAGGTAGGTAAATCATGCACATTACTCAAGGTCCACAATATAACGGTAAAGCTTCTAAGCGCCTGCATGTTATGGCTAAGCCGATTGGCGCCGCATGTAACATTGACTGTAAATATTGTTATTACCTTAGTAAGCAAGATTTGTTGGAGTACAAGAAAGGCAGCTCTCCAAGAATGGATGATGAAACGCTAGAGATCTACATCCGACAATACATCGAAGGTCAAAATACGCCTGAAATTATCTTCTCATGGCAGGGCGGTGAACCTACCATGTTAGGTCTGGCTTATTTTGAACGCGTGGTTGAGCTACAGAAAAAGTATCAGCCTGAAGGTGTGCTGATTTCAAATGATCTACAAACCAATGGTACGTTACTCAATGACGAATGGGCGCAATTCCTTGCGAAAAACAATTTCCTGATCGGCTTGAGTATTGATGGGCCTGAGATGCTGCACAATGCCTACCGTACCAACCGAGCAGGCCGTGGCACATTCAAGCAAGTTATGGCTGCGGTTGAACTGCTGCACAAACATCAAGTGAAATTCGCAACGCTAACCTGCGTGAATAACCTCACCAGTCAAAATGCACTAGAAGTGTATCGCTTCCTACGTGATGTGGTGAAGTCTCCACAAATGCAATTTATCCCTATCGTTGAGCAAAAAACCTTTAGAACCGTCGCACCGCAAACCTCTCAAGTGAGTGAGCAATTAAAACAAGGTGACAAACGTCTTATCCCAGGCCACAAAGATTCGATCATGGAATCATGGTGCGTATCAGATCTAGCGTGGGGTAACTTCCTGATTTCTGTGTTTGATGAGTGGGCGAAACACGACATCGGTAAAGTGTTTGTTCAGTATTTTGAAGCGAGCTTAGAAACGTGGATTGGGCGTCCCAATCCACTTTGTACCTTGAATGAGATTTGCGGTAAAGGCCTTGCTATGGAGCCTAATGGTGACGTGTTCTCTTGTGACCACTACGTTTACCCTGAATACAAAATTGGCAATATTCATCACGAGAAGCTTGATGATCTGGCGTACAGCGCGCCACAACAGAAGTTTGGTTTCGCTAAATCACGTACACTGACTAGCCAATGTCAGCAATGCGATTACAAGTTTGCTTGTCATGGCGAGTGTCCTAAAAACCGCTTTATCAAAACTCGTGCGGGTGAGCCGGGCTTAAACTATTTATGCGCGGGTTGGCACAAGTTCTTCTCTCATGTCGACAAGTCGATGGCGTATATCGCTCGTGCGATGAGAAACCCCGTAGCACATGGTAAGTACAGTGATTCTGTGATGATGGCGCGTCGAGCAGAACTGGCAAAACAAACGACGTTCGAGACCAAGTTCTAATTCAAGGTCTATCAATCTTAACGACATTCAATCAGATATGAGTCTAGGGACAGGCTAAATTCTCAAGTTTAAGGTACCACTATGATCAAGAAGAGTTTAGCGACAGCGGTTGCTTTAGTTATTTCAACGTCCGCATTGTTATCAACATCTGCAATGGCAGCTAACAGCGTCCAAGCCACTGTTGATGCACCTGCACAGAACATTAATCAAGTGCTTGAAATGACGGACACTCAAACACGCATTCAGCAGTTGTCTTACATGGCACAAGATAAGAATCAGTCTATTGAAAACCGCACAGCAGCTTTGCAAGAATTGACTTCATACCCAAGCCAAAATGCGCTGGTGGCCGTTGCAAGAGGCTTGAAAGACCAAGATCCTGAAGTACGCGAAGCTGCGGTTATTGGCTCTGAACCATATCAACTGGAACACCGTTGGGCGTTGGTTTCTCCTTTGCTTAAAGACAGCGATACCATGGTTCGCCACACAGCGACATCGAATTTAGTTCGTGATTTCAACACCCTAGATGATGCGCAAAAAGCGGAAATTGAACCAGCGGTAAAAGAGCTGATCACTTTCTTGGAAACGCAAGAATCTGAGAAGTTTCAGTTACTGTTTGCAGATGTGCTACGTTGGCACAATGAGTGGGAAAAGGCGGAAACGGTTTATTTAGAGCTGATTAAAACGCATCAAAATGATCCTCAAGTTTGGTTGAGTTACGCAGACAACTTCCGAGCTCAGAAGAAAGACCAACAAGCGGTTGAAGTGTTAGATCGCGGTTTAGCGAATGTGCCGGACAATGCGGCTTTGCATTATTCTAAGTCGTTGACTCTGGTTCGCCTGGAAGACAAAGGTGCTGCTGCAAAAGAGATTGAAGTGGCTGCTGAATTAGCGAAAGACAACAGCTATTACTGGTACCTAAACGGGGTATTACAAGAAGAGCTAGATATCGACAAATCGACGAAATCGTTTGAGAAAGCGTATTTGATCTCTGGTTCTCCAGAGCAACTTTACGCTGTATGCGATATTTACGTCCGTTACGGCAATGAAAAAACGGATGAATGTTTGATTGAGCTAAGTAAAGTCGCGCCTGACTATGTGATTGAACAGCTGAAAGAGAAACGAGTAGCGCCAAGTTCGTAGTGGTTGCATTAATCGATAAGCAAAAATGAGTTATTGAAAAGCCAGTCGAAACGTTCGACTGGCTTTTTGCATTTGGAAATGATTTTAAAATGTGTGGTTAGAACAAGATACAAATCAGAGGTGTAATAATGGGTGGGTTAAGCTACTCACCCGTAAAACATCTATTCACCCATAGAACTGGATGCGCGACGCCTGTCTGTTGCGCCATAAAGTTTTCCATCTTTGATTTCAATGGCGTTTAAGCCACTGACGACAGGAATGACATGCACTGGGTAACCAAGCTGCATGAAATCTGGAACTAACATTTCTGCGTATGTTTTCTTTTCGACCAAAAGACCTGTTGGGTCATAAGGCTTGGTACGATCTATCTTGGTGCCGTATTGAATGTTTGGCAGGTCAATCGCTTCTTGCGCTGATAGATCCCAATCTAGAACACCCACCACGGTTTTTAACACGTACCCAGGAATTTGTGAGCTCCCCGGAGAGCCCACAACCAAACGTAGGTCATCTTGCTTATCCATCACCATTAATGGTGTTATTGCCGAGCGAGGGCGCTTGCCTGCTTCAATTGCATTTTGGCTTGGTTTGCCTTTGATGGTTGGTTTGGTAGAAAAGTTAGCCATTTGCGCATTCAAAATCACACCGTCTACCATCACGCCAGAGCCCATTCCTGTACCGACTGTGCTGGTCATTGCTATCGCATTGCCCTCTTTGTCGATGATGGAGATGTGTCCGGTGTCCTTGCTCTCAAAGCCTTGGTGTTGCGCGTAGTCAGTATCCGAAATCTTCCCAGCTTTTGGGTTTGACTGAGCGATGCCATTTTCTGGAATCAGTTGGCGTCGCTTATCAATGTAAGATTTATCTAGAAGGGCACTTATGGGCGTTTCCACATAATCAGGATCGCCAGCATAAGTAATACGATCGGCTTTAGCGATTCTCATCGCTTCTGTCATCAAGCGCCATGGTTCTGCATCAGTTTTCGACATGTTTGCCAAATCATACGCTTCTAGCATTTCTAGGCTTTGCGCTACCATCACGCCACCAGAGGCAGGGTAACCAAAGGATACAATCTTGTTACCACGATAGTCGCTCTCAATGACGTCACGCTTTTTGATTTGGTATTGCTCAAAGTCTTCAATGGTTAATTTAGCGTGGCCTGAACCGATGCGACTGTTGACCGTCTCGACAATGTTCTTACCAAACTCACCGCCATAAAGGTATTTGTCACCTTGTTGAGCAATATTGGTCAACGTATTGGTAAGCTTTGGATTGGTCATCAACGTGCCTGTCGGTTTGATTTCATCGTTATCCCAGTAGAGCGCTTTGATTTCTGGGTCTTCAATCAAACGAGTTTGCTCACGGACTATAATGTCATACGTATAGCTATTCATCGCATAACCTTTACTTGCCAGGTCGATAGCAGGCTGAACTAACTCAGACCAAGGCAGCTTCCCATACTCTTGGTGGGTGCTGTAGAGCAGGCGAAGTGTGCCAGGTACTGCGACCGAACGCGGGCCTAAAATTTCATTTCGACTCAGTGGCTTGCCGTTTTCCATGAACATGCCGGGTGTAGCGCTTGAAGGTGCCTCATCTCGTCCATCAAGAGCGAGAAACTGGTCTTTATCATGCTGATAAAACAAAGCAAACGTTCCGCCACCGATCCCGGTCATGTCGGGCTCGACGACCGACATGGTCATTTGCATCGCCACCATGGCGTCGATGGCATTACCGCCTTGTTTCAGTATCGAATAGCCAGTGCTGCTTACGTATGGGTTCGTCGCGCTGACCATGAATTTATCACCTTCAGTATTCGGCATGACTGGGAAAGGGCTGGGCTCAGCAGCAAAACCCACCGCTGAAACCAAGCTTAAAGATAAAGTTGCTATACGCATGCGTTCTCCATTTAAAGGTTCAATTTAGTCGCTCCAAGGTTGACTGAATAAAAAAGAGTAAGTTCGTGAGCCTGCTACCTTCTTACACAAACCTGACGGTGTTGACAGGGTTATTAAATTGTAGGGCATGTGGAGAATTTAGTTATTGGGGGCGTTTGAATAAGCGTGTTTTGATATTTTTCAACTCGACATTAAGCCCATGGAACACGTGCATTGAAATATAGTGAGCGAGTATAAATCCTAATTAACATTTGGTTTTAAACAGGTTGGTAAGTTTGGAATTAAGCCCTATTTAATAAAGTTAAAAATTAAAGCTTATGATTTATATGGTTATTTTTCAGGCTGATACAATCTATAAACAATATTTACATATTTATCACTATTTTTGTATTGACCGATTGAATAACTGGTCAGATCTGTTATTGTGCGAAAAAATACTAGTGCGGTTTGTCATACTGTTTAGCAAGGAAGCTTATGTTTACACTATCGATTAAGAATCGAATTTTGGCGTTATGTTTAGTTTCGTTAGTAGGGTTTATTAGTATTCTATTTGTCGGTGGGGATACACTGACTAGCAACACTAAGCAGGTTAATCGGATTGACCAAGTCACTTATCCCGTCATGAATGCGGCGTCTTTAAACAGTGTGTTGATCTCCCAGTTGGCGGAGCGTTTTAACTTAGCTGTAACGCTTGGCGATGAAGAAATTTTGGAAATGAACAAGCAAACTCTTGCTGCGATTCAAAGTAACTTTAATATTCAAATCACGCTGGATCCTTCTCTGCAGAGTGAATCGACACTTCTGCAAAATAAGACTAATCAATATTTTGAACTTGCTTACCAAATTGCCCAAGGAATGATCGATGAGGAGATCAGCCTTAGTGAGGCTGGTCGTTTGGCAAAAGAAAGTACAGCTATTTTGGATGAGCTAACCTTAGGCATGCTTGAGTTTGGTGCAGACCGACAGTCTGAGTTCGAGAATGCAGTGGAAGATTTAGAAGCCAATAACAAACAGGCTAACCAGATCATGAGCATTTCTGGCGCTGTGGCGATGCTTGCAATGTGTGTCTTCGGATGGTTAGTCGTAAGAGGAATTCGAGCGGATCTGGCAAACATTAGCGATAAGATGCACGATATCGCTGAGGGTGATGGAGATCTTACTGTGCGTCTTCAGCACGAGAAAAATGACGAACTTAAGCCTCTGGTGGAGTCATTTAATAGCTTCGTGTCTCACCTACAACAGAACGTAACTCACACTATAGACAATGTTACTCAATTGGACTCTATCTCTGGTTCTCTCGTTAAGTCGAGCCAAGCCACAAGTGAGCTTTCCACTAAGCAACACCTTTCAATTGAAGAAGTCTCAAGTTCATTAAACCAACTGTTTCTTGCGGCTCGAGAGATTGCAACGAATGCAAATGATGCGTCGTCTTCTGCCTCTAGTGCAAGCGAACAAGCAAGCTTAGGGGAGCAGCAAGTTGAAAGCACGATTCTTGCGGTGAAAGAACTGACGAACGATGTCGGCAATGCATCGGAAGTTGTGAAGCAGTTGAACGACAACACTCAGAGTGCAGGCTCAATTTTAGAATCGATCAGTGCGATTGCAGAACAAACTAACCTCTTAGCACTTAATGCGGCAATTGAAGCTGCACGAGCAGGAGAGCAAGGTCGAGGTTTCGCGGTTGTAGCTGACGAAGTCCGAACGTTAGCGTCAAGAACACAAACCTCTACCCAAGAAATTCAGTCAGTACTTTTACAGCTACAAGAGCAAGCGCAAACAGCCTCTACCATCATTTCTGAAAGCGTTGTTAAAGCTGAAGATTGTGTAGAGAAGTTCCTAGTCGCTGAAGGATCGCTGCAAAGAATTACATCAGATGTCACCGAAATCAGCCAACGAAACGAAAGTATTGCTGCCGCGACGGAGCAGCAAGAACAAACCTCGACTCGTATAGAAACCTTTGTAGAAGAGATTCGAAAAATGGCGGAAGGTACCAGCAACAGTGTAAAACAGGTTGATACTGTGGCTCATGATATCCAAGAAGTTACTCGTAATATATCCACATTAACTGGCCACTTTAAGGTGAGTTAAGCCCCCGAGAATCATTCCTTCTCTCTTTATGGCTATGCCTCAAGGAGGGCGGGAGTATGCCCAAAATTTGGGTTAATTACATAAAAACAAGAAACAACATAACAAATTGGAGTTAGTTATGAAGAAGACAGTGGTTGCTGCCCTAGTAAGTATGGCGTTTGGAGCAAATGCTGCAAATATGGATAACCTTCGTATTAGCGGGTTTGGTTCTGTAGGTATCGGTAAGTCAGATAACGCAATCGGTTATGCAGGCTACACGGATGAAAAATTAGATTGGGAGCAAGAAACACTAGCGGGCTTGCAGTTTGATTTTCAGGTTAACGAGCGAGCGAAGTTCGTGACGCAAATAGTCGCAAATAGCCGTTATGACTATGACCCAAAAATTGAAATGGCTTACGCCTCTTATGATTTTGATTCATTTACTGCTCGTGCAGGTAAGCTGCGTCTACCTCTGTTCTTCTATTCTGACTACACCGATCTTGGCTATGCGTACCCTATGATTCGACCTTCTCAAGAGTTGTACGAAAACATTGTTTTGAAGGGCTATACGGGAGCTGATTTATTGATTCCGATTGAACTTGAAGATTCAAGTATTCTTCTGCAGCCATTGGTTGGTGTTGGCACGATTGACGAAGAGGATTCAATTGTTGGTGAAGTTAAACTGGATCAATTGTTTGGTTTGAGTGCGAACTGGAACGTCGATGATTTTACTTTCCGTGGTTCTTATTTGGTTGCGGAATCGAATCCGTCTTGTGATTTCCAGAACCCACAATCTAGCCCTTACTGCCAGTTAGGTGCTTTACTTGACAGCCAAGACGGTCAGTTTATCTCTCTGGGTGCGCAATATGACAACGGTGATCTACTTGTTAACGTAGAAGCCGCTGACGTTCAAATTGAAGGTCAATTCTACGACTATCAATCGGTTTCTGGCTTGGTTGGTTACCGAATCAATGAGTTTACGCCTTACCTTTCGGTTAGCTGGGTTGAAACCACCGATAACGATGAACGTGAAAATATGACGATAACGGCAGTTAAAGAGTCGATGAATTACGAGCGTATCTCTTACTCTATCGGTAACCGCTGGGACTTTGCTAAGAATATGTCGTTAAAGGCTGACGTTACTTACGTGGATTACCGCGATACGAGTGGTGGTTTCCAAACCAATGTTGAGATGTCTGCCGTCAACCCATTTATGGCGACAGGCAATTACCTTGAAGACAGCTCAGTTGTCTATTCAGCACGTCTTGATTTCGTATTTTAAGGAGGCCACATGAAAAGTTTACTGACAGCAATAACCATAGCGGTTCTTTCATTTAATGCTTCTGCAGGCATGGTCGTTATTGGTAACAATGCAGGTGTTGATTCATTATCAAAATCTGATGTTAAAAAGCTCTTTATGGGTAAAAAGAGCAAGTTATCAAATGGTACGAAAGCACAAATCGTCGAACTGACTGATGGTTCTGAGGGGCGACTAGCCTTTCACGAGGTAGCAACAGGACGCAGTGAATCGCAGCTTCAATCTGCTTGGTCAAGGCTAGTCTTCACAGGTAAAGCAGAAGCGCCAATTCAGGTCGTAGATTATAGCGAAGCCATCACAACGGTAGCGTCGAAAACCAACGCTATTGGTTACGTTGATGAGTCTGCACTGACGGGGGATGTAAAAGTGCTGTTTAAGTACTAAATCAGCTTCTGATTGATGATAAAAAGCCCAAGGCAAAGATGTTGCCTTGGGCTTTTCGTTTCACTGAGCATACGTTTTCGTGGTAGAGGTTAGAACACGAAACTCAGCATGATGGTATAGAGCACTGCATCTTTATCATCAAAGCCTGTTGGTGTGAAGTCTTCAATAAAGGCGCCGTTTGTCTTACGTGCTTCAAAATACTGCACTTCACCATTGATGGATACGTTAGGCAGCACATCGTAATCGACACCAATCAAATAACTGTTCCCGGCTAAGTGCTCGTTAGAATCAAACTCTGCACCGTAAACAACGTAAGGAGTGAAAGAGTTGAGTCTATAGCCCAAACTTGCATACATCGATGATGAGAAATCACTTATTTGTCCTTCACTAGTCAGCACAGCTTGACCAAATTCGTACTCGGCCCCGAGCGACCAAAGTTGGATATGTTGGTTATCTAGCTCTGTTGTGTATGGTGTAGGGACCCCAGGTATTGTAGTGCTAACCGTTTGATCGAAGGTTGAATCTAAGAAAGATAGGTTCCAACGATAGCTTTCGCCGCTAAGTTGTAGGTTGGCACCGAACATGCGGTTGGTTTCAAATTCTAGATCTGTACTCGAATTGAACTCGACTTCATTTTTGTCTTTTACGCCGTAGAACGGAGAGATCAATAGAGTCGCTTCATCACTGACGTCGTGTGTCCAACTGACCTTGATACCATTGAATGCGGTGATGCCTAGGACTGCGTTATAAACCTCTGTTGGAGGCCTAGCGGTCATGTAGGCTTGGCCAACGTAATAGTATTCAGAGGCAAGAAATAGAGGGATCCTTAAGCGTCCGATGTTGACATCAAAATCATCAAACTCATAGCCGAGGTAAGCCCATTCTAGCTGTGGGTCACTCCACTCAAATTGTGGTGCTTTCACTACTTGCACAGATGCTTTAAATGAGTCGTAGAAATAATCGAGCTGGACACCAAACGTGGTATCACAGTCATAACAGTTTTCATCAGTAAAACCGCGGTTAATGATTAGTGGATTGTCGTTATCTGATTTAGCCCAAGATGTTGAGCCAAATCCACTTAATGACAAGCTATCGGTAAGTTCAATAATTGCAAAAGCCGGAGAGGCAATTGAAGCACATAGCACTGACGTAATTATCTTTTTCATGTTATTTCTCCGAGCTTACAACGTAGAGAACGTTGGCATTTTCAGGAACTGAAGAGAGGGGAGAGTATCCGATACGATTAGGTTTAGCGTTAAGCCAGTCAACTAAGCTATCGGTAGAGGCTGACTTAATTTCTCTCGGGTAACGCGCTTTACCGGAAAAGGATAAGCCGGCCCAGTGAGCGTTCATTTGAGCGGCGTTCTTTCCTAATAAAAGTTGATAAAACGCCTCTCTTTCGGCGCTGTTTTCAGGCCAATCTGATAGTTCTACACGTTTGCCGTTAAGACGTTTAGTTTTTCCTCGATATAGCTTTCTTGCTTTGTTTATAGAGATCGCTTCAAACTCTGTGTCTAAAGAGAATATGGCGTAGTCTTCCGCTGCATGAGCTGGGCTAACAAGAAGTAGACTTCCTAGTAGCCCTAGTACTGCGATGAACGCAGCTCTGCACTGGAGTGTTTGTATTGTTTTCTTCCAACCCATTGGTTTCTCCTAGCAAGTCGCGCTTTCAATTTGATGGAATAGTTTTTCTTTTCTTACGGGCTTCGCAACGTAACCATTCATTCCCGAATCAAAGCACTTTTGAATATCATCATCAATTACACTAGCGGTTAACGCGATGATAGGAGTCTTTGTTAAGCCTAGGTTTTTCTCGTGTTCTCTAATCTCCCTGGCTGCGGTGAAACCATCCATCACTGGCATCATGCAGTCCATTAAAATAATGTCGAAGCTACTGTCGTTCTGATACATATCAACGGCGATCTGTCCGTTGTCCGCAATTTCAAAGGTATATCCCCCTTTCTTAAGCATGACTGACGCCACTTTTTGGTTTACACGATTGTCTTCTACCAACAGAATCTTTTCAGACTTGCTTGGTACTGGCTTTTCTTGATGCTCCTCCGGCAGCGTAGCTTTAGCCGCTTGAATTGTAGGGGCAGCATTATGAATAGGGGTAACGATTGAGTTTGTCGCTGGCGTTGTATTGTGTGTTGCCGGCAGTGGCATTGCTTCTACAGCTGCGAGCACTTTCTCCTTCAACATCTCGAACTTGAATGGTTTTGGCACGTAGTCGTCCATACCCACGTCAAAACATTTTTGGATATCATCATCAATTACACTGGCTGTTAACGCAATGATAGGGATGCGTCGTGATGCTTTGGTTTCTTTTTCTATACGGCGAATATTCGCAGTGGCTTCAAAGCCGTCCATTACTGGCATCATACAGTCCATCAAGATCGCAGCGTAATGTGGGTTTGCGGTAAACATGTCCACAGCTTCTTGACCGTTATTCGCAAACTCAAATTCAAATCCACTTTTTCCAACATGAAGTCCAGCAATCTTCTGGTTGATCTTGTTGTCTTCAACGATGAGGATTTTATGTTGAATCGTCATCGCTTGTTGGTTGGTTTCTGATAGCTCCGCTAAGCCCTGTGTATCACAAAGCTCTATCGCTTTTATCAAGCGTAAACCGAGTAGAGGTTGGGATACTTGAGCTGTAACGCAGTTGCCAATGTCGGAAGGGTCACTTAGGAATGAACGAATTAAACAAATTGTCGCGCCGCTTTTGTGGAGCTTATCTAGGTTGTCCGAATAGGCACTCGCTTGGAATGAATCGTCTTCAGCAAAAATGACGGTAATTGGCTTGTCGTGTTTTTTCGCTGAGATTTGCTCAATGATGGTATCTGCACTGTTCGTTTGTTGAGTTACTTTCAAACCATACAGGTTAAGGTCGCTTTCTATGCGCTCCGAAAGCATGTTCTCGTTACCTAGAATGTAGATGTTTGCCGATGCGGTGCTTGGTTTTGGAAGTGGCAAATCAACAGGGAGTGCTAGATCGAAGTAGAAACAACTGCCTTCCCCTTTTACTGAATCGAGTTGAATCTGGCCGCCCATGAGCTCTACAAGTTGAGTACTGATAGCAAGACCAAGACCTGTACCACCGAACTGTCTGGTCGTTGAATCATCTTCTTGAGCGAACGGTTCGAATATTTGTTTCTGTTGCTGTTTGTCGATACCAATACCGGTATCGCGCACTGCGAATCGAATGGTGACATTGTCGTCAGACTGTTCGAGTGTCTTGATTGATAGCGTTACACCACCTTCGGCTGTGAATTTCACCGCGTTCGACATAAAGTTCATCAAGATCTGTCTTAAGCGGTGATCATCGATCATGACACGTGCAGGGGTGTTGGGGCTGATTTCGACGTTGACTGATATTTTCTGCTCTTTGGCTTTAGGCGCAACAATCGATGCGATGTCATAAATGGATTCTCGAATTGACGCTGAATGTGGGCTGATCAACAACATGCCAGATTCGATCTTAGAGAAGTCTAAAATGTCGTTGATAAGGCTTAGAAGAAGCTGGGATGAGGTCTCAATGGTATCGACGTAATCTCGTTGGGTTGGTGTCAGCGGTGTATCTGACAGGATTTCTGAGATGCCGATAACCCCGTTCAATGGGGTACGAATTTCGTGTGACATGTTAGCCAAGAAGCTACTTTTGGCCTTGCTGGCTTGTATCGCGTGGTCCTTCGCTTCTTCCGCGTCTTCTTTGGCGCGCTCTGCGTCTTCTTTAGCAAGCGTTAACCTTTCCTTAGCATGTTCTCTTTCAATGGTTAGCCGTTCAACTTGTTGAGCAAATAGGCTGAGTTCGTCTTTACCCTGAATGAGTTTGTCTAAAGAAGGGCGTGTTTCATCGTTTTCACTCTTCAAGAACTTAAGTATCAAGCCTAGGTTGTTGGTTACTTGTCTCGCTAAGCTTAGGGTTAACCCCATGACAATAGTAGCGAGTAGGGCAACGATGAAGATAAACAGTGTTCGTTGTACTTGCGCGTCTGAGATCGCTTGCTCAACTTCTTGTTGGAACTCTTGCTTGATAACAGTGCCAAGGTTTTGTAATAAGCTGAGTCGAGCACTCATCGCTTCTAACCCAATAGAAACCTCTTGAGGCGTCAGTTGGTTGATGGCGTTTAGATCAAGTAGTGCGTTTCTGATCTCTTGGCTCTGAGCAAACACATCATTTCTAAACACCTCAACCATCAGTGACACTTGATGTTCGTTGGCATTCAGCGACACAAAGCGTTCGAGGAATAGTTGTTGTCTTTCACTCAGTGTCTCAATTTGCTCAGCAAGTTCTGGGTCGTACTCTTGGCTAGTTTGGAATATCTCAATCAGTGAGGTACCCAGTTTGAACTCTTCGTTCGACCAGAACATCAACCATTCGAGTTGTTGTAAGGCGGTGAGGTGTTGTTGAATTTCACGCTTGGTATTTTCGAATGGGACTTTTTCTATCTCAAGCAACAGCTGCTTGTATAAATCACTCTGCCATTCAAGAGCGTCCAACTTGTCGTAAGTGTCCGTTGCTTCCATCGTGGATAGGGTCGCTTCACTGAAGTCCGCCACCAGTTGATTCATATCATCCGAAGCGTCTAAAAAAATGATGGGTGACAGTGTTTTTAATTCTGCCTTTACCTGACCGCTTTGCGTCGCAAACTCTTCAGGGCTAGAAGCCAGAGTACTCCGATATAAAACCGAAATATCTTGCAGATACACAGATAACTGATTGGTTCGTTCAAAATCGTTTAACTGGGTCGTTAAGATATAAGCTTGTCTGCCAGCAAGGAAGAGCAGTAGTGAAATGGGAAGTAGAACTAAGCCAAAGAGTTTATGTTTGACTGAAAGATTATTCCAGACCGTACGTGTCGACATATAAAAGTATCCGTCCAACTGTTTTCATATAAACGTAGAATAAAGTTGGCGATATGGAAACCCAGAAACAACAATTTTGGTAGAAGTGTGGGAGAGGTATAAGTTATTGTGATTACAACGCTTATTCTAAGATTGGTGAGCGTCCTTTTGTTTTGTACCATAAGGCAACCAGAACAAGAGAGTTGGTGTTAATATTCATTGATGAATTGATTCCTCCATTCGCATATTTTCCTGTCGGAATCCCCCTAAACTTTAAGCTACTTTCCAGTACATCTTCATAAAGCCGTTTGCTGAATTCATCTTCAAAGAGAACGCTGAACCCAAATGCCACTTTATTGCTGAGTATTTGTGGGTTTTCGATAGGCTGGCCGGATGGACTAACACTTGTCCAAGATTTTCCGTAGTAATACACGTTGTTGTAGGCGAACCAAGGGTTTTTATTCATTGCATCTTCAGCATAAGCCGAGAGGATATTTTGTTTCTCCCAGCGCTGTTTGTGGAGGTCATAAAAGGGAAGTAATTGGCTCCACTGACTATCACCGTATTCTATGGTCGACAAGACATAGGGATCGCTAGTAAGGAAGGGCACGTTTCTGCTATCGATAGCGATGGTGATATCGTCAATCTCAATGTTTTGAAGATATGTCTTTAAATCAGGTAGTGGCACATCAAACTGGAACATTTTGAAGCCCTGAGCTGCGTATTGTAGGTAGCCGTTTCTTCCTTCTTGTCGGTAATATTCTTTGCCTTTATATAGCTTAGTACCATAGAGCGTACCATCGCTTATCGCCTTATCAAGGCTCCAGCGATTTACTATTCTTTGAATATCGGCAATGAGCTCTGGATGCTGTTGTTCCAAGATTTTGAGCCAAACTAATAACCGTCCAATATCGAGTGCAGACCACCCATTTCCGTTACTTCGCGTATCGCTTAACCGACCAGAGGGCTTAGCTGACTTGGTGCTGTATTCTCGGTTAGGCAGTAAACCTTTATACAAAGGAATGGTATGCAGCGTCGTTAATGTTTTATTCAACTCATGGTGAGCTTGTGCTCTTGTTTTTAAACCTAGAGCTTCGAGCGCTAAGGTGGCCGCGATCCCACTTGCAACATCCCACATTGTTGTGTGTGGATAGCCTTGTACTGAATTCCAAAGCCCGGTTTTGTTATTGAAGTTCCTTTGAATATAATATTCCGCTTTTTTCGCTAGCAGTAATTCATTTCGGCTTAATGGAATTGGGGAGGAGCTTTTTGATAGCGTGCTTGCCGTATCTTGACTAATTAATGCAGCAGGATGAACATCGATGTCAGTGTACTCTTGAACATCTACTGTATTTTCGGATATTGGCGGAGCGATAACTCGACGGTAGTACTTAGGTTCGTCAATCTCTTGGTCTTCATCCATACCTGGAGTGCTGGCAGGGGTGATAACGCCTCTTTTCCCATAAAAACTAACCTCTTCGTCCGCAAATACTTCCCATTGTTGAGTGAAGATTGAAGTCGCAAACAATAGACAAGTAAAACGGACGTTTCCTTTCGTGATTAGCTTCAATGCAACTCCGTGCTTATTGTTATGGTTAAGCTAATGATAATACAACTTATTGCATCGTATCAGAGGAATTACGAAAAATGTGAATATAGGTGTTGGTGATAATTTAAACAATTAACTTGTTTGATCTAACAATACGCTGTTAAACTGTAAGCATAACAACGGACAGAACTGGCTAGATGGATTTTGATTTAGTTAGGAAAAGATTGTTATGTTTAAATTTTATGATTTCATCCGCGACATGGGCCTTCCGGTTCCTGAGCATATTTCCCCTGAAAATTCTTGTTTGATTCAGCATCGCTATCTTAAAGAGCGTTATCAGATAGAAGAATCGTCAAAAGAACGCATTTTCCATTACTTAACATCAAATGTATTAAAGCGTCAAAACTTCGGTGATGTCGGAGACGCTCAAGCCGTTATTGCTTTTTCGTTTGGTGATAGTGATTGTGTTAATCAGCAGTTAGCGAACCATGTGGCGCTATTTTACCATTTGAATCCTTTGGCCTTTTGTTACGTGCAACAGGAGATAGCGAAGCATTTGCATCAAATTCCTTATGTACCGATAAAGAATGACCTTTATCAAACGACTGCGGATGTGGCAAAAAAGGCACGCGAAGATTTAGGGAAAGTTAAAGTTGCCGTTGTTGCACAGTCCTGGCATGCACAGCGCTGTATTGAAACTTGCGAATCTTTGGGCTTTACGGTCGTTGCTCTGAAAGTGTCTGATGGTTTTCCTTCACAAGATCCTCAGCCTTGGGTCCGAAACCCAATTAATTGGATAATAAAAGAAAGTCATAGAGAAGTTGCGACAGGCTATGAGGTGAGCGAGCAATTTAATCTCATTTAACTCAGGTGTTTATAAAATCAGATGAGATTCCAACTACAAATGAGGTTGATATGGTTT
Source organism: Vibrio gigantis (assembly GCF_024347515.1). NCBI lineage: Bacteria > Pseudomonadati > Pseudomonadota > Gammaproteobacteria > Vibrionales > Vibrionaceae > Vibrio > Vibrio gigantis. The sequence continues at coordinate 138,752 of NZ_AP025493.1, forward strand.
TGTCCGATAACGTTTTAAGGATCAATATCTAAGCTTTTAAAAAATTGTATTTAGGCTGTTAAAAACTTGTCTATACTCACTCTATAATAATATGCAACTAGGTGAGTCTGGCTATATGGAAGAGATGACACGGAGTCCTTTTCGAACTGTGAAGAGGGAAGCGTTGGCCGCAGTTGGTTTTAGCATGGGGATCAATTTATTGGTACTCGCTGTGCCTATATACAGTTTACAGCTTTTTGATCGAGTGATGAGTAGTGCAAGCTTGGAAACCCTGCTGGCATTATTGGGTATTACTCTATTTTTGGTCACTTCCCAGTCGGCTCTTGAGTACATTCGAACTCTTTTGATGCAACGTTCTGCGCTTAAATTGGACACACAGCTTAGTGGTCAGTTACTGGATTTAAGTATATCGACATCATCGCAATCAAATAGCATTGATAAGCAGCCGCTTCACGATCTTACAACACTGCGTAACTTTCTCGCTTCTCCCTCAACATCTTCAATTCTCGATTTACCATTCACACCGTTCTTCCTAATTCTGTTGTTTTTTCTACACCCATATATCGGGTTCGTTGCACTCACTGGCGTGATCATTTTTTCATTGCTTACCTTTGCAATGATGCTCGGAGGTAGAAAGGTCAGCGGTATGGCTCAAGAAGAGACGGGCAAAGTCGCCATGGAGCTCAACGACTTTCTTCGTAATGCGCCGACACTGAAGGCCATGGGCATGAGCCAAAACATAGGAAAAGTTTGGGAAGAAAAAAACAACCACGTCCTCAGTTTGCAATGGTTAGTAAACGCCAGAGTTGGCTTGTTACTCGCGGTTAGTCGCTATTTTAGAACCTTATTGCAGGTGGTCATACTCACACTCGGTGTTTATTTAGCACTGCAACAGCAAGTGGGTCTTGGTGCCGTTATCGCGAGCTCAATTCTGATTGGCCGAGTGGTCAGCCCTTTTGAAAGTGCGGTTAGTGGATGGAAGTCTTGGTACAGCGCATTTCAATCGTGGCGAAGACTCAAACAGTGTGTATCTCTTAGCAAAACGAAAGCCAAAACGTTGTTACCACAGCCTAAAGGCGAAGTGCAATTTAACAACGTGAGCTTGAAATTTCCTGGAGCAAAAGCGCCGACTTTGCAGGGTATCAGTTTCAAGCTGGGTGCAGGTCAGGCTCTTGCAGTCATGGGGAACTCTGGGTCGGGTAAGTCAACTCTTGCAAGTTTACTGATGGGCATTCATAAAGCGAGCGTTGGCGATATCAAAATTGATGGCGCAACGGTTGAGAAATGGGATCAAAACCAATTCGGCCAATATATTGGTTATCTACCTCAGCATGTTGGATTACTTGCCGGAACGGTTAAACAAAATATTTCGCGATTTGCAGTGTGTAATGATGAAGATGTGGTTTCATCTGCAAAACTAGCGTGTATTCATGAGCTTATCATGGCACTTCCTGAAGGATACGATACCTATATTGGTGAAGGCGGGATTCTACTTTCCGGAGGTCAAAAACAACGTATTGGCCTTGCGAGAGCAATTTACTCAAACCCAAGGGTATTAGTATTGGATGAGCCGAATTCAAACCTTGACCCCGAAGGCGAAACCGCTCTGGCCATTGTTTTACAGCATTGCAAAGAACATAAAATTACCGTGGTAATGATCTCTCATCGACCGGGTTTCCTTCGTCAGATGGATTGGGTTATTAGTTTGAAAGAAGGGCGAGTTGAGAAAGCTGGAACATGTGAACAGTTCTTAGGGCTAAATGTGAACTCACAAGATAAGGCGGCCTCATTGAACAATGCCAACTCCCAGCCTAAGACTCACTCTCAAACTTCGAAGGTTTCGCCGAAGTCTCAAAATTCAGTACAAGGATAGGTGCAGAATATGGAAGGGAATTTCAGTACGCGAAAGCTCATTATATTAGGTTCGACTATCCTAATTTTGACTGTCGGAGGCTTCTTATTTTGGTCTATGACGATGTCATTAAGCTCTGCTTCTGTTGCTCACGGCAACTTAGTTGTTGAAAGTAAAAGGAAGCAGATTCAACACTTGCAGGGTGGTTGGGTTAAACGAGTTTTCGTGAAAGACGGCGAGAAAGTGAAAGTTGGCCAAGTGCTTATCGAGCTTTCTGATAGTAAGTCGGAATCTGACTACAAACGTTATTTATATCGAAACTTTTCTTTGATAGCGCAGCAAGCTCGGCTTGAGGCACTACTCAATGAATCTGAAGAGCCACAGTGGCCAGAAGTGTTGGTGAGCAATGAGGAGGAATCTTTAATTGTTATGCCAATCATCAATAGTGAATCTGTTCAGTTCGAGCAAGGCTTGTTACGGAAGCAATTAATTGATTCGCTATACACACAAAAGTCCACGTTATACCGAGAGAAAATTCAAGGTAACCAGTTCCAGAGAAAGGCCGTATCGTCTCAGCGAGATCTAATCAAGCAAGAGATTGATATGACCAAAGGCCTAGTGGCTAAAGGGTATGTATCTAAAACTCGTATGCTCGAATTGCAACGACACTATGCACGTATTGATGGTGAGCTGGCGGAAATCAAGGTTACGATTGATGTCGCTAAACGCGAACTCGAAACTTTGGAAGAAACCTATAAAAGTCAGTTGTTGGATTTGAAACGAGATTACTCACAGCAATTAAGAGCCGTAAACGATGAGGTTCGAGACATTAAACAAGTCATGAATACCTTGGAAGACGTTCGTTCAAGAATTCAGATTCGAAGTGAGTTTGATGGCCGTGTCGTTGGGTTAAATATTTCTAGCGTGGGTGGTGTTGTGCGTCCGGGGCAGGTTTTGATGGAAATTGTCCCTGAGAGTGATGAGCTGATTGTGGAAGCGATTGTCCCGCCAAGAGATATCGATATTGTTCGCTCCGGGCAGGACGCCAGAATACGCCTGACGGCTTACAGTGCAAGGCAAGTCCCGCCGATCTTGGGTGAAGTTATCCATGTTTCAGCGGATAGGGTCATTAAGGGAGGGGAGGCTTCACAAAGCGATCAGGGTTATCTCGTTAAAATACGATTTGACCGTGATGATCTTGAGGCGCTTCGTACTAAAAGTAACATTGAGCTGTACCCAGGCATGCTGACAGAAGTGTTGATCTTAGTGGAAGAAAGGACGCTATGGGATTACTTAATTGGCCCGCTAACGAGTGGAATGGCGAAAGCAATGAGGGAGGCATAATGGACGAATCTATGATGTTTTGGCTGAGTTTTTATTTCAGTTTCTTAGCTATGAGCACTTATGTTGGATTTAAAAAGAACAACCTAGTTGCTGGGGTTTTACTTGGGTATGTATTAGGTCCTATTGGATTTATGTTGCTATTACTGAGCTTTGACCGTAAGCAGGGGCGGTGTCCGCATTGCGCCGCTAAGATCGACCGCCAATCATACATCTGCCCGAGTTGCGAAGAGAAGTGCTACAAACAGGTAATTTAAGGAGGAGACAATGGATAAACAAACGACAGTTCTTTCAACGCTATTGGCTTCGACTTTACTTATTACTGGTTATCTTGGGTACCACAATTACAGTGCCTCAATACAGCTCAGTGAGGCGAGTGAAACTATAACGACGCTAAATAAAGTGATTGATGATTTGACGGATGAGATGGCAAACATGAACTACGTCAAAACAATGGATGATGAAACCTATGAAAGTCAGGTTGATGCTGCTGATAAAAAGCTTGTAGAAAAAGCGCTTGAAATCGAAGAGCTCTCCGCATTATTAGCGGTAACTAATGCTAAATTGGCGAAGGCGGAGAAATCAGCAAAGACTTATCGTTCTCGATATTTTTCAGAAAAAAATTCGGCAAAAAATGCCAAGCTTGCGATGAATCAAAAGCTTGAAAAAGAGAAAGTTGCATTAGAAAAACAAAACCAACAGGCGCTTGCATCCCAAATGTCAGAGCTTGAAGGAGAGTATTCAAAACAAGCACAAAAGGCTGAGACAGAAAAACGCGTTGATGAATTAATGACGGACTTTGCTGATTTAAGAGTCGATCTTGATATCGTGAATAAGTGCGACCGTAAGTATCTGGAGCGTTATGGTGAAGCAAAAAGTATGCTAAATCACATGCGAACGTATATTCAGCAATATGAATTAAGCCAAGAGTACTATTTCTTTGTGATTTCTAATGATGCGCAACTAACACGTAAAACGCGCGAAATCTGTATCGAAGGCTAGACAATTAGGTTTCTAGCGCTTTGTTAGTAGGCTAAGAGCCAAATTAAATAGGCCAAAGCTAAATTGATTAAAACTAAATCGACCAAAGCTAAATAGAATTATTCGAACGATAAGATATGAAAACGTAAGAGCTTCACTGTTCTTGCGTTTTTTTGTTTCTGACCGGCTATCTGACGAGTATGTTTCGGTCTGATGTTCTGCCAATGCTGGTTAATGGAAATGCAGCCCTAAACACCATTAACTGGACAGCAAACACCAGCCAAAAAATAACCTGCTATTAGTAGCAGGTTATTGATTGGAGTTCTTTAATGGTTACGAGCTGATGTATCCTTATACTTCATTGGTGTCAGGGAAATTAATGTCACCACTATTTAGATCGCTCCAAATGACGACTTCTTGCCCAGCTTCACTTTCAAATCGGTAGCCATACAGAGAGCCTGTATCGATATTGCTTTCGCGATAGATGTCTTGAAGTGATTCGCTCATTTCTAAGTGGCTCTCAGTGAGTTGCCAACCCCAACCAGATACATCAATGCTACTCGCTCCGGTACATACGAATTGTCCCGCAGTATCACCAGCCGTATTATTAGCAGCAATTTTATCCAAGGCGAGGGCGAGCTCTGTATCACTGGAGCTGATTTTTACCCCTTCAATCTCTTGGAATGTATTGTTCGACATATCAATCATTTGGCTTTGGTTGTCGTTGCCGACGACTAAAACATCGAAGTCTGAACCACCACTAAAGTGAACGACACCAACCTCACCGGATTCGAGTTCGTTTGAATCAAATATGAGTTGGTCGTTACCCGCACCACCATAGAGTTGGTCAATACCATCACCGCCGTCGAGAATGTCATTACCAACTTGACCAAATAGGGTGTCGTTTCCGGAATCACCAGATAGGTTGTCGTCGCCAACGCCACCGTCAAGGGTGTCTGAATTGTTGTTACCGCTTAGGGTGTCGTTGCCGTCACCTCCAGAAAGGTAATCATCGCCAGAGCCTCCGGACAGTTTATCATCGCCACTTTCGCCATACATAATATCGTTGCCTCCGTTTCCAGACAATGTATCGTTCCCTTCTTCTCCGAATAGGAGATCGGCAGAGCCGCCACCGGAGAGATTATCGTTGCCTGTGCCGCCCCAAAGGGTGTCTTCGCCAGAATCACCACGTAACGTATCGTTTCCTTCTCCACCTTTAAGGGAGTCGTTACCGGAACCTCCTGAAAGGTAATCGTTACCTAATCCGCCAACGAGAGAATCTTGGTCGTTTTGTCCGTACATGGTGTCATTGCCGTCACCACCTTCGAGGAGATCGTCGCCGTCCCCTGCATACAGTTTGTCGTTATCGGAACCGCCATAAAGGTTATCGTTTCCAGACCCAGAGGATAGAGTATCTGCTCCGGCATCACCGTGAAGGGTATCACTTCCACTGGCTGACGTGATCGAGTCGTTACCTTCACCGCCGGTAACCGTACTGCTACCCGCAGTAATGCTGATAGTGTCACTGCCTTCACCACCATCTATAGTATTTACATCACCAGTAGCTGTAATTGAGTCGTTACCGTCTCCACCTGCGATACTAACAATACCACCACCTGTAGAGCTGATAGTGTCAGCACCTTCACCGCCGGCTACGGTGTTATTCGCACCGGTTAGTTTTATGGTGTCCGAGCCTTCGCCACCTTCGACAGTATTGTTGTCTGATGAGTCTTCAATATAATCGTCACCAGTACCGCCGAGTAAGGTATCTGCACCGGAACCACCAAGCAGAATATCATCTCCCGAATCACCGGAAAGGGTATTGGTGCCACTTTCTGCGGTCAACTTATCTTCGCCATCGCCACCGTGCAGTTGATCGTTACCTGCACCGGAGTAGAGTAGGTCGTTTCCGGCATCACCCATCAATGTGTCGTTACCGTCACCGCCAAAAATAAGATCGTTATCGTCGCCACCGGAAACGGTATCATTACCTTCTCCTGCATCAACGAAATCTTCTCCTACGCCGCCAGATAAATCATCGTTACCTGAACCACCGTACAAGTTATCGTTACCTTCACCACCAAAAGCGGTGTCAGCGCCGGTTCCGCCAAATAGGGTGTCATCACCAGTACCTAAATTGACTTGGTTGCTGCCGGATTCGCCATAAACGGTGTCATTACCAGAACCTGCGTCGACGGTATCTACGCCATCGCCAGCAAATAATGTGTCATCACCACCGGCTCCAGTGATGGTGTCATCATCGGCACCACCATAGAGGGTGTCACTAGCGTTACTTCCTATCAGAGTATCATTACCGTCACCACCGTAGATGTTGTGGCTTCCCGTAGCTGCTGCTGTGAGGGTGTCATTCCCTTTTTCACCTAGGATCGTATCTTGACCGTCATCGGTGATAATGTCATCACCGTCTCCGCCAGCTAGGAAATCGTATCCTTCACCACCGACGAGTTCATCATTTCCAGAACCACCAAAAATAGCATCATTCCCACTGCCACCTTGGATGTAGTCAGCGCCAGCGCCTGCGTCTATATGATCATCACCTGAGCCTGCATCAATGGTGTCGTTACCATCACCAGAGTAAACTTGGTCGTTACCTTCACCAAGGGTGACATTGTCACTATTTACACCACCATAAACGATATCGTCACCAGTACCGGTATCAATTGTATTGCTGCCAGACTCTCCATAAACGGTATCAGCACCTTCGCCCGTTGTTATGTTGTCGGTCCCTGAGCCTGCAAATACGGTATCGTCCCCAATTCCTGATGAAATAGTGTCGTCTCCCGAGCCTCCGGAGAGTAGGTCATCTTCAGTAGAACTAATTATCGTATCATTCCCACTGCCGCCATATATCTCACTACGTCCTGTGCCACCGTCGAGTAGATCGTTACCTTCGCCTCCGACAAGGACATCATCTCCACTCCCGCCAGTGAGAGTATCGTGCCCGGCATCTCCAACCAGAGTGTCGTTACCTTCGCCGCCAGATATCGTATCGTTACCTTCACCGCCTAGGCCGACATCATTACCGGTTCCAAGAGTTAATGTGTCATCTCCGCCATTACCTTCAACTATGTCGTTACCGGCATTCGCAGTGATATCATCGTTTCCTTGACCACCATGCAGATTGTCAGACTCTTCCGAACCCAGGAGGGTATCCGCACCGCTACCACCGTATAGCTCACTTGCATTAAGACCTGCAATTAACGTGTCGTCACCGCCTTCACCAAAGAGTTGGTTATTACCTTGTGTTCCTTGAAGGGTATCGTCACCTTCACCTGCAAAGATTTGGTCATCACCGCTACCAGCAACAATGGAATCGTTGCCCCCGCCAGCGAATGCTTTGTCGTCGCCTTCACCAAGATTGATGGTGTCCACGCCGCTTCCAGTAAAGACTGTATCGTTGTCAGTACCAGACTCTATAATGTTGTCGCCGCCTCCGGCATAGATGGTGTCACTTCCTGTTCCAGAGGTGATGAGATCGTCCCCAGAATCTGTGTACATCAAGTCGTCACCAGATCCAGAATTTATTACATTATCACCAGCACCTGCGAAAATCGTGTCGGCACCGTCACCGGAATCAATGTTGTCTTTACCTGAGTCGGTGTAAATCGTGTCGTCTCCAGAACCAGACGTAATTTGGTTATCGCCGGTTTCACCAAATACAGTATCCGAACCTTCACCTGTATCGATAATATCGTCACCGGAACCTGCGAAAACGAGATCATCGCCGCTACCGGTTGTGATGGTGTCGGCACCTTCATTTGCGTGAATGACATCATCGCCATCGCCGCCGTCTATTGTGTCATCACCTAAGCCACCATACAGTTGGTCGTTCCCAGCGCCCCCAGACAACGTGTCATCGCCGGCATCACCATATAGGGTATCTTGGCCGTCGCCGCCTGATAAGTTATCGTTACCGAGTTCGCCAACTAATGTGTCGTCACCTTCATCACCAGTAACAACATCATCGCCATCACCGCCAAGTAAAAGGTCACTGCCTTGGCCGCCTGAGATTAAGTCATCACCAGCTCCCCCTAATACGAAGTCATCGCCAGCGCCTGCGATAATGTTATCAACACCGTCTTCACCATGAATCTCATCATTACCGTCATCACCGGATAGGTAATCGTTACCTTTACCACCAAACAATTTATCGTGACCTTCACCGCCATACAGGGTGTCAGCGCCATCGTCGCCAATCAGGTCATCGTTGCCTTTCCCCCCATGGATCGTATCGTCGCCCATCTCACCCATGAGTAGATCGTTACCATCGCCACCATGAAGAATGTCGTCGCCATCAGATCCGAGTAGAGTATCATCGCCAGAACCGCCATCGAGGTAGTCATCACCGTTCCCCCCGACTAAAACATCGTTTCCATCTTCGCCATAAAGCGTATCGTCATTGATGTCGCCGTCTAGAAAATCGTTTCCGGTACCACCGTAGATCGTGTCGTCACCTTGTTGGCCTTTAAGAATGTCATCACCGGCCCCGCCATCAATTGTGTCGTTATAGATGTTACGAACGTCAATGTTCATATCATCAATTTGGGTGATGGGTTGATTGTTGTCATCAAGGAAGGTAAATGTGACTTCACCAGAGTCACCGAGTGAGGACTCTGGAATATCGGTATCGATGCTGACAAGACCGTTAGCATCGACTTGAGCGATTTGTGAGGCGATCACAGTACCATTTTCGTCTGTGAGTTGAACGGTAATTGAGCTGTTGCTTTCAAGTCCAGCGACTGTTGTTGATGTGTTGACAGCTTGGTTAACAGCAAAACTATCAAGTCGAATTGTGTGTGATGATTGCTGGCCGTTTGTATTGTTGTCGTAGGTATAAACGGTTTGAGATTCACCCCATGAGTCGTCAGTATTGATTGGGGCTTCAGCCGTCTCTCCTGTATCGTATTCAACATCACCTAATACGGTGTCTGCGCCTTCACCCGCTAAAATTGTGTCGCTGCCTTCACCCGCAGCAACGAAGTCATCACCCGCCAGTGTGCTAATTTGGTCGTTGCCAGCTCGACTATTTACTGCGTCGTCTTGATCTGTACCTACAATGAGATCATCGTGTTTAGTTCCTTCCATAACCCGCCTCCTAGCCATTATTGTACGTACCACTTATCGATATTTGTGTGGGATCTGTTTGTGTGGTTTTGATTGCATATGTTGGTTGTATTCAAAGATTAGTCGGATTGCGGATGTTTTCCATTAATTTCGTTAATTAAATCAAATCAATAACTAATGGATTAGAAAGCAAAACTATAGGCTAAGGTGATGGCACCATCTTTAAATCTGCCTGTGTTCTCACCGCGTTCAGCACTGTTCCAACGGTTTCCTGAATAGTTGTTGTACTGCAAAGTAATGGAACCTGGTCGCCAGTCAAAATAGCCAAAGCCGTAAGTGAAGTCAGGATTCCATGGTTGTTGCTGGTTTTTATCTAGGTAATAAAAAGCAGTGCCATTGACGTACCAGTTTCCCCAAATGGAATATTTACAGCCAAGGCTAACCGTTTGGTGGTTGGACTTATATTCGATAGAGGCTAAATCGAAATATTCGGGAGTGAGGTTGTAGTCGACTTGGCAACCAATAGCGCCGTCGTCGGTAAATCTAAACCAATCCACGACAGGAGAGGTTATCGGGAACTTCCAGCCAAGAGACCAAGTGCCTTGGTTGAATTCAGTTCTGTTTTGTCCAGGTTCTGGATTGAACCGGTTGCCACCATAGTTTGAGTAAACAAGGCTTAACGTATATGGACGCCAATCACTGTAACCAAAAACATAGGTGAAATCTGGGTTCCATGCTTGCTGCTGATCGCTGTCCAAATAGTGATAGAAAGTGCCGGAAATAAACCAAGCCCCTGCGATGGTATATTTCAGTGAGAGTGTTGCGGTTTTATTTAGGTTGGTGGGGCCTTGAGTGCTTCCCGCGGGTAGGTTTGCAGACTCTGTTTCGGCCAAGGGTTGATGATAACCGATGTTGCCACTTAATCCATCAAAGAGCTCTCTCTCTTCCCAATCGGCATATGGGAATTCAAACGAACTGCTCACACCTTTCCAAATTTCATCAATTTCTGAATCTGTGGGTATGGATGTTGAAGTGTTTGAAGGTGTACTTGCTGTGATTGTATTGCCGTTATCTGTTTTCGGGGCGTGAGGCGCTGTATTGGCCAAAAAACTGTCTGCTGTTGCATGGTTTGCAACCACACCAAGCAAGATTGTTAAATTCCATCCTTTTGTTAATGTCATTTTTAACAATTCACCCCTATTAATAGTGCTAGTTACCGCACATCATTAACTTAAAAGAAACAAAAACATAAGAAACAATTTGCAAAGCAATGAGTTGAGTCTAACCTAAAGTAATAAGGCGTGCGAACCAAAGCTAAAAATAATAGTTAATGTACGCATTTGAAACGTCAGTTAAAGGCTTAGGGTTAAGAATGAAAGACATTCTATTGGTGGACGATAATCGAACCATTCTTATATATATGAGTTCGGTTCTTAAAAAACGCGGTTATCGAGTGCACACTGCATCCGGTGGTGAAAAAGCGCTTGAACTGCTGGCTAGTAACAATGATATCCAACTCGTACTTAGCGATTGGATGATGCCTGGAATGAATGGCTTAGAACTTTGCCGTGAACTTAAGTCCCAAGATTACAACCGCTACATCTTTTTTGTCCTTTTGTCTTCGAAGGGTGACGAGGCCTCAATTATCAATGGTATTGACGCGGGTGCGGATGATTTCATCGATAAAAAAACCTCCATCGATGAACTTGATGCACGTGTGAGAGCGGGTTTCCGAACCCTTGCTTTACATAACGAGGTCGTTGACAAGAATACTGAACTTGATAAAGCGTACGATACGATTAAGCGTGATTTAGATTCCGCGAGTGATCTTATTCGTCACATCCTTCCTAAAACCAAACATTTCGCCTGTGTTGAGTTGAGTTACATTTCGATACCTAGCGCTCAAGTTGGCGGAGACATGCTCGGCTACATGCAACTAGATAAAGATCACGTGGCGTTCTATCTATTTGATGTTGCGGGTCATGGTGTTTCTTCTGCACTGATGTCCTTTTCGGTACAAACCAGTTTGTCTGTTTTGAACGGCAATGCTTCTGTCGTTCTTAAGCATGATGGAGACAGCACTCAAATTTGCCCACCACATGAAGTGGTATCAAAGCTCAATCAAATGTACATGAGCAACGACTCAAATATTCTCTATTTCACAATGATTTATGCCGTGCTTAACATCAAAACGGGATTGATGTCGTATTGCTGTGCTGGTCACCCTCCGTTGGTTTGGTACCACGGATCTAAAGGTAATGCCGAGCTAATTGGTCACGATAATTTTGTGGTTGGTGCTTTTGATGAGGTGGAATATCAAGCTGCAAATATTCAATTAGAAGCCGGGGATAAAATATGGTTCTACTCCGATGGAATCACTGAAGCTGAAAATGGTGAAGAACAATTTTCAGAAGAGGGTTTGAAAGATGCGATTGAAAAGTTGCAGCACTATCCAACCCAGCAGCAAACCGAGTTATTAGTAAATAATGTCAGAAATTGGCAACACAATGAAAGCTTCCAAGATGATGTAAGTGTTTTGGTCGCAGAATGGAAAGGGCCTCAAGAAGGAGACGCCGAATGCGATATGAAATTAGTCAACAAGGCAACAGCACAGTTCTTCAAGTAAATGAAGAGCGATTTGATGCGAAGCTTGCCCCTGAGTTTAGAGAAACAGTAGAAAGCTTAACTCCAGAACTGTCACAGAATGTGGTGCTAGATATTACTAACGTCAAATTTATGGATAGCAGTGGTCTTGGTGCAGTGATGGGTGTTTACAAAATGTTGAGAGACAAAAAGATCGCTGTCGCAAATGATCAAAAGCCAGTTTTGGATCTGTTCAAGTTAACGCGTATGGATCGGTTGATCAAAACGTACACCACTGTAGATGAAGCGTTAGCTACGGCAGTTTAGGGGGATAAAATGAAAGGAATGATTCTAGCTGCAGGGAAAGGAACTCGTGTCAAACCTATCACTCAGTCGTTGCCTAAACCCATGATTCCAATTCTTGGGAAACCCGTGATGGAATCGATGATTGAGCTGTTTGCTCAACACAATATTAATAAGCTTGTTATTAACACGAGTCACCTTGCTGAGGTAATCGAAGGTTACTTTGGTGATGGCCATCATTTTGATGTTCAACTTTCGTATTCCTATGAAGGCGAGCATGTTGATGGCGAATATCGAAGTAAAGCATTAGGTTCAGCCGGTGGTATGCAAAAAATACAACAGTTTTCCGGCTTTTTCGACGAGACATTCGTTGTGGTGTGTGGTGATGCTTGGATAGATCTTGATCTAACAGAAGCGGTTCGTAAGCATAAAAAGAATGGCGGTATTGCCACCATCATTACCAAAAATGTGATGTTAGATGATGTCGAAAAATACGGCGTTGTTGTGACTAACGACAAAGGACTAGTTACTAGCTTCCAAGAGAAACCGCCGAAAGCTGAAGCCATGTCTACTCAAATCAATACCGGGATCTACATTTTTGAGCCTGCTATTTTTGACTATATCCCTAAAGAGGGTGAATACGATATTGGTAGTGAACTCTTCCCCATGTTAGTAGAAAAACACGTCCCATTTTATGCCGTAGAGATGAATTTCCAATGGTTAGATGTAGGGAATATTACGGACATCTGGAGTGTTACTAAGGATATTCTTGATGGAAAAGTCCCTGGTTATCGAATTCCCGGAACTCAAGTAAAGGCTGGAATCTGGGTAGGAATTAACTCTGTTGTGGATCTCAACAATTGTAGCTTAACGCCACCAGTGGTTATTGGTAGCGGTTGTAAAGTCGACACGAATGCGAAGGTAATTGGCCCAGCGTTAATTGGTGCAAATTGCCAACTTGATGCGGGCAGCGTTGTTGAAGAGTCTCTTATATTCGACAACATAAATGTTGAGTCAGGTGCCCATATTAAGCATCAAACCATTTTTGGCAATTACTGCATTGGCCATGACGGCGTACAAAATCATGATTTGAAATGGCATAACCTAAGAACGCATGCAGCACACAACCGTGTCTCGGATATGTTGAATAGCATGTAGATAAGGAGGGACTCCATGTTGGAGACATTTGAACAGGCATATAAAAGTTCTCTCGAAACTTCTCGTCAGGTCGCTTTGGAACTTCACGCATACTGGGCAGAAGTCGGGATATCCCCTGATCTAGCCTCACAGTTGGAGCTATGTGTTGTAGAGATGGTTAACAACACTTACATCCATGCTTATAGCGAGCAGGAAGGTATGCCTGTCAGGGTCAAATGCTTACTTGAAAGCGATTCTAGTTCGAAGAAGTTGTGCATCGACATCATCGATCAAGGAGAAGCAATGACAGAAAGTGAATTGGAAAAAGCGTTGTCCAATGAATTCGTGGATATGGACCCTAGTGATGACTCAACATGGACGACGTCTGGACGCGGCTTTTTGATTGTATCGGCTTTGATGGATGACATCAGATTACAAGTTGAGGGTGGATATAACTGTTTCATGATGACTAAGGAGTTGGTTGAAAGTGATTTGATCGACAATGTTCATTCCCCATAAATTCAGGGAAAAGAAACATTTGGCTAGAGAATAAAATAATAGGGAAATGAGCAAATGGACAATTATTTTCATAAATTCGAGCATCGGGTTCCGCCCGAACCTGTACCTCACAGTGTGCCTAGAGAGCTTCTATACCAATATTTGGCAACCTGTAACTTAACATTAGGTTTATGGTATTTGGGTTGGCGTTGGATGTACGCGCTAAATTATGATGCGCTGTGGTTCTCTCTACCTTTAGCTTTTGCTGAGTCATGTGCTTTTATTGGTTCAATTTTGTTTACATACAACCTTTGGAAGCTTGAAGATGAGCCTAAAAAGGCGCCACCGCACAAGATCTCGGAATGTATTTCAAACAGTGAGGAAGACAGACCAATCAGTGTTGATGTCTTTTTCCCTAGTTACGATGAAGAACCAGAGTTGGTAAAACTGAGTATTCTGGATGCTCAAAAAATCCGTTATCCTCACGATATTGATATTAAGATATTCATTCTTGATGATGGTAAGCGACCTGAAATGGAAGCGATGGCTAAAGAGATGGGTATTGGCTACATCACTCGTGACGGAAATATTGGATTTAAGGCTGGTAACTTACGAAATGCGATGGAGCGCACCAGTGGTGACTTCGTTGTTATCTGTGATGCGGACACTCGTCCATTCCCAACCATTCTAGAGAATACACTTGGCTACTTTAGAGACCCAAGTGTTGCATGGGTTCAAACACCGCAATGGTTCTTTGACTTACCAGAAGGTGAGCGCCTTCCTGACTTTCTAACCAGAAAAGTAGGTAAGTGGGCAAGTCCAATCGGTCGAGGTATTGAGCGTTTTTATGGCCCGGTTACCCTAGGTGAAGATCCATTCGTCAACGACCCTCAAATGTTTTATGACGTGATTCAACGTCGACGCAATTGGGTTAACTCCTCTTTCTGTTGTGGCGCTGGTTCGATACACCGCCGTGAAGCCGTCATGGAAGCTGCGCTTAGAGCATACGCGGAGCAAATTACCAAAGAACAAGATGAAATTGAAGCACAAATCCGCCGTTTGACCAATGAGAAAAAAGTTGAACAATCGGTGTCTGATAACCTACGTGATGAGATCTTGTTCGACACTGAGTTCACACCATATAAATTTCATGTGTCTGAGGATTTATATACTTCTATCGTTTTACATTCAGATAGAGAGCGAAACTGGCGTTCGGTGATGCATCCTAATGTGGAAAGTAAGATGTTATCTCCGCAAGATTTACAAACTTGGACTGTTCAGCGCTTTAAGTATTCAGGTGGTGCGATTGATATTTTCATGAACGATAACCCGATATTTCGTAAAGGCCTGACGCTAAAGCAGAAGTTTATGTATGGTGCGAGTTTTTGGTCCAACCTGTCGGCAATTTGGAATATCGTTTTCTTAGCATGTCCGATCATCTATTTCCTAACTTCTATCGCTCCGGTAAGTGCATATGACGTGACTTTTTATCTTCACTTTCTTCCGTTTGTATTGACGGCGGAGTTGGCGATGATGATAGGGACGTGGGGGGTTGCTGGCTACAAAGGCAAAACTAACTTCTTGTCCTTCTTCCCTGTGAACTTAAGAGCTCTATGGACGGTACTTCGAGGGCGTAAAGTGAGTTTTCCTACCACGCCTAAGGAACGTCAAACTGGTAACTTTTTTAAACTTGTTATTCCACAAGCTGCCGTATTTGGCTTGAGCCTATTTAGCTTAGCTTTCGCATGGATTGGCCATTCAACAGGCTCATGGGGAAACTACTCATTTGGCGGACTTGTACTAAACACATTTTGGATTATCAATAACATGCTTGCGATGTGGGGAATGATCGCAGCTGCATTCTGGGCACCACCTGAAGAAAGTGAAGGTGAAGAAACTACCAATTCAGAGGAGTTGAAGTATGGAGTTTAATAAATCTCTGGTGAATGCTCGCCATCACATAGTATTTATTCTAGGGCTTGCTACGGCACTAATCATTGCCTTCAGTATTGAAAGCCGTGAGTCAGGACGTGTTCTGGGGAATATCACCTTTGAAATACCTGAAGATATCCCGTTTAAGTCTTCGCGAGTATTGTCTGAACAAGAGTTTGAATGGGCAAATGTTGCTTGGCAGTACTTTGAAAACAATTATCAAGAAAACACCGGATTAGTGAATTCAGTAGATGGCTACCCTTCAACAACTATGTGGGATACCGCTTCTTACTTAATGGGGCTAATTGCTGCAGAGAAGATCAATATTATATCTTCAGAAGAGTTTGACCGACGTATGGAGAAAGCTCTGACTACGTTGGCGAGGCTTCCGCTTGTTGATGGCTTATTGCCAAATAAAGCTTACAACACACAAACGTTGCAAATGGTGGATTACGCGAACAACCCTGAAGAAAATGGCATTGGTTGGTCTGCCATTGATATTGGTCGAATTTTAGTGCCGATGAATATCATGATTTGGCAGTACCCTAAGTTTAACAAGCAAGTTAACGATGTTTTGAATCACTGGAAAGTGAGTGCAATGTTGAACGAAGGCTACATGTTTGGTTCTCGTCCATCTAGTGTTGACGGCAAAATGGAGCTTGTTCAAGAAGGTCGAATCGGTTACGAAGAGTATGCATCAAAATCGCTAGCACTTATGGGGCGCGATGTATTTAACTCAATGAAATATATAGATTTCTTAGATATGGTTGATATCTATGGGGTTGAGATTCCTACCGATAAGCGTGACCCTTCTAAGTTCCACGCGCATAACTACGTGGTGAGTGAGTCTTACATATTGGACGGTATTGAATTTGGCGCAGATAGCGTATCGAAAGTGTTCGCACATCGAGTCTTCCAAGCTCAAGAACGACGTTACGAAGATACGGGTATCGTGACAGCGGTCAGTGAAGATAACGTAGATGAAGCACCATACTTTGTGTACAACACCGTGTTCTCTGATGGCGAAAAATGGAACGCTATTTCAGACGATGGTAAAGATCAATCTCACCTTAAAACACTATCCACGAAAGCAGCCTTTGGCTGGTATGCACTCTATGATTCTGATTATACCGATGTGCTAATCAATGAAGCATCAACGTTGTATTCAGATGAAAAAGGCTGGTATTCAGGTCGCTATGAGATTGATGGTAGAACGAACAAGGCGGTAACAGCAAACACCAACGGTATTGTGTTGGAATCTTTAGCGTATATAGAAAATGGACCACTATTGACCATCGGTGAGTTGAAATAATAAGAAGGAATTTATATGCGAACGATTAGTGTTGGCTTGATAACTCTTGCAATCGTTGGTTGCGGTAGTAAATATAATCAATTCTCAGATGATATTGTTGAAAGAAATACACACTGGACAACGCCACAACCACGTTCTGGAGAGCTAACAGAGCAAGAGATGGATATGGCGAGGATTGCTTGGAAGTACTTTGAAAATAACTACCAAGAATCAACAGGGCTAGTGAATGCGGTAAATAATTACCCGTCAGTTACATGGTGGGATGCGGCTTCTTATTTAGCGGGCATGACGAGCGCCTATGAGTTAGGAATCATTGAGAAAGAAGAGTTCGATAAACGATTGGTACGTTTTCTAACTACATTGAATACGCTTGACTTGTTTAAGGGCGAGCTACCAAACAAAGCCTATAATACGCAAACAGCGGCAAAGGTGGACTATGGTAACCAACCGGGTGAAATTGGTTACTCGGCGCTGGACTTAGGCCGCTTGATGATTTGGCTCTACATAATCAAACACAAATACCCAGAGTTCGCTACAAGCATCGATTCAGTTCTATTGCGTTGGAACTACTGTAACGTAGTTGATGAGAACGGGACTATGTTTGGTGCATTACTAGAACCAGGTAAAGAGGTTCAGTATCTTCAAGAAGGTCGTTTAGGGTATGAAGAGTATGCAGCTAAGGGGTTCGAACTATGGGGGTTCGATACCACACAAGCTGCAATGGCTGAGCCTTATGCCACTATAAACCTGTTCGGTTATGACGTGCCTTACGATACTCGTGACCCAAGAAAACTCAAAGCTCATAGTTACGTTGTAACTGAGAGTTATGTGTTGGACGGTATCGAGATGGGTTGGGATTTAGTCGAAGACCGTTCGCCACATGACAACAATTATTCACATGAGTGGATCGCTGAGTTTGCTCTTCAGATTTACCGAGTCCAAGAAGAGCGTTATAAGCAAACGGGTATCATTACTGCTAGAACCGAGCACCAATTAGCAGGAGCCCCTTATTTCGTTTATGACACTATTTATACTGATGGTTTTGCTTGGAATACCATTTCAGAAGTCGGTGAGTATCTACCTCAGTATTCAGCTGTTGCGATTAAAGGCGCGATGGGTATGTGGGCTCTATGGGACACACCATATACAGATCTGTTATTTGATCATGTTTCGACTGCATATGACCGTGAAAAAGGGTTTTATGAAGGTATCTTTGAAAATGGTACCGGACTTATTAACACGTTCACGTCGAATAATAATGGTATTACCTTAGAAATCTTATTGTACAAAAAGCAGGGTAAGTTATTGACCTATAAAGATGACTTAGCGCCGAGCTTATGGGAGAAAGCGTTGGAGTCGCCGTTTGGCTATGAAGGCCAATGTCTACCTCGTAAAAAGATTGTACCCGTAGAATAAGGTTACTGAATGCTGAAGAAGTGGAGTGTACTTTTGTTGTCGGTATCTATTTCCGGGTGTGGAGTAGTTTACCAAGGTGTAAGCAATGGTGTTGATGCGCTCAATCAGTCTCAAATCGTAAGACAGGGACGTCATGGCCCATTAACCGAAGAAGAGCTTCTATGGGCTCAAACCGCATGGAAATATATCGATAACAACACCCAGCTCACAACAGGTTTGGTGAACAGTTTGGATAATTTTCCGACAACAAACATGGCAGGCTTAGCTGATTATTTGATTTCTCTAATTGCAGCTAAGGAATTCGAGTTTATAACCAATAAGCAATATGACGAGCGTTTGACGCTGGTATTGGCATTTCTCAACAAAATGGACCTGAGTTACGGTTATGCTCCTAACAAGGTCTACAGCACTCAGAGTGGGGGAATGGTGAACTATGGAAATCAACCGCAAGATATAGGTTGGTCGTCTTTAGATGTTGGACGTTTACTGATTGTGTTAGCAATTGTGAAGCGACATTCGCCAGAGTTTTCAGAGTATGTAGATAAAGCTGTATTGAGGTGGAACTTTTGTGAGTTAATTAGTCTCGATGGTGAGTTGTACGGTGGCCTGATTCAAGATGGCCAACTTATTCGCTATAAAGAAGGTCGGCTAGGTATCGAAGAGTATACCTCTTATGGTTATCTTGATTGGCAAATTGTCCCTGAAAAAGCCATGAATATTGAACCTTATGATGTGGCAACTATTTACGATATCGACTTGATTTTCGATGGTCGAGATCCGCGAGTGTTTAATGTATTGAGACCTGTCTATTCGACACCTTATCTGTGGATGGGGTTAGAATTTAATTGGGACAAGGTCGGGGATACGACTTCAAGTGACGCTACCCATACTAATCAAACTTTGTCTGCGATGGCAGATGCTATTTATCAAGTTCAAGAAGCTCGCTGGGATAATGAAAGAATCTACACTGCGCGAGGAGAGCACGTTGTTACCGGAGAACCGTACTTTGTCTATGACGCTATATATGGTTTGGGTACGCCTTGGATAACGTTGGCTGAGGATGGCAGCTCTCATGATGATTTAGCATTGGTTTCAACAAGAGTTGCTTTTCAAATGTGGGCCCTGTGGAAAACGGACTATACCGATCGATTAATGACCCTCGTCAAAGAGCTGTATGACCCTCAGCGAGGTTGGTATGAAGGGCGTTACGAGTTAACCAGTGCGTATGAAAAAAGCATCAGTTTGAAAACTAATGCTGGGGTGCTTCAAGCTTTGCTGTATAAGCAAAAGGGTAAGTTATACCAATCGACTACTGATAAAGAATATAGAGATGTAAAATTTAACTCTCGTTTCGACCATCCTGGTCGTTGCTTAATAGAGACATTCCGATGAACAGAGTATGGATACTATTGCTTGTCATGTCGTTTCCCTCTTACGCATTAAACCAAGCATCAATTGACCTTCTAAGTACGCCGACATTGATGGTTTCACAAGGCCGCTATATCCAAGCGGCCAATTTAATGCATCAACAAGCGAATAGAGCCCTAAGTATGGAACCTAAGTTAGGAACCAAGCAAATGTGGTTAACTGCGGGTTTAGCGGATGCGTTGGCTGCGATTGCGGCAGAGAAAAGCCAAGATCCGATTGCTTACGAATATTGGTCCAATAGTGTTCGATATTTCTTAATGGGGGGAAGTAATTGGCTTGAGTACAAGCAGCAATTACAGAGTGAATATAATCAATTCAATGCTCGTTTCTCTGTTGCCACAAATTCAGGGGATGCGAGTGGTTTTGTGAATGACTCATGGGTCCAACTCTCTTCTCTTATTGATATATGGGAGCAAAAGCTTGGAGTGTTTAATTACGACGCCCCCGCAACTGGGTTAATTGCTTCACTACCTCCACCGGTAAAACGGCCAAATAAACCATTAGCCAAGGGTGATCAGCTAAAACAATACACACCGAATGGAAAGCTGATGCTTAACAATGAGTTTTCAAATAAACCGACCTTTGTGGTCCAACCATCTCCTACGTCGAAAAGTACTAATTCAGAGGTTAAAGCGGCCAATCCACAAACGAGTAATTTGTCAGGGGCGAGTGGTGAAGGTTCCAATGTGGTACAAAGAGCGAGTACCGGAGGAACGATTAATTACAGTGGCTCAGACATTAATTCGCCTAAAAGCCGAGTTCACCCTCAAGCTGAAGTTGCAACGAGTGATTTTTCTACAACGAACGAGCTTCCTACAATCCAAGAGTCCTCAAGCACGAAAGAGTTATCAGCTAACGAACCAGTAGACAACAAGGCCTCCCATCCAGCGAATCAACAAGTCAAAAGTAAGAGTGCAGAATCTCCGAATGGAAATGATGAGATCCAACCAGTGGTTGTTATTTCTCCGCTTGGCGATGTCGAACCAATTTCAGAATCTAATGTGCAATCGACTCCGCCAGAGCCTCATCCTGTTGAAACTAAAACGATTCCCAAAGGTAATTTAGGCTTGAATTCTGCTCCGGCAGTGGAAGCTGTACAAAGAAGAAGTTTTATTCCAGTAACCGAAGACTAAATCTAGGGTGAAATTTATGGCATATGTATTACGCTTGATAGTGAAACTCAATGAATAAGTGTATTTGCCCATGCCATTATCCAAAACCTATTCTGCTATCGCCGTTGCGTTGGTTCTATCTAGTGCCTCGGTTCGAGGGGAGAGCTTCGAAGACCCATTTAGGGACTTAGATAGCAGCCTCTGGTGGTTGTCTGATGGGTGGGAGAATGGTTTTCCATTCGTAAGTCGATGGGACGCTGACGCGGTTAGTTTCAACAAGAGAGGGATGACTCTCTCATTGTCACCAGATCCGGTGTTAACTGACGAAGGTAAATTGAGCTTTTATGGGGGAGAGATTCGAAGTACGGAGTTTTATCCATACGGTTGCTATGAGATAGACATGAAACCAGCAAAAGCCCCAGGAGTTGTTAGTTCTTTCTTCTTGTTTTCGGGACCTTATGACAAGCCAGAAGGCGGTAATGGAATACACAACGAAATAGATATCGAGTTTCTTGGCTCTAATACCAATATGGTTCAATTGAATTTTTGGACTGACGATGACAGCTATACAAACTCACATGAGACACTTATTTTTTTAGGGTTTGATGCATCCAAAGATTTCCATCGCTACGGAATCTATTGGGGAGAAGACAAGCTTGAGTGGTATATAGATGGCAACTTGGTATTACGCATAAACGACAGTCAACATGACCCTATTCCAAGTATTGAAAGCTCGTATCTGCGTATTATGGCCAATATATGGGCGACAGCCCCTGAAATTAGTAACTGGGCCGGTAAGTTCCGAGAAGATAGGAAAAAAACGTACCGAGCCAAATATAGAAACTTTAGTTTTAAGCAAGGAAAACCCTGTTCAAAAAATTAACGACACAAGTTTGATATGAGCTAGTTTGCATACTATTCTAAAGGTGATTATAACAACATCACGCTAGGGAATATGTATGGATACTTCATTGTCTACCGCTCTTGAACTTTTGAACACTTCTAATGAACATTTCGATCTTACAGAACCGCAACACCAAAGAAGCTTGCTTAGGCTTGCTGACAGACTACTGGCAATAGATAACCTCACCATACAAAACTTGAATGACCTATCTCTTCAATTCAGTGCCCCACTAGAATTTAAACTTGCTGTTAAGCTCGTTCAATCTCGCAAAGAAACTCAAGCGATATGTAAGCCTGTAGAGGTTGGAGTGGTATTTGCGATGTGGGGTGAGCAAAATCGTCTGCAGCCGAAGAGTTCTGATAATCCGCATGGAGAGGACTCTCTGCGTACTAAAGTTGAGCAGTTACAATGGGTGACACAAGGTACTCATGTTAATTGGAAGCTATATGCTGTTGACGATGGTTGCCCGCATGGGAGTGCTTCTATTGCTGAGAACATCAAAGCCGGCTACGACGCCGCAACGAGTGCAAAAATTCAGGTATTACGCTTAGCGGATGCGTTACCTGTAGATCATGGGGCTTTAAGAAACCTAGCGTGTGCAGATGACTCTCGCAAAGGTGGCGCCATTATTTTAGGTTGTGATCAATCTTTAAAAGATGGGGTCGACGCTGTTTTATATACAGATGCTGATAACTCTGTGCACCTTGGGCAGATTGGCCTTGCGCTAGCACCCTATAATCGTGAGGGTAAGCAAGTAGTATTAGGTAATAGAAAGCATGTTGATTCGATATTAGTGAAACAAGAAGAGCGCTGGGGAGTAGGAATTAAGACGCTGCGTCACATGCAACGAATGATCGGTGCGCAAATTTTTGATAGTGGCATTAAAGATACTCAAGCGGCGTTTAAGCTATATGGCCGGGATATATTAGAAAAAATATTAGAAAACCCAACAGTCTTTGATTTCTCATTTGATACGGATTGGATTTTTGCAGCAATGGAATTCAATCAACCGATTGTGACCGTGCCTTTTGCATTTATCGATTCTGCGGCTGAGTCTGCGTCAGTAGTTCAGGGACCAATGACGACATGGTATGTATTACTTGATGGACTTGTTAAAGCAGCTAGGGCGCGTGGCGGAGATTATAGTGAGGAAATGGCTGATGTCTTTACGCGAGAAATTAATTCCCATGAAGACTTGGAGTTAATCATAAATGTATTGCCCCCAGAATTGGCAGCAGCAGGTGATAGTGATCTAGGCAACCCGCGAGTGATGTCTCCCCAATCTGTTCGTCATTGGATCACGAGTGCAAAATCCTTGAGTGCCCAACCTGGTTTACATGCGTAGTGCCAAAATGGTGACTAGCTAATGGATTAAAATAAAAAGAGCTAAGTAATACTTAGCTCTTTTTGCGTTCAAGGAATTCTTTGTATCTTAGATACTTACATATGAACAGAGTGTATTAGCAATATTGAACTAATGCGTCTTCGATCTGTTTGTTGATGATCTCTACTTCTTTATAAATTATGGATAGGTCATCATCTTGAGGTGCAAGGTTTTTTAAGGTGTTTTGCTCGACATTTTCTAACGCGACCGTTGCCGTATCTTCCCCAAAACTAACTAAGATTCCTTTCAGTGTGTGTACGATAAAGTGGAGCTTTCCCCAGTCTTGTTGACTTACGAGCTCTTGAATCTCTTCTAGTGCATTCGCATGGTCTTCTTGGTAGGTCGACAACACAGCAAATATTACATCTCTGTCGTTATCTAAGTAAGCGTTTAAGGCATCAAAATCTAGCATATGGACTCCTGTCGGCTGCATGTTGAGAATGGGCTAGGTGGCTTAGTGGAAAAACCATACTTTAATGAATCACTAATCCATTGGTTCCATTTTGGCGGAAGTTCTAACTGTGTAAGTTCTTCTATATATTCGTTGCTAAGATGCTCATCTATATGAGCCTTTTTGACAGCATATAAATAGTCAAGTTTTGCAGCAACAGAGTAGGGGTAATTGGCAATGTAATCTTTTAACTCATGTATTGAACTGGAGTTTTCAATATTAATACAAGTTGAAGGATCTGCTTTTGTTGAACCAAGTTGTTGGTTCATTGGTTCGCCACGAGATTTTAAGCATTCAGCCACTAGGTGATAAAGGGAGTACTCGCCAAAGTGTATCAACAATGGAACCAGTTCAACCAGTAAAGATGTTGGTTGGCTATAAAAGTTATTTGCCAGTAGTGCTGAGGCTCGTATTACTTTTTTATGGGCTACTTGAGGGGTGTTTTCAATAAGTAATATATTGCTTTGAAATAGCGCAAGGCTCGCCAAAACTTGTTGCTGCTGTTTTTCTGGGAGCTTTAGGTTTACGAGTTCCGTAAATTGATTCGCGTGTTCTAGCAGAATACGTTTGTTCTTTACTTGGGTTTCACGCTGATAAGTCGCCTTGAGTGAACTAAAGTGAGACCAAATGGAATGAATAACATCAATATCCGCTGAGGAGATATGGGTTGCATACATCTCCCCAAGCTTAATCAACATATGTGTGTTGTCGGAGTTTTCTGCCAAATCTATTGCTCTGATTGCACGGTGGCTGATGCTCGGTGTCATCTCAAATGCGCGAATGGCAAGTTTGAGAGCGGGTAAAAGCATTTTATGCTTCTCATAAATACAGCTTAAGCAATCAATAACAGTTAATGATAAAGGTTGAATGATCAAGTAGTTGTGAAGCTTCTCTATTGCTAAATTAGGCTTACCTAAACTATCAAGAATTAACGCCTCAGCGACGAGCTTCGTTGGATGCATATTGGTTTTTGAGCTCTTAATGACACTGGTCAGTAAATCCCACTTTTTACCGGCTATCAGGTGTTCAATTAGTGTCGATTCAAATTGGACATTATTACCGTTTTGAGAGATGGCTAAAGCTTGTGTCAAAACCGTGTGATTATTGATTGGATATAAATGGTTAAGCTGACTGAGTTGTCTTGATACAGACACCGCACTTTGGATTTTTTTTCCTAATGACTGAGTATGAATTGGTTTTGAAATAAAATGGTGAGCTTCACCTGAAAGGGCCGTTAATACTGTTTCTTGGCGCATATCCCCAGATATTAAGATTGTTGCAACGGTATGATCGATGAGTCGGTTTCGGTAGAGGATCCCCAACAGTTCGAAGCCAGTAAAGGATTGTTCCAAATGGTAATCAATAAGGAGCAAATGGAAAGAGTGCGTCTCGACCGCTTTAATTGCTTGTCGATAGTTGGTGGCAATAAAAATATTTTCGTGAGCAACGCCTAAGCTTGAGAGTTGCTGCTTTATAAGGATTGTTGCACTCTTTGAGTCATCGACAATCAAAACCCGTAGGTCTGGTGGTAAGGTCAAATCCATTTTCCTCAATACCAAATATTAACTTTAATTTAGGTGTCAAGTTGCACATTGTCAAGCTCCTGTGTTTAAAGCTGAATACTCAATAAGCTATTGGTAATAAAGAATATTCAATATCTTTGAGAAAGGTAGCTCAAGGAACTGTTTGGTAACTAGATTATGTATTGCTTCTATAGACGAGAAAAAGCAAACCAATAGGTTTGCCTTTTGTATTTGAGTGACTAATTATCTTGCTTTGATGTTTCAGATAGAGCGGTTAATCCCGCATGTTAAGAATCAACACGGCAGCTAGAGCTAAGAATGCTGTCATCATCAAGAACACATCATTGTAAGCCATGATTGCGGCGTCGCGTTGCATTGTGCCAAGTAAGCTTGCTTGCGCTTGTTGCATCGCTGTTGCAGCATCACTACCTGATTGGATGAAGAACGCTTGTTGTTGCTGAAGCGTTTGCCAACCAAGTTGACTCACGGAAGGTAACGATTCTTTGATATGTGCAAGATGTTCGCGGGTCTTGTTATCCAACAGGGTTGCTATAATCGCAATACTGAAAGCACCGCCTAGGTTACGCATTACGTTGGTTAACGTCGAAGCGTCAGGCGTGTCCATTTTGCTGATGTTCTTCATGGCAACTAAAGACAGAGGAACCATTATGAATGGGCTACCAATAGCACGTAGCACCATCGATAAAATCAACTGTTGACCGCCAAAGTCTATGGTCATGTGGGTGTTCACATAACAACTAAAACCAAACATTGCGAATCCAAAGGTCACTAAGTATTTCGGCTTAATGACTTGCGTCAGCTTAGGGACGATTGGAAATATCAGAAGTTGTGGGAACCCCATCCACATCAGGACTTCGCCAATCTCCATCGCGTTATATTGTTGAATCTGTGTTAGGTACATTGGTAATACGTAGATAGAACCAAGCAACGCCATCCCTAAAATCAGATAGGCGATACAAGACATCGCAAACTGCCCATCTCGAAGTAGCCGCAGGTTAACCAGTGGCTTCTTGTGTTGGAGCTCGTTTATCACGAAGTAAACCAAGCTCACGGCAGATACAATACTTAAGCCGATGATAAAACTCGAACTGAACCACTCTTCACGGTTACCTTCCTCTAATACCACTTCTAGACAGCCTAATCCTAGAGCCATGGTGGCAATACCGAACCAATCTGCTTTTTTTAGGATGCCAAGGTCGAGTTTTTCATCGTCCAAACCATATCGGATCATGGTGATCACGAGCAAGGCTGGTGGGATGTTGATGTAGAAAATATAATGCCACGAGAAGTTCTCAGTCAGCCAGCCACCAAATGTAGGGCCGATCGATGGAGCAAAGGTCGCGGTGACACCAAACAGCGCCATACCCACAGCACGTTTGTTTATAGGCAGTAACTGAATCACCAGTGAGAAGGCTAGTGGGATTAAAGCACCACCACTAAAGCCTTGCATCGCACGGAACACGATCATTGAGGTCATGTTCCATGAGAACGAACACAGCAAAGATGAAATGGTAAATATGGTTGTGGTCCACGTTAGGTAACGGCGTTTACCAAGCGCTTTTGATAGCCAACCACTGAGTGGGATAGCGATCATCTCTGCGACTAAATATGAAGTAGAGATCCACGAACTTTCATCTAAGGTTGCAGAAAGCGCACCTTGAATATCTTTAAGAGACGAGTTGGTGATTTGGATATCCAAGATCGCCATAAACGCACCAATCAAACCGCCGAATAGGGCAATCCAATGGCGAGTTGATACTTTGTCCTCATCATGAGTTTGGGTGACAACACCAGCGCTGCTCATGGCTTAGCCTCGTTTATCGATAGTCGCAACCACAGACAAACCAGGAAGCAGTCTACCTTTCAACTCTTGCTGATCTGGAATGGTAATTTTCACCGGTACACGTTGAACGATTTTCGTGAAGTTACCTGTCGCATTTTCCGGTGGCAGTAGGGCGAATTTTGCACCAGTAGCAGGGGAGAAGCTGTCGACAATGCCTTCAAGTGGCTGACCCGGAAAAGCGTCTAACTCAACTTCAACAGTTTGGCCTTTGTGAATGCCACTTAGCTGTGTCTCTTTGAAGTTTGCTTCGATCCACACTTGGTTATTCGGCACTAAACTCATAAGCGGAGCACCGGCTTGAATCAATAAACCTTCACGTACACTGCGCTTACCGATCACGCCGTCTGCTGGCGCGTAAACCTTGGTGTAATCAAGGTTAAGTTGTGCTTGATCTCTTTGGGCTTGAGCTTCTGTCACTGATGCGTTTGCTTGCTCGATTTCACTCGCGATAACTGTTAATTGATCGTTGCTTGCAACGAGGTTTGCTTTTGCTTCTTCTAAGTCAGCTTGAGTTACTTTTTGTTGTGCAACCATGCTGTCGACTTCATCTTGAGACGCGTAGTTACGTTTTAACAGGCTACGAGAGCGCTGCACTTGTTGAATAGCACGTTCGTATTCTGCTTTTGCTGAGTCAACGCCACTTTCTGCTTGGCTTATTTTGCTACGTTGTAATGTTTGTTGGGCGATGAGGTTCTTTACGTCTGATTGCACGACGCTTAAATGGGCGTTTGCTTGAGCGAGTGCTGACTGGTAATCACGGTCATCGATTTGAACCAATAAATCACCTTCTTTGACCGATTGGTTATCACTCACGTAAGACTTAACAATATAGCCAGATACCTTAGGGCTAATATTAGTGATGTCGCCTTGTAGATAAGCATTGTCGGTAGATTCAAAGTACTGGCCATAGCCGTACCAATACCCGGCGCCAGCTAAACCCAATGACAGCATGATCGCAGTAGCAATAAGCGGAGCTTTTTTACGTTTTTTTGTGCTTACTGTTTGCGAAGCGTTGTCGTTCTCTGTCATTTTCTATTTCTCATTTTGCTTTTATTTAGATGTAACGAATTGTAAATGAATTCGATTGATTGATAAGATAG
This sequence comes from Vibrio gigantis, assembly GCF_024347515.1. NCBI lineage: Bacteria > Pseudomonadati > Pseudomonadota > Gammaproteobacteria > Vibrionales > Vibrionaceae > Vibrio > Vibrio gigantis. Next base: position 166,958 of record NZ_AP025493.1, read on the forward strand.
GAAAAAAGGGAAACACTGTTGCAAAAATCTAACCAATAGAGCCTTTGGAGAAGTACGATGGACTTAAATGCTGTGACTGTTTTCACGCAAGTCGTTGATTGTGGGAGTTTTACCCACGCCGCTGAAGCGCTCAATATGACGAAATCAACCGTTAGCCGTAAGCTTGCAGAGTTGGAGCAGCATTTAGGTGTGAGATTGATCACTCGTTCTACGAGAAGCTTGGTGTTAACACCTGAAGGTGAGCGCTTCTATCAATCGAGCATGCAGATGCAAGAGATCATGAACCAAGCAGAGCTAGAGGTTTCTGCCAATCAGGATTTGATTCGAGGGCCGCTAAATGTGGTTTTGCCTGTTGAATTGGGGCATCAAGTGTTGGCCACTTACATTCATAGCTTTCTTCAAGAGCATCCGAATGTGACGATGAATTTAGAATTAACCAACCGAGAAGTTGACATCATTGGCGAAGGGGTCGATCTATACGCGCAAATAGGTGAGTTGGTTGATTCAAACTTGGTCTCTCGTTACTTAACCAACTCGAAGCGAGCTTTGGTGGCAAGCCCTGACTATTTAGAGCAGTTCGGTGAAATTAAAACACCGAAGGACCTCAAATCACCATTTCGAATGATCGAGGTCTCGAATAAAGCGGCGCGTTTGCCTAAATGGAAGTTACAACTTGATGATGGTGAATCCGAGCTGATAGAGCTTCCAAGCCAGCTCAAGGTAAATACCATTACGGCATGTCTTACCGCTTGTGTTGACGGGTTAGGGCTTGCTGTTTTGCCTGAGTTCATCTGTAGAGACCATTTTAAAACTGGTCGATTGGTGCACTTGCTGCCAGAATACGACATGCCACAAGTCTCGGTGAGTTTGGTGTACGCCGACAGGCAGCTCATGCCTAAACGTAAAAAGGTCTTTATCGACTATCTGCTAACGGCATTTCAAAGCCGCAACCATGAATAGCTTTTGTCTAATCACTCTTAAGTCGCGACACAAATACTCAGTTCTTTAGTATCGAAATAGAATACTAAAGAACTGAAAAGCTAACGAACTCACTAATGAAAGAGTAAGAGTGCGATCAATTGAGCTCTGGCTTCCACTCAACGACTTGTCCATTACTTAATACGGCTTTGATAGACGTTGCCGCAACACTGACCCCCTTTTGGTTAAACGCTTGATCAGAGAAATTCGCGATGATCTTGCTGCCATCATCGAACACGGTTTGTTGAACTGTACCGCTGTTATCTAACCACGCGAAATCAACGAGCGCCTTGTCCCATAGTTGCTTATGTATTGGCTCAAATCCATCCTGATAGTGCTTCAATGCCTTAAGTCTTGGGCTTGAGCTCGATAAAGCTTCATCTCTTGTTAAGTGAACCATCGCAGGTGTGTTGTACAGCATGGCAGTTAAATCGCGGTTAGCTTTCACATTGGTGAACTTGAGACTGTCTGAATGCCAGTGGTGTGTGTTAATCACTTCATCATGGAATACGGTTTGGTAAAGCGGAATTCGGTATTGAGGCGAAAACAGTAGCGACTTGTAGGGGTCTTTAACTTCGGCAGGCTTAAAGAAGAAGTCCGGTTTGTGGTCTGGGTACCAACGGCCCAAGTAATAAGGTGATTGGCGGTTTTCTTTCATGTCTTGATCTGTCCAACCAAAGCCAACCGTTTCTAAGCCGTGTGCAAACGCGATGCCTTTTGTCGTCAGGCTATTGCCATCTTCAGAACCAAGCACTAAATCTGGTTGTTCGCTTAACCACTGCATTCGGTTATTGAAGGCAGAAAGCATATGCGACTCACTGGTATTGTCACGGTAATCTTCACGAGCCATTGCTGTCGCATCCACATCTAAGAACAGACTATTAAAGTGCCCAAGGCGCATGATGTCGAGAGCACGCTGCTTTACGTAGTCCAAATGGCAATTCGGATTTAAGTAAAAACCGTTTCCTCGGAATCCTTTTTTCAAGCGGCCATCAGCCATTTCAATCGCACAAGTGTCGCGAATAGGCGTTGGCAGTTGAGCCGTTAACCAATTGTCGTTTAACTTGGCGGGTATAGCTGTGTTGTAGGAATCATAGGTGCCAACTAAATAACCAGACTGTTTAGCCAGTTCTACTGCATTCGGTTGATAGAAAGCTGGCATCCAATTATCAAAACCTAGCCAAAGCTGATTCAAGCCCGCTTTATTTAGGTTGTTGACCATATCTGACGACAAGGCTTGTCCCCACGTTTCAGGTGTATTGAGATAAGAAGACGCGTTGTTAATCAACCAGTTTTTTTTGTCTTGTGCGTCGGTATGTTGAGCTTGAATAGTGTTGTCAGTGAGTGTTGGCGTGGCAACAGGGTACAATCCTTGTAGTGACTGGCTTATAGAGTCCAACAACAGCTGTTTGTGATACTGGCTAAACCAATCTTTGCCTTTAGATAGAGAAGACAGTTCTCGCTTGGCTTCACTTGGAATAATCAGTTTGGATCTCTCTAGATACCAAGCGTTTAATCCCCACCAGTTGTTTACATCTTGGATGCTTAACGGGTCTTTACCAAACAGATAAACGTGGCTCGCGCCAATTAGCTTACTCACGTCAGGATTACGCTTTTGCTTTTCGACAAGCGATTCAGAGCGATCATTCTTAGTACGCCAATCACGGTATTGTTTCGCACCATCCAACCAAGAATCTCCAAGTGTTATCCGAACCGTAAAAGGCTGAGACTTGTTCAGCATGGTAAATTGATGTGATGCATTCATATCAATGTTGGTGCTTGTCTTAGAGGACGAATTAGAAAAAAACAGCTGATTGTTTGTTGGGTTGGTCAACTGATAACTAATGAATTGATCCTTCTGTTGCGTGCTCCAAAACGGCATTTTTAAGTCTTGTGTGGTGTTACTTCCAGAATGATTGTCGACTAGATAGTTTGCCCATTGCTTATTGTTGGTAGGCACGCGCATACCTTCGTTAAAGGGTAGGAATAGGGTTTGAGTTTGTTGCTCTGCAAGGTCAAACCAAGTGAGAACAATGGGTTGGTTTTGTTTTATATCAATATCTGAGGGAACGGTGAATTGGACAAGAAGATCATCTTGCTTCAATTCGGCTTCAGCATGGATTCCGCTTGGTATCAGTGTCCAAGAAGCCTTGGTTTGTGAGTGAGCGACAAGCTGTGTGGCTTTCTGAGGTTGATGATCAACCGTTAGCGCTGCGCTATTCACGCTTAAGCCATTCCAATCAATCTCTAGTGTTTTTGTTGAAATTGAGACTGTGTCGCTGTTGTTAATACTCGTTAGTGTTATCTGGCTGTCTTGTGCGTTTGCTGAGAACGCACAAGTGCTAAATAGAGCCAAAATGGCAAAAGACGTAAAGTTAAAATGGTGCTGTACACTGAGCATATCTAGGTTCCGTAAAGAGTAAGTACGGCTATTAAACCCAAGTCGTGATGGTGTTTTGTCGCCTATATGTCTCTATTATCTCTCTTAAGGGTTTAATACCTTTTTACAGCGTGCATAACTTTAGAAAGGCACCGCGACACGTTGTACATATTGGATTGCAATCGCGCCTTGGTATTCAAACATTTCCACCGAAGCACTCAGGTGTTTGGCTTTAGCGCCCGAACGGCTTTCTGTCGGAACTGGTGCTTCATGTGACTTGATTGGAACCTTGAAACCTAACATATCGTAGTTCTCATCAAACCATTGCCAACTCACATTAGCGTCAGGGCAGTTGTCGATCACCTTTGGAGGCGAGAGCACGATATGTGGTTCGCTGAGTTTACTTTCGAGCGTTAGCCATTGATTTCTGTCATTTAAAGCCACAACAATAGGGTAGTTGTTCGATCCTATGGTTAACTGATAAACACCGGACTCGGGTTTGATGAACATTTCGCTGGTTTCAATCTCTTGATATTCGACATCAAAATTGAGTTGCCCATCGATAACCACTTTCCCTGAAGGTGTTACCAAAGAGATGCGCTGTGCTTCTGACTCTTCACCGATTTGCTCCGCAGACACTTTAATCTGATAGCCTTGTGACGAAAGACCTTGGCGTTTGATAAAGCTAACTTGGATGCGGTTGTTGGGTCTAACACTTTGTTCAAGAGTGGCTCCACATTGAGTTTGACTCAGTATTTCTTGTTTAACAGGCAACCAAAGCTGGCTATCAAGTGTCTCCTGATTAAGCGCGATTTGTAGTTCTTGCCAAGCGACTTGTGGTTGGCCATCAAGCAGCGATTGATAGGTGTGTTGCAATGGCGTATTAGCAAACCAAGCTGCGTGACACGCAAAGGGCAATGTACAGAATAGTGCTGTTAGATAGCTTACTTTCATTGTGATTTCCCAGCTAAACGATAACCAACTCCACGGTGTGTCTCTAGGTGGAGTGTTGGCAGCTTCTGACGCAAACGCAGTATGTGGTTGTCCACGGTTCTGGTACTTGGGAAGGCTTGATAACCCCAAATTTTATTGAGTAACTCATCTCGGTGGAACACACGCCCTTGGTTCTGAACAAACAAAACCAATAACTGAAACTCTTTAGGTTTGAGTGCGATAGGCCTGTCATCCAGATAAGCAATGCGTTCCGACAAGTTGATTTGGATGTTGGCGTAATTTAAGTGGCTAACACCTAATGGGCGAAGCTGAGTGATCACCCGAGCAAGCAACTCTTCATTTGAAAATGGTTTAGTCACGTAATCTTTGGCGCCAGCCATCAAGCCTTCAACACGTTGCTGAACTTCCACTTTGGCGGTTAACACAATCACAGGCAGAGCTTTGAGCAGTAACCAATTTGGAAGGTGCTGTAAACTGTCGCCGTCGTCAAGTTGTCGATCAAGTACCACAAGGTCGGCACGTAACCATAGCTTACTAGCACTCTTTGCATCTTGTACCCAAAGGCAGCGGTAACCATTGGACTCAAAGAAGCTGACAAGGCCTTGCCCTAGCAGTTGGTCGTCTTCAATCAGCAATAGGGTGTTCATAAGCGATTTCCAAAATGCATCGTGTTGGGTTACGGAGAATAATGAGACGGCCATTGGCTTGTTTCATCAAGTGTTCGACGATCGTCAGGCCAATGCCCATGTTATCTTGTTTGTGTGCATCGCTTGGCGTTACTCGGGATAATAGTCGTTGTATCAAAGAAGGGAACTGGCCTTCATCTTGCACTTCTATGGTCAGCTTATCGGCAAGGGTGACCTTAACTAAAACCTTACCTTGTCCGTGTTGCTTGGCATTTTTGATCAAGTTATCAAGGCAGATGGTTAACCAATAATACGGAAGATTAAGCTCGACTTCGCTTGCTTCACATTGATATTCAATATTGTGCTTTTCGCAGACATGGTCGAGCCACTCTTCTAATGATGCGTTTTGCTTCAACAAGGGCTCTGACTGATCTGCACTCAAGTACACTTTACTGTTTTGAGTAAGTTGGGAAAGCCTTTGATAGTCGGATATTAAGCGCCAAACTGCGCCTTGGGTGTCATCGGGAAAATCATCGTAGCGGTTTCTGAACATTTCGACGGTTAAGCCAAGGCTAGTGATTGGTGTGCGGAGTTCATGAGTAAGGAGTTGTAACACAAACTGCTTCTCTCTGCGTTCTTTCCTACGTAGATATATGGCTCTAGTTAACACGCAAAGTAGCGTGAAAAGTAATGAGAGAGTCACAAGCTTCATGACAAGCCTATCGTTGCTCGACTCGCTCAGGCACAGGTTACTGTAACGAAAAGAACAGCTTTCGCCCGACAAGGTGACTTCTTGCTGCTCGGCGATAGGTTGCCACACTTCCGATGGAATCGCTTTCCAACCTTGTTCGCCACTTAACCAAAGCACATCACCTTGTTGCCAAGCGCGATATCCATTAAGTAGCGCCTCTTTTCCTTCTGTCGTTAAAGTTTTTAGCTTAGGAAATAACGGATGCAGAGGGTTGCTGATACTCAAAAATGGATGAATTTGCTCACTGTTCTCTGGGTAATGGGCTAAATAACGGTCAGCAAAACTGCCACCAGCAGGGTGTCGTTTTGAGTGTGCCGCAAACCAGATTGAATCTAGCTGTTGTTGTTGACACAAAGCCAGTTCGAATTCGATGGCATCGTTCAAAGAAGGGTTGGTATTTTCAATCGCTCGGCAGTGATTTTGTATCGAGGCCAGCTCTGCAATGTCTTCCCAACTGAATTTTTTGAAATCCGGATAGCGACTGCTTTCCTTAAGAAGAATTTTTGGATATTGAGATAATTCTTGCTGAGATACAGAAATTGGAGACGACTGCCAACTGAGTTGATACAGGGTTTGCCACTTGTCTTGCAAACTTTGGGCATTGGCTAGCGTTGGGAGCCAAAGGGTCAAACAAAGGGCTAATGTCAGCCTACGCATCCAGTCATTCTCACTAAAAGTCATTAGGGCGAGTCTAAAGAGTTTTGACTGAGATTTGTAACCTGAATGTCAACAAGTGTCCTTTCGATAACAAATTGTGAAGCTGAGTCATGAAATAAATCATAAGCCTGAATTGAGCATGCTTTCAGAGAACAAGGATAAAATACAGAAAGTATCATTTATTTGGTTAAAATTAGATAATTGTGTACTTAATGTTATTTTTGGGGCGGTGGAACTGAATATACTGGGTTCAAACCTAATAAGAGGAACCACCATGAAAACAATCATAAAATCAGTATTGGCAATGAGCATCTTGGCTGCAGGTTCAGTTCAGGCATTTGAACTCACGAGCAATGATATTCAAGAAGGTCACCCAATGGCGAAGACGTTTGAATACTCTATCTGGGGTTGTGATGGCGATAACTTATCACCTCAGTTGATGTGGAAAGACGCGCCAGCAGGAACCAAAAGTTTTGCGATTACCGCTTACGACCCGGATGCACCAACCGAAAGTGGTTTTTGGCATTGGGTCGCATTTGACATCCCAGCAACGGTAAACGAATTACCACGCGCTGTGGACATCGCGAAGTTAGGTGGCAAAGAAGGGCGCATCGATTACGGAACCGTCGGCTTTGGTGGTGCTTGCCCTCCCGAGAAGGACGGCATGCACCGTTACCAATTCACCGTTTGGGCATTACCAACGGACAAACTTAGCCTAGATGAAAACACGCCGTCTGCTGTGGTTGGATTTACCTTGAACAGTATGGCTTTAGACAAAGCGAGATTGACCGCAACTTATACACGTTAATAGCTTGTATATGTTAATAATTTACACACGCAATAAATCGACCAACTATTGATGCGATAGTTGGTCGTTGATAATAAATAAAACAAGGTGATGAGATGAATCATCAATATCAAGTGACGATCTTTCGCGCAGAACAATTACAAAAGCTGCGTAATGTGAGGATTCTATCCCCAAGTATTATTCAGATAATTAGAGGCAGTAAGCGCCTGTTTTGGAAAGATTCAGCGGCAGAGATCTCGCAATCTGAGCTGTTGTTGTGTGAGGCGTCAGCTTCACTAAGCTTTGAGAATATGCCCCATAAAGGGCGTTTCTTGTCGCGAGTATTCAGCTTTCAATTCCAACCTTCTCAGGCGATGCTTGATTTAAGTGAGGAACGTTCAAACGAGCTGGGGTTACCTACCGTTCAAGCGGATCGAAACTTACAAGACTCACTCAACGCGCTGTTTTCGTTTGATACACAGAGCATGAGCAAAGAGGCTCAGCGGTTTTGGTTGCTGGGCTTGTATCAGCAATTAGCGGAAAAAGGGGTATTGCATCGACTGTTTGCCAGTGCCAACGTCTCGTTTAGCCAAAAGCTCAGTCACTATCTGTCACATTCTCCTGAAGAGAAGCATCCGTTAGAATCGGTAGCAGAACGTTTTGCGATGAGTCGTACCACGCTGATTCGTAAGCTTAAACTTGAAGGCATGCAATATCGTGAGGTGTTAGCGGAAGTGCGCTTAAGTCACGCACTGTATTTGATGCAGAATGGCCAACAGAATGTGGCGATGTTGGCTCAGTCTTGTGGTTACCAATCTGAAGGGCGTTTTAGCCAACGTTTTAAAGGTAAGTTTGGTTTATCGCCGAGTGAATATATCAAGACTGTTGCGAGTGATAGAGGCGCAACGCCTTAACCATTCTTCTATTGTTTAATAATTCTTCTACTGATTAAACGCTGACCTTTGTATCTCTTGCTGCGAGCGCGGCAAAAATCGTACATGCGAAGGCAACGCCAGCAATTAAAAGAATCGGTACGCTCCAAGAGCCTGTTTGTGAATGCAGCTTACCCACCAAAGTCGGACCCGTCGCCGCTAGGGCATAACCAATACCTTGAGCCATACCAGACAACGAAGCCGCTTGGCTGCTGTTTGATGTACGCAACCCAACGAAAGAGAGCGCGATAATAAATGTAGAACAGTTGGCTAAACCAAAGAGTCCGACCCAAAATATCGCAAAATCAGGTAAGTACAGCAGGCCAATCAATCCAATAAACACACTCGAAGTACAAAGGGTAATGAGCCATCGTTGGTTATTGCTCTTGCCTAAGAATGGCAGTAACAGTAGCCCTGGAACCATAGTTGAAAACTGCAGAAATCCGTAAATGTAACCCGCATCGATCTCGCTGTAGCCAAGATCGTTCAAGATCTGTGGTAACCAACCCGCCAAAGAGTAAAAGGTGAATGAGTTAAGCCCAAGTGCGAGTGTCACTTGCCAAGCGACACCACTCTTGATCATCTTTTTCAACGGAACTGGATTTTCTTCGTTCTGTTTAGTGCTCTTAGAAGAGGAACGCTTGGTGATCTTAGGTAACCAAATCATCAAGGCCAATATCGGAAATATGAGGTTCATTAACAGCGCTAACTGCCAACCTGTCAACGTGAACAAAGTTAGCTCTGAAAACGGTACCATCAAACTAGAGCCTAACGTCGAACCTATCCCCATCGTAAAAATGTACAAAGAAGTCACCGTCGCAATGCGTGTCGGGAAGCTAATTTTGACCACGACTGGAAGTAACACGTTACCAATTGCGATACCAAGCCCGATCATCGCAGTGCCGATGTATAAAGTCGTAATCGCTCCAAAAGAACGCAGCGTGATACCTGTGGTGATCAAAACTAAAGCCAGCAGCAAGCTAGGTTCAAGCCCAATTCGCTGAGATATTTTGGTCACTAGCGGCGAGAATAAGGCGAACGTTAACAGCGGTAAAGCCGTTAAGAATCCAGCAGCAGAAGAATTAAGGCTTAGCCCTTCCATAACCTGAGAAAGCACCGGAGCCAAGCTCGTAAACGGCCCACGAAGGTTAAGTGATAGGTATAGAATCCCTAACATTACGAAAATGCTGTTACGAAGTGAGGCGCTCATAGGTTGTTCTACTGTTTGCTTATAAGAAGACAGGCTAGCCTACAGATCATTGAATGTAGAAACAATTACCGGTGCTAAAAAGAGCTTGCTGAGCCAGGAATTCCCATATTTCACGTAATCCGCATTATTCATTTGATCCTCGCATACACACCTACATCTGGTCTCTTTGCTCTAAAGCCCACTCAATAAACATTTTAACTTTTGGGGATTGTTGCTCTGAAGGCGTCGCAAAATAGTACTGTTGTTTGCATGTGACGGGCGGTTCGCTAAATGGCGTGATAAGCGTATTGTCTTCAAGGTATTTCGATACAACGCTATAGCGTCCAATGGCAATACCGGCATTGTTTATGGCTGCCAGTATCGCGAGATCGGAGCGGTCAAACTCGATGTTAGAGTTGGAATGCACAGTGCTGAGTTTGTTCACTTGTGCCCACACTTCCCATTCATTACGGTTCGAATCGTAGTTCCATGCTTGGTTGTCGTGCAATAACGTTGCTCGAGTCAGGTTCTCTGGTTGTTGATTAAGGTCGTGTAACTCAGCGTATTGAGGGGTACAAACCGGAGTCATGCTCTCATGCATGAATGCTTTGCAGAAAAGTTTATCGGGGAACTGATCATCGAAGTAGATAGCAATATCGATACCGTGTCCTTGAAAACTGATATTTTCATTACCAGTCAGCAGCTTTAATGTGATTGATGGGTAACGTTGTTTAAAGCTCGCTATCCGAGGTACTAGCCAACTTTGTGCAAACGTAGGTCGTGAATATATCGTGAGTGTGCCTGATATCTCTTCGTTCTTAACATCTAAAATCTCTTGGTTTAGATCATTCAAGGTACGGCTCAACGCTGCATATATGCGTTTGCCTTCGGTTGTCAGGGTGATTTTGCGATGCGCTCGTTCAAACAACTGTATATCCATCTCTCTTTCAAGCTTGTTGATACGATGAGAAACCGCACTTGGTGTCATCGATAACTCTTGGGCTGCAAGTGAAAACGAACCATGTCGAGCCGCCGCTTCAAACGTGTGCAATTTCGAAAGCTGGTGGCTGTTTAGTCGTTGATTTTTGGAGTACAGGTTGTCTTCGCTATACATGTCGTTAAGGGCACCTTGGTTCAAACAAGAGGAATTCGATACACATCGTTGATGTCATATCATAGCTCTATCTATGAGTGATAGTTAGTCATAACTTGCTTTAGCGGAGTTAATTCTCGAACTATTAGGTTATAGATGAATTGAGTTCATGCAAGTGTGATTTATCGTCGTTTGAACAAACATCAAAATACCGTTTTAATAGGCACAAAACCAAGTGATTGAACGAGCGCAGATCTTTGTATACCAACGCAGATTGCTTTATACCAGAGAAGGTAACCCATGACTGAATTGAACCCAAAAAGTGATTTAAATATAAATAAACTCACTAGCGATTTCCCATTGCTAAAACAACTGATAGCACTTGAAGAGGTGAATTGGTTTAACCCAAATATCACCACGCTAGAGCAGGGTTTACCTTATGTGGGTTTGGGCGATAAAGACATTCACGACGCAAGCCTGCGATTACAAAGGTTTGCGCCTTATCTGGTGAAGGCATTCCCTGAAACTCAAGTAACCAACGGCATTATTGAGTCTGAGCTTATTGATATCCCATCGATGAAATCAGTACTGGAAGATCATTGTCAGTTGCCGATTAAAGGTCGCTTGATGATGAAAAAAGACAGCCACTTGCCGATTTCTGGTTCAATCAAAGCGCGTGGTGGCATTTATGAAGTACTAACGCATGCCGAAAAGCTTGCGATTGAAGCTGGATTACTGAGCGAGAGCGATGATTACAGCAAGCTGTTAGAGCCTGAATTCCGTGACTTCTTTAAGCAATACAGTATTGCCGTAGGGTCGACAGGTAACCTTGGTATGTCTATCGGCATCATGAGTGCCAAGCTTGGTTTTACGGTATCGGTTCACATGTCTGCTGATGCAAGAGCGTGGAAGAAGAACAAACTGCGTGAGCACGGCGTTAATGTCGTTGAGTACGAACAAGACTACGGTGTCGCGGTAGAACAAGGTCGTAAAGAAGCAGAGCAAGACCCGCGATGTTTCTTCATTGATGATGAGAACTCTCAAACCTTGTTCCTTGGTTATTCTGTGGCGGGAGAGAGGCTCAAACAACAATTCGAACAACAACAGATTGTCGTCGACAAAGAGCACCCATTGTTCGTTTACTTGCCATGTGGTGTTGGTGGCGGCCCTGGTGGTGTGGCATTTGGCTTAAAGATGGCTTTTGGTGATGGTGTTCACTGTATTTTTGCTGAGCCGACTCATTCTCCTTGCATGTTGCTGGGTGTTCACACTGGCTTGCATGACGAAATCGCAGTTCAAGATCTTGGTATTGATAACTTGACCGCAGCAGACGGGCTTGCAGTAGGCCGTGCGTCTGGTTTTGTTGGCCGAGCAATGGAACGCTTATTAGATGGTTACTACACATTAACAGACGAACGGATGTATCAACTGTTGAGTGAATTGAATCAAGCCGAAGGTATTCAGTTAGAGCCTTCTGCATTGGCTGGTATGCCGGGTGCTATTCATGTTGAACACAACAGTGAATATCTGGAGAGGTTAGGCATCGCTGAGTCTACGTTAGCGAACGCGACTCATCTTGTTTGGGCAACCGGTGGCGGTATGGTTCCAGAGCAAGAAATGGCAGAGTATCTGGCTAAGTCTTCGTTGTAAATCGAATAGGAAAACGGACGCTGGTGGATGATTTACGGGTTTAAATGAAACAATAACTTGCGCAGATCGTTACCTTAAACACAGATTTTATAAATTAGACTTCATCGTTGTTATAACTGTCAGTTAGGTTGAGTAGCATTCAACTTGATAGGGACATAAAGATGCAAGCCGATAAAATGATTCAATCGAATAAAAAAGAAACGTTACAAGCCAATACACCAGAAAAGCTACTACAACGTTTAGATGCGATTGGAGAGTCTTTAAGAGCCTCAGGTAAGGCGCATGCCTTGTTGGGGCTTGGTTCTGTTGGTATTGAAACGGAGCGACTGGATCAATATTCAGATGTCGATTTCTTTGCGATAGTGCAGAACGGGCACAAGCAGTATTTCTTAGACAGTTTGCATTGGTTATCTGATATCCACCCAATTGACTATGCGGTAAGGAATACGGTCGACGGCTATAAGGTGCTCTATGCTGACGGTGTTTTCTGCGAGTTTGCGGTATTTGAACCACATGAATTAGCACATATTCCGTTTGCTGAAGGGCGCATTGTTTGGCAGGAAGCCGACTTTGACACTCAGTGTTGTATTCCACCACAAAAGGCTGCGGTAGAGGCTAATTCCCAAGAGTGGATCCTAGGTGAGGCGCTCACCAACCTTTACGTGGGCATGTCTCGCTATAACCGAGGTGAAAAGCTATCTGGGAACCGGTTTGTTCAATCTTACGCACTTGATCGTTTGATCGATCTTGTGGATCAAACAGAAAGCTCACAACCTGAATTTGTCGATGAGTTTATGTCTGATAGAAGGCTAGAATCGCGCTTCCCTAAGTTTGCTCAGATACTGCCAACCTTTGCTCAAGGCTACGAACGCACGGCGGAATCGGCTTTGGCACAGCTTGAATTTTTGAATGCTCACTTCAACGTCAACCAAGCTATGCGCTCTAGAATTATTGATTTATGTAATTAATACATTTACTTACGATATGCATCTTCAATGATTTCTGTTTTAAAACGCATCGAAAACTGGTTTCGGTACGTTAGTTTTATTACCTACCAATAAAAGGGTTGTCGCTAACTCTTATTATTGGTAGGTTTTAATAATGAAATTTAATTCCGTTTCAACTTCAATTTTCTTTTGGTGGTGCTCTATCTAGAGCAGCACGGAATACTCACATTCTTTAGCTGCTGGAAGGTAGTTAAGAATGTCACCAAGAATGTCGTCTCTTTTTATCTCCAGTAGCTTTTATTACTTGGAGACACCCCATGAAAACACCGCAAAACACGAACAAACCAGAAATTATTCTGACTGGCGACCGAGCGACAGGCCCTTTACATCTGGGTCACTATGTTGGTTCACTTCAGCAGCGCACTTCATTGCAGCATATTCACGACCAAACGATATTGGTTGCTGACATGCAAGGACTTACTGACAACGCTCATAATCCTGCCAAGGTATCGTCTAACATTCTCAATGTGGTGGCTGATTATCTCGCAGTGGGTATAGACCCAACAAAAACCACAATCTGCCTTCAATCACAATTGCCAGCACTGGCTGAACTCACCATGTTCTACAGCAACCTTGTGTCTATTGCTCGTTTGGAGCGCAATCCAACCGTTAAAAGTGAGATTCAAAACAAGGGGTTTGGCCGCTCAATTCCGGCTGGTTTTCTTACTTATCCGATTTCACAAGCGGCTGATATCACAGCCTTTAACGCGACTTTGATTCCTGTGGGTGACGACCAATTGCCGATGCTAGAACAGACCAACGAGATCGTGAGAAAAGTTAACTCACTCGCGGGCAAGCCAATCTTAAATGAGTGTAAACCCTTGCTAAGCAATGCCTCTCGCCTTCCAAGTACGGACGGTAAGAACAAGATGTCCAAATCAATGGGCAACGCTATCAACTTAGGTGCGACCGAGAAAGAGATTCGAGCAGCAGTCAAATCCATGTATACCGACCCAAATCATCTACGAATCGAAGATCCGGGCCAAGTTGAAGGCAATATCGTATTTACTTATCTCGATGCTTTCCATACTGACGCTCACTACGTCAATGAACTAAAAGATCACTACCGCAGAGGCGGATTAGGGGATGGCCAAACTAAGAAGGTATTGGAAGAGTGTCTACAAGAGATTATTCGCCCGGTTAGAGCACGTAGAGCCGAATTGTTGGATGACAAAGCGCAACTTATCGATATCTTGCGCAAAGGCACGCAAGTATCGAGAGAAAGAACAGAAACAGTGTTGTTTGATGTTAAAGAACTATTTGGCCTGAACATCTTGTAAGCCTTCCGATTAAATTAAAAAGGGAGCCCAGTCTGTGCTCCTTTTATTGGTCCAAAGTGAGAGGTCAAGATGTAAGCTTATCTTGTATTCGCACGTCCAACATTAGAGTATGTGGCTTAGCCTGATTCGGCATTCAGCATGCAATATTCAGTAACGACGAAACAAGGATGATTAAATTGGAAATCAGTCATTTAGATCATTTGGTATTAACTGTGAGTGATTTACAAGTTACGGTCGACTTTTACCAACGGGTGCTTGGAATGAAGCCCATCGAATTTGGTGAAGGAAGATTGGCGTTGTCATTCGGGATGCAAAAGATAAATTTACACCTTTCCGGTAGCGAGTTCGAGCCAAAGGCAAGGCATGTGCGGGTCGGTAGTGCTGACCTCTGCTTTGTTACCACTACACCAATTGTTGAGGTCGTAGAGCATATCCAAGCGCAAGGAGTCGTGATAGAAGAGGGACCAGTACCGCGAACAGGTGCAAAGGGAAAAATAGTCTCTGTTTATATTCGAGATCCTGATGGCAATCTGATTGAGGTCTCAAATTATTAGGCTTAAGCGCTAAACCCGTACGCTTTTGTTTACTCTTTCAAAACTCGACTTTTCACGTTTACTCCGCTTATCACTGGATGTCATCAGCTAAATAAAATACAATCGAACAATGTTTTATTAATTCGTGATTTATCATTATGATGAGAAACTTACTCATATTCATCGTTAGCCTGTTCTTCTTAACAGCTTGTTCTTCAACGAGTAATCATCAGCTAGACGACAAGACATTGAGCAACGAAGACGCTATGTCGAAAAGCGTAGAGGAAAAGGGTAATCTCGAGACTTCAATGGGTACAAATGCTGAGACCAGTGGCGAATCTTCCCATGAACTAACCATTAGCGATGAATCTATAAATGGCCATGACGCAAACTCAAACCTTGATTCAAATAAAGGCACGAGAACTCACGCTAATGCAGAGCCAGAATCAGCCGATCCCTCTCAAGTAGCAGCAACAGAAACAATTGAGAATGATGCTAAGAGTAGCGGTGAAAAAGGTATCGGAAGCTATTTTATCCGCCATAACGAACCGACCAAGACGGTGATTAAATCATTAGAGGGCGTGACAGATGCATTGAACGTCATGACGTTTGGGATATTTGCCACGGGCCACGGTTGATCCGTTAACCAAGAAAGCCAAACTAACAGATAGAATGAGACGTGAAGGCGAGCCAAATGGTTCGCCTTTTTTATATCAGAAACTCTACTATTAGCTCTGGTTGTAGCGTGTATCCGCTTGTTTATCGGCTTGAGTCAAGGGACAGTCAGCAAAGTATGAATTTGTTCGTTATGGAATGGACTCGCCGTATTTACTGTGTGTGACTTGTTATATGCATCAAGGGTTTTAATACTCTTCCCAAAATAAGCCGTGAAATCTAATCTTACAAAGACAAGTACCATATTCACTTGTGAGCATAGTAAGATGTTTGCTGTTAAGTTCATTTTAGGTTTAGTTATCAATATTCTAGGGAAGAAATATGAAGAATAAAAGTGTGTTTTTAAGTGTCGCGATGGTGATGTTGTCAGCTCATGCAAATGCATCTGACGGAAATCATGAGTCTGTAGCTGACAGTGTTATCGCTGAACAAAGAGCAAACCTATCTGAAAACACGCAAGGGAAAGGTTTCGGCCCGCAAGCCCCACGTGATTTGGGTTCTTTACAGGGAACTAACGCTCGTCTTTTTTCCGATGCGCCAGATTCAACAGCCATGAATTTATGTAATATTCACTTCCATAAAAACGCTGAACACAAAGGTGGTGAGTTTACTCAATACGCTGGTAACGGTGATGGCAAGGGTTTCCAAAGTGGCTTTAAATACACAGGTAAGTTGAGCACGGCCGAGCTTAAACCATTCGAGCAGAAGATTTGTCCTAGCGACCACGGTTCACTTAATTCCGGTGACACTATCGAGGTGCATTACGTTTACTCGACTGCACAAGTTGAACCGGGCGAAACATTGGGTGCTTGTTTTAACGACACGATTACCAACCCGCAACTGCGTGTAGAAACTCAAGTCTACGTATTAGTGAATGACGACAAAGCACTCGACTTCGAAGCATTAGCCAAGCACTCAAAAGTGAATGGTTTACACCAAGCACCAAACATCCCACAAGATACTGGCTCAGCGATTCAATACGCAGGCTCTACGACGGGCCCAGGCTACAACGAGCAAGGTTCGCCTTTCCAAGTAACATGGAGCGTACGTCCACAAGTAGCGAAAGTAAACATCGCGACAGTTGGGAGCTGGTGTGAAGGAAATGACTTTAACGAAGACCACGCCCACGGTGTGAGAAACTTAGTGGTTAACCCGGAGTTGTTGTCACCAATAGCGAACTAATTTTGTTGCGTTGATCCATAGTCAATATTTTCAAAGGCGAGCCACTAGGTTCGCCATTTTGGTGTTTTAGCGAAAATAGTTTCGGTTTAGCTTTAGGGCCATACTTAGCGGGGAAATGACGTGTGTCACTTATTCAAAACATGAGTCGTGTGAATCGTTGTTAGCTAAAAACGCTGTTAGTCAAACACGCTCTTAGACAAAAACGCTCTTTACCCGAATCGGGGCTCCATGATACGTTCGAAAATTATAATGTTGAATGATATTTGAGGGACGGCAGATGTCACTAGAAGGCGCAGTTACATTTTTTATTGCCATGTTTATATTTGGTATTACTCCGGGGCCCGGTGTCTTTGCTATTTTATCTCGTGGGATGGTTCATGGGTGGCGTAAATGCATCACGCTTTCGTTAGGGATGACATGCAGTGATCTCATCTATCTTGTACTTGCCTGCTTTGGTCTAGCGACCGTTGCCGAGAATTGGTCGTTCGCGTTTGAAGTGATTCGCTACGTTGGTGCCGCTTATTTGATTTACTTAGGCTACAAGATGTTTAAGAGCCTACCTGAAGTGCAAGGTTCAGCAGAGCTTGCGGCCAAACAAAGTCAGAAATCGGAACTCGCCAGTTTCGCGCAAGGCTTTTTAATTTCAGCATCAAATCCGAAAGTGATTCTGTTCTATATTTCATTCTTGCCGACGTTCATTGACCTGACGGTTTTACAGTCGCAAGATATCATATTGGTTTCTGTTTTAGCGGCTGTAGCTCTGATGTCTGGCTTAATGCTAATTGCAATGGGTGCAGGCAGAATGGCAAGCTTACTTAAAACGCCACGTGCACATAAAAGACTTAATCAA
This sequence comes from Vibrio gigantis, assembly GCF_024347515.1. Taxonomy (NCBI): domain Bacteria; kingdom Pseudomonadati; phylum Pseudomonadota; class Gammaproteobacteria; order Vibrionales; family Vibrionaceae; genus Vibrio; species Vibrio gigantis. Next base: position 184,482 of record NZ_AP025493.1, read on the forward strand.
AGTGCTGGTGGAATAATGATTGCTGCAGGATCATATTTGGCGATAAATCGATAAGCACGACTCTTCATGCAGAAAGGCGAACCGAATGGTTCGCCTTTTTTGTTTTATCGCATCAACTTATAAGCGAGAAGGTTAAGCAAACTGTTTACACCAAGCCCTAACATTTCACCAGATATCAACTCTGCGATTCGATACGCGAAATTGACTTTCCATACAAATGTATTTATTAAGCGACGGATTTACTTATTAATTAGATTTCCAAATGCAGGTTCCGAGTTGGGTTTGTCTGTGTGTTAAGAATGTGTGATTAATATATGTTTTTCATATGATTCGGCTAAAGTTATCGGGATTTTTACAGATAAAGGATTAGTGGCGAGCTCTAACACGAGATAAAACGTGCGAGCTTTGGTTTCAGCTATTGAAACCTTTAGATAACTTTTAACAAACTTGCGTCGAGACAACCTAAATGAAGAAAACAATCCTATTTGCCGTTTTTATTATGTTTGGCATTGCAGTCGCTGCGAGTATGGCGTCAACCTATTTCATTTCGAGCGAAAAAATCGATGAGATAATATTGAACAAATCTCAAGTTCAAGCTGAATTCTTGGCTGGAAATGCTGGGTATATTTTAGAGAATTCTGATAACCCAGTTCAAGATTTACAAAAGCTGGTGGGTGAGCTGAAACAGCGATCTGACGTCACTTATGCCATTGTTATTGATAGTAACGTAAGTGCTATTGCTCACAGCGATAAAAATAAACTCAATAAGGTTTACGAGGATAGCTATACCGTTAAAGGTGCAACTCAAGGCGTACAACAGTATTCAAAATGGTACGCTGATGTTCAACAAGTATGGGTGTTTGATATCATGGCACCTATCTATGTCAATGGTGAGCTGTATGGTACCTTTGATATCGGTATTCCCATCACAGAAGTTAGCCAAGCAACGAACGGTATTATTAGCTACCAGCTCGCTTCAATGGTTTTCATTTTTGTTGTTTGTCTCGTTGTTCTATCGCTTCTTCTTAGCAAATTGATGCAGCCTCTCTTAGTATTGAAAAACACATTACACGATATTTCTGAAGGTGATGGCGATCTATCGGTACGTTTACCTATTAAAGGGAATGACGAAGTTGCCCAAATCTCATCGGCTTTCAATGTGTTCGTTGGTAATGTACACGAGATAATTAAGCAAACAGTGAATACGGGTGTTGAATTAAATAGCACCGCTATTGGTCTTCGTGAGCAGTCACAACAAGCATTGCAAAGAGGGCAAGAACAGAACGAACAAACCATGTTGGTCGTAACATCTATGAATGAAATGATCGCCACGGTGAATGAAATCGCGTCAAGCGCTGCGGGTGCAGCAAATGCAGCAAACATGGCAGCAAGTGAAACTCAAGAAGGTCATAAGACAATCGAGAAGACGACGACTTCAATTTCGAACCTTGAAGCTGAGATGAATAGTGCTTCTGATATCATCGTGAGCCTTGCCGATAATACGCAGTCGATAGGTACTATTCTTGATGTTATTAGAGGTATCTCTGAGCAAACTAATTTGCTTGCACTTAACGCCGCAATTGAAGCTGCGCGTGCTGGTGAAGCCGGCCGAGGCTTTGCGGTAGTTGCTGACGAAGTTCGTAACCTTGCGACAAAAACAGCACAATCGACCGATGAAATTGACACTATGATCAACCAACTCCAAACCGAAGCTAAGAATGCTGTTAGCTCTATGAGTAATAGTAAGAGCTTAATTGAAGAGGGCACGGCTGAAACTCAAATGGCTCGCCAAGCTTTGGAAAAAATATCTACACAAGTTTTGGCTATTCTTGATATTAACACGCAAGTTGCGACGGCAACGGAACAGCAGTCAGCGGTAGCAAATGAGATCAATATGAACATGGATACGGTCAATAGCTCAGTCAAAAATGGTTTGACTGCAAGTGAGAAGTTAGAACAATCAAGCAAGCAATTGGCTGAGTTGTCACAAGTACTCGATCGTTATGTCGGTTCATTTAAAATCTAGATTTCTTAGCATATCTCATTAAGAGGTGTGTCGAATATCCAGTTATTCAATAGCGCTTATGTCATACATGAGCGCTATTTTTTTGCGATATACAGACGCAGATACTCCGATAGAGAGCAGCAGAAATGAAGAGTCTACCTGCAGTGTAAAATTGTGACAATTTGACCATGCAGAACAACTTAGTCAAAGAAGACAATGGCAGCAAGGCGCTTACTTTTATTAGCACATGCGTAAGGTCAAAAAATCGACTAAATAACAGCTCTGGCGCGACACAGAAAGTGTTACATATCTCATCACGATGTATAGTTATTGATAGTTTATTCAGTAATTGTATCTGTAGCTGTCAGTTGATGTGGGTGTTATGAAGAAAAACGGCTTTACGTTAATGGAATTAATCATTGTTATCGTGATACTCGGTGTTTTGGCTGTGACAGCAGCCCCGAGGTTTCTTAATATCCAAGAGTCGGCAAGAGAAGCGGTACTTGAGGGCGTCGCTGGTGCAATGGAAGGGGTAATCACTCAGGTAACCTCTAAGGCTATTATTGTCGGATTAGACCCGGCTGCTAGCAACCCAAGTGACCAGAGTAATTACGTTATCGATTTTGGTATCGGCAGCGTTGAAGTCGATTGGGGAACGCTTTGCCCTGAAAGTCGAGGCGAGTCTGGCGACAAATTAAATATGCTCGATTTCCTGACATTGTCAGAGGATGACAGCTTAACGTCTGACTTTGCTAATAGGTATACAGTGGTTGGCTATGAATACCCGTTTACCACTGGAGATCTTGGCGGTGCCATAATAGACGATCTTCCATCTGGTTGTTATGTTCTCTATGATTCTTTTGGTGGTAGAACGAGTGGAGATACATGTCCAGCTGATGGTTGTGTATGTACAGTTCAAGTCGTTAACGATGAGTGTTAAACCGAACACATGAATTGATTTATAGAAATTCAATAAAAAAGCGCGTTATTACCGATTGGTAGTAACGCGCTATTTTGTATCAGTTTAATGCTCAGTTTTAGTTTGCCAATGGAGCACTTGCTGATGGCAAGTCACGCTTCTTAATCACGTATCGTAAGCGAATTAACATCAGAGCTGCTGAAACACTCAAGCCCGTCAGAATACCAATCCAAAAGCCTTCTTCACCCATCGCAGGCACAATGTGGTCTGTTAAGCCCAACACCATGCCGAGTGGTAGCGCCAAGCCCCAATATGAAGCGATGGCTAAGATCATCGGGATCTTAGTGTCTTTATAGCCGCGAAGAGCACCGTTTGCCGAGGTTTGCAGAGCATCACTGAATTGGTACATAGCGGTAAAGGTCAATAACACTGCTGCAGTTGCGCTGATTACTGGGTCAGTTGTGTAAAGCCTAATGATTAATTCAGGGAACAGTAGGAACATCGCAACTGAAAGCAATGAAATCAACGCTGCAACCAAGATGCCAACTTTGCTGCGTTCAATTGCGCCTAGTTCATCTTTTTCACCTAGCGCGTGCCCAACACGAATCGTGATGCCAAATGAGATACTCATTGGAATCACATAAGTTAGGCTTGAGATGTTAAGTGCAATTTGCGCCGCTGCCACGTTCTCGGCACCAATACGGCCGATCATCAGAGCTATTACTGCAAAGATGCTGCCACACACAGCGATATTCATACCGATAGGTAAACCTAACCTTAGAAGGTGAAGCATCTCTTTTGCTTTTGGTTTAGCGTCAGCAAAGCTAATAATAGTTTTGTAGTGGTGATGACCTTTAATGTAGGAATAGAGCATGCCCGACATTAGCCAATACACCAAGCTTGTCGCCCAGCCACAACCCACAGCACCCATTTCAGGGAAGCCGAATTTACCGTAGATAAGCACGTAGTTGACTGGAATATTAATCAGCAAACCAATTACCGAAATGATCATCGGCACTTTGGTGTTGTTCATGCCTTCACAGAAGCCATTCAAGGTATAAAACAGGGCAATACCCGGCACACCAAAGGCTAGGGCAAACGCATAGTCACTGCCAATTGGAATGATCTCAGCGGCTACGCCAATCCATTCTAAGATCGGTTTCGCACTCACCAAGTAAGCGATAAGCAGTACACTCGCAATTAATGCCAACCAAACCATCTGGAAGAATTCAACAGAGATACTTTGAAAGTCGCGTGCGCCTCGGTGGTAAGCGACAACAGGCGTTAGCGCCATAATCACACCACGCAGTAACAGCAATACAGGAATCCAAAGGCTGGTGCCAAGTGCAATAGCGGCGAGATCGGCAGGGCTTACTTGGCCAGCCATTGTCGTATCGACAAATCCCATCGCTTGGGTAGCTATTTGAGTCAAAATGATTGGAATCGAAAGATGCATAAGCGCACCCGATTCACGAGTAAAAGGACGAAATTTCGTTAGCATGGAAGTTCACAACACCAATATAAATACACGAATGATGGCAGGATGGCCGGTGTGTATTTTAGGATGTGCCCCGTTGGGCGGGCGACAATATAAACACCTTACCGTATAGGGTCAAGGTTTTGGTTTACAGATGTTCATTTATGTAGAGCGTGAGTTTGAGCTATATCGTTCTAAAGCTGCCTTTAGTTACGTAAGTGCCTGATTTTAATTTGATTCGTATGCAGCGGGAAAGTCTACATTTGCTATGTAAATCACTAAGGTTCCTGCATAAGTTATTGTTATAAATAAGCTGAAGTCAGTACAATTGGTAGCATAATGAATTTGACAGAATGATGTTTACGCTTACGTGTTCTAGTTAATTAAGAGGAGAGTTAATACATGGAGCAAATTTTGCCTTTTGCTACTACAAATGAAATGGCTGTCGCAATTGGGCTCTTAGGACCATATGCTTTAAAGCGATGTGAGCCAAAACTTGAAAGGTTGTTTTCTTCTGTTCAAACTATTGCTCTATTTCGAGGTTTGAGTGCTTGGAAGCGTGAACGTAAATATAAACGCTTGAAGGAAATTCGGCGTAATAGGAATATTTATCCCATAGTTCAAGATGAAATTGCTAAGTGTCATACCCATTTCATTATGTTTAGTATCTCAATATTGTTTTATGTATATCTATTGATGGACAGTCCTATCAAAGAGTTATTTAACATTAATGTGTGGTTTACGGTGTGCTTAGCATTTCCTATTTCCTATTTACTATTTTGAAATCAGATGGTTGCTCGCATCGACAAAGAAAAATGAGTTGTTAGGATCAATGCGAAGAAAACGCGTATGGCACGGTATTTAAAATGATTCCTAATCCTCGGGATTTTGTCTTTGTGTTGGTTTTTTTGTGAAGGTATGGTCGAGTTATCTGTGATAGCGCTACTCACACCTAAATATGACCTTAGGACAAAATTGGAAGTATATGCAGAATATAAAAAGAACGAACGTAGTTGCTCAATGTTTGAAGAGTCAGGTCAGGGATTTCTGGATAGATATTGCTGAAATACCTTTAGACGGTGTTTTAGATCTCGCGTTAAAAGACTCGGATTTCTTGCGAGAAGTTCCCGGACTAAAGGCGATCCTTGCCTCAACTGATCTGTATAGTGCAATTCAAAGTGCTAGTTTTTTAAAAAAATACGCACACTTTGTTGGTCAGATCTCTGTTGAGAAGTTAACGGAAGAAGATGCTAAAAATCTTGATGTTGTCCTGTCGTCACCTAAAGACATAGATAAAATCATCGAAAATACAATTATCTATATCGACAGGTATCATAACGAGTTAAAGGCTAAATTACTGGGTAAGCTATTTGTAGAAACCTTTAAGCACAATAGGTTTAGCGTTAAAGAGTATAACTCTTTGATGTTCAGTATCGAACAAGTTCACCCGGTTGAAGGCTGGGACTGTCTCAAAGAGTTCTACAAATATGATCAGCGTTTGGCAAAGTCATCTTCAGAGCGAGAAACGCAAGATATTTGGGCAGAAGGAGCAAAGATAGACTTTCAGCCATTGTTAATGTCAGGCTTACTGAGACTACCTAGTGGGGGTAGTTATTCTGGAGATTTAGGTGGGGCGTTTATAAATAAAAAGGGAATTAAATTCTATGAATACATAATAAAAGGTGTTCTTGAATAATTTTGTTAACAAACTATCAAGGCGCCAATAGCTGATCTGGCGCTGTTTTTATTTTTTATGTCACTATTTCAAAGCTTCAACCTAACGCCGTACAAGCCTTCTATTGCCACAACGCCAGCAGAAACACAAAAAGCCCAATCCCGAGCGTGACTTTTAGAAGCAGGCCAAGAGGGGCTCCACCTTTTGGCGATTTATTGCAACATCCCATAATTGTTTCCTCATTCATCGTTGGATTCATTTCACCTTAAACCTTTCCCTTACGGTAAGGTCAATGCATTTGTTTACGTTGAATTTCAGAAAACAAAAAGGCGAACCATTTGGTTCGCCTTTTGTTATGTTTCGCTGCTTAGCGCCGCTACGAATTAGTCTTCGTAGTTGTCGATGCTTGGGCAAGAGCAGATTAGGTTACGGTCGCCGTATACGTTGTCTACACGGTTAACAGTAGGCCAGTACTTCGAGTTCTTCGTTGCTTTCGATGGGAAGCAAGCCAGTTCGCGAGAGTATGGGCGATCCCATTCTGCGCTTGAAAGGTCAACTTGTGTGTGCGGTGCGTTCACTAGAGGGTTGTTGTCTAGTGGCCATTCACCAGCTTTCACTGCTGCCATTTCGTGACGGATTGCGATCATCGCTTCACAGAAACGGTCTAGCTCTTCTAAATCTTCTGATTCAGTTGGCTCTACCATTAATGTGCCAGCTACTGGGAAAGACATAGTAGGCGCGTGGAAACCGAAGTCCATTAGACGCTTAGCAATATCTTCTTCGCTGATACCTGTGTCTTCTTTAAGTGGACGAATATCGATAATACATTCGTGCGCTACGCGGCCGTTAGTGCCACGGTAAAGAACAGGGTAGTGAGGACGTAGTTTTTCCATCACGTAGTTCGCGTTCAGAATCGCCACTTTAGTTGCGTCTGTTAGGCCAGGTTCGCCCATCATTGCGATGTAAGCCCAAGAGATAGGTAGGATTGAAGCACTACCTAGATCTGCAGCCGATACCGCGTAGTCAGAACCTTGTACACCGTTTTCGATGTGACCTGGTAGGAAAGGTGCTAGGTGTGATTTAACACCGATAGGACCCATACCCGGACCGCCACCACCGTGTGGGATACAGAATGTTTTGTGTAGGTTCAAGTGAGATACGTCTGAACCGATGAAGCCAGGTGAAGTTAGACCTACTTGAGCGTTCATGTTCGCGCCGTCTAGGTAAACCTGACCGCCCGCTGCGTGAACTTGTTCACACACTTCTTTCACTTGCTCTTCGTATACGCCGTGCGTAGAAGGGTAAGTGATCATGATGCTTGATAGGTTGTCTTTGTGCTTCTCGATTTTCGCTGCTAGGTCAGTCATGTCGATGTTGCCATCTTCATCACACTTAACAACCACTACCTTCATTGAAACCATTGATGCTGTTGCAGGGTTAGTACCGTGCGCAGAGCTTGGGATCAGACAAACGTTACGGTGAGCTTCACCGCGGCTTGCATGGTAACGTTGAATCGCGATTAGACCCGCGTATTCACCAGATGCACCAGAGTTAGGCTGTAGTGAGAAATCGTCGTAACCGGTGATTTCACATAGCTTCTCTTTAAGATCTTTCGCTAGTGCTGTGTAGCCAGCCGCTTGCTCTAGAGGTGCGAATGGGTGAATTGAACCAAACTCAGGCCATGTTACTGGAATCATCTCAGCAGCTGCGTTCAGCTTCATCGTACAGCTGCCCAGTGGGATCATGCCGTGCGTTAGTGAGAAGTCTTTGTTCTCAAGCTGTTTTAGGTAACGCATCATTTGCGTTTCGCTGTGGTGCGTGTTGAATACTGGGTGAGTTAGGAATTCTGATTCACGACGGCAGTTTTCTGGAATTGCTGCAAATTCGTTTGATGCAATGTCAGAAGAGAGTGCTTGAACGTCTTGTTTCACGTCGAAGATAGCGAATAGGGCATTCACGTCGTCGATTGTGGTTGTTTCGTCTAAGCTGATACCGATCTTACCTTTAAGAAGGCGAAGGTTGATGTCTGCTGCTTGCGCTTTCGCGTACAGTGCATCTGTCTTCTCTTCAGAGTTGATCGTGATGGTATCAAAGAAGCTGTTGTTCGTTAGCTCGTAACCCGCTTTAGTCAGGCCTGCCGCTAGGATAGCTGTCATGTGGTGAGTACGACGAGCAATAGTACGTAGGCCTTCTGCACCGTGGTAAACCGCGTAGAAAGACGCCATGTTTGCTAGAAGCGCTTGAGCCGTACAGATGTTCGATGTCGCTTTCTCGCGGCGGATGTGTTGCTCACGAGTTTGCATCGCCATACGTAGTGCTTGGTTACCGTGCGTATCGATAGAAACACCGATTACACGACCTGGCATTGTACGCTTGTGCTTTTCACGAGTTGCCATGAATGCAGCGTGTGGACCGCCGTAACCCATAGGAACACCGAAGCGCTGAGCTGAACCAATTACTACGTCTGCGCCCATTTCGCCAGCAGGCTTAAGTAGAGCAGAAGCAAGTAGATCTGTTGCAACGGTTACAAGCGTTTTGTTTGCTTGAGCTTTTGCAATGACGTCTGTTAGATCACGAACTTCGCCTGTTGTACCAGGGTATTGAACTAACGCACCAAATACGTCTTGCTCTGGAAGTGTTTCAAGAGCGCCAACCATTACTTCAAAACCGATGTACTCAGCACGAGTTTTAACAACTTCTAGTGTTTGAGGGTGAACATCGTCAGCAACGAAGAATACTTTGCTCTTGCTCTTACCAGCACGCTTACACAGTGTCATTGCTTCGCCAGCTGCTGTCGCTTCATCTAGAAGAGACGCGTTCGCGATTTCCATACCCGTTAGGTCCATTACCATTTGTTGGTAATTCAGTAGAGCTTCAAGACGACCTTGAGAAATCTCTGGTTGGTATGGTGTGTAAGCTGTGTACCAGCCTGGGTTCTCTAAAACGTTACGTAGAATAACGTTTGGAGTGAATGTGTTGTAGTAGCCTTGGCCAATGAAGGTACGTTTCACTTGGTTTAGGTTTGCGATCTCTTTAAGAGAGGTCAGCATGTCCATTTCGCTCAGTGGCGCAGCAAGTGTCATTGGTTTTTCAAGACGGATTTGTGCAGGAACCGTTTCGTCGATCAGTGCGTCTAGGCTAGTCGCGTTGATCGCTTCAAGCATTTTCTGCTGGTCTGCTTTATTTGGGCCGTTATGACGAGCAACAAACTCGTTTTGTGTGCCCAAGTCTTTCAGTAATTGGCTTTGAAGTAATTCAGTCATGATATGTTCTACTTTCTCTCTGGAGCCGTGAGCTAGCCCCTAAAATTAAGCTGCTCAAAAGAGCAGCTTTATCGTAATGAGGTTACCTATTAGTCTTCTTCGATAGAGCTTAGGTATTCTTCCGCATCTTTAAGGTTGTCTAGTTCAGACGCATCAGACATCTTCACTTTAACAATCCAGCCACCTTCATAAGGTTCTTCGTTGATTAGCTCTGGGCTATCTTCTAATTCTTCGTTGATTTCTACGATTTCGCCAGAGATTGGTGCGTAGATATCAGAAGCAGCTTTCACTGACTCAACTAGAGAGAAGCTTTCGCCAGCTTCAATTTCGTCGTCAGTGTCAGGCAGGTCAACAAACACAACGTCACCTAGCATCTCTTGAGCGTGCTCAGAAATACCGATAGTTACAGTACCGTCACCGTTGTCTTTTACCCACTCGTGGCTGTCTGCAAACTTTAGTGTATTGTCCATTGCTTATTCTCCAAAAATTTATGAGGTTTTAATTTAAATCTTAAAAACGGTCTAACGGTAAAGAGGGAAGCGCTTGCAAAGCTCTTTAACTTGCTTGCGAACACGTTGCTCAACTTCAGCGTTGCCTTCAGGGCTTTCAACTAAGCCATCAAGAACATCACCGATCCATTCACCGATAAGTTTGAATTCTTCAGTGCCAAAACCACGACTGGTTCCAGCTGGCGTACCTAAACGAATGCCAGAGGTAATCATAGGCTTCTCTGTGTCGAATGGTATGCCATTTTTGTTACATGTGATCCCCGCACGCTCTAATGCTTCTTCAGTTACGTTACCTTTCAAGCCCTTAGGACGAAGGTCAACCAACATTAGGTGCGTGTCTGTTCCGCCAGTCACGATGTCACAACCGCGAGTTTGCAACACTTCAGCAAGAACTTTTGCGTTGTCGATCACTGAATCAATATAAGTATTAAATTCTGGGCCAAGTGCTTCGCCAAACGCTACTGCTTTAGCTGCGATAACGTGCATTAGTGGGCCGCCTTGTAGGCCAGGGAATACTGCAGAGTTGATCTTTTTGTTGATGTCTTCGTGGTTAGTCAGAATCATACCGCCGCGTGGGCCACGAAGTGTTTTGTGCGTTGTTGTTGTAACAACGTGTGCGTGTGGTAGTGGGCTAGGGTGAGCACCTGTCGCGATAAGACCCGCGATGTGTGCCATATCGACCATTAAGATTGCGCCAACTTCGTCAGCGATTTCACGGAACTTAGCGAAATCAATTACGCGTGGAATAGCACTACCACCAGCAATAATCATTTTTGGTTGGTTTTCGATTGCTAAAGCGCGAACCGCTTCGTAATCGATTTCAAGTGTGTCGCGGTCTACGCCATATTGAACTGCGTTGAACCACTTACCTGACATTGCAGGACGAGCACCGTGAGTAAGGTGGCCACCAGCATCTAGAGACATGCCTAGGATAGTATCGCCAGGTTGAAGTAGGGCAAGTTTAACTGCGCCGTTTGCTTGAGCGCCAGAGTGAGGCTGTACGTTTACATATTCGCATTTGAAAAGCTGTTTAGCGCGTTCAATCGCGATAGCTTCAACGGTATCTACGTGCTCACAACCACCGTAGTAACGACGGCCAGGGTAGCCTTCAGCGTATTTGTTGGTTAGGCAAGTGCCTTGAGCTTGCATTACTGCTTTAGAAACGATGTTCTCAGAAGCAATAAGTTCGATTTGTTCATTTTGACGAGTGTTCTCTGCTTGGATTCCAGCAAATACTGCGTCGTCAGTCGCAGATAGGTTCGTAGAGAAAAAACTGTCTAAGCTATGGTTTTGGTAAGCGTTCATTGTCGAGACCTTTCATTAAGCTAATGGTGATTGTTTTTATAGTCCATTAGGTCTTACGTTGATTTCTGCATCGGTATCGTTTGCGCTATATAGGTATAGATAAACGTGAATTGCGTTATAAATATACTCTTACAGCGTCTAAGCGATCGTTGTAGGGTCAATGCAGCACGAATTGTTTCCCAAAAAGTTCGGGTAAAAAACAGCTCTTACAAATGTTAAATCTATCATTTGCTGCAAGCTGAAGTAGCATCTCTTCATCTAACAAGTCGATAACATAGCTCCGATAAAATCAATTTTCAACAAAAATTTCCAATAGGAAATAGTTTTTCTTGTTTTGCTACAGGGAGCACGCTTTATTTCTCTGTGTGCTCTTTAATCAACAAAGCGCTTCATGCAACAATGAAATCAATAGACAGGAAGTAAGAAATTAATGAGGGACCTATGTCAGAAGACATTTATGATGAGTACCCATCTCTAACGTTGGCGAAAGAGACGTTAGACCAGAATATCGAACCACTTAGGCTCGGCCAGCGTATTAAAGATATCCGCGGCAAGCTTGGTATTACGTTAGAAGAGGCGAGCCAGCGTACAGGCTTAGCGCGTTCTACGCTGAGTAAAATTGAGAATGAACAAATCTCTCCAACATTCCAAGCGATGCAAAAATTGGCAATGGGTTTGCAAATCGACATGCCACAACTCTTTGAGCCGCCAAGAAAAAAAGTCGCAACAGGGCGTCGTGATTTAACTAAGGCAGGCCAAGGAAAACCTCACCCAACACCGACTTACGAACATGAATTGCTTGCCACTGAGCTTTCAAATAAGAAGATGATGCCGTTTAAGAGCCGCGTGCGAGCACGAACTTTTGAAGAGTACAATGATTGGGTTCGCCACGACGGGGAAGAGTTCTTAATGATCATCTCTGGCGATGTGATGTTCTACTCAGAGTTCTACGAACCTGTACCAATGAGCGAAGGCGATAGCATGTATTATGATGCCAATATGGGGCATATGCTGATTTCTACCAGTACAGAAGATGCGCTGATTTTGTGGGTGACTGCAAAATAAGATAACAAAGTTAGAATTTCTTATAGTGAATGCAAACGTTTGCTTTTGTTTCTAACGTTTGCCAAAAGACGCGATATTGATGTGAAAATCATCAATATCGCGTTTTTGTATGTATCGATAAATTGTTTTTAAATTGTTAAATGTCACATTTTGAGCTGTTTTAATCTTGTTAAGGGTGTAAAACTCACTCAGGCTTGTTTATTATAGTGAACACGGTTTACTCATGTTGATTGAAGTTTACTGAAGTGAATTCTTAGAAAGTGAGTTGTAGAGGTTTTGTACAGCTATTCATTTTTATAAAGCTGTCTATATAAGCCTATATAAAAGACATCACTTTTTACTATCTACTGCTTCTAGCGTTAATCTGTATCGTTAGAGGCGACTCTAAATAGAGATATAAGCGGCAGACTCGATTTTGGACGGCCTGCAACGCTTCATGGAGAAGAAAATGACTCAAGAACACGCTAATCAAGACCTACTAAAAACACCACTGCACGCACTTCACGTTGAAGAAGGCGCAAAGATGGTTCCTTTCGCTGGCTACGATATGCCAGTTCAGTACCCACTAGGTGTAAAGAAAGAGCACTTGCACACTCGTGATGCTGCCGGTCTTTTTGATGTTTCTCACATGGGGCAACTTCGTCTTCATGGTGAAAACGCAGCTGCTGTCTTAGAATCTTTGGTTCCTGTAGATATTATTGACCTTCCTTCTGGTAAACAGCGTTATGCGTTCTTTACTAATGAGCAGGGTGGCATTATGGATGATCTTATGGTTGCTAACCTAGGTGATCATCTATTTGTTGTTGTGAACGCAGCGTGTAAGACACAAGATATCGATCACCTAACGGCTCACCTTCCTGCTGATGTTGAAATGGAAGTGATTGACGACCGTGCTCTTCTAGCGCTTCAAGGCCCTAAAGCGGCTGAAGTTCTTGCTCGTTTCCAACCGAGCGTTGCAGACATGCTGTTTATGGACGTTCAAAAGGTAGATATCGATGGCGTTGAATGCATCGTGAGCCGCAGTGGTTACACAGGCGAAGATGGTTACGAGATCTCTGTACCAAACGATCATGCTGAAGCACTTGCTCGTAAGCTAACTGCAGAAGCTGAAGTTGAGTGGATTGGCCTTGGTGCTCGTGATTCACTTCGTCTTGAGTGTGGTCTATGTCTATACGGTCACGACTTAGACACAACGACAACACCAGTAGAAGCTAGCCTTCTATGGGGCATTCAAAAAGTTCGCCGTACTGACGGTGAGCGTGCTGGCGGATTCCCAGGCGCTGATATCATCCTTGAGCAAATCGCAACGAAAGACGTTCAACGTAAGCGTGTTGGTCTTGTTGGTCAAACTAAAGCACCAGTGCGTGAAGGTGCTGAGTTGTTCGATGCTGAAGACAATAAGATAGGTGTTGTAACAAGCGGTACTGCTGGCCCTAATGCTGGTAAGCCTGTTTCAATGGCGTACGTACGCACTGATCTTGCTGCTATCGGTACAGAAGTATTTGCTGAAGTTCGTGGCAAGAAACTACCAATGACAGTAGAAAAAATGCCATTCGTACCTCAACGTTACTACCGTGGCTAATCTCTTTTAAGAGAAACCACTAAGTAAAAGCCTATTGTTTGCTTCTCTGTATTGAGAGGTTTAACGGTAGGCTTTTTTGTTTTTCGCAACGTATAAAACTTAAAATGATGAGCTGAGGTAAGTTGTTTACAAATTCGTTTATAAAATGAGAGATGTGGCCATATCGTTACAAATACTTACTATAATGATGATTAGTACGTGTTATGGTGGCGATTCATCAATCTTATAAATAAGTAGTAGGGGTTACAAGGAGTTATCTATGAATGAGAACCATACAATGAGTCCGGTTCGTAAGACCGTTCTTGGGCTTTTAGCGCCATTAATCTACACATCAAGCGTTATGGCGACAGAAAACTCGATCGAAAGTACCCCTGACGCGAACGTAACACCTTATATCGTGAATGGTAGTGATGCCACAGTAGCTGAGTTTCCTTCGATGGCCAGTCTGTTCATTGACCGTATCGATTATGATGGTATTTATTCTACATCCCCTTACTGTGGAGCCACCATTCTTACCCCTACCCATATTTTGACTGCAGCTCACTGTATCTATGGTGACGAGAATGCCCAGCTTTTTACTTCGGTTGTTCCTCAACTAGAGAATTCATCTGACTTTCCGAATGGGAATATTCAGAAAGCTCGAGTCGCTGAGGTTTACTATCACAATGATTATTCAGACAGAATAAGTGATTTATTAAGTAATGATGTTGCTATTCTCAAGCTAGAGAGTGCGCTTAACGTCGATTCCATCAATGATGTTATAAAACGACCATCAAACGATAATTACCGGATTGGGGTTAATGACTTTGTTGCAGTGGGTCATGGTGACACACGTTCAGGCTTTGACGGAACAACTTTGTTACAGAAGGTTGGCCTGAATTATGTAGATAACGCTACTTGTGCTTCAGCCTTTACAGATGGTTCTGCGTTAACTGGTAAACAAATCTGTTTTATTGGTGATTACAGTGCGCTTACGAGATTATATGGCGGAACTTGCCAAGGTGACTCAGGTGGTCCGGTGTATTGGAAGGATGGTACCGATTATAGACAAATCGGAATCACGAGTTTTGGGCCTGGAACCTGTGGCGGTGGCTCCATTACGTCGACTGTGACGTCGGTATTCACCGAGGTTTTCGATTATAAAGATTGGATTGACAGTGTGATCGCAGGAAATGAGACTGCTAAGTTCGTCTCGACAGATGCTAAGCGAGCGACTTACATCAATGCCCGATCTTCTTCTGGTAGCAGTGGTGGCAGTGTATCATTTGGTTTGATAGGTATGCTGATGTTGTTTGCTGGTGTTAGAAAAGCAGTTAAACGTTAGAGCTTCAATGTTTGAACAAGTCGACGATTTATCTAACGATAGCGTCGACTTTTTTGTTTCCGTAAGCTTACAGTTGGTTAGTTGCTTGTCTACTTAGTTACTCAGCTGGACAACCGCTTTACGGCTGTACCTTTCTAGGATCTCATCCATCTCTTTAATCGCATCATTGATGCTTTTTATTCCGCCTTGCGCCACGCCTTTCTCATTTGTGTTTAAAGCTGAAAAAGCACGTTTAAGCTCTTTATCTTCCAGCATATCTCCGTGAAGTAAGACTTCTTTGTAAGTAAGAAGCCTGTGCTGAACTTCGATAATATCGGCGCGCGTCTTGTTTGAATTTAAAGCCTGTTTTATACAAGGAAACGCTAATTTGTAGTCATTTGCAATTTCCAATTCGACTTCTTTCTTGTTCGCAATATGCAATTTTTATTATTTCCCAAGACTTGGTTGACCAAGTTTACTAGCCTGAATAGTTGTAATTGACGTATGTGTGAATGTTTATGATACGTAAGGTTTTTAAGGATCGAATAATATGCCTTTAATGGCTTATGTAAACCGACACAAGTCAATATGGTCTGCTTCTTGCTGAATTTAGGTCATAACTGTCTAATGAGGAAAAGCTAATGTCGCAAGAGCCTATAGTCATGGCGCTGATTGAGCGCAGAAAGCAAGCTAATTTGTCTCAAGAAAAATTAGCCTCAAGTGCAGGAATGAGCTTAAAGACTTACCAACGTATTGAGCGAGGAGAAGCGGACATTAAGATGTCACAATATCGCTCGATAATACGAACTTTGAAAGTCACCGATTTGGATGTGGTACTTGATATTGTTGGAGCATCGCAGGCAACAGCAGAAGATGTGGCAGCGGTCAGTCGCTTACTGACCAGCGAAGAGCGAATGTTGTTGATCAAACTGATTTTATCGGTCAAAAAACAGAAGTAGATTATTTCTTTCAAATGAAGAGTGCAACGGATCTAATAGTTAGCTAAATTGACAAATATTTCTAGGGCAATGTGTTAACTGAGTATGCGAAGCCATCAGTTCACTCTTCCACGAAGTTGTTTGGTGGTACTTCTTTGTTTCTTGCTTTCGAGTCGTCTTTTCTGAGAACCACGAGTTGGCTTGGTTGCTCGTCTTACTTTTTGAACTTTCGTTGCTTCCAAGATTAGCTCTTTCAAACGCACTAAAGCATCATCTCGATTTTGTTCCTGAGTTCTATACTGTTGGGCCTTAATGATAATCACACCACCTTTAGTGATGCGGCTATCTTTGTGCGCTAAGAGTTTTTCTTTATAGAAATCAGGTAGGGTCGAGTGCTTGATGTCAAAACGTAAATGTATCGCGCTCGATACTTTATTGACGTTCTGGCCGCCGGCTCCTTGCGCTCTGATCGCTGTTAACTGGAGTTCCCAGTCTTGAATCGAAACAGAGTTAGATATTTGTAACATAAACATCCATAGTGAACTGAAATATGGGGTCATGATACTGAATATTAGTTATGGTATCAGTAACTTTCTTAAAGAGTGGTAGTAGTGATGGGAATAGATTTGACGGCATATGAAGGATTAATCTTTGATATGGATGGTACGTTGATCGATACAATGCCTGCTCATGTGCAAGCATGGAAACAAACGGCAGAACAGTTCGGCTTTGATTTTGAAGCTTCGTGGCTTCATAGCTTAGGTGGTATGCCGAGTTATAAGATTGCGGGTGAAGTGAATAATAAATACGGTTTATCGCTCGACCCTCAAGCTGTCTCAACGTTTAAAATGGCTTCATTTTCGGCCATTGAAGACAAAGGAGGCATTATCCCATGTACGCACTCTTTGTTATTAGAACATCTAGGCAGCAAGAAGATTGCAGTGGGAACGGGCAGCCAGCGTAAAAGCGCTGAACAGTTATTAGAGAGAACCAACATTCTCAATAAACTTGATGTATTAGTGACAGCGACTGACGTTAAGAACCATAAACCGAATCCAGATACGTTTTTGGATGCGTGTTTTGGCATGGGATTGGAACCAAGCCAGTGTGTCGTTTTTGAAGATACTGATTTAGGCAAGCAAGCGGCACATGCAGCGAACATGGATTGTATTCTTGTGGTCGAAGGGAGAAAGTTAGAGTTCTATCCTGCACCAAGTTAAATGAAGCCTAAGTTAATGAATAACTGCTTTAATTTATAGCCTAGCGGGATGCCATTGATTTTTTGCTAGGCTATTTCACTCATTTCAGTATCTAAGAATAGGCATACGCTGTTTCTGCCGTTCGCTTTTGCTTCGTACAGAGCTAAATCCGCACATTTATAGTTGAGGGCAGGGTCATTGGTTAAGTTTGTGATTCCACCGCTCACAGTGACCACACTGTCAAGCTCTAAGCTGACTGCAACCCTCAGTCGGTTAAGTACATATTCTGCTTCTTCCGTTGTTGTATGAGGCAGAATAACACCAAACTCTTCTCCACCAATACGAGCTACAAAGTCAGTTTCACGGCACTCTCGTTGTAATACCTGAGCAACAGTTTGAATCACTCTATCACCGTAATCGTGTCCAAACCTGTCGTTAATACGCTTGAAGTGATCAATGTCTAAGATAGCTAAGCATGATTGCTCGCGGGTAGGGTAACGGTTAACGCGAGAGCACTCGTCGCGGAGTTCAAGGTCAAACTTTCGTCGGTTCCAACATCCAGCCAATGCATCTTTTTCACTCAAATTTCTAAGTTTATTTTCGAGCTCTTTGTGTTTGCTAATATCGACAAATGAAGCGACATAAAATTGAATCACATCTTTTGAATCTTTAATGGTTTGGATTCTCAGTATTTCGGTGATCAACGAGCCGTCTTTACGACGATTAACTACTTCACCTTCCCACATGCCTTTCTCTTTGATAATGCTCCACATCTTGATGTAGAACTCTTCATTGTAGCGACCAGAGGCAAACATAGAAGGTTGGCGGCCTTTTACGTCTTCTAATTCGTAACCACTCACGCGGGTGAACTCTTGATTTACCTTGATGATTCGGTTGTTTCTGTCGGTAATCACCAAGGCAGACATGCCATTCATTGCTGCTTTAGCTAGCTGGCTCTCGATACTGTTCTTCTTGTGGTTGCTGTTCCACAATACGAAGCCTGCGGAGATCATCGAAATCAAGAAGGATAACGTAATAATCTGGACTATAATTGCTTGTTTTTCTTGCTTATATTGACTGTTGAACTGTTGGTTCTCAATGTGGAGAACCATATAAATTGGACCTTCAAACTGTTTAATCTTTGGGCTGATGTCAGCGTGAAAATACCAATTGCTCCCATCGAAGTAACTTGAAGAAGTATTGTCTTGAATTGCTTTCCAAAGTTTAGGGAAGCGTTTTGCGTAAGTTTTATCTGCTCGCGATTCGATGACATGGCCGAAGGTTTCTGATTGATCAGGTCCCATAATTACGTGACCTGTTTTATTTAGAATGACCGGTACTGCCGCTGAAGTGCCTATTTGATAGTGCAGGCGTTCGTAGATCTCCAGCATGTTGAGGTTGGCGATAAAGTAACCGACGATATGACCTTGTGATGCAACCGGGGTCATTATTCGTAGCGCCGGGATTAACGGACGTACGATTTTCCCATTTTCTACTTCTAAATCTATGCCATTCGAGCTGACCTGCCCAATATTGAGTGTTTGAAGTGTCTCAAAGTAACCACGAGACGATTTATTTTGTAATTCGGTGTCTGGTACTACAGTTGCTTTGTCGTCTTTGTAGTTGATACGAAAAACCTCATTACCATTTAGGTCGAGATATCGCAGCTGCGAATAGTATTTTTGCCCACGAGCTAACATGACCCAAAGATCTTGAAGCGCCTCTTTATGTATGGTCGAAGGCTGTTTGATTGCACGGAGTAAAGTTTGAGAATCTGCAATAGAAGGGACAGAGTTGGAAATTTGCTCCACGATAACGGCGAGTTCATGAAAGCTGTATTCAATCTGATTTTGGCTCGATTGCTTGATATTCAGCGTATGCTGAGCTTCAACTCTGTCAAATTCAGAATTGATATACAGGGCAGGGACTAATCCTAGAGCGAATATGGTGCATAGAAATTGGCTGACTAGTTTTTTTATACTCGTATTCATCACTGTCCTTAAAGAATCAGCGCAATACTATATATTTTATAGGGTTTTTAATGTGATCTTGCCCCAGAACTTAAAACAAGAACTACATATAACTGCAGTTTTAGTGCAACTTTTTGCAATTGAACTTGATTATTGAGCAATTAATTCCTTTAAAAACTGATTGCTCAATAGGGGGATTCTAAGGACATTCTTAGAAAGATTAATCGTGACTATTAGGGATTTATTCAACTAAGGCCGATAATATTGCCATTGCTATCAATATCTAACGACATGAACGCCGGTTTGTCAGGTAAGCCAGGCATGGTCATTACGTTGCCGCATAGAGCATAAATAAAACCGGCGCCTGCACACAGTTTTAGCTCTCGAATGGGAACGTCAAACCGAGTTGGTGCACCTTTTATATGTGCTTCTGTAGAGATGGATAGTGGCGTTTTGGCTAAACAGACCGACAGATCGCTGTATCCGTGTTGGATAAATTCAGCTAACTGTTTTTTCGCCAGTGGCGATAGCGAGATACTTGCTGCGCCGTAACCAACTTCAGCGACCGCCATCAGCTTTTCTTCTAAGCTTTGCTCTGATTGATACAAAGATCTAAATTCACTTTCAACTTGGCAAGCTTTTACTACTGCACTTGCTAACTTAGTGGCGCCTTCACCACCTTGACCAAACGCTTCACTTACTTCAACGCTCACACTTGAATCAAAATCAGCGATCATCTGTGTCAATGCGTCGAGTTCTTGCTCTGAATCTTGTGGGAATCGGTTGATAGCAACGACGGTTGGCACTTGGTATTGCTTAACGTTGTTGATGTGCCATTTAAGGTTCTCAAAGCCTGCAACAAGCGCATCTTGGTCATCATTAAAGATTGAATCAGGTAATGGAGTGCCCGGTCTCAAATCGTATAAACCAGAGTTGGCTTTTAATCCGCGTAGCGTCGCAACAATAACGGCGCAGTCAGGCTTCTTGTTAGATGCCTTAACCTTGATGTTACAAGCTTTCTCAAAACCCATATCCGAGCCGAAACCACCTTCGGTCACGACAAAATCACTCAGCTTTAATGCGATCTTATCAGCAATGATCGAAGAGTTACCATGTGCGATGTTCGCGAAAGGCCCTGCGTGGATAAGTGTCGGAACACCTTCAAGGGTTTGCATTAACGTAGGTTCGATAGAGTCTTTCATTGTTACTGTCATTGCGCCAGCAACGTTGAAATCATCTGCGGTCAATGGCAAGCCTTGTTTGTTGTAAGCAAGTACCACTCGTCCGATGCGCTTTCTTAAATCTTGAAGATCATCAGCTAGAGCAAGAATAGCCATCAGCTCTGAAGCGGCTGAGATATCGAATCCATCTTCACGCTCAAAGCCATTAATTGTTTTATCTGCTTCGTTCTTACCGACCGTGATCATACGCAATGCGCGATCATTGTGGTCGAGTACACGTCGCCATACGATTCTACTTGGGTCGATATCCAGTGCTTTTAAGCCTGATCGAGCTTCAAAGGCGTCTAACCCTTCACGCTGTTCATGATACAAACGTGCATCAATGGCGGCAGAAGCGAGATTGTGAGCCGCCGTAACAGCATGAATATCGCCCGTCAGATGCAGGTTTAATTGCTCCATAGGGGCAACTTGAGAGTAACCACCACCCGCAGCACCACCTTTTACACCAAATACCGGACCCATTGAAGGCTGGCGAATGCAGGCCATAGCAGATTGGTTAATCTTTGCCAGGCCCTGTGCTAATCCGATAGTGGTGACGGTTTTGCCTTCCCCAAGAGGAGTCGGTGTAATCGCCGTGACTACGACCAATTTACCATCTTGTTGCTTGGCGAGGCGTTCAAGTGACGTGAGAGATACCTTAGACTTGTATTGGCCTAGTGGTTGATGTTCGTTGTGTTGTAGGCCTGCTTGCTTTGCAACCTCACTGATGTTTTTAAGGGGAGTTGAGCGACAAATATCAATATCAGACAGCATATTTGCTCCTTATATCAGAACCGAAAGGTGGTACGTAAACGTTTGCGTTGCGATGGTACTGTATAAATTTGCCATGTAAAGGCAAACCACACGAATTATGTGCTGGAAGATAACAGATCTAAAGAGTCATTGCGCGAGATCAAGTCTTAAACGAGCAAAATATTCGATTTGTTGACCTTCAATTATGTTTAGATAGGATTTAAATACAAAAAGGGCTGCATATAGCAGCCCTGTAAGGATTCGTAATTCTACTTAGACGTCGTCTAGAAAGATTAACGATCCCAGTATGTTTCTTCTAAGCTGTCTTCACGTTCAGGTAGTGCACGAGAAAGGCGAGGAGAGTGCTGAGTCAACACTTCGTAGCTTACACGGTTTGCATACTTACAAATTTGAGACAGTGAAGAGTAAGTTAGACAAGCATGTTCGTGTTTCTCTGAGTTTGGTACATTCACGTGGTGGTAGCTGTTTGCTGCCATATCGTGAAGTAGTGCTGAAAGTGCACCATCACCAGCGCCATTGGTGTTCTTAATCTCAAGT
The DNA here is from genome assembly GCF_024347515.1 of Vibrio gigantis. Classification (NCBI taxonomy): domain Bacteria; kingdom Pseudomonadati; phylum Pseudomonadota; class Gammaproteobacteria; order Vibrionales; family Vibrionaceae; genus Vibrio; species Vibrio gigantis. The sequence goes on from NZ_AP025493.1 coordinate 206,223, forward strand.
GGACCACCTAGGTAAGGGCCAATGTGAGAGTACACTTTTACAGGGTCTTTACAGTCTTCTTTGCGCATAGCACGGCTGAATTCGTATTTATTGAATTCAGGGATGTTACCCGGTAATAATGGCAGTGTGGTTTCGCGCTTCGCTGGTTCGTCAGTATAACCAGCCATGTATAGGCCAATAGGACCTGCAGTACATAGAACTAGGTCAACCCATTCAAGTGCTTTGTTAGCAGCCAATAGCGGATCTTTTTCACCGGTTAGCGCTTCGCCTTCGTCTTCGTTCATCGCGACGATGGTTACGTTTTCTTTCAGGTATTCTTGCCACCATTCAGCGTTACCTTCGATTACATACTTAGTACCCAGTGTGAGTACAACAGGCACATTGTGCGCTTTCGCGTATTCAATCGCTTTTTGTACGGCTTTTGGCATTGGATCTTCAGGTTTGCCACGCATTAGGTATGACGACACAACCAATGCAGACGCTTTCTCGAACACTTTTTCAGGAATGCTTTCTGGAAGTAGTTGGTTCATGTGGCCTTCATTGATCGCAAACGTACGTTCGCCATCTTCCGAAATTAGCGTGTAACAACGACCAATTGGACCATCAACCGTTTGAAGGTGATTTAGATTCATACGAGAAGAAGTGCGGCAAAGGTAACGATAACCAAATGAACCAACTTCGATCTTCTTAGACATAACGCCAAGCAGTACAGATTTGCTGTCTGCAAGTACGGAATAGTTGTGCAGTGTGTTGCCGATAGTATCGCCAGGGTATTGATGCGTGATCAAACCGCGCGCAACTAACTCTTCATACAGAGCATCTGCTTTACTTTCTTCCAATACCAGTGAGTGACCTTTACTCAGCTCGTATTTTTCTAGGAACTCGTTGTCAACACGGGCTTCGATATCAACAATTGTTTGGCCAACACCGACAATCGTTGCGCGGTGAAGCTTAGGTGTTTGTTGAATTTGGTTGACCAACGGATCACGTGCGTGAGTTGGAAAGTAGTGCTTAGATTTACGCTGTCCAGGAAACTTCATATGAAAAATACAGTGAAAAAATTTTGCCGCATGATATCACATTTTGTTTCTGTTTCTTTCATTTTTATTACATTTTGAATCACCTGCACAATGTCTGTACAGGTGAATAGTCATACTTTGGCTTGAGGCTATTGAGCGGGAACAAGCGTTGCTGGATCTACGTAAGCCTCTGTACCCCAAAGCGGAACAGTTGAAAGGCTATGTTTGAAACTGCCTTCCGTTTCTTTGGTGGTGTAAGACAAGTAAAGCAGTGACTGATTTTCTGCATCGTAGATACGGCGGACCTTCATTGTTTTAAAGAAGATACTTTTTGACTGCTTGAATACCACTTCGCCTGATTTGCTCTTGTCTATTTGAGCTATCATTTCTGGTGTGATTTCACCTGTTTGGCGACAAGAGATAGAGCTATCGCTTGGATCAGAGAGGCTAAGGTTTGCTTCGATTGATGCAATATGACAGGTAACGCCTGCGATCTTATCGTCATCTAATGAAGACATCTTGATATCTTTGGATACTTACCTTATTACACAACCATTTTTTTATGGAGCTTATGGATACGCTTACCCAAATAAAGGTGTTACAAATTTATTATATTTCCACAGTTTCATTTGAGAATGAGTAATCCAGCTTTCCTTTTCTTTTAAACTTAACAAACTCTTTCTTTTCGATCGATTCAATAACTTTTACTTGAAATGGCGTTAAGTTGTTTTTGTATGAGAAATGATGTTCCTCGATGTGATTTTTGTATAATTGATTCAGTGTAATGTTCAACTCTTATCCCTTGAAATTAAAGGTGTTAACTTAGGACACATTTGCACATTTCTCGATCACTTACCAATGCTGTGTTAATATACAGTATGTTGATTTTTTCTGTTTGATTTAACAAGCGATGAGCAGTTGGGTTTAAAGATGGTTGAGAAATTTACTGATAAGGTTAGATTTTCAGAGTGGTCAAACTCAAAAGTACCACAGGTAGCTGCTGGCGTTTATGCGATATGGGAAGGTGACAAACTTGTCTATTGTGGTATGTCAGGGCGAGAAATAGAAACAAAGCGCCATAAAAAGAAATATGGATTAGTGACACGTCTTAATAGCCATGCGTTAGGAAGATTAAGCGGTGATCAGTTCTGTGTTTATGTCGCAAACCAATTAGTCATTCCAAGTCTGAAAGAAACTGATTTTCCTAAGTTTGCTTCGGGCAAGTTGACCTTAGATATGCTTACGAAACAATACATCCATTCAAAACTTGAGTATCAATATGTCGTTGTTGATTCGAGTAAAGAAGCATATGGTCTTGAAAATAAAGCGAGAATCGGCGATGTATTTGGTCAGAAGCCAATGCTCAACCCAATTCAAAGTTAGGTAAATTAATGAATTACTATAACGAAAATGCCAGTATATTTTTTGAAGGCACAATTGACGTAGATATGAGTTCTTTATACTCAGAGTTCTTACCATATTTAAAAAGTGGCAGTCTAATACTTGATGCTGGATGTGGTTCTGGTAGAGATAGCAAATATTTCTTATCGAAAGGTTTTGAAGTTCATGCCATTGATGCGAGTGATGAATTGGCTAAATTAGCGGAAGTTCAGATAGAGCAAGCAGTTGAAGTTACGACATTTAAAGACTTTACCACTGATAAAGCCTTTGATGCTATTTGGGCTTGTGCTTCTTTACTACATGTACCTTTTGAAGAGCTGTCAGTATCGATATCAAACTTAGAGCGATGTTTGATAACTGGTGGCTCATTTTATTGCTCTTTTAAATTGGGTAATGATGAAGTAATGCGTGGTGGACGAAACTTTACCAACCTCAATGAAGAGCTATTAGATCAAGTTCTGACCAACACTTCATTGCGAATATCTAAAGCCTGGATTACTGGTGACGCTCGTAAAGGTCGAGAAGAAGAAAAGTGGTTGAACGCAATTTTAATTAAGGATTAATAATGAACTTTACCGATGAAGACTACTTCAAGGGCATTATCTTATTTGGATTAAATGCAGCGACATACAAGATGGGCTTAGCTCAAACGCTCATTAATGCTGCCCGTAATCATAAAAACAGTCTTGATTGGGAAGAGTTATCCTCCAACTACTTTGATTCATACGTACATCGTTTAGACACAAACCCAATGCCACAGCAAGGCAACCCATATCGTCTTACTAAAATGGAACGTATTGTAAAAGAGTTCCAACTTGGTGAAGTAACTAAAGTAGAAGCAATAAAGAAAGTTGCAGATAATGCGTTTGTAGATGTTGTCCCACGATTTCAAACGATTGGCACGGATAAAAACGTTGTAAGTGATCATTTTTATGAAATTGACATGGGCAGCCGATTGATTTTGAAAGACTCTCTACTCAGTCTATCGCCAGAACAGTTGGACATGTTAGAAGTAGAGGTTTTAGCAAGGTGGGGATTACTTGAAGGCGCATTTAGCATCAACCAAACTAACTTTAGCCTTGCGAATGATATTCGAGAAATTTACTTAAGTGATGGCTATGACCGTAAAGCATTGACTAACAACGTCCCTTTCTTATCTGGATATCAAGGTAATACTTGTTTTTATTGCGGTGAAGCAATGGGAACAGGCATACATGTCGACCATGTTTTACCGAGGCAAGTGATGAATCATGATGAAGTATGGAACTTAGTTTTAGTTCATAGTGATTGCAACTTGTTAAAATCAGATCGCCTTGTTGGTGAACATTTCATCAAGAAGCTCATTGCTCGAAATGAAAACATCATGGGAAGTAACCACCCTTGGAAAGCAAAGATTCAAGCCTCGTTAGGGACAACTAAAAACCGTAGGGCTTCATCGTTGAAGAATCACTATGAAAATGTGAAGACTGTGCTGGGAAACTATTACTGGGGTGGGGCAGAATCTTATAATCCAGAAACAGATCCATTTTTCCGAAGACTGATCACAGTCCTTAACAACCAATAGCTGTTTAAATAGATCAATCATAAATACGGTACAGCGTAAATATAAGATCTATGGAAATTATTACTAACAATAAAACACTCGAGAAAAAGCTAATTCAGTTGGCAAATAAGCACGATAGAATTTCAGTAGCCGTAGCTTGGGCATCGGCTGGCACAAAGTTCTTTGATATTTTATTAAGTAACAAAGATAAGCTGTTTGAATCGACAATCGGCACACATTTTTATCAAACAGACCCAGATGTTTTGAAATCGTTTGTAGAAAGTCAACAAGTCCATTTCGTCATGCAACCAAGCGGTGTATTTCATCCAAAGTTGTACTTTTTCCAAACGGGTCAGAGCTGGGAAGCCATTGTTGGTAGCGCAAATATGACTAATGGTGCGTTTACTGTGAACAACGAGTTGAATGTGCACCTAACTGGTCAAGATGATGTAGATGGTTCTACGTTTGACCAGTTAACCAATCAGCTTAGTAACTATTATGAACTTGGTGTTTCCGTAAATGATGAGTATGTAAATGTATACGCTGCTTATCACAAAAAGCACAAACCCAAATTAGAAAAACTGAATGGGCAGTACAACTCAACCAAAACAACAAGATCTTTGTTTGATAGTATCGTTATGCAAATGGACTGGTCTGTTTATGTTGAGAAAGTGCAGCAAGACAAAAATCATGCTATTGACCAGCGTTTGGAGTTACTAGAAGTGATCCAAGGTTACTTTCAGCAATATGAAAATTATGAATCTATGCCACTTGGTGCAAGAAAGACTATTGCTGGTTTACCTAATCTGACACATGAACATTGGGGCTGGTTCGGTAGCATGAAAGGAGCTGGGGTATATCACAGCAATATAAACAACAATAATCCGTTTATATCCGAAGCGTTAGACCATATTCCTCTGAATGGCGAGGTTACATTATTACAATTCAATCGCTATGTTGAGTCTTTCAAAAAAGCATTTCCTAACGGTAGAGATGGTACTAGCATAGCCAGTCGTTTGTTGGCGATGAAACGTCCTGACTTCTTTGTCTGCATTGATTCAAAAAACAACAAGGCAATGTGCTCTGACTTTGGTATCACAATGTCAAACATGACGTATGAACGCTATTGGACAGAGTTAATCAGTCGAATTCATGATTCGGTATGGTATGAAAAAGAACAACCAAGAGATCAATTAGAAAATCAAATATGGAAAGGTCGAGTTGCTTTATTGGACTGTATTTTCTATGAAGAAGAGTAAATCTCGACTACTTATTTGTAATTAAGGATTATCCATTGGAAAAAGAAACACAAACGGCATTTGTTAACCGAGTTATGGGGTTAAATTTCAAGTCTACGCAGGGAAAGTACTCATATTGCAATGATGAAACAAAACAAGTGTTGTTTAGCCTTGACACAACTAATGTAGATCACGATGTGATTCTTGATCCAAGTTGGTCAAGTAAAGGCTATTCTCACTCGATTAAACATATCAATAAGGTGATAGAAGAAGGGTATGACCTTCTGGTTTTTAAAAAGCAAACCAAGACAAATCGTGCCGGTATAACAAGCAATGTTGGCTTTGAGCATAACGTTGAAAAGAGAATACTTCAGGACGTAGGTGGTGGAGTTTATAAAGCGATACAAAAGGATAGTTACTTTCCAGAGGAGTTAATAGAAAGCGGTAAACGATTTTTTGAGGGTTCAAAGAAAACCGTTTTAGTTAATGCATATGAGCGTAATCAAGAAGCTCGTAATGCTTGTATTGAAGCGTTTGGATATCAGTGTGCAGTGTGCACTTTTGATTTTGAAAAAAAATACGGTGTACGAGGTAAAGAATTTATTCATGTTCATCACGTAATCCCAATGAGTGAAGTAAGGGAAGAGTACGAAGTAAATCCAAAGACAGATTTGATACCAGTCTGCCCAAATTGTCACGCAATGCTCCATAGAGGTGGTCACACGATTACACCTGATAGTTTGAGACAGTTGATTTTGGAGTCTTAACCAAAGATATTTTTGAACCAATGAAGCCAATCTAATGATTAGTTTCATTGGCACTTACCCATCACACGTTGTTCTTTTACCAAAGTATTCTATTTTATAGTCATAGACTTATATCAATCCTAGCCGAAGTCACGTAAAAAAACAGTGAGACATGATAACTTCATTTCATAATGTTAGATGGCTATGGAGCTAATGTATGATAACTGAAATTACGCTTGATGGTGTAGCGAGCTATAAAAAGAAAACAACGCTCTTTACCGATAAAAAGGTCAATATAATTTACGGTCTCAACGGTTCGGGTAAAAGCACCTTCTCGAATTATTTCTATGATTACGACAATCCAAAATACAATCAATGTACACACAATGTTGGCGATGTTTCTATTCTTGTGTACAACCAAAGCTTTATTAAAGAAAATTTTTACGACAAAGATTCCCTTCATGGCATCTTTAGCCTGTCTAAAGAGAATAAAGATGCAAAACAAAAAGTCGAAGCTGTAACGCTTGAAATAGAAAAATTAGCAAAGGATAGGGAAGCGATACAAAAAGAAATTGATGTGCAAGAGCAACTTATAACGACAGCAAAGCTTAAAGCTCAAGTAAAAGCTTGGGAAATAAAAACTAATTACTCTGGTGGCGATCGAGTTCTAGAGTTTTGCCTGAAAGGTAAAATGGGAGGTAAAGAGGTTCTACTCAATCATCTCGCTTCAATTCCATTGTTACAATCCAAGCCAACGAAGACAATTGCTACTTTAAAAAATGAAGCTAATGCAATTGATGGCGATAATGCAACGAAATATGCAGTACTTAGTCCGTTGAGTTCTTACAAATTATCTGACGAAGATAATGATTCCCTACAAGAACTCATTTTGGGCAGTGAAGACAGTCCAGTTTCAAAATTAATTTTGAAATTACAGAACTCAGATTGGGTAAGTGATGGTTTAAAATACATTGAAAATCTTGAAGATGGTCAATGTCCTTTCTGTCAGTCAAAGACAATAACAGATTCATTTACTAAACAAATTAAAGACTATTTCGATGAGTCCTATCAAGATAGTGTCAATGGTATTAAAAGTATTGAGTCTCAGTATGAAACAACTATAGCTCAATTTCCTAGTTTAGATGAGTATAAGCAAACCCCTTTTTCAGCGTCCAACCTCGCAGATTTAACAAAGTATCACGGTCAAATTTCAAATGGCCTAGAATCAAACCTGACTTTGATTCGACAGAAGGTATCGAACCCTAGTTTAAGAATTATTTTGACTGATATGTCTGATTCTGTTGATAACTTTAACATATTGATTGATAAGATTAACAAAGAGATTGTCGAGCATAATACACGCATAGATAACTCTTCAACTGAACTGGAAAAAATAAGAAATGAGTTTTGGTCAATACTGAGGTTCGAATACGATTTGACGATTAGTACTTTCAATGATGCTAAAAATAAAGCCGTTAAAGTGATTGATACGAAGCAAAAAGAGCTTAATGATAAAACAGTCGTAGAAACTGAGAAAAACGAAGAGCGAGTTAAGTATCAAAAATCAACAGTCAATATTGAAGATGCAATTCGCAACATAAATCTGGGTTTAACTGAGATTGGTATTACGGATTTTCATATAGAGAAATATGAAGATGACTTATATCGGCTTGTACGAACAGATACCAATGACAAAATCTTCTCTTCATTGAGTGAAGGCGAAAAAATGATTATCAGTTTTCTCTACTTTAGGGAGTTGTTCAGAGGTAAACAAAGTGCCACGGAAGGGCAAGTTAAAAAAATTGCAATTATAGACGACCCTGTCTCAAGCCTTTCACACATTTTTGTGTATAACATAGGGCAAATATTGAAGAATGATTTCTTTAACTCAACATCGGTAGAGCAAGTCTTTGTCTTGACGCATAGTTTATATTTTTTCTATGAGCTAACGGATGCAAATCATAAAAGAAGAAAAGAAACTCAAAACCTTTTCCGCCTATCTAAAAATACGACTGGTAGCTCGATTAGTAATATGAAGTATGAAGAAGTTCAAAACGACTATCAGTCATACTGGTCTGTGATTAACGATGATAAACAGCCACCTGCTTTAATTGCTAATTGTATGAGAAACATAATTGAATATTTCTTTAACTTTGTCCAAAAAGAAGATTTAAGTAATGTAATTCAAAAGCCTGAGTTGAAGGAACAGAGGTTTCAAGCATTTGTAAGATATATCAATAGAGAATCCCATTCCTTAGGACAAAATATCTTTGATTTTAAAGAATTTGATTACAATGACTTTAAAGAAGGGTTAAGGCTTGTGTTTGATGTAACAGGTTATAACTCTCACTACAACAGAATGGCAAAAATCACTGCTTAAATCAATCTTAAGCCACTTATTCAAGTGGCTTTTAATTAATTTAACTTAGATTCTAGAGGAGTTAATTATTTTTCCAGACATTAATCTGATATTTCGTATTCTCGTCCGGATAGATAATTTAGAGCGTCAATTTTCAGCTTTTGAAACAGAACTGTTGTTGGTGATTTGTTTAAATCTATATCTAAACGTTGTCTTATAAGGTTGTCGTCGTTCAGTACTTCATCAAGGCAATCATTGTCTGAATTGACTAGCATTTGATAACGCTCTTCTAGTAAAAGAAACCAATCTTTAACGTTTCTTTTATTGTGGTTTACTTCAACTTTAAATAAGCCTAAATTTTTATCCAGGTTATCATTAAGTTTATTAACTTTTATGTTAATAGCGGATGCTGTTCGGCCTTCATCAAACATATAGTTAAAATCAAATATGGTGTTTTGACCAACTCCAGTTATATATGGATGGACGTAGCCGAACATTGAATTTGCACTTTTATATGTTCTGTTGCACCTATATCCTGAAGGTATTAGATTCGATAATGTTAACGCAAGAAATGGAAACTTTGATTGTGGATAGAAATGGTCTAAATCTGGTCTTGTTTCGGCTCCTTCCACATCAATAGTTTCGATATCCTCATTATTACAATATGGGCATACATCGAAATTCAAACTATGAGTAATCTCATGACCAAAACTTCGTGACATCGAAGAGTAATCAAAAATATTAGAAATTTCATTTACCCAAACAGGGAACAGTGCTTTGATTTCATCACTTAGTGTATGGTTTCCAGCCTTCATTGAATTTAGTAATTTCAATTGTCTTTTAATTTCCGACGCTACAGTTGTTCCTTCCATATTATTAATAATCACGGGTAAATATATAGACTGTCGTTCTTCTGATAGAGCTTTAAGTTCAGCTAGGGTTTGTTCGTGAATAATCCTAATTAAATCTTTATCCGTATTTTTTTGAATAGGCATCGATGCTATGGATGAATCCAATCTAATATCTTTTAAGTAGTATTCTAGGCAGTATCTTTCGGACAATTCATGAAAATTATCATAAATAGTGACTATTTTTTCATATAACTCATCAGCATTGCACAATACCAAGGATTTTATAAAAGCTGGTGTGAAGAAAGTTGATATTCGTTGTTGCTCTAAACCTGTTTCTCTCGACACCATTAAATTAAAAGAAGGAAGTAGTCCTTGGTTTATAACATTTCCTTCATAACGATTCAAAAAATCTTCGCTATGAGAACAATTAATTTTTATCATCGTAACCTAATATCATATTTTGTATGTTCTTACTTTTAATTTTTCTGATTAAATTGAGATCAAGTGCTGTAAGAGAACTGTTATTTGCACGTTTTAGCAATTGACTAATTGCTTTCTTTGAATGCTCGCCAAATGTTGAATTAAGATGCATACCATCTACATATAAATCAGTAATATGAGATGCGAAACCGAAAGACTCTACAATTTTTGTTGTACCATTTATCCTATCAAGAGAGATTATGTCCTCTGGTAGAAAATCACTTATTATTATCGGGGAGTGCGTGCTCAAAATGATCTGAACAGTGTTAATCGGGAACTCAATTTTGATAAATTCGAGCAGTTCAGAAAAAAACGTTCTTTGCCAGTCGGGATGTAGGTATAAGTCCACTTCGTCCATAACTATAAGGTGATTAGAAATAGACCGATTTTTTTGCTCATGTATGTAATTATAGAGTTCAGAAAATATGTTCAACTTGGCAAATTCGCCAGTACTAAAACCGTTCCAACCATATTTAAAATTACTCAATAGCATTTGAGGAAGATTAGAAATACAGTTAGTCAATTCAATTATTAAGTGAGGATTAAAAGTTGATAACGTATTGTTGTTATCGATATTGAACTGATCTGAAAATAAATGTATCAGGCGTGAAATATTTTCAAGAATATTGATTGCTTCTTGAAATTTCATCAATATAATAGATGCATCGAGACTAACAATACTATCTATGCTATTAATGCTCGAATCTTTCCTTACTTCCAATAGTAAATTATTTATATGCTGTTCATCAAAATGGCCAGTGGTAAATCCAAGCAGAAGTTTAATGAAAACTTCGTCTCTATGATCTTTCTTAATGATACTGAGTTTGGATAAATAATTACATATTGATAAAAGATTTGCTCTTATGAGTTGTGAGCCAAGTATTTTATACTCCTGTAAGTATACACATGCTAAGTTATCATTAAGTTGATGTTTTAGCCGACTTAAGTCATCTTCTGATTTTATATGTTGCGATACAAAATCTTTGTTGTTCAACAGTGATTTTAGATAAGCGGTAGAGGATGCGCTAAATTGAAAAGTGAACTTCACTTTAGGTTGTTCGGACTTGTTGAAAGATTCACTTTTGTCGAAGTAACTAATTAATCGATTTGTACGTTGAGCAACGACTCTTTTACTTCCTTTTACATATTGTGATAGGCTCATATCATATATGAAGGAATTTGATTTTCTTTTGGTTGAAAATTCATTAGTTTCAACACCAGTCAAATTATTTGCTTTAACAAGTTTAACTTTGCTTCGTTTAGTGAGATTAGACAGCGCAGTCTCTAAAGTATAGTCCCGATTACTTATGATAGAATTATCATCAATGTATAAATTTACAGGGCAAACATGATATTTTTCTTTTCTACTGTCGAACCAAACGATAACTCCACTAGAGTCGGTTCCATCATAAGAAACTTCCAGAAAATCTAGAATAGTGCTTTTACCTACACCATTTTTTCCAATTATGGCACTACAATCTAGCCCTTGATAGTAATCAAGCTTATCTGGCGAAAACAATAAGGTTAATTGGTTATCCATATAGCTGCATTTATGTGAGCTATTTATTGGTATGTCAATATTTTCTAGTGCTTTATGACTATTAATATGCAGGAAAGCTAGTTTCATTCAACTATCACTATAATACTCTTATTCATCAATAGGTTAATGGTATCAAATCGCACTGCGTCAGTGAAGTAACCTGAGTGACAACAACAACCGTTAATCAAACTGATCCATAAGTTGTTAATTCTAGCGAACACATTGAATGAAGAGAAAACCAAAAGGTTATTGGTTTTCTCTATATGAAGTGAGTTATTGCACGGGTTGGGCTTCTACATATGCCTTAGTTCCCCATAATGGAACTGTAGACAAACTATGCTTAAAGCTACTATCAGTCTCTTTGGTCGTGTAAGACAAGTAAAGTAGAGTCTGATTCTCTGCATCGTAGATACGTCGAACCTTCATTGTTTTAAAGAAGATACTTTTAGACTGTTTGAAAACAACTTCGCCTGATTTTCCCTTGTCAATTGTTGCGATCATTTCTGGTGTGATCTCACCGGTTTGGCGGCATGAGATAGAGCTGTCGCTTGGGTCTGCAAGGCTAAAGTCTGCTTCCACAGATGCAATGTGGCACGTTACACCTGGTATTTTTTCGTCATCCAAGTTTTTGATTGATACGTCTTTTAGGCTGAATATGCCAAGGTCAACATTACCAACTTCATTGTCTGAACAACCTACAAGAAGAATAGGTAAAAGGATAGAGATTAGTTTTTTCATTGATTAGTGCCCTTTATGACTCTGTTTATATTAGATTTTATGTGAAATTTGTTATAGGGTTCAAATCTAAATACAAGGTTTATGCTTCATAGTGAAGAAACCCAGTGAGACATCGCCAACCTCATTGTCCGAACAGCCAGCTAACATTGTGACGATACCTGCTGCTATTAAGGCTTTTTTCATAAGAAGTCCTTTTTATTTATATAGTTCTGTTTACTATAAGGATATTGAAAGCTTGGATACGAGTGTAGAGCTTTTCGTTAAGTTCTGAAAGGATGTTGTTGGATTATGAAAAATATGAAGTATTTAAAGTACTTGTTGGCCTTGGTCATGCTCTGTATGCTCTCTGCTTGTAGCTCGGCACCTCAGCCGACGATATGTCTTCCAAATAACTGTGATATTTGGGGATACTAACCGTAGGTACTAAAAGAATGAATAACGAAATACCTGAAATTGCACATACAAAAAATCAATGGCTGTTTAGTCAGCTCGACATTGCTTATCCCGCAAAAGAGAGCCTTCTAGGCCGAGAACTTTATCAAAGTAAACTCCCATCCAAGACATACCAACTCCTCGCCCAAGATCAAACTCCTTCCCAAATTGATGAACTGCATAAAGTCGATTTCCATAAATTGACAGTACTATTTTCACTTAATCAAGCAAGCGCTTACCAAGATGAAGCCGAAAGGGCACACATGCTTGAGTTCTTGAGCCAAATTATGCTATCTGACGATCATGTTTTATATATTGGTACTCAAAATGGTGAAGTTGTGGCGAGTGCTATCATTACAGAAGCGGAAGATACCCTACTGATCTCGGATGTTGTTGCTGGAAAAGGTCAAACTATCAACAACTTTGCTAAGCAGTTACATGATTTTTGGGCACAAGATCATGCTTCTGGCGATAAAGTGTGGATCGAGAACTAAAGATTCTTTGACAAAGCGTTAATCTAAGTACAATACCCCGTCTTATTTAAAGGGTATTGTATGTACAAGCTATTGATATCAATCGCTGTATTGTGTGTTAGCGCTTATTCTTCACTTAGTTCTGCTAACGACTGGGATATCAAACGCATCCTAGTTTTACACTCATACGAACCTTCTTATCAATGGACTGCTGACTTCCAAAAAGGAATAGACAGTGCGTTCCATCAATCTCAAACCGAAGTTAAACTCTCAATAGAGTATTTGGATTCAAAGCGTGTCCACAGCCCAGAGTACTATGACTCTCTCGCGAACTACTTACGTGCGAAATATGCAGGTTATAAATTTGACGGCGTGATTGCTACTGACGACAACGCTGCCAATTTCCTCGAATCGCTAGACACTTTAATTGAGCGTTCAACACCTGTGGTGGCTGTAGGGATAAATGACGCTAGCACTAATATGTACTCAGTGTCTGACAAAGCGACTGTGTTGTACGAGAATGATCAGATCGACGTCAATATTAAGCTTATCTCTAAGCTAAGGCCTAATCTAAAGAACCTCTATTTTGTAAATGATTACAGTGTCACGTCTGAGTTGATTCGCAAAGAAATGAATCGCATGATGGCTGAGTTTCCAAATATAAACCTCGTAGAAATTCGCGATCTCTCACTGGAGCATACAAGTCAATTTTTGGAAGGGATCTCTGTGGACGATGCGGTTTTGCTCAGTCACTACAACACCGAGTTAAAGCAAGGGGTCTACCACACTTATCAAGAGATTGCGGAGACATTATCTAAAGCGAGTGCTGCCCCAGTATTTGCTTTGTGGCAGTTCTATATTTCCGGTGATGTACTCGGTGGCTATGTTAATCACTCACAAAGCATGGGTGAGGAGGCAGTTGATGCGCTAGACAAATACCTTCCTCTTGGTTTTACTGCGCCGTTAACTCCTGGGGACAACAAACGTTTTGTATTTAATTATCCCGCAATGAAACGATACGGAATTAGTGCAAGCGTGTTACCTGACGAAGCGGTGTTCATCAATGAGCCTTCTTCCTTTATTCGCAAAAACTTCCAGTTGTTATTGGGGCTGTCGATGGTTATTGCGGGCTTGAGCCTGATCATCTTGATGCAATTTGTCACTCTGCGCCAAAAGAAAGAGCTAGCCAAAAAGAACAAACGAATCTTAAAGCTCCAGAAACAGACCTTGAATATTCAAAAGGATATGATTCATGTTCTCGGGGAGGCTATTGAAACCCGCTCGGGTGAAACGGGTAATCACGTTAAGCGCGTTGCTAAGTTGTCTGCGTTGCTTGCTAAGTATCGTGGTTTGAGCCATCGCGAGGTCGAGATGATTGAGATCATCAGTCCTATGCATGATGTGGGTAAGATTTCAGTCCCTGAATCAATCTTGGATAAACCGGGAAAGTTAACTGACCAAGAGTGGGAGGTGATGAAGCTTCACACCACGGCGGGTTATAACTTATTGAAGAGTGGAGCGGGTGATATTACCAACCTCGCTGCGATTATTGCTAACGAACATCATGAGCGTTGGGATGGAGCTGGTTACCCTAGTGGCAAAGTGGGTGATGATATTCACCTATTTGCTCGGATCACCGCCGTAGCCGATGTATTTGATGCACTGCTTAGTGCGCGTTGTTACAAAGAGCCGTGGCCCTTAGAGATGGTGGTCGATTTATTCGAAAGAGAAAGTGGCTACCAATTTGATCCTCAGCTAACCAAATTGCTACTGGAACACTTACCCGAGTTTGTCGCTATTCGAGATTCGTACCCCGATACTGGAACTGTAGAATATGCGTCAGCACCTTCGCTTGAAGCAAAGGTATTAGAAGAGCCGGTTGTTAGTTGATTCTCGTCCTATCTGAATAGTCTATATACCTTGGTTTGTTTATCAATGAGTCACGATCCGAATAGGAAGTGGTGATTAATATTTTCCACTGAAATTGAATTGCTTATGTGAAATTCGCGCTATTTGGTTTCGTAGAATCAGGGATAATCTGATGAAAACTGTTGCTTATTCCGAGCCATAAAGTGATCAAGCCCATATTTCGCGAAGAGAAATAAGCCTGTCTCCGCAAACTGTTACCTCAATCATCTCGCGTATTGTAAGAACACTATAGGATAAAACTTGGATTCAATCTGAGTGAGATATCTATGCGGTTAGAACAGACTAAATGTGTAATTTTCGATTGTGATGGAACACTTATCGACAGTGAAAAGCTGTGCTGCCAAGCTTTGGTGAACGTTTTCACTGGCTTTGGGGCGGAGTTGAACGTCAACGACTGTTATGCGCACTTCCAAGGTGGGAAGCTGGCCGACATCTTAATGGATACGCAAGCGCGTTTAGGCTTATCTATCTCAATTGATACACTAGAACCGTTATACAGGATCGAATTAGAAGCATTGTTTCAGCGTCATTTAAAGCCGATGGACGGCGCTATCGAGCTTATCGAATTCCTTAAGCAACAAGATATCGAGTTTTGTATCGCTTCCAATGCACCCAAATCTAGAGTTGAATCTTCATTGGCAATGACTGGAATGTTCGATGACTTTAAAGGCAAAGTCTTTTCAGCTTTTGACGCTAATAGCTGGAAACCAGAACCTGATCTGATTATTTACACGGCAATGAACATGGGCTTTCTACCGAATGAGTGTATATATGTGGATGATACTTTGAAAGGGATTGAGGCAGGTGTTCGCGCGGGTATTCAATCGTTCCGCTTGCGACCAAGTATTGACGAATCAATCGTAGATTCCGAAGCCGACTCAGCAGAACTTTCGGCTCAGGATATCTACAGTTTAGAAGAAATTTCAGTTTGGATTAGTGGCAAGCACTGCTCAACTGATGGTATAGCGAATTCTGTAGCTTTGGTGGGGTAGAGCCTAACTGAAGGCTGACTACCTTGCTAAATTGTTTGGTGTGGAAACCGCAAGATGCGCAAGTAAACTTTTCCCCACTTTCTGAAAGCAGATACTCGTCGTGTTGGCATAAAGGGCATGTGATGTCGTCGATGTTTGGTGCTTCTGTTTTATTCATTATGTGTCACCTGCAGCAAGAGGGTAAGCGAAAAAAGACCCGTTCAATTAGATTACCCCTAAGCTCGAATATTAGACAGTTTTGACACTCCATAATCTCCCCTTTGCGACAAACTTCATGGTAATGATAATTGAATAGTTAAACATTATACAGTTTGCTATACTGGAACGGAGTACCATAACTTCGGATCGTCCCGTGAAACATATTACTTTGCTTTTTGTTGCCCTAATCCTAACAGGGTGCAAACAAGACCCTGTCAAATCTGACTTAGACACAACGAAGCCCATTCGTAGCGTTAAGTACATTACGACCGTTTTCCAATCACATACTCAAATTCGTGAACTTAGCGGTATTGTGCGAAGCGCACAAACGTCGCCTTTGAGTTTTAAAGTAGGGGGAACAGTCAGTGAACTTATTGTTTCCAAAGGTCAGCGAGTTGAAAAAGGACAAGTGCTCGCTCAACTTGAAACAAATGATCTGGTGTTTGCGTTAAGCAAAGCGCAGGCCTCGTTAGGAGCGGCGAAAGTGGCTAAGTTGCAAGCTGAAGACAAGTACCGACGCTCGGAAAAGTTGAGTACGAAAGGCTTTGTGTCCGAGTCTGAGTTGATCGCAATTCGAGCTGACTTGGACGCTAAGCAACAGCAAGAGAACCTCGCTCAAACTGATTTGTCCAATGCAGAGCTTAATTTAGAACGTTCTAAACTATACGCTCCGTTCTCTGGTCAAGTCAGCCAAGTATTAATTGATGAATTTACTAAAGTTAGCTCCGGACAGAAGATCATCGAATTAGTGAATGACTTTGCCTACGAAGTGGATTTCTTGGTACCAGAATCGTTGATCTCTGAGGTTTACTTTGGCGAAGAAACCAAGGTTAAGATTCCAGCGGTTAATGATACTCCATTCACGGGTACCGTTTCTGAGATTGGTGCTGTGGTCGAAAGAGGCAATGCGTATGCGGTTACCTTACAACTGAGTGAATCAAAGGCTGAGTTACGCAATGGCATGTCCGCAGAAATTCAATTTAATATTGGTGGCTCAAACCATGGCGCAGTATTACTTCCTATCGATTCATTTAACTTCAATGACCGGGATGCCAGTTCAGAGAAAAACAACGCAGCCATCTTTGTTGTTAATCCAGAAAGTTATGTGATCGAAAAGCGTTATGTTGAGATTAAACGCAATATTAATGCTCAAGTTGTGGTGATCGGCAACCTTTTTGAGGGGGAACACGTCGTAACAGCGGGCGTTCCTTATCTTTATGAAGGGCAACAAGTCGCTCTGTGGGAAGGTTTGTAAGGGGAGATATCATGCATAAAATTACTGAACTCGCCCTCAAATATCATCGATTTACGCAAGTGTTCTTGGTGATGCTTTTTGTTATCGGCATTAGCACATTTAAGAATGCGCCAAGCAAAGAAGACCCGGAAATTCTAATTCGTAGCGCTGTTGTTATTGCGCAATTCCCGGGTATGTCACCAGACCGTATCGAGAAGTTCATCACTAAGCCCTTAGAGCGAGAAATCAAACAGATCCCCGAAGTAACAGAGATAAAGTCCTGGTCACGCACTGGGGTTACACAGATTACCGTTACCGTTCATGATAAATACTTCGATCTACAGCCTATCTGGGACACACTTCGAAATCGCATGGACAGCATGAAAACTAGTTTGCCAGACGGTACACAAGGTCCTTTTGTTAACGATGAATTTGGCCGCGTTTACTCGGCTACAATTGCGCTAACTGGTGATGCTTTCGATGACCAAGAGCTGAGAAAAACGGCTGAAGCATTACAAGACCGATTGAGCAGTGTTCAAATGGTGTCTCAAGTTGAGCTTTACGGTGTTAATGAAGAGCGCATCTGGATTAACGCACGCAGTGGTGCTTTGGCTAATGAAAAGTTTCAGTTTCGTCAGATCGTATCGGCACTTCAGGCTCGCAATGTCGTATTGCCTGGCGGTCTTATAGAAACCGATACCATGCAAATTGAGATTGAGCCGACCGGAAACTTTAACAGTGTTGATGAGATCCTAGATCTTGATTTGATTGAACGTGAATCCGGAAATACCGTTTACTTGAGAGATTTGGCTGATGTTGAGCGCGGCTATGAAAACCCGTTTAACACACCGGTTTATTTTAACGGTAAGCGTGCGGTTGTGATTGCCGCGTCTATGGCGTCGGGTAGTCAAAGTGATGCATTTGGTACTGAAGTATTAGATTTTATTGAAACTGCCCAAGCGGAGTTGCCGTTAGGTATGAATTTAGAACTCGCAACTTTCCAGCCAGAAAAAGTTGATGAGGCAGTGAATTCTGCCACCAATAACCTGATGCAAACCATCGGTGTCGTATTGGCGGTTGTGATGGCGTTTCTTGGTGTAAGAATGGGATTGATCATTGGTAGCATCGTCCCGCTAACCATACTCCTTACTGTTATTGGGATGTCGATTTGGGGCGTTGAGCTGCAGAGGATGTCTATTGCTGCGATCATCATTTCACTCGGTTTGCTGGTGGATAATGGAATCGTAATTGCTGAGTTTATCAAAAGTAAAATGGCAGAAGGTATCGATCGTGTTGAAGCGGCAGTCTCGGCATCGAAAGCGATGGCGGTTCCGTTGTTAACGTCGTCGCTGACAACGATATTGGCCTTTATGCCACTGTTGTTAGCACAAGATGTCACTGGGGAATATCTACGATCTTTATCGCAGGTCATTACTGTTGCGTTATTGTCTTCGTGGTTTCTGTGTTTATTCGCCACGCCAGTTCTGTGTGTTTGGTTCATGAAACCAATCAGCCAAGCGGAACATGAACATAAGCAGCGATCACTTTCTCGTTTTCATCTTGGTTACCGACACCTTATCAGTACTATTTTAAACATGCGCTTAGTCACTTTGGCGGTAGTGCTGAGTATCTTTGCTGCATCGATTTATAGCTTCAAGTTCGTCACGGTACAGTTCATGCCGGGCTCAGAGCGAAATCAGTATCTTGTGTTTGTTGATCTCCCTGCCGGCACTAAAGTTGAAGAGTCTGAAAGGGTGTCTGAGCGACTTGAAGATTGGTTGTTGGATAAAGAGCAAAACCCGAACGTCACCAGTACTATTCGATATGTAGGAGACGGTGGGCCGCGCTTTTTCTTAGCACTTTCACCTATTGATCGAGCGCCAAATCGCGTTTTTATGGTTGTTAACACAACAGACTACAAAGCCGCGTTGGCAATGGTTAATAAAACCAATCGATTTATTATCGAACAGTTGCCAGAAGCGAGTGGGCAAGCCAAACGAATGTGGTTAGGGGGAACCGAGTTGGGTTTGGTTGAGTACCAAGTGGTGGGTAAAGACATATCGACTATCCAGAGCATTGCCAAACAGATTGAATTAACCCTACGACAAGTACCCGGCACCGTTGGTGTCTCGAATGATTGGGAAAACAACGTCCCTAAACTTATCCTCGATATAGATCAAGCAAGGGCTACTCGCGCTGGCGTGAGTAGTCGAGACATAGCGACCAGTTTAGACAGCTACTTGCGTGGTAAAGAGGTCACCAGTTTTCGAGAAAATGAAGATGTGATTCCAGTTATCGTTGGTGCAGAAGACAAAGAGAAAACAATCGATAAGCTCTTTACTAAACAGATCGTGTCTTCAACTAATGGTGAGGCTTTACCGCTTATTCAATTTGCCACTATCAAAGCAACCAGCGAGCCTTCAATCATTCGTCGTTTTGATTTACAAAGAACGGTGACTGTTAGCGTGAAGCACGAAAGTCTACAAGCGAGTGAGCTTAACAAGCTGGTTCAACCTAAGCTTTCCCAAATAGATCTTCCACCGGGCTACCATATAGCGCTAGGTGGTGAACTTAAGGGCGCAAGCAAAGCTAATGGTGCCTTGTTTGGGTATTTGCCGCAGTGTTTTGCTGTGATGATTCTTCTGTTGCTGCTTCAATTCAACTCGATTCGTCGACCGTTAATTATTTTGCTGACGATTCCTTTGTCTTTGATTGGTGCGGTGTCTGGTTTATTGATTACGGGCGCGTATTTCACGTTTCCCGCAATGCTTGGTATTTTTAGCTTAGCGGGGATCATTATTAACAACGGAATTGTGCTGATTGATTGCATTGAACAAAATCGTAATAACGAGATGAGTGTACGTGACGCTATTATTGAAGCTTGTACGAGTCGTTTAAGACCTATTGTGATGACTACACTAACCACCATACTTGGACTAGTCCCGTTAGCGCTTTCTGGCGGTGAGTTTTGGTATTCAATGTCGATTGTGATGATCTTTGGCATGGTGGTCGGGACCGTACTGACGCTCGGTGTCGTGCCTGTGCTTTATAGCTTGTTCTTTCGAGAGGAAGCGCGAGAAGAAGGGAACAAAATTGGACCAGTATTGGGGCAAGTCACTAACTAGCTTCCCCTGTAGATAAAGAAAAAGGACTCAAAAGAGTCCTTTTTTATGCTTACAACTTATTTCTGTTTTCGGTTGTTCGTTGTCTTTCGGGTAAACAAAACCAGCTGCAGCCTTCTTTTTCACGCAATTAAGTACGGTATCGTGCCAATGTCTTAGATAGAGAAACCGACGCTTCTGTTAGCTTAGATACGCCATTTGACGAGTTCTGAGCGACATCTTTAATCACATCAGATTGGCTTCGGATGTCATTGAGCTCTGCTGCAATCGTATTGGCTACGTTACTTTGTTCATCGGCTGATGTTGCGATTTGAATGCTCATGTCCATTAGTGCTTGAGCTGAATCTGCAATCGAGTTTACGTCGTGACCAATGTTAGAAATCAGTTGGCTACTGGTTTGCGCTTGATCGACAGTTTGCTCGGTGATTTTTGCGATATTTTGGCTCTCTTGCTGTAAACGCTCAATCATCGCTTGGATTTCTACCGTTGCCGACTGAGTACGACTTGCCAGTGTTCTCACTTCATCTGCAACAACAGCGAAACCACGACCTTGTTCGCCAGCCCGCGCCGCTTCGATCGCTGCATTCAGTGCAAGTAGGTTGGTTTGCTCTGAGATAGCATTGATTGTCGTGATCACTTCATTAATTTGGCTTGTGTTTACATTCAAGCTCGTAACAGAAGAAGAGGTTTGTTCAATCAAAGAAGAGAGGGTGGTGATTTCTGAGATTGCTTGTTGAACCTTTGCGTGGCTATCGTTGATTTGCTGTGCGTCTTGTTCTGTTTGTTCTGTTGAACGTGCAGAGATGTTTGAGACCTCATTTGCTGAAGCCGTCATCTGATCCATTGCTGTAGCAACCGAGTCGAGAGACGCATTCTGGCTCATAATTTGTGTTTCGCTGCGCTTCATCTCTGTTTCGAAAGAAGCTGACGTTTCACTTAGGGTTGCTGCACTGTGGTTTACGTTGTTGACTAACTCACTGAGCGTGTCCATTGAACGGTCAAGAGCACAACCAATCGTGCCAAACTCGTCACGACCTGGGTGGAAGCCAAGGCGTGATGTTAAGTCACCATCACCAATCTTCTGAGTCGTTGAGTAAAGAACCCAAAGTGCACCGCCTAAGAAAGTCGCGACCCAGTAACAGAAAAGACCAAAAGGCACGCACCACAAAAAGCTAAGTAACAAAGTGTACAGTGCTTGCTGCTTTTGATTCTGTAAATCGCTAGTTGAAACGGTAAGTGAGTAGTAGTTACCATCCTGTGCAAGGGCTGTTGCTGTCACCGAACCATTGCTTGTAATCGTGGTTTGTTGAGGGCGAGTTTGTTGGCTAACAGAACGAACAGAGGCTGGGGAATCTGACGCTGACAAAATGCCTTTGAGTTGATATTCAACTTGCTGTTTTACACTTACTTCAATTTGTTCCATTTTGTTGACGTAGTTGAGCCCAGCTAGGCTCGCCACTGCGGCAAAAAAGATTAAGAAAATGACCCAAATCTTGTCGTTGATAGACATTTTAATAAACAGTTTGTCTATCGTTCGAAATTGTACTTCTTTCATAAAAACTCCACGGTAAATCCTTTACCGTGGACTCTAAATAACCGACCTCAATAAAAATGTGATACTAATCGATTAATTGTGAAAATTAATGATAACCACATGTCGTTTATGAGAGCTAAATCAAGTATTTCTATCCTGTATGAGTTGGCTAGCCCAAAGACGGTAATAACCCTACTGATATAAGGATTTGAATCGCAATGATAAATACGCCCACACTACCTGCTAAAAATAGCGTTTTGCTTCCACCCACTACTTGGTAAGTAGCTTCTGTACCATGAGATTTTACCGAGAAATCTGTGTAGCGAACTTTGTATACCATTACGGTAGGTAGAAGGATCGCGAGCACTGAGAGTGCAATCGCAGCATAACCCAACGCCATGATGAAGCCCTGTGGGTAGAATAGAGCAAAGCCGAGAGGTGGTAAGAAAGTGATAGCAGCTGTCTTAACACGTTTTGCATTGCCTAGTTTCTTGCTCAGCGAATCGCCCATGAATTCAAATAAGCCTAAGCTTACGCCAATAAATGAGGTAAGAAGTGCAAGATCTGCAAACACACCTACTATCACACTCAAGTTCGATTGATGAACGGTTTGCGACAGTGAAACTAAAAGTGCGCCCAAGCTTGTATCTGACAACAATTGTTCTTGGCTAATCACACCCAAAGTCACGCTCTGCCAGAAAATGTAGATGACTAATGGCAGTGCAGAGCCAATGATCATTACCTTACGTAAAGAACGAACGTCACCATCTAAGTATCGAACGATCGATGGAATACTGCCGTGGAAACCAAAAGAGGTAAATACAACAGGAATTGCCGCAACAATCAGACCTTGCTGTAAAGGCATGCTCATTAGGTATTGAGATGTAATGTTTGGAGCGAGGAAGCTGAGTACCAGCACCATTGCGATTAGCTTTAAGCCAAACAAAACTCGGTTAACTTTATCAACACTGTGGGTACCAATCGTCACTACGGCGGCAACTAATAGGGTAAATAGAAGCGTGGTGACTTGACCGTTAAGTTCGATACCTGCGATATCCGAAATACGTTGGTTAAATTGTGCACCGCCGCCAGCTATGTATGCCGCACACAGAGCGTAGAAAAGAAACATCACCGCGAAGCTCGCAATCCACTTTCCTTTTGTCCCTAAAATTGTGTGAGCTAACGTGTGTAGGGTTGCGTCAGATTCTGCGAATTGGTGAAGTTCTACCATTAATAAAGCAGTGAAGGCCATTAAAGCCCACAAACCAAGCATTAAGAAAAGTGAAGTTGAAAAGCCAATACCTGCAGAAGCAAGTGGAAGAGCGAGCATGCCAGCACCAATGGTTGTGCCTGCAATGATCAAAGTACTACCAAAAACCTTTGATTTATTCATTGTATATAATTCTTTACGTTAGGGTGTGTTTTCATTGTAATTCTTCTAGCTTAAGCGGATAAACCCAAAGAATATCTCGATTTTTAAGTATTCTGATTGAGTTTAATTCCAAATGCAATGTCTATTGTAATTAAAAATATCCACTGTAAGCTTGAGTTTACAGTGGGGGTGTGTGGCAGCTTTGAAATGACCAAAGCAAACGTTTGACCATGATCGGCTTCAAAATTTGTAGAGTAATTTGTTGTACTTGGTGTAAGGTGGCAGTACATATGTCGTTCGCGTATACCCCTTTAGCGTAAAAAAGCGCTAATGATCGCGAGTAGCTTCAAGCTATAAATATGGAATGGGTAGAGTAGAGTGCGTTCATCAAAGTGACATAATATAAGTCCAAGATGGTGCACTAGTTAATCGGACATCATGTCCACATCAAGGAATAGAGGGGGCACAATGAGTGACCAATCTTATAATGACGAAAGTCTAGAGTTGTTAGATGCAATGGAAATTGGCATTGATTTGTCTGACTATGAACAGGCAGTGAAACAGTTAGCCGAAGAACTTTTTAAGTCTTCGAACTAATCTTTAATTAAGCCTTAAAGGAAAGGTCTGTTGATCTAAAAGTTACTTTAGTTAAAGTTTCTCAAAGCAAGCAATTCTAAGCTGAGCAAATCTCATTCGCTCACACGTCATACCAAACTATCCTCATTAAAGTTCGCGAAGATAAACGAGTACGTTTACCATGTTACTTAGTTCTCGATACTTTAATGAGGTTCAATGAACTTTCTCGCACATCTTCATATCGCTCAGCATTGTAACAGCAACTTAGCAGGCAACCTGTTAGGTGACTTCGTTAAAGGCGACCCAAATAAATATTACTCAGAGTCACTTTGTGACGGAATTAGGCTTCATCGATTCGTTGATAGTTATACTGACCGTCATGATCTATCTCGCTCTGCAAAATTGCTTTTCTCAGACCAAACACGACGTTTTGCGCCCATCGCACTCGATGTATTCTGGGATCACTGTTTAGCCAATCATTGGGCTCTGTTCTCGCAGCAGACATTAGAGCATTTTTGTTTCGATAGCCATCAACAGATCTTTGAACATCAAGAGCCTCATTGGCCTGAGAATTTCATTACTGTCCATCAGAAAATGGCAGAACATAGATGGTTAGAAAGCTATCAAGACATGTCATCTATAGAGGTGGTATTGCAGCGAATGGCTCTGAGAAGGCCTAAGCTAGGTATGCTCAAGGCATGTTACGATGACCTCGAACGTCACTATGATACGTTGCAGTGTCACTTTATTGAGCTTTATCCCAACGTTTTAAAAGAAGCGAAGCAGTTTAATGCGCTTCAAATGAAGAAAAATCAAAAGGAAAGGTAAACAGCGTAATGCAGGTTTGCTACAATCCGCGCCTATTTAATCTTTGAGCATCATACTATGTCTGAATCTACAAAATCTTTTAACCAACTAGGATTATCTGAGCACCTTCTTGCCACGTTGTCTGAGCTTAACTTTACGGCTCCTACCAGTGTTCAAGAACAAGCGATTCCATTGGTATTAGAAGGCAAAGACGTACTGGCTGGTGCTCAAACGGGTACTGGTAAAACAGCCGCATTTGGTTTACCGATTATTCAAAGATTAATCGAAACTAAAGACAACGTTATTCCCAATCCGAAGTTAGTTCGTGCATTGGTGCTAGTACCAACACGTGAACTAGCACAGCAGGTGTTTGACAACCTCACTAGCTACGCGAAGGGCACAGACATTAAAGTGGTTGTAGCGTACGGCGGCGTAAGCATGAAGGTTCAAACCGACAAATTACGTGGTGGCGCAGATATCTTAGTCGCGACACCTGGCCGTTTGATTGACCACATGTTTACTAAAAACATCATGTTAAGCCAAACAGAAGTGTTGGTATTGGATGAAGCTGATCGCATGTTGGACATGGGCTTCATGCCAGACATCAAGCGCATTCTTTCGCGTATGAATGAAGTCCGCCAAACCTTGTTCTTCTCGGCAACCTTCGATACCAAAATCAAAGCGATTGCGTACCGAATGATGAAGTCGCCAAGTGAAATTCAAGTAACGCCGAAAAACAGCACGGCTGACACCGTAACACAGATGGTTTACCCGGTAGATAAATCGCGTAAAAGTGAACTGTTGGCGTATTTGATTGGCTCAAAAAATTGGCAACAAGTATTGGTGTTCACAAAGACTAAGCAGGGTACGGATGCGTTAGTAAAAGAGCTTAAGCTAGACGGTATTAAAGCAGCATCAATCAATGGTGATAAGAGCCAAGGTGCGCGCCAAAAAGCATTGGATGATTTCAAATCGGGCAAAGTGCGCGCGCTGATCGCAACGGATGTAGCAGCGCGTGGGATCGATATTCAGCAGCTAGAACAAGTTGTGAATTACGATATGCCTTTTAAAGCAGAAGACTACGTTCACCGTATTGGTCGTACAGGTCGTGCAGGTAACAGCGGTCTTGCGATTTCATTGATGAGTCAGGACGAAGCTTACCTATTGGGTGATATTGAACGACTACTGGATACGCGCTTGCCTCAAGAGTGGCTAGAGGGCTTTGAACCAAGCCTAGAGAAAGACCTTGCACCTGATCGCAGTGGACGTAGCAAAAGTCGTTCGTCAGAAAAACGTAAGATGAAAGCGAAGCTTAAGATTCACCAAAACCGTGGTAAAGCACGTCGCTAATAAGCGGACCTAAAGAGCTAGATTAAAGATCTATACATATAAAAACGCGCCCTTACAGTTGGTTCTGTAAGGGCGCGTTTTTGTATCAAGTAAATTAATTTACGATCAGGGTCGAAAAAAGCATTCAATTAACGGTGTTCTTGATTGCACTTCCACACACAAGGGACTTCATAAATTAATTCTTCAATCGAACTTGGATTCAAGACCCATTCTTCACTGATATTGAACGTACTGACCATTTGCTTGTTGAACAATTGCCAATGTTTTAACAATGCTTCTTCAGGCGTCGATTGCATGTCACCTTCATTCCACGTGCTTTCCATGAAAGGGGTTAGGCATACCGCTCCGTGCGCATACATGATCATTTGCCATTTAATTTCATAAATGTTGATCAAGTTATCTGGGTTCGCATCATTATATTCTTCTGCCAACATATTAATTTCTTTTTCGACATCGCCAACATTGTCGATAAAGTAATCGACTAGGTTGTCTTTTTGGCGAACAGAGTCGGTGATAAGTTGCATCGGTTTACGTGAGTGAACCATGTTGCTAAAGAGACGCATACTAAACAAATAAATAGTAATACTCGGCGTAACACCTTTTGGCAGTTCTTCCATGATTTTAGCAATGTACGACTGAAAATACTCATGTAAACAATCGCTTATAGCATGCCAGATCTTTTCTTTGCTACCAAAGTGATGGCGGATAAGGCTATGCGAAACGCCTGCTTTTTCACTGATGTTTCGCAGCGAAACGCTATCATAACCATGCTCGCAGAACATATCCGCAGCAACACTCATGATCAAAAATCGAGTCTCTTCGGCGTCTTTTGCGCTTCTTCTACCTTGTTTTTTTTCTGTCATCTTCATTTCACACATTTACCTGATTACCACATTCTACACTGTTTTTATTGAAATAAAAAATACTGCACAAGTGGAAAGTAAAGCTTGAGAATTATTTAATATTAAATATACTGCCCACCTGTGTAATAAATCATAATAATTAAATGGAGAAGCATCATGCAATCCAAGTTGTCTATTCAAGCCAAGACGAGTAAGCAGATAGGATTGGCGTTTGCCGCACTATTACTCGCTGGCTCTTTGACCGGATGTAACAAGGTTCAGTCAGAAGAAACCGTTCAAGTTGTAAAGCCAGTAAAGCTGTTTGAGATCCCGCAACAGACAGATATTGAGCTTGATAGCTTTATCGCAAAAGTGGATGCGACCGACCGTGCTGCGCTTTCTTTCAATGTGGGGGGCGATATTGAAACCTTCTCTGTTCGCATGGGACAAGAAGTAAAGAAAGGGCAAGTACTCGCTGCGTTAGATGCGACGGATTACCGAATTGCCGTTGATGCAGCACAAGCAAAATTTGATTTGGCTAACAGCCAATATAAGCAAGCGTCTGAGTTGTACTCTAAGAAGCTTGTGAGCACGGATTACTACGACCAAGCCGTAAACACCTTTACTGCCGCTGAAGTTGAGTTGAACCAAGCAAAAACAAACCTTGGTTACACCACATTAGTTGCTCCATTCGATGGCGTGGTATCGATGGTGTTTGGTAAGCAATATCAATTGATCGCAGAAAAGCAGCCGGTACTTAACATTTTGAATCACAGCGAAATGGATGTGACTTTCTCTATTCCGGTATCAAAGCTTGAAGACCGTTCAATTCAAGACCTAACAAGCTCAAACATGTGGGTTGTGATGGATAGCCACCGCGGCATTCGTATCCCGACTCGCTTTAAAGAGATCTCAACTCAGCCAGACGAAGACACAAACAGCTACCAAGCTGTTGTGTCTATCGAAAAACCTGAAGGTATCAACTTGCTTTCTGGCATGACGGCACAGGTTGAAGTACAGAAAAACAAATCTGACTACGGCATCGGAATTGTTGATTCTGCTTGGTTAAGCAAAGACGCAGACCACGGTGAACTGTGGCGCTACAACCCAAAATCGCAATTGATTTTTAAAGTACAAGTTACCCTTGATGAACAAGGCAAGGTGATTGACGGCCTGTCTTCTGGCGACTTAATCGTTGAAGCAGGTGTCGATGTGTTATCAGATGGACAGCAAGTAAAAGCTTGGTTACGTGAGGGCGGTATTTAATGAACCTTTCCAAATTATCAGTAGTGGTTGCATCTGCGTTATTACTTCAAGCATGCAATAACGAAGCAGCCCACCGTGATCAGCCTTCACTATTGGTTTCAACCTTTGAAGTCGGTGCACCGCTTACTGATCAGTTCAGAAGTTTTAACGGACAGGTGATGCCTGCAGAACTGACACCGTTGGCATTTAAGCTTGCTGGTGAAATTCAGCAAGTATTGGTTGAAGCGGGGGACAAGGTCGAAAAAGGTCAGCTACTGGCGACCCTAGACAACGCGACATATAAACAAGACTTAACGGACGCTCAATCTCAGTTTGAATTGGCGAGCAAGCAATTGTCTCGTGGTACTGAGATGTTTGGTAGCAAGATGTTGTCGCAATCGGAACACGACCAGCTCACGGCTAACTACAAACTGGCATCGGCTAATTTGGCTGCAGCACAACGCAAGCTGAGCTACACAGAGTTGCTAGCACCATTTTCAGGCACGGTTTCAACCGTTGATAAACAGCGTTTTGAAAACACGACACCGGGTGAAACGCTACTTAGCTTGTATCAGAACGATAAGGTATACGTGCGAATCCAAGTATCCGATTCGATCTTAGCGTCGATCAGCCCTGACATGCGTTCAAGCAGCTACCGTCCTGAAGCGACCTTTGGTGGTCACTCTGGAGAATATCCTCTGACGTACCTAGAGCACACCAGTGAATTGCACCCACAATCTCGCACATATGAGTTTTGGATGCAGATGCAGCAACCCGAAAGTGAAATTCTGCCGGGTACGAGCGTTACGGTAAATGTCGACATGGCAAAAGCGGGCCTGAGTGATGTTCAAGGCTACCAATTACCGATGACGACTCTGCAAGCTGGCGCTGACGCTAATCAATTTTACGTGTGGAAAATGGAAGACGGCCAAGCATTCAAAAGTGAAGTGGAAGTCGACAAGATCAGCGGCCAAGGCGCACTCATCGCTCATGGTGTTGAGCAAGGTGAGCTACTCGTAAATTCGAATTTAAGAAAACTCCGTGACGGAATCCAATTGTCAGGAAAAGCAGAATGAACATCGCAGAATATTCAATAAAGAACAAAGTAATCAGCTGGCTGTTTCTAGTCATTTTGGCCATTGGCGGTGTGACGTCTTTTGGTAATCTATCCCGTTTAGAAGACCCAGCTTTTACCATTAAAGATGCAATGATTATTTCAACTTACCCTGGCGCTACGTCAATGGAAGTTGAAGAAGAGCTGACTTACCCACTAGAAAAAGAGATAAGACAGCTTCCGTACATCGACAAGATTACCTCGACATCATCGAACGGTATGTCTCAAATTATGGTCAGTATGAAGATGGACTACGGTCCAGACGAGCTGCCTCAGATCTGGGATGAAATGCGCCGCAAGATAAACGATCTACAACCAACACTGCCAAGTGGTGTAAATTCCGTTCAGATCATCGATGATTTTGGTGACGTGTTTGGTGTAATGATCATGCTGACAGGTGACGGTTACGATTACGTTGAGCTCAAACAGTACGCAGATTACCTAACGCGTGAAATCGAACTGGTCGATGGCGTCGGCAAAGTAAGTATTGCAGGTGATCAACAAGAACAACTGTTTGTTGAGATGTCACTGGAACGCTTAGCCGCATTAAACCTTGATATGTCGACGGTTACGTCACTGTTAGCACAACAAAATAGCGTTGTATCAGCGGGCGAGGTAATGCTCAATGGTCAAAGCCTAACGATCAAACCTAACGGTACTCTGAGCACTGTTGAAGAGTTAGAAAACCTAATCATTCATGGTCGTGACACTGGCAATCTGATTCGTTTAAAAGACGTTGCTGAAGTGACTCGTGGTATTCAAGAAAAACCGGGTAATGTATTAACGTACAACGGTAAACCTGCAATCAACTTAGGTATTGCTTTCTCATCAGGCGTAAACGTGGTTGAGATTGGTAAAGCACTGGATGCCGAACTTGATCGCCTAGAAAACATTAAGCCTGCCGGTGTGGAGCTGAATTACTTCTACAACCAAGCGCAAGAAGTAGACAAATCAGTGGCTGACTTCTTAATCAGCCTAGTTGAAGCGGTAGCGATCGTTATCATTGTCTTGCTGTTCGCAATGGGCTTACGCAGTGGTTTGATCATTGGTTTGGTTCTCTTGTTAACGGTATTCGGAACCTTCATCTTGATGGACTACAACAACGTGGAATTGCACCGTATCTCACTGGGTGCACTGATTATCGCGCTGGGTATGTTGGTGGATAATGCGATTGTTGTCGTTGAAGGTATTCTGGTTGGCTTGAAGAAAGGTAAGACCAAACTTCAAGCAGCGAAGGACATCGTGACACAAACACAATGGCCTCTTTTGGGTGCGACCATTATTGCTATTACCGCTTTTGCACCTATCGGATTATCGAAAGACGCAACTGGCGAATTCATGGGCTCTCTGTTTTGGGTACTATGTTTCTCACTATTCCTGAGCTGGGTTACGGCACTGACATTAACACCATTCCTTGCCGAAATGATGCTTAAAGAAGAAGACAAGGTTGATGCGAACGAAGACCCATACAAAGGTATCCTGTTCGTTGTATTCGGCGCGTCTTTGAAATTCGCATTGCGCTTCAGATGGCTAACCGTAGTGAGTATGATTGCTCTGCTAGCCGCATCAATTGTTGGATTCGGTATGGTGAAGCAACAGTTCTTCCCGCCATCAAACACGCCAATGTTCTACGTCGACATGTGGATGCCAGAAGGCACAGATGTTCGTGAAACCATCAAGCAGACTGAAAAGGTTGAAAGCTACATTCGCCAGCAAGACAACGTTGTGTTCGTAACGACAACGGTTGGACAGGGCATGCAACGTTTCGCTCTGACATACCAACCAGAGAAAAGCTATGAAGCGTACGCTCAGTTACAAGTAAGAACGACTGACCGCGACACCATGTTTCAGGCGTTAGAGGCGTTAGAGGCGTTAGACAAAGACTTAGCGAACGAATTTGAGCAACCAACGTTCCAGTTCAAGTTGATTGAGTTTGGGCCTTCACCAGCTTCAAAAATTGAAGCGCGTATTATCGGTGCCGATCCACAAGTACTGCGTAACATTGCAGTTGAAGTCGAAGACATCTTGCTTGCCGATCCAGGCTCTCGAAATGTTCGTCATGACTGGCGTGAACGCACTAAAGAACTTGTACCACTGTTCAACGAATCTAAGGCTCGTCGCCTAGGCATTTCAAAAACTGACTTGTCTGAGACGTTACAGATGGCGTTTGGCGGTTACAACATCGGCCTACTGCGTGATGGTACTCATATGTTACCTATCGTGGCGCGTTTACCGGAAGAAGAGCGTTTTGATTTCGAGTCGCTAAACAATGTGAAGATTTGGAGCCCATCGCTACAAACTTACATCCCAGTTGAGCAAGTGATTGATGGCGTAGAGCTTCAATGGTCTGAGCCACTGATTCAGCGTCGCGACAGAAAACGTACGCTAACGGTATTGGCTGACCACGATGTTCTTGGTGATGAAACTCCAGCGAGTCTGTTTGCTCGTGTGAAACCAAAGGTAGAAGCATTAGATTTACCAGAAGGCTACAGCATTAGTTGGGGCGGTGAGTACGAAAGCTCTAAAGATGCGCAAGAATCTCTGTTTGGCTCACTACCAATGGGTTATTTGCTGATGTTTATCATCACTATGCTTCTGTTTAACTCGGTTCGTAAGCCACTGGTGATTTGGTTTACGGTTCCACTCTCTATCATTGGTGTTTCCATTGGTCTGTTGGGTACCAATATGCCATTCAGCTTCACGGCGTTCTTAGGCTTACTAAGCCTAAGCGGCATGATTCTGAAGAACGGTATTGTACTGCTTGACCAGATCAACAGTGAGCTATCAACAGGTAAAGACCCATATTTGGCGGTTGTCGACAGTGCGATCAGTCGCGTACGACCGGTATCTATGGCAGCACTAACGACTATCTTGGGTATGATTCCTTTGGTATTCGATGCATTTTTCGGCTCGATGGCGATTACCATCATGGCAGGCTTAGGCTTTGCTACAGTACTAACGCTAATCGTAGTACCAGTGATGTTCGCTATTTTATATAGAATCAAACCGTCCACTGCGGGTTATTAGGGATTGATATAAAACAGATTCTTTTAAGCCAGCCCAGTCAGTTTTGACTGGGCTTTTTTATACATGGGTTTTGTTAACACTTGAGACGGGAAAGCACATACGAATAGGTAAGCAATAAAAAAGCCGCTAACCAATGGTAAAGCGGCTTTATGAAGACTAGTTCGGGATTCTAGATGGCAAGTCGTAAGTCCAACTCAATCGGCTTTGGCATGGCTAAGTGATAGCCTTGATACATATCGAAGCCTAAGCTTTGCATCGCTTCAAGTTGTTGTTGGGTTTCAATGCCTTCAATAACCGTTTTTGCGCCAATTTGCTTTGCAAGATCGAGTACTAACTCCATTTCTCGACTGTCGCCTTGTTCAAAGTCCAACATAACTGAACGGTCTATCTTGATGATATGAGGGTTAATATGACGAACGCGCAGTTCTGTTGATGCTTGTGTTCCAAAATCATCGACCGCTATTTGAAAGCCATTATCAGCAAGCGAGAGGGCTGCATCTTTCAAACGCTCTTCACTTTCTGCACTCAGTTCTACCAATTCCATCACTATCTGTTCGCATGAAAGGTTTAGCTCGTGAAGACGTTTGGCTAACAAGCTGTCACTTACTTTCTCCTCAGCAAATAGTTCACCTACGTTTGGAAGAACGTTCAAAAACAGGTTTAAATGACGAACATTTGATTGCGCGAAGTTACGGATATGAATTGCTCGGCTCAACCTCTCTACATTAATTTTGTCTGTGCATGAGGTTTCGTCTGAATGAAAGAAGCGATCAGGGCGAACGATATCACCTTTGTTATTTGAAATGCGTACTAAAGCTTCGACACCTATTTGAGTCATAGAGGAGTCGAATATAGGTTGATAGACGCTTTTAAGCGTCAGGTCTTGGTATTTCGCAATAAACTGCATATCAGCATCTACGGATATACAGCTAATAAATTCACTTCTGTCTGATAAAATCATAGTCGCTAATAAAAAGGGGTTATTCCATGCGGACGTACATGTCGCGGCTGTCACAATATTGACAGGTGTAAATAAATTGTCAATTAATAAAAACTCATTTGTAGAGTCAATATTTAAATAAATATAACTAACAAAAAACCAGCATAATAATGGATGTTATTCATAGTAATTACTTATCATTCACCACTAATAATGA
Organism: Vibrio gigantis; assembly: GCF_024347515.1. Classification (NCBI taxonomy): domain Bacteria; kingdom Pseudomonadati; phylum Pseudomonadota; class Gammaproteobacteria; order Vibrionales; family Vibrionaceae; genus Vibrio; species Vibrio gigantis. The sequence continues at coordinate 239,542 of NZ_AP025493.1, forward strand.
TTACTGTGAATTTAAGCTCTGAGTGATCTATCTCATATCAACGCCAATCAATATAAGCTTTCAGCGCCAATACACTAGCTAAAAGTAAGGATAAAGCTCCAGATTATGGTGGAACGTCAAAGTTATAATTTACACAAACAGTTCTGTTTGCATATAAATGATATCTACTTCTCAAAATATGAACAATGAGCTGATAAGTTATTATTTTTTCAAAGATAAACTATGATTGATTATTGGGTAGGGCTGAGTTGGGTTTTATAAAATATTGGGATGGAGGTCTAACAATTTACTTTAAAGGCTGATTAAAAAAGTTGACCCGTATTCTTACTGCCACTGAAGTACCGCATAAAGTTGTAGGTATTTACGAACTAATTGCTGATTTCCTGACCGTTTTAAAGGGTGTCCGTATTTTATAAAACAAGGGCTGATTTTAAAATTATTATTTAAGTCAGTAGCGAATTGAGAATCACTCTCTCTTAGCGTAATACCTTGTTGGCTATATTCAGTGATCTCGTCTGGGAGCTCACCCATCCACCAATGCAATAACTCGCCGCTGTTTTTACTTCGGCTAATCCAATGATCGGAGACAATGATTAAAACGTCATTCGGTTGAATAGCAAATCCATACTCTTGTTGCCAATTATGGATGTCCAACATCAGCTTTCTTCGGCAGGTTTTCCCTGCGCTCACCATATGATGACTGATCATCCAAACGGTACCGATTTCGGAAGATATTCGGAAGTGTCTAGGAGTTTCACCAGAGGAAAGCATTTCAAGTGGGCTGATGTTACTTGCATGATCAAAACTAATGAAGGTGTGGTCCATTCGGCGGGCAAAAGCCTTGCCTATATGGTGCTCACTGATCCCTTGGTTGTGTACCGTAGGGTAGTGGCGCTCACAAAGCTTTAAGCAATCGTCTTGAAACTGATTAACGCTTTTAATCACTAGATCTAATAACAATGAAGTCCCTTATACACAGCTACTATCTTATTGATGGGCAATAGTACGGTAATTGCAGTGCCGTTACCTATCTTCAAAGTGCGAGTTCTTGATCTCTCTATCAAAATTAGCCATTGCTGAGTGATTTTATGGATAGCACTGGCACTTCAATGGTCTGTATTCTAAATTATGAGGAATTCTAGCTAGTTACCACGAATATAGTCTAGTCAGCAAATCACGATTGATCTACTTACTCTTTATTTGGAAACATTCATGACCATTCAATTAGATTCGAAACAAAAATCTGAACTTACTCATACGCTCCAAAAGTACCTACAAGATGAACTCGATGTGGAGCTGGGTCAGTTCGACACGGAGTTCTTAGTCGACTTTATCAGCAAAAAGTTTGGGGCGGTGTATTACAACAAGGGGATAGAAGAGGCCCAAAAAGTGATGGAGCGTAAGATGTTAGATATCTCAGATGAGCTTTACGAGATCGAACAAATCGTTGAAATCTAACGTTTAGCTCAAAGTTGTTCAAATAATTTGAATAACTCGTTTAATTTGCAGTGATGTAACTATTGTAAAGCTTGGTAAATAATATGTTACACAAACTTAGTGTAGGGTACGCTTTTCAAAACTACACGACTCGTTAACATTCGGAAGAGATGCATGGACAACAACGTTAGAAATTACAATCCTTTAGCAAGAGCGATGCATTGGATTTCAGCACTCGCAATATTTGGTTTGTTTGGTGTAGGCCTTTGGATGGTTGATCTTTCATACTACAGCGAGTGGTACAAAACAGCGCCAGACTACCACCGTTCGGTAGGCATTCTTTTGGCTGCCGTTACCGTTATCCGCTTACTTTGGAAACTAGTTACCGCGTCACCTAAAGTCGAAGGTAAAAGCTATGAAGTTGTAGCTGCGAAGGTCGCTCACGGCTTTATGTACATTAACTTAGCGGTATTATTTATTTCAGGTTATTTGATCTCGACATCAGATGGCCGTGGGATCGACGTATTCAATTGGTTCACTGTACCAAGTATGGGTGAACTGTTTGCAAACCAATCTGATCTCGCAGGTACGGTTCACTACTATGCTGCATGGGTACTGATCATCATGGCATCAGTGCACGCCTTAGCGGCGATAAAACACCACGTTATCGACAAAGACGATACGCTACGAAAAATGATAGGAGCTTCAAAATGAAAAAGTCAATTATCGCTACAGGATTAGCATTTGCAATGGCAATGCCTTTCGCTGCGAACGCCGCTGATTACGTGATTGATACAAAAGGTGCGCATGCTTCAGTTAACTTTAAAGTTAGCCACCTAGGTTACAGCTTTATCCAAGGTCGTTTTAATACATTCTCAGGTGACTTCTCATTTGATGAAAGCAACGTTGAAGCGTCTACAGTAAACGTAACGGTTGACACTACAAGCCTTGATTCAAACCACGCAGAACGTGATAAGCATATCCGTAGCGGCGATTTCATCGATGCTGGTAAGTTCTCTGAAGCGACATTTAACAGCACAAAAGTGGTTGATAAAGGCGACGGCAAACTTGAAGTTATGGGTGACCTTAAACTTCACGGCGTAACTAAGCCTATCGTTATCGAAGCTGAATTCATCGGTGCTGGTCAAGACCCATGGGGCGGTGAGCGTGCAGGTTTCGTTGGTACAACTCGTCTAGAACTTGCTGACTTCAATATTCCAGTAATGGGCGCTTCAAGCTACGTAGACATGGATCTACACGTTGAAGGTGTAAAGAAGTAATCTAGCTTTCTGACAGGTATCAATATTTTTTAGAAACATCAAAAGTTTAGTCGATACTAAATGGGTCAGCAGTTAGAAATAGAGAAAGGCGCAAAGTTTTCACTTTGCGCCTTTTTTATTGAGATAAATGGCAACGTGTTTAGGTCTGTTTTGTGTCAAACCATTTAGTACGTTAAAGCCACCATTTGCCTCTAGCCAGTCAACGTTGCCATGACTGAGTTATCTAGTTGAACGACTAACCCCTAATAGTTCAACCTAAGATTCGTTACTTTGTTTCTAGTTAGGCGCTTGCTATGCAAACAGTCGCTAGTTATGCAGTTTCTAGCTCAGCTTGAGGAACCACGTTTAGTCGGTCACCGTAGATTGGACGCAGTGCTTGCATCACTTCAATGCGAGTCAATACACCTACCATTGCGCCATTTTCTAATACTGGAAGCATATGTGGTTGACTTACTTTCATTGCTTTTGCACGCTCTTCTAGAGAAAGAGAAGTCAGTCGAGTCGCGAAGCCCATGCTTGTAGTCGGGTACAGTTGCTCTTTGTCGATGCATAGGAACTCAGCAACGTCTACTAGCTTGTCATTTGCATCGATTGCCACAACGTCACGGCTCATAAGGTCTACGACTTTTTGGCCTTTAGTTGGGATGTAATCTTGGCACCAAAGGTCCACCATTACGTCATGAACAGAGAAGATACCAACCAGACGGCCTTCAACATCGCAAACAGGAGCGCTAACAAGTTGCGCGTCTAAAAGTGTATCAATCGCGACTGATGTTGGCATTTCTACGCTCAGTGTAATTGGTTGAGTGTTCATGATTTGCTTGATAATAGTTGCTGTGTTCATAGTAATTTCCTTAACTGACGTAATTTCTGTTGTTTGTGTAATAGCGGTAATTTTTGCTGCTTTAAGTTGTGGGCGACGGTAGATGCTCCAATTGGCTAAGCCGACCAATACTGAACCACCTACGATGTTGCCGATTGTCACTGGTATTAAGTTTGCGGTGACAAATTGCATGACGTTTAAGTCTGCGTACTGCGCTGGTGTTGCGCCGATTTGTATCCAGAAGCTTTCTGGTGCGAATGCTTGAATCGTGATGCCTAGTGGCACCATAAACATATTCGCCACACAGTGTTCAAAGCCTGAACTTACGAACATTGCAACGGGTAATACGGTCATCATTGCTTTGGTCATTGCGTTAGCAGAGCTGAACGTTAACCAAATGGCTAAACACACCAACAAGTTACAAAGCACACCCAAAGCGAAAGCTTGAACAGGACTGTGGTGTAGCTTGTGTTGAGCAATATTCAGAGCGTTTAAGCCCCATTGCCCACCATCCAGTTGATACAAGCCTGCGGCGCTTACCAAAGCCAGTAGGAACATGGCACCGATAAAGTTACCGACGTACACCTTGCCCCAGATAGACAGCATCTTAGTGAAGGTGATTTGCTTGTTAGCCCATGAGATGCTTGATAACACCGAGCTAGTAAATAGCTCACCACCGCAAATCACAATCAAGATCAATCCCATACTGAATGCAAGACCACCGGCTAAACGACTCAATCCCCATCCAGCATCAGCGCTACCCGTGGTTACCGTGATGTAGAATAGAAAAGCAAGCCCGATGAATGCACCAGCCATGATCGCCAAACTTAATGTCATGCTGCTGGTTTTATTTGCTTTGCTTAATGCAAACTTCTCTGCTTCCGCCATCATTTCTGTTGGTGAAAACAGTTGATGATTTTCAGAAGTGCTGGTTGCCATATCCCCCCCTTGAACAATCCGTCATGTGTAATTCCTAGTGTTAATGACTTGGTTAATCCGTAATGGTTAATCAGTAATGTTTTGCAGGGTTCGTTTCGTCCTGCCATTCCAGATTAGGGGGTTGGTAGGTAGAGGTAAAATTGATAATTTTTAAAAACCACATCAAATTTATTGATATAGATTGGGTTACGAGTAAAATGAAATTGGTTGCTCATCGGCTTAACAAAAACAGAGCAACAGGAACCTGATAATTAAAAGAATTAAGGATGAATTTTGCGTTATTCATTAAAGCAACTTGCGGTATTTGATGCGGTAGCAGATTCCGGGAGTGTCAGTCAGGCAGCGGATAAGTTGGCATTGACTCAGTCGGCGACAAGTATGTCTCTTGCACAGTTGGAAAAAATGCTTGGCAGGCCTTTGTTTGAGAGGCAAGGTAAGCAAATGGCTCTGACTCATTGGGGCATGTGGTTGAGACCAAAAGCGAAGCGCTTACTGCAAGATGCGCAACAAATTGAGATGGGTTTCTACGAACAGCATTTGTTGAGTGGTGAACTCAAATTAGGCGCTAGCCAAACCCCGGCGGAACACCTCGTCCCGGACCTCATCAGTATTATTGATAACGACTTTCCTGAGATGCGAATCTCACTTGGCGTTCAAAGTACCGATGCTGTCATTGATGGTGTATTAGATTATCAATATGATTTGGGTGTTATCGAAGGTCGTTGTGACGATAGCCGAGTCCACCAAGAAGTGTGGTGTACCGACCATTTAACGGTGGTTGCGTCGGCTCATCACCCGTTTGCGAAGCGTGAAAGAGTAAGCTTGGCACAACTAGAGCAAGCAAAATGGGTATTACGCGAACATGGTTCGGGTACTCGCAAAGTTTTTGATAGCTCTATTCACCATTTAATTGGCGATCTCGATGTTTGGCGAGAGTACGAACACGTTCCTGTTTTAAGAAGTTTGGTTGCAAACGGCCCATATTTAACGTGTCTACCTTATCTCGATGTCGAGCAGTTTGTTGAATCTGGCCAGCTTGTTACCTTAAACGTTCCTGAGCTTGAAATGGAAAGAACGTTGTCTTTTATTTGGCGTGCTGACATGGCAGAAAACCCGCTTGCTGAGTGTATCAAGCGAGAGGGTAAGCGTATGATGAAAGGCAAACGGTCGGTCCTGTAATCTTGATTTGATAAAATACCAATAACTAAATATGTTGAATAAGCGATTTCGGTCTCTATATGGTGATAAATGCGCAACCGCATACATTATTAATGTGATCATGATCGGCTAAATAAGGGCTATCTTCCCATAGTATGCTTACTTGATTTTAAGTGAGGCTAAAACCGGTTGCGGACAATTACGTAATTAGGCTTTAGAAATAGTATGAGTACATTAGTCGCGATTTCATTAACAACAGGTATTTTGTCAGGTCTTTGGGGATGGATTGCTATCTCTTTCGGCTTATTGTCATGGGCAGGTTTCTTAGGTTGCACCAGTTACTTTGCGTCGCCAACAGGCGGGGTAAAAGGATTGGCAGGTAGCTTACTAACCAACATGACGGGCGTATTCTGGGCAATGGTGATTATCGAAAGCTCAACCTTCGCAGGGCTAGAGATTTTAGGCTATGTGATTACTGCTATTGTCGCTTTCTTTATGTGTATTCAAGCAAAACAAGCGTGGCTCGGTTATATCCCAGGAACCTTCATTGGTTGTTGTGCGACGTTTGCCGCAGGTGGCGATTGGCAACTTGTAGTACCATCTTTACTGCTTGGTGGTGTATTTGGATATTTGATGAAAGCAACGGGTCTATGGCTTCACGAGAAATCGACTCAATCTTCGGAAGTTGTTGAACAAAACGCTAAACAGGCAAAGGCTTAATGAATACGTTAAGCAGCGATGCTTTAGTCACTGTGAACTCTTGCAAGATAACCCCCAATTAATTTGTATATCAATTTATACAGGCACACCACTTGGTGTGCCTTTTTTGGTTTTGGGTCACGATAATCAATTAAAGATGTGATCAGCAGAGCAACTGATAGCATCGATAAAATAAATTATGCTTAGGTATTTCCATTCGCCATGGTGATCACGCGTTTAAGTGTCCACCTTAACAACAATGGAATGCATTCTTGCCCTTGGTTTTCACAATGCGAGACGATCGCGAGTGCAAGGTCGGGTTTTGCGTGTTTCTTCAATACCTTAGCTACAACTTTCTTCGGAGGGATAGGGTGATCGTAAGGAATCTTAACCATGTCCCGGAAAAAGTTCTCGAAGCCATTCAAATACAAGTAATGTTCAATGTCTTTATCGGGCAGTTCAGTAAGGCGATGCCTCTCTTGGTCATTTCCCAATTTAGATATCACTGTCGCGGAATACTTTTTACCAGCGGCATCACCGTCAGTCACCACATGCCAATCAATACCAAACTCTTGAGCGACCTTAATCAGAGCCTTGAGTCCAGATTGAGCAAACTCAATAATCTGTACACCTTCTGCTGCAAGGTTATAGCCACATTGATTGGCAAGTTCATTGAACAACCAAACTTCGGTTTCACCTTCTACTAATAACCAACAACGCGCAAACAGTGCTCCTGAACGGTGAAAGCGAATATGGAAACCAATTCGTCTTAGTTCATCTTTACTGAAGTGGTTCATGTTGAGTTGATTAGCGATGGTTTTATCAGACTGACGTACTAAGCGACGAATTGATTGCAAAGGAACTGCTGCGAGTAGGTCGCCACTGTTGGTGGTGAGGATTTTCTGCATTGGCAATTTTTGCATCAAGCTCCAAGCTCTTGCCAAGTGCGTTGGATGCAATCGACCTTCAGGATCTTCAAGGATCAAAAGAGGGCGTGCACATCTTCGTAAGTCGTTTGGTCCTTTAGCTTGCAGATAAGCGTTAAGTAACCCCATGAATAAGAGGCGGGTTTGCTTATTTTTGGTCTCTTCGACAAGTTGATGAATACTCTGGTCATTGGCACCTGCAGAATAAAGCAATCCGTCTCGCTGTTTTCTAGGGTTACGACGAGAAGTACTTTTGAAAGAAAAGTAGTGTTCGATCAAGCTTTGCATCGACTCTAGACTACTGCGCATTTCACCTTTGTTTACATGGCCAGGTATCGCCATTAAGCGACGGCAGGTGTTGTCGATGCGCTTTTCTATTCTTGCTTGGCGCCCATTACCATTATTGGTACTGTTTCCGTTTGCGCCATTTCCATTGCTAGGAAGATGCGCATTGTGGTTTAGGGATTTGCCGTTAAAAGGACGATCGAAGTGCCTTGCATCTCGCAAGCGAATCACTGGGTGCAAGGTCATTAATTCTTGAGCGAGCTTTTCAGAATGATGAAGCTTGAGAGGGTTACCATCCAACCCTAAGAATGCATAGTGGGTGGTGGTTTCGTACTGTTCTAATGTCGCACTGATTCGGTAATAAATGCGAAATACGCCAAACTCATCCTGAACCCAAATCGGTTTGAGTTTGCGATAACGACCAGCGTTGAGTTCACTCTTGTCGTTGGCCTTTAATGCCAGAACAATTTGAAGATGTTGAGACTGTGGATGTGAAACTGAGTAATCGACATGAAAATCGGTCATTTCAAAGTGATATGGCACACCGTCTGAGGGCAGAACGACGGAAAGGGCATCCAATAATGAAGACTTACCCCAAGTATTTTCACCAATCAGCGTGGTTAGCTCGTCAAACGCAAGTGACATGCGCTTGATACCTCGAAAGCCAGAAATCTCGATTCTTTCTAGTTGCATAGGCTTACTCCTAACGGAAGGCTCTGCTAATTGTTTGAAAGCTAACAGATATCTTTAATCATAATCGAAAAATGCATAATCGGTATGCTCATCTGTCACAAAACCCACTCTTTGTTTATACGTCGCAAAATGAGATTTTTGATCTATCTCGAGTATTTTTTTGCAGTGCAGTTTCATAAAATTCACGATTCTGTCATGATTCTCGACCTAGTATGAAGGGACAAAGAGAGAAGAAAATATGACTAAAAAGAATAAGCCGACAAAAATAGTGTTGGCACACATCAACGACACCCACTCATACTTTGAACCAACCTCGTTACAGCTATCACTTAAAATGAACAATCACATCATTGAACCTTATGTCAGTGCTGGTGGCTTTGCTCGAATTTCAACACGCTTTAAACAAATAGAACAAGATGCCCAGCGCCAGAAGGTTGGAACCTTGTTCCTGCACGCTGGCGACTGCTTCCAGGGCACTTTGTATTTTTCTTTATTCAAGGGAAAAGCCAACGCTGATTTGTTGAATGCCCTTAATATAGACGCTATGACGCTCGGTAATCACGAGTTAGACATGGGTAACGAGCCCGTTGCTATTTTCGCTAAAAGAATCAAATTCCCACTGTTGGCCGGTAACTGGAATCTATCGAATGAGGATATCAATAAAACTCATACCTTAGCAGACAACGAAATTGTTAAGCCATATCTGCCTGAAACACAAAGTGCTTCTTTTATAACGAAAGAGTTTGATGGCGAGAAGGTTGCCATCTTCGGACTAAGCATCGACAAGATGGCAGGCATCGCTAACCCAGATATCGATACACCGTTTGAAAACGCATTAGAAACAGCGAAAGCAACGATAGAACAAATTCATAAGGCTGGTATTAACAAGATAGTGCTGCTTAGTCACCTCGGTTATGAAGCTGATTTAGATCTAGCTGCGAATGTGCAAGGCATCGGTGTGATTGTTGGTGGTCATAGTCACCGCTTGCAGGGTGATTTCTCGGATATCGGCTTAGTGAAGGACGATGACTACGGAGTAAAAATTGGCGACACCTATGTTGTGCAAGCGGGTTTCCACGCCATGAGCCTAGGACACTGCGAAATTGAGTTCGATGCGCAAGGCAAAGTCACGAACTTCAATGGCAAGAACGAACTGTTATTAGGCCGTCGACTGTTTATAGACGCTAAACTGAGTGAAGTAGGACAAGACGACGCACATGATATGGCATGTGAGTTTTTGAACAATCACCAGAACATCGCAGTGTGTAAGAAAGATCCTGAATTACAGAGTATTCTGACGGACAAGTATCAGCCTAGAGTTCGTAAGCTTCAGCAGCAAGTCATTGCTCATGCTGACAGTAAACTTCGCCATGTACGTATCCCAGATGACAAAGGCCCGAGCCAACTAGCGCCCTTGGTTGCTCAATCATTTCACTATCTGATGAACAAGAAAGGACATCAGGTTGAATTTGCCATTCACAATGCCGGTGGTGTTAGAAATTCACTGAATAGCGGTGATGTCTCTGTTGCCGATATTGCCGGAAAACTACTACCGTTTGCCGTACCTATTGGTGTGTATGAAGTAAAAGGTGAAACGATCGCAGGGATGCTTGAAGGTGCAATCAACAACGCGCTCGATAATGGCGTCGTAGGCACAGGTTCAGGCAGCTTTCCTTATACTCACAACCTGAGGTTTTGTTACCACAAAGAAGCGCCTCTAGGCCACAGGATCCACAATCTAGAAATCCACTCTGATGAGTTGGGCTGGCAGGTTGTCTCTCGCAACCGTATTTACCGGGGAGCATCGTCGGCCTACACCATGAAAGGGAAAGAGGGCTACAACGCTGTGTTGGATATGATAGGCGATGGCATGGTAACGACTAACTCAATGGCAGACTGTTTCATTGAGTTTCTGCAAGCGCACCCTGAATCACTTCAACACAATGAACCGTTGAATTGTATGGAGTGTTTTAGATAATCAAAGCTAATACTGATGCTTAATGATATCACCTGGGGTTATTTATAAAATTGGCATTGTTTATGCTTTATCTCTGCAGGTCGCCTTCTTGTGGAGATATGCATGGATAAGAAAGATTGGTTGGATGCGGTAGCGGTTGTAGGTTGGGTATCAGTTTGGTCTGCGTTAGTGTATTTGGTGCCCACCGCAGGCTTGTAATGGTTTTGCGTGATAGATAGGTTCAACGTTACGTAATAGTCGCAATATTCTTACTATCAATAAACGCTATTCCTAGCGTACGTGGAAGAAATGAAAAGGAGCAAATTGCTCCTTTTTTGCTTTTCCTGTGCAAATTTATATAGACGAAACACAATCTGAGGATTATTATCCACGCGTTTGGGGAGTAGTTAGCGCAAGTTTACATATCGTCATCTCGTTAGGCCAAGAGTCTATCCGGTATGTAAAGGTGAAATCCCATATTTCACTTCAACGAGACCAACGCAATCACAGTCAAGATCCGTAATGGAGCTTGATATGCTTTGTTTGCGGAAGGTCTTTGTACAGTTCTTCCGCCCGGAGGAATAATGAACTCAACTCAATCTCTATTATCTACAAATAGTGAATCCTTTTTTTCATCACCAATCATGACGACTTATGCGGGCTTTTTCCTGCTGACGGTGATTCTCGTCTCTATTGATATCTATCAGACTCGTGGCGGCAACGTTACGATTAAAAAAGCGGCAATCTGGAGTGTTTTCTGGTTTGTCCTAGCGTTTTTGTTTGCTGGCTCTATCTACTTGTTTTGGGACATTTATGCGCCCAATAGTGACTACACAGCGCAAAAAGCAACGGTGTCATTCATTACGGGTTACTTGCTAGAAAAATCTCTTAGCGTAGACAACTTGTTTGTGTTTGCGATGATCTTTGCTCAATACCAAGTTCCTGAGCATTTAAGACCTCGTGCGCTTCTTTGGGGTGTAATTGGTGCATTGGTACTTCGTGCAATTATGATCGCATTAGGTGCTCAGTTGTTGGCTGAATACCACTGGGTGCTTTATGTGTTTGCTGCGTTCTTGATTGGTACTGGTATTAAACTGGCGTTAGACAAGGGCGAAGAGGAGAGTGTGAACACACTGCCTGAAAAGCTACTTCGTAAAGTGATGCCAGTAACTGAGGATTTTCATGGGCCTGCATTAATGGTTAAGCAGGGAGCTAAATGGGCGTTCACTCCGATGATGTTGGTAATCGGCGCGATTGCAGTCATGGACGTAATGTTCGCTTTGGACTCTATTCCTGCAATCTTCGCGGTAACACAAGAACCGTTCTTGGTACTTGCTGCTAACGTGTTTGCGTTACTTGGCCTTCGTTCATTGTACTTTGTACTGCAAGGCATGATGGATAAGTTCATTTACTTGAAGCCGGCACTGGCATTCATCATGGTCTTCATCGGTGTGAAAATGCTATTGGTCGACAGTGAATGGGCTATCCCAACTTATTGGTCTCTAGCGGTGCTGATTTCAACGATGACGATTGCGGTTATAGCGTCGATTTATGCAAAGAAGCCAGACATTGAACAAGTAAATTAAAACAAATATAACTTATCGAAAACTCGATAAGAGATAGGTGGTCGATGAAGCAGGAAATTTATTCATGTAAAATTTCTGTGACATCGACCACTTTTGTTTGAGGGCTATTTGTACTAAATGCATGATTTAAGCATCATATTGAATTTTAAATCGCTTCCAATGCATATGTATTTCGACGTGTTGTTAATGGTTTGTTTTATTAGAAAAACTAATCTGAACATCCAATTTTAGTCATTTTTTAACCTGCAAAAGATCACCTATTATTCTTGTTATCAGAACGAAACACACAAACAAATTTATAGAGAGGCAATCATGGCTCAAGCAGTACAAATGAATACTATCGCTGTTCCTAACTCTATGGATAAGAAGACCTACTCGGTTAACTTCAAAGGATTGATTGCACACATTTTCGATATTCTTTTCGTAGACAACTCTCCACGTAGTTACTACGCGAGCGACCTATCTGGTCACATGCAACGCGATATCGGTATTAACCGTTAATTTAAGCGTAAACGCATAGAATAAAAGAAAGACAGAATTAAAAAAAACGCCAGCTGAGAAGCTGGCGTTTTTGTATCTGAAAGAAACTTTATCTCTTCGCAAAATAAGCACCTGAAAGAAATACTTAGGCATAACGGTCTGTATTTGAGCGCCAGTAAATTCGCTTCGTACAAGGATCACGGTATGTCACACGCCAAATGCAACGCATCATTAATCAAACTCTGCTTATTTGCTTTACCGATCGTCTTATATTCTCCAGTGTCGAATGCGCAAACCTGGAGTAACGAAGGGCAACCTGCGCAGGTTATCGAGCTGTTCACCTCTGAAGGTTGTTCGAGTTGCCCACCTGCTGATGCCTACCTCAGGACTTTTGAAGATGACCCTGCACTCTGGACACAAATTATCCCACTCGCGTATCACGTCGATTACTGGGATTACCTAGGTTGGGGGGATAAGTTCGCGAGCAAAGCCTTCAGTCAGAAGCAACGTTTGTATAAAGCTTATGGTGTAACGAGCGGGGTTTATACTCCGGGTTTTGTCGTTGACGGAAAAGAGTGGCGCGGTTATTTCAATTGGCTCGACAGAACGTTGCCTTCACTCCCACAACAAAATAACCCCAAGCTGACGGTCAATCATAAAGGCGACACCTTCAAGGTGAGTTACGAAGGCAAAGGTGATTATGTGGCTCATATTGCCTTGTTAGCGATGAACGAAGTTACCAGCGTCAAAGCGGGCGAAAACAGAGGTAAGAAACTCGAACACGATTTCGTCGTCGTTTACGATGGTTACCAACGCGGTGAGTCTGAATGGCAATTTAATATCAATTTCGAGCCACTAGTCGCTACGCCAGATGCAGTAGCCGTTTGGCTAACCGAGCCGAGCTCGTATGCTCCTGAACAAACGGTAGCTGGGTGGCTGAATTAAGTTGCCAACAACGATAATTATTGAGCTAGTGCCATTTAGTCGAAGTGGATACGGCGTGTATTGAGGTTCTCTCATATATAACGGCGTCCGTGAGGAGATTTAATTGGTCAAATAGAAGTGAAAGGGCGATTTAGTTACGTAATACTGCTGAAATACGTTAATATAGCGCGCTATTATTTTAGCTTTGAGTTCCTGCAATTAATGACTAACACCACAACACCAACCAACTTCTCTGATCTTGGCTTAATTTCTCCTTTGATGGCTCGTCTTACCGAGCTTGAATACCAACAGCCAACGCCTATCCAAGCGCAAGTTATTCCAAGTGTGTTAGCAGGACGCGATCTAATTGCAGGCGCAAATACGGGTTCAGGTAAAACCGCTGCATTTGCACTTCCTCTGTTACAACAGATCCATGAAGATGCACCTTTAGACCGTCGTTCGGGCAAAGGTAACTTCGTGTCTGGCCTCATCTTAGTACCTACTCGTGAACTGGCTAAGCAAGTGGCTGACAGCGTTAAATCTTACGCAGTGCATTTTAACGGTGCGATTAAGACGGTTTGTGTATTTGGTGGTGTGTCTGTGAACACTCAAATGCAAGCATTACGTGGCGGCACTGATATCTTGGTGGCGACACCGGGTCGTTTACTTGACCTTATTTCAAGCAACGCAATCAAGCTTGATAAAGTGAAAACGCTTGTGCTTGATGAAGCCGACCGTATGTTAAGCCTTGGCTTTACCGAAGAACTAGATGCTATCTTGAAGCTACTGCCAAGCAAGAAGCAAACTCTGTTGTTCTCTGCAACGTTCCCAGAGCAAGTTCAAACGCTTACCCACGAACTACTGACTGACCCAATTGAAGTTCAACTTCAAAGTGCTAATGCGAGCACATTGGTTCAGCGTGTATTCGAAGTCGAAAAAGGCCGTAAGACAGCATTGCTAGCGCACCTAATTCAGCAACACGAATGGCGCCAAGCTCTGATCTTCGTGAATGCAAAGAACAGCTGTGAACACCTAGCAGACAAGCTATACAAACGCGGCATCATTGCAGAAGTCTTCCACGGTGATAAAGGGCAGGGTTCACGTACTCGTATCCTTGAAGATTTCAAATCTGGCGAGATCGATGTTCTGATCGCGACAGACATCGCGGCACGTGGTCTGGATATCGAAAAGCTTCCAGTTGTTATCAACTTTGATTTACCGCGTAGCCCATCAGACTACATGCACCGTATTGGCCGAAGTGGTCGTGCCGGTGAGGTTGGTCTAGCGTTGTCTCTGATCGATCACGAAGATTACCATCACTTCAAAATCATCGAGAAGAAGAACAAGATTCGTCTTGAGCGTGAGCAAATCGAAGGTTTTGAAGTCGATGAAGAAGCTACAGCTGAACTGATTGCAGCGCTTAAACCTGTTGCGCCACCTGCTGGCACAGGTAAAAAGAAGAAAAAGAAAAAAGCACAAACCAATCAAGATGTTTGGTTAAGAAATAATTAAATTGAAAACAGTTAGATAGTAGATACAAGAAAGGCGCTCAATTGAGCGCCTTTCTTAATTCAAACAGTAAAAAGAAATTACTTCTTACGGCAGAACTCAGCGATTACGTACATTGATTGACCGCCGTTTGTTTTACCAGAAACAAGTTTTGGATCGTCACCCACGCTGATACCACGGATAACAGTACCTTGCTTGATCACTTGGTTAGTACCTTTGATTGGCAGGTCTTTGATTACTGTTACGTCGTCACCTTTCTTAAGTTCAACGCCGTTCACGTCAAGAGGCTTGTCATCAGCAGACATACCGATTTGTGCCCAAACTGACGTTTCTTCTTCAAGGTACATCATGTCTAGCGCGTCTTGAGCCCAGCTTTCTGTGTTCAGACGAGTAAGTTGACGCCATGCAGTTACTTGAACTGGCGCTTCTTGACTCCACATGCTGTCAGTTAGACAACGCCAGTGGTTGATATCTTTAGGATCGTCAATCTCACCAAGACATTTGTCACATACCATGATGCCGTGATCCACTGTTACGTGGCTGTGTGGCGGTACTGCGTATGCAGTAAGAGAAGAATCAGAACCACATAGTTCACATTTAGATTGGCAGCGTTCTAGCATAGTAGCTTCAGAAGACATAATGGACTCACATTTATTAGGTATTAAATTACGGGGCTATTATCCACTTTATTTACAATAAAGAAAGAGGTCGTACGGTATTCTGTCTTGATTAATTTTAGCTGAGATCAACCATTTGTGTTTTAAAGGTTTATGCAAACGGTTAACTAGGCTTTGGTTACAAATAGCAGATACAAAAATGCCAGCGGTTAGGCTGGCATAAATAAGCTTCAACTTTGCTTAATGAGATGGCCTATTTGCTATTTATCCATCAGTTACTTGTTTCTAATCAATCGTTGCATCAAGCAGTGTAGGGTTTACAGCTAAGCTACCTGTGGCGTTGCCTTGGGTTAAATTGAACTGAACTATTTGCGAGACCATCTCTGCATGTGCGGCACTGTCATCTTCTGCTGGAAGGTGAGGTTTTTGCGGCGCAATAACAGTACTGTGTTCAGCAAAAGAAGTACGAGCAAAATATGATGCTACCAATTGGCTCGTCGAATTGTTAACGCTGTTCTTCAACCCTAGTTTACTAAACAGCGGCTGCGTACCGGCCGTAGGCAGCTGAGTTGTATTAGGGATCGTTTCATCATTCTCAGCTTGTATGCCAAGTACAGGGCCAGACATTAGCGTGGCAATATTAATAGGGTCTACATTATCTAATACGGTTTGTGCTGCATAAGTGAATGACGTTAGCGTAGCATCGACCACGGTTTTCGTTTGTTTTTGCTCATCCGTGGCACTCGAACTATTGAGCGTTGCATAGAAATTATTAAAACAATCGCCATCATCGACTGCTGGCGTTTTGTTGTAACAATTTAAGGCATAATATTCTTGATACGCAGTGACTTGAGAGCCAATAACCGAGTGCTTAATAGTACCAGAAAATGAGCCGGACTCGAGTAAGAATGGACCAATACCACCCCCTGGGTTTGCTAAAGTCGTAGCTTTGTAGGCGAGTTCGTCATCTACAGTAATGCCAAATGCAGTATCTATTTTGGTATTGGCAATGGCGGAAGAGCTA
Source organism: Vibrio gigantis (assembly GCF_024347515.1). NCBI lineage: Bacteria > Pseudomonadati > Pseudomonadota > Gammaproteobacteria > Vibrionales > Vibrionaceae > Vibrio > Vibrio gigantis. The sequence goes on from NZ_AP025493.1 coordinate 255,879, forward strand.
ATGCCTGTGATACCTCCAATAGAGTGCCCCATCAAAGATACGTTAGTTGCATCTAAAGAGCTAAATGGCAAACCAGTCCCGTTATTGAGCGCAAGCCTTAAACCAATACCATCAATAGCACTTTGCCTAATATTGTCGCGGGCAACAGGCAAGTATTCAAGATTCATATACACAGTCGGTTCTGCCGGTGTCGTCACTATTTCGCCATTTTCTCCTAGACCGCGCTGACCATGAAGTGGTTGATCAATAGCGACAATGGCATACGGTTGCTGACCTAATTGGATTGCGCCTGCGGTATGTTGTAGAGCGAAAGCATAACTCGTCTCTTTCAAACTAGTGATACCGTGCTGGTATTGAAGTACTGGTAGGTTACTGCCTACGAGGCCACCAGATGGGATGAACATGATCACATCAACGGCTTCAACAGAACGAATCTGTGGTACTGGGCTGTATTTGGTTAAAATTCGTTCCTGGTCTAACTGTGAGCCATCCGCTAAGGTAAGTTCGGCACCAATTAGGTTCTTTTGGTAATTTGGGTCCAATAATTGATTAGCTGGATCTGAGATACCTAACTCAAATAGTTGTCGTGCAATCTCACCTTTGTCCGCATCTGAACCCGATGATAGAACCTTTAGTATCTTGAGTACACTTGGCATGCTACTGCGCCAAGGCTGAGTTTTCCAACCACTATTCGCCGTATCATTTGACAGAAAATAAGGCAATTTCACCTTGGCACGATATACCGTGATCTCGCTTCCTGTTGCTAACTTGAAACCTGCGTAGTTGGTTGTTAGCGCATCAATACCTGCCGTCCCCAGAGCAGCCATTGCATACGGGTCAACGCTTAACGCGGTATCAAATGGCATAGTGTTTGGAATCGGGCTTGCACTGTCTATTTCTATCTCATAAAGGCTATTGAGTATGTCATCGTCTATATTGTTTGGGTTGGCACTGCCTTGCCAAATCTGAGATTGGGTCGATTCATATCCTAGTGCTAATGCGTTCTTTGCATTTTGCATGACGTTACCTGCCGAGGCGGTGGTAAACCAAGATGAGTAGATGATTTCATCTGAGCTTGATACAGCCCCATAGCCAGCAAATAACGCTTCAACCTGATGGATTATTTTTTGTGGCAAATCGAGCGAGCCTGCTTGGTCTACATCTGTCGTTTTTAAAGACGCATAGGAGCTTGATGTCCCTAGCGGTTCATCTGCACTATCAACAATAGAGTCGGTCAATGCGTAGATATAGTCAGAGCTAGGATCTAAGCCTTTAAGAGGTAAAATCTGTATGGTCTTAAAGTCGCTAGATATCACTAAGTAGTCTACGCCCGCAGTGAGCGCTGTAAAATTGGACATAATCCCGGTGCTTAGGTCAACATCCACTTTAGCGACCTTCACGCCAGCATTTAAGTGCGCGCTAAACGGTGTCGTGCCCATCATTACGACATCATTCTTCAACGTTCTGTTACTAGGAAGGTTCACATTGATAGTGAATGGCATGATAGTACTCCAACCATCAGCTTCTCCCATCGCTACTTTTGGATCATTCAGTAACCCCGTTGAATTTGCATCAAGCGGAATGTTCAATGTGTGATCATTGGTATCGAATAGAAAGAAAGAGGGAAGAGGGACATCCGCTTCACTACCTAAAAGCGTAAAGCTAATCTTAGAACTTCTAGCCAATGACTGATTGATTGCATCGGAATAAGGTGCAGCCGTTGAATCGCCAGAGCTTTCACTGTTGTCCCCGCAACCCGCAAGTAGTATTGCTGAGCATACGAGAGATAAAGAAAATTTGTTGTTCATATGTGTATTCCCGTACGGTTAGTTGAAGGTGTAGTTAAGTTGTATCGCAGAAAGGTAAGCAGCGCCTTCGGCATCAAATGTAAGCTTTTGGCCTGCTGCATCAGTTTCTGTAAACGAACCACTTTCACTTTGTACAAGTGCAAATGCTGCATCCACAGTCATATTCTCTGATACAGAATAAGTTAAACCTGCTGAGTACCACATGCGATCACTATCTGGGATGCTTAATGTCGCTTCGCCCGCTTGCTCGTCATAAGCCAAACCCGCACGTAGCGTCCAATTTGAGTTAACCATATAGGTCGCACCAACAGACCATCTTTGATTGTCTTCGTAATGTTCAGTCTTCAAGAAACATTCATTATTTTTACAATCAGGGCTCGTCGCTTTTAACTCCTCAAACTTACTCCACTTAGTTAACTGCCAGCCATAGTGTATTGCCCAAGCATCATTAAGTTGATGAAAAGCCGACAGTTCGAAGATATCAGGAAGTTCGATTTCTAAACGACCGGTGGTTTTGCCTGGTGCACCATTCTCCATCTTTAAGCCGGTGTAATCTGTAAACTCACCGTCATCGAAATCTAGTTCGACAGATGATCGGTAACCAAAACCAAAACGGTTGTACTCGTTAAGTTCATACAAAGCGCCCACATTCCAACCAAAAGCGAATGTCTCACCAGTCATCGAGATGAGCTTGTCGCTTGGTGAACCACCAACAGGAAGACTACCTTTATGCCTGTTGAGCTCAGCTTCTGCATAAACGAAATTGACGCCTGCACCAACGCTAAAACTATCGTTGACTCTGTACGCGATATTTGGATTTAGGTTAACGGATACTAGAGACGTATCACCGGCTAAGTCCCCTGCGTATATATCGTCTGGGTAATCAGTGGCAACGCCGTATGTCGTGAACATGCCGATTCCCCAAGCCCATTTATCATTGATAGGACTGATGTAATAAGCGGCAGGGACAATTTGTAAAGGAGCGACATCCGATGATTTTTGGTTGAAATCGTTGTCGTTAATTTTAGTTTGAGTTACGTCGACTTCCGGATCAACGATAGAAACCGCGCCTGAAAATTGGGCTGTATCAAATAGGGTCATTGCGGCGGGGTTTCTCGCTAGCACACTCGCGTTATCGGCTACGGCACCTTCACCTGAAAATGCGCGACCAAGACCTGAGGCAGAATGCTCAGCAACTTGGAAACCAGCCGCAAGTGAATTACATGCAAATAGCACAGAAAGTGAAACGAGAGAGCGTTGTATTGTTTTCATCCTTGACCCTCCTAGGGCATCGAATTTCATTATTATTGATTGAAAACACACTGAGCATTGTTGGTGTTGATGCTCTAATGTAAATGGCATGTTAAATTCATGTTTTATATAAAGTCAAAGAAAGAGTTGTCATTTTGTGAGGTTATATTTTTTAGGGGCGGCACTTTAACACTAATAATATAACTGCAATCAATGGTTTATGTGTGGTTGGAGGTGTGACCAGAATGCTTATGTTGGCTATTGGTATAAATAGTGTTCAACTGTTCGATATGTAACAACTTTGTTTATGTTTACCGCCGATCGCTAAATCGGCATAATATCGACACTCGTTAAAAGTCATTAAATTTGGAATTTAAGTTTGGAATTACTCGCGATAGAGTTTCTTGGTAAACCGCTTCGTTTAGAGGGGTCAATGGCAGGTTGGCAACAGTTATATTGGGATAACACTTTGGTTTCTCAATTAGATGCGACCACAGACCAAGAAGACGCACGAACACACGCATTTACACTACGTGCTGGCGAAGAGACGTTGCAGTGTCACGTTGAGTCGACCGTTCAGTGGCAACCGTTTGAGATGACGTATAAAGCGTCGGTGAATGGCCAAACTATTACCGAAGGTAATCGAAACACCAAAGATATTGAGCAACAAACCCCTGTTGTCGCTCCTAAACCAGAGAAACGTTTTAGCTTAATTGGCTTGGTGTCGCTTGGTATGAAAGCGCTGAAAAGCGCCAAGCTAATTAAGGTCGTTCTTGCTTCTGCGAGTTTAGCGGCTTATTCATGGTTGTTTTCAATTCAGTTCGCTTTGGCCTTAATCGCTTGTTTAATGTTTCATGAGTACGGTCATATTAGAGCGATGAAATACTTCGGAATGAAAACCAAAGGCATCTATTTGATACCATTTCTTGGTGGTTTGGCGTTATCCGACGAAAAGATTAATACGCGCTGGCAAGATGTGGTTATCTCAATCATGGGGCCACTGTTCGGCCTGATATTGTCTCTAGTCTTTATGGTGCTGTATTGGGTTACCGGTGAAATGTTCTTTGCTGGACTTGCGGTATTCAACGCTTTATTAAATCTGTTTAATCTATTACCTATTTTACCTCTCGATGGCGGGCATGTTCTTAAAAGTATCAGTTTCTCGATGAACAGTGTGCTTGGTATTGTACTGTGTGTCGCGGCTGCTGTTGCTGGCGTGGTATTGAGTTATCAATTGAATTTAACCCTGTTTGGTTTCTTATTGATCATGGGCAGTGTTGAAATCCTGTTTGAATGGAAAGGGCGTCATCACAGTCACTTGTTACCATTAGACAAATACGGTCAAGTCGTGTCGTTCGTTTGGTATGTGGGTTTAGTGAGTAGTTTGATCGGTGTTATCTGGTATTTTGCATCTACTGGTGATCAGCTATTAAGCCTACCATTACAAATTCTTGGTACTTAGCCGGTGAGTCGCCGTTGTTTTATTTATTCAGCTACATAGTACACTTGAACTGATAGTTTGTGAGAAACAAAAAATGCCCTAGCCAATATGGATAGGGCATTTTTGTATATATGCCAGCGAGGTGATTTTAAATTAGATTACGCTTTGCAATTGGGTCGTGGGGAAGCCGATTGAGGAAGCGTTTTGATTGTCGCTTCTAGATCTTTAATACGCGTACTGTGGGAAGGGTGTGTAGAAAGTAATTCTGGCGGTTGGTTACCACCTGAAGCTTTCGCCATGTTTTGCCACAAGTTGACACTTTGGTTCGGATCGAACCCTGCTTGAGCCATATACTCTAAACCAACGACATCGGCTTCTGACTCTTGAGTTCGCCCATACGGTAGAATTACGCCATATTGAACACCTAACCCTAACGCGGCCATCGTCATACCTTGATACTGTTTGTATTCTGATGCGCCCAGCGCGATGCTAGTAATAGATAACCCAGTATTAGCGATTTGAGACTGAGATAGACGTTCATTGCTGTGGTCTGCTAAAACATGCGCGACCTCGTGACCGATAACCGTCGCGAGTTGGTCTTGATTAACTGCGACCTTGAGTAACCCTGTGTATACACCGATTTTCCCGCCGGGTAGGGCGAATGCATTCACTTGGTCACTATCAAAGACAACAACTTCCCATTCACTAAAACCTTGTTTAGGAATATATTGAGTGATGCTGTTTGCAACGCATTGTACATAAGCGTTAGTTTTGGCATCTTTGCTGATGGGCTGTTCTTTCTTCATTTGTTCAAAAGACTGTGCTCCGAGCTGAGACATATCTTTATCTGAAAAAAGCAGCAATTGGTTTCTACCTGTCGGGGAAGCGCTACACGCGGCTAGGCCTGCAAGTGTGAGAAGCGAGGTAAACTTCATCCATGACGTCATACAATATCCTCTGTGTATTCGGTTTTTATGCATGTTAACATCAACTTGCGCAATAGCTAAGGGCTGTAAGATAACTAACCGCTGTAATATAGAAAAACTATGCACGCGATAACAAGATCAATAATTAAGGAATCCTCATGAGTATTTGGAAAAAGCCCGTTGACCTAGATACCTTCAACGCGACCTCAAAAAATACCTTAATTGAACACCTCAACATTGTTTACACCGAAGTAAACGACAACTCTTTGGTAGCCACCATGCCGGTTTGTCACTTTACGCATCAACCACTGGGTATGCTTCATGGCGGCGCATCGGTTGTGTTAGCAGAGACGCTTGGCTCATTGGCTGCGAATTTCTGCGTACCAGAAGGCTACTATTGCGTTGGGCTAGACATTAACGCGAACCACGTAAGATCAATGCGCGAAGGTCACGTAGTCGGTACTGCTGACCCTATTCACTTAGGTGTCTCTACTCAAGTATGGCAGATCAATATCACTGATGAACGTCAACGCTTAGTTTGTACGAGCCGCTTAACCATTGCCGTCAAGAAACATAAGCGATAATAGATTGGTCAGTCGTCAGCCCGTTTGATGTTTAGAATAATTAATCAGTAGTTAAAGAAGTAGCAGAGAAACCCATGGTCATAACGTTTAAAAGTGGAAAAGTAATCGCAACCGCACATGAATTGGTTGTTCGTTTAGATGGCGAGCATAGAGTCACGCTTCAAGCTCAAGTTGATGCAATTCAACTGATCGGAAAAGGGGCAAATGTAATTTCAGCCAATGGTTCTGAGTGTAAATGGTCAATAAAATTAGACGATGAACAACAACTTCGTGACATCGCTAATGAAATTGGCTGCGATGTGATGTAACCCTATACTACAAAAGCACTTAGCCCTTCAGATTGAGTAACATTTTAGGATGTCATACTTAATAATTCACAATAAAATCGTCTCAGCAATATTGATTTTACGTCATAAAATAGGGAAACTGAATTCAATGTCCTTTGAATAAGTTTTCCTCTTTATGAGCAGCCCTAGACTTCGCGTTCAATTTGAAACCCTGTTTGAATACTTCGACGGTAAAGATTCTGATGTTCAGTTAGATGACATCACGGATGTGCTCTGTTGTACCCGTCGTAATGCCCGAATGGTACTCAACAAGCTTGAGGAAGAAGGATGGGTTGAATGGTTACCTGCAGCTGGTCGAGGGAAGTTATCTCAACTTATCTTTAAGCAAAATCGCTGTGATGTCAGCGAGAACTTAGCAAGGCGCTACTTACAGGAAGGCAAAATCGGACAGGCGCTGTCAGTGCTTGATCACAATGCAGCCAAACTTACTCAAGTCATTCAAAACTACTTAGGTGTGCAATATCAAGAAGGTGAGCAGGTCATTCGCTTACCTTACTACCGACCGCTTTCAATGCTTAACCCAACCAAATCGATGCGTCGTTCAGAGCAACACATCGCCTGCCAAGTATTTAGTGGTTTGACTCGCTTGGATGAAAATGACCAGTTACAGCCTGATCTTGCGCATTCTTGGCAAAAAATCAGTGATTATCAATGGCGGTTTTTCTTGAGGCCGGGTGTTCGTTTCCATAACGGTGAGCCTCTGTTAACCAACCATGTAGTTGATACACTTCTTGCACTCGAACCTCTCAACATGTTCTCGCATATTAAAGATGTTTCTTCACCTGCAAACTGTGTAATTGATGTCTTTCTCACGCGTCCAGATAAATATTTTCCGCTCGCGCTGACGGAATCGGTCGCTAAAGTCACCTTACCAATGATTTTACGTGGTGAAGACTATGATATTCGACCGATTGGTACTGGCCCTTATCGCATTGAAAAGAATGATGAAAAGCAACTCGTATTAACGGCTTTTAATGGATATTTTGGCTTCAGACCACTGATTGATCGCGTTGAAGTTTGGGTGGTCGATGAGGCTTATTCATCAATGGTGTACCCAAGCCTTTCAAAACCAGTAATGGCAGATCGTGGCGATAGCGATGAAGTAGAACTTGATCCTGGCTGTACGTATTTATTGTTGAATAGAAAGAAGGGCATCGCACAAGACCCGGCGTGGGCTCAGTTTTTATCGAATGCTCTAAATGCGGCTGATCTGTTTGTACATATTCCCAAAGAGACGGTTATCGACTTAGGTGTGCTACATGCTTACGGAATTAAACCCGGTTGGTATGACATCAAGTTAAAAACACCAGTTTGCCCACCAGCAAGCGCTAAACCAAGCGTGAGATTGGCGTATCAATGCCAACATCCTATGTTTCCAACACTTGCCAAAGCAATCGTTACTGTGTTGAAGCAATACAATGTCGATGTCGTTCTTTGCGGCTACGAGACTGATCCTCCACACGCTGATGACGTTGATATTTGGATTAACCCAATGGGCATTGCCAATAACAGAGATGACGCCTTGGCCGGTTGGCTAATGGATTACAGTTTTCTTGACGAGTCGAGCCCTGCAGAAGACTTTGATCAATGGTGTCACATGATTGATCGTTGGCGTTCTGGGGAATTCGACCAATTCCCAGCGAGACAGTTAGGTAAACAACTGGTTCAAAGCAATCAATTGATTCCAATGTTTCATTGCTGGTTAGGCGTTAATAAAGATCAATGTGGTACGCTACAAAACGCGAAATGTAATGCGTTAGGTTGGTTCGACTTCAGCCAAGTTTGGGTGAAGCCAGACGTTGATTGAAAACCTAGAAAACTCAATTAGGACAACACGATGCAAACGGTAATTATCACATTCATTACGCTGGTGGCATTTGCTGCCAATTCAGTGTTGTGTCGTTGGGCTTTGATGGATCAAACGATTGATCCTTTGAGTTTCTCGATCGTGCGTATCATATCGGGTGCTGTCACCCTGTTGATTTTATTAACCTTATCTTCAAACGCTAAACGCAAACACGAGAAGGCGGTCGACAACGCATCAATGTATACCAAGGTTCGTTCTCAGTGTGATTTAACTGCCATAGCGGCGTTACTCGTTTACATGTTCGGCTTCTCGTTTGCCTATTTAACGCTAGGGGCAGGGCTTGGTGCTTTGGTCCTGTTTGTCGCGGTTCAATTCACGATGATTGCCGCACACTTATTCGCTGGTAATCGAATGTCATCGCTTGAATGGGTTGGATGTTTGTTGTCTGTTGCGGGGCTCGTTTATTTGCTCATGCCGACGGAATCGACAAGTTCACCAGATATAACCTCCATCATATTGATGGCTCTGGCTGGAATTGGGTGGGGGATTTATACACTGGCGGGTAAGAAGTCTAAAAATGCGTTGCAATCTACGACTGCCAACTTCAGTTTTGGCTCGTTAGCGATCCTTGTGTTAGTAAGCCTGTTAGCTGTCATCACTAGTGTGGCATCGCAAATATCCATCACTGAACAAGGTTTGATTTACGCAGTATTGTCTGGTTCAGTAGCCTCTGGCGTGGGTTATAGCTTATGGTATTACGTCGTAAAAAAGCTGAATACGGTGGTCGCTTCTATTGCACAACTTTCAGTACCAGTTATAGCAACACTTGGTGGCGTAGTACTGTTATCTGAACCTGTTACGATGCAATTTCTAATCTCATCAACAGTTATACTTCTTGGGATAAGCTTGGTTCTTATTGCCCCTAAACTTAAGAAATAAAGAGTTCAATCATTATCTTCTATGGCTAAACCAAACAAGAAACAACCGACTAAGACTGTTCAGATTTTCTGTGCCAAATGCAAAACCCAACTTTTTAAGTATCGGAAAGGCGGTAAAGGTGCACTCGTGAAATGTTTTAAGGAACGTATCGTTGAAGACTTCACGACTGAGCCATGTATATGCCCTGAATGTGGCATAGAATTCGCGCGAGACACTTTGGTACGAGGTACGCCAGCCTATAAGTTTGTTGGCGGAAAGGTAACAATGAAATAAAAACGCCACAGTACATGTAATATGTGCTGTGGCATTTCAGACCTGAATTCAGAGTAAGCGAAGGCTTTGAATTAATAGACTCTGACTCGCCCTTGTAGCTTGAGCAGTAATAACGCGACAATTGCCCCCGTTGTGTCGCAAAGCATGTCCTTTTGAGCATCCCAAATATCGCCTTGTGACCCTAGGAACGCGATACCTTCGTCACCACCGGCAATCTCTGCATACCACCATTCAATAATCTCGTAACCAGCTGCAACACTCATGATTGCAAACAGTGCGAAGAAACACGCAATCATGGGTTGAGCTAATTTCTTGCGAATTAAGTACTCCGCGAGAGGGTAAGCGTAAAGGCCAATAGAGAAATGTGCGACACGATCAAAGTTATTACGCTCAGAGCCTATCATGTTATTGAACCAATCAAATGGCACTTCTGCGAAGGTATACTTCGCACCTATCGTGTGCAAAATCAGCCAAATAAACATCAAAACGTAAGCTGTCTTAGTGAAGGTTAGCTTTGTTGACAGCCACCAAATACCTACTAATATCGCAAGCGCTGGGACTATTTCGGCGATCCATACTGCTCTTGAAGAGGGAGCAAACGCTGAAAAGAGAAACACAATCAGATACAGCGTTGTTAATGAAAGCAATGGTCGATTTTGAGCAAGAGGCGTAATTGTCATATCGAAATCTCGTCGAAGTTTTGATTAGTGTCCCATAGTAATGAACAGTGTTCAATTGTACTTTTATCACCAGATTTGTTGAAAACTGGCGTTATCGCCCAGTATCTAGACAAACGGTTGCTAGAGTTTCACAAAAGTTTGATTTACAACAAAGCGAACCTTAAAATCCCTCTATTACTACATAACAAGAAAGAAAGTCATGAAACTGGAAACTGTCGATTACCTTGCTGAAGACGCAGCAGAACAATTTGTTCGCTCTTTACGTGAAACGGGTTTTGGTGTTCTTAAGAACCACCCAATCCCGAAAGAGCTTGTTGAGTCAATTTACGAAAACTGGTACCAATTCTTCATTTCTGAAGAGAAAGAGAACTTCCACTACAATGTTGAAACACAAGATGGATATTTTCCACCTTCAGTGTCTGAAGTTGCTAAGGGCCACACTGTAAAAGACATCAAAGAGTACTTTCACGTGTACCCTTGGGGACAAATTCCTGAGCAACTGAAAGAACAGATTCTAGATTACTACCAGCGTGCGAATGCTTTTGCTCAAGAGCTTCTAGGTTGGGTTGAAGCTCATGCTCCTAAAGAAGTGCAAGAGAAATTCTCTATTGCGTTATCAGAAATGATCAACGGCAGTGAGCAGACTCTGCTTCGTGTTCTTCACTACCCACCAATGCAAGGTGATGAAGAGCCAGGTGCAATCCGAGCAGCAGCACACGAAGACATCAACTTACTGACGGTTCTTCCTGCAGCAAACGAGCCAGGCCTTCAAGTTAAAGCTCAGAACGATGAGTGGCTAGATGTACCATGTGATTTCGGTAACATGATCATCAACATCGGTGACATGCTTCAAGAAGCATCAGGTGGTTATTTCCCATCGACAACTCACCGTGTAATTAACCCATCAGGTGAACGCCAAGAGAAATCTCGCATCTCTTTGCCTCTATTCCTTCACCCTAAACCAGAAGTTGTGCTATCTGAAAAATACACAGCAAATGAATACCTAATGGAACGCCTGAGAGAGCTTGGCGTTATCTAATTAGTTAAATACGCCGTCCCAAAGCCGGATAGATACGAAAGGTCAGCTAAATTGCTGATCTTTTTTGTTTCTGTACAGTAGAAGAATTTCTTTTATTGCTCATGGTTGTATTCAGGTAAATGCTATCCAGTTTTTGATGATGAAAGGTGTCTTTAAGCCAAGCGATTAAAAGTTGTTTGCCCTTAAGCTCGACAAAACGTAAAAAATCGCTTTCAATTAAGGAAGATAAGTCGTGGATATGAAATAGATTACCCATTGTATTCACTGATCTAGTAATCCATTAATTCAGAGAAGCTAACTGAGCCAACTATGTCGAATCATCAAGATGTGAGAGCAAACTTTCACTGCCATATGGAGAACCCTTTGCTTTGGCCGATCATGGAAGTGCTGAAGCAAAAACCAAAAGGGTGGAAAGTGCACACATTGGCAGCTCACCTGAACGACCTTGGATTCGTGCCGGTTTTAGATGCTGTACCTGAGAAAGAGTTGTTTAAGAAGAACTTCCTAATCATGAATGCGCTTTATCAGCTTCAAGAAACTTTGCATCCTGATGGTTGGCTTCAGGTGCAAGCGATGGACATCGAATTGATGAACGGCCGTTATCACGGAAGCAGTCACAGCATTGATCATCAAGACCCACTTCGAGACTATTACATTAATTGGGTTAACTATGAAGCGGATGAAGGTGAAGTCAAAAGGTTGCTGAACGAGTTTTGGACCCGATATAGAAAATTTGTTGGTGGTGACGAACTTGATATGGATAGAAGCCGAGCGTTAAACCTGTTTGAATTACCGTTGGATTCGACTCAAATTGAGATTAGAAAGCGCTGGCGACAGTTGGCATTGAGATGGCATCCAGACAGGGATGAGGGCAACACGGCAAAATTTCAGACGCTCTGTGAAGCATGGCATGTTTTACGAAGCTCGTAATCGAAAGTAACTCTTAGCTGCCCGGTTGACTGAAACCCTAAATAGAAAGCCCCACATTGTGAGTGATACAAGTGGGGCTTTATCTTACGCTGTAGCTACGTTATGTGTTGTTGCTACTGTATTTATTGGTGCTAAGAGTGGTCTTTATTCTCACCACTTTTATGCTCAAACGCATAGTCGAGTACTTTACGGATATAAGGTGCGCCGACTTTTGAACCCCCGTTGCCGTGTTCAATAACCACTGTCGCGACATATTCAGGGTTTTCATAAGGTGCGAAAGCCGTGTAGAGCGCATGGTCAAGTAAATGTCTAGCGAGTTTCTTTGAGTTGTAGACTTGATCTTTCGCAAGATCAAACACTTGTGCGGTACCAGATTTTCCGCCGCTAGTGTAGTCGCTTCCTTTGAATGCACGTCTGCCACTACCACGACTGCCGTGGTTTACGAGTCGCATTGCGTTGAGTGGCACATCCCAAATTCTATCGGGCACTTCAGTGATCGAGGGCATTGGCTCGGGCTCGACAAGTTGCTGCGTAGTAAAATCTTCACCATGTTCTAAGGTGGCTCTTAAGATATGAGGTGGCATCACCTTTCCGTGATTGACCAGCACTGAAGTTGCTTTAGCAAGTTGCATTGGTGTCGACGTCCAATAACCTTGGCCAATACCAATAGGGACGGTGTCACCTTGATACCATGGGGTTCGATAACGCATCATCTTCCATTCTCGAGTCGGCATATTGGCGGTACTTTCTTCGTAGATATCGATACCTGTCGGCTCACCAAAACCAAAACGATTCATCCAGCTTGATATACGGTCAATACCTAAATCAAAAGCAGTTTGATAGAAGAATGAGTCTACCGACTCTTCAATGGCTTGGGTTACATCGACAGGCCCATGACCCCAACGTTTCCAGTCTCGCCACGATTTAGAGTTTCGCTTAGAACCGGGAATTCTCCAAACGCCGTGGTCATTACGAATCGTATCTTCTGAGATAACATGCTCTTGCAGTCCGGCCACAGCCATAAATGGCTTAACGGTTGATGCCGGAGGATAAACACCAAGAGTCGTGCGGTTGACCAACGGGTGAGCAGGATCATTTAATAGACGTTGGTAGTTCTTACTCGAAATGCCGTCGACAAATAGGTTTGGGTCATAACTCGGGCTTGATGCCATCGCCAACACGCTGTTGTCTTTCGGATCGAGAATAACCGCGCTTCCGGTTCTGTGATCAAGTTGTTCAAAGACGTATTTTTGTAGCTCAAGGTCAATATTAAGCACAATATCTTTGCCAGCTACTGGCGGTACATATTCGATGGTTCGGACAATCCGCCCACGGCTGTTTACTTCGACTTCTTGATAACCCTTAGTACCGTGTAGAATATCTTCATAGTAACGTTCAACACCGAGCTTACCTATGATTGTTGTGGCTTGATAATTCGCTTCAATCCCTTGTTCTTCGAGCTTTCTAAGATCGCGATCGTTGATGTGTGCAACGTAGCCGAGTACGTGGGTAAGTACCTCACCATTGGGGTAAAAACGCTTTAAGCTAGTATCAATAGACAAGCCGGGGAATTGGTACTGGTGTACGGAGAACTTCGCAATTTCTTCTTCAGTTAAGTTCTCTAGAATAGTCACCGACTTAAAACGGCGGGTGTTGTGGTAACGTTTTTTGAAACGATCGATCTGCTCAGCATCACGCGGGACGTATTTATTTAGTTTGGCGAGCATCGCATCGACATCATCGGTTTTCTCTGGAATCATAGTCAGATCAAAAACAAGTTTGTTCTCTGCGAGCAAGACGCCGTTACGGTCGTAAATAAGGCCACGAGTAGGGGCGATAGGCAGTACTTTGATTCTGTTTCCATCGGCACGAGTTTGATAGCTTTTGAAATTTTCGACTTGAAGTCGGTATAAGTTGCCGACTAAGACAAGAGTGAACAGCAGGATCCCACAAAACGCTACGATTACACGGTTTTTGAATAGGTTCACTTCGATTTTATGGTCACGCATCTTAACGCGTTTATGATTCATTGAAGCCTCAAGGTTTTGTTACATTTGGTTACACCTGTCGAATCGGGACTTTATCTGAATATCACTAGGGTTTTGTAAAAGCTGTGTCATGATTTTGGTGATCAACTGCATTAGATGGCAGTACGTAGCGTCTTTAGCTTTCTTATAACCAAAGTTGATAGGTACTTGATAATAGAATTTCTGTTATGAATTTATAGAGTTGAAGAGTTTTGATAACAGCAGGAGTTGGATAAATTTACGGCCCTCAGAATGAGAGCCGTAGATAGTTAATTTGCTTACTTAATGGCTTAGGTAAACTTCAAAAGCCTAGAAACACAATAAATCTATTATTTAACGAAATCAGTTCGAAGGCTTGAACTGAGATTTACGCATACGGTTCAGAGCTGCCATCACATCTAATGTTCTTGGTTTCGCTAGATCACCGTAGTTCGGCATGTTAGCGTGCCATTCGTTTTCTAAAATAGCGTTGAACTCTTTCGCAGGGTTATTTGACCAACCTGGAGTTTGTGCAAATTGGAACCAAGCCCAACCAATCGCGTTTACTTCAGACGGCGATTCTAATTGCTCGAGCGCTGAAAGGTCTGCAAATTCTTTACCAAAACGCAGTGACTCTTTGCCTTTAGCATTAACACGGAACTTACCATCAGTAAGAATATTCATGAGTGATGCGCGGTTCAATGAACGTGGTACAAACGTCTCTAAAGCTGTCTCACATTCGTTAGTACGCTGAGTAGGGTGTTGAGCAATAACGTCTTTTGCTTTTTCAGTCACATCTACCGCTTGATAGTCGTGCATTTGAATCACAGTGTTCGCAACATCTAGGTAGTCACCAGATCCGCCCATTACAACAATGGTAGAGATATCCATTTCATCACGCAGCTGGCCAATGCGGTCGACAAGTGGCGTTATTGGCTCATCACCTTTTGATACGAGTGCTTGCATACGCTCGTCACGAATCATGAAGTTCGTCGCTGACGTATCTTCATCGATAAGTAGAGTTTGAACACCGGCTTCAATTGATTCTTGTAACCAAGCGGCTTGAGACGTAGAGCCAGACGCATCTTGTGTACTGAAATCAGATGTGTCTTTCTGCATAGGTAAATGGTTGATGTAGTTTGATAGGTTCAAGCTATGTACACATCGACCATCTTCAGCGCGGATCTTCATTGTATCAGTCGCAGTTACGATGCCTTCGCGACCATCACCAGGAATATGGTTGTAGATAGAGCGTTCAACGGCGTTCAACAGTGTAGATTTACCATGGAAACCACCACCAACGATTAGCGTGATGCCTTTTGGAATACCTAGACCAGTCACGTCACCTTGGTTTGGAGTATTTAAAGTAACACTCAGTGATTCTGGAGCAGCGAAAGGTACAGCATTTTTCATTGGAAGGTCGCAGTTACCTGCTATACGCGGTAGTACGCTGCCGTTTGCAACGAACGCCGCTAGATTGTTTTCATCCAATTGAGCACGTAGCGCTTCTTGGTCTTCAATGGTTTCACAATGCTTAATCATTGCATCGATGTTCAATTCACGCTCCAGTGTCGCGCGACGAATAAACTTCGGTAAGTAGAAAGTGATGATGTTGTTCGCTTTCTTAGCAAGAATGCTACGGCCATCGGCTGGTAGGTTGATGCGGAAACGAATTTCGATGCCGTGTTCTGTGAAAACAACGGCTGTGTTGTCTAATACCGTTTGACCCGTCAGGGCGATAGACACGGTTGATTCTTGTTTTGCGAACTCAGAGAAGCTACGTGCGATAAAGTCACGGGCTGCTACTTGGTATTCGTAAGACTTTTCTTTCAGCCAATCTAACCCGGTCAACGACCACGCGCGCGTTGCGCGAAAACGAGAAGCTGACGCGTACGGGTCACCTTGGATGTGGTCGATGTGTAATTCAAAATCAGCAAAGTCGTATTGACCTTTAATTTGTTGATATGCACGGTAGTTTTGTTTTTCGAGCTTTTTAAGCTTTGCAGTCAACTGATCCATAACGAGGAATGCCTATATAAGGGGAAAGATAAAAACAGAAAGGCGGCGATTATAAAAATCACCACCTTTAGAGTAAAGAGAAAGTAGGCCTAAATCCAAAACTAACTGCTCTTTTTCGTTTTAAGCGTAACGAGTTGTCCCCAAATAGTTTTGATTGATTAAGCTGTGTTCGAATTCTTGGCTCGGCATTGGCTTTCCGTAAAGGTAGCCTTGGCCCACATCGCAGCCCTCGTTAATAATAAATTGCTCCTGAACCTCTGACTCTATGCCTTCAATTGTCACTTTTAGGTCGAGCTTTTTCGCAATTTGGACAATAGAGCGAACAATTTCCGAGTCTTCATGTGAGTTAAGCATTTGGTCGATAAAGCTCTTATCAATCTTAATGGTATCGAATGGGAATTTCTTCAGGTAACTGAAAGAGGCGTAGCCCGTACCGAAGTCATCTAGTGACAATGTAACGCCAATGTCGTGCAGCGACTCTAAGGTATTCTTGGCAACCACTTCATCGGCAATGAGCCCACTCTCTGTAACTTCAAGTTCTAAGAAACGAGGCTCTAGATGATAGGTTTCAAGTAGGTGAACCACTTGTTCTGCAAAATGTACATTCTTGAGTTGAATCGCAGACACATTAACGCCTATTTTGAAGTCGTTAACGTACTCGGACCACTCTTTGGCTTTTTCAATCGCATTACGTAGAACAAAGCTTCCCACTTCGAAAATCAATCCGTTTTGCTCGGCCATATGTATGAGGGTTTCGTTAGATATGTCCCCTAAAACAGGATGCCTCCAACGAAGCAAAGCCTCTGCACCAACCCAGCGATGCGTCAATGGGCATACTTTGGGTTGAAAGTAGAGCATAAGATCATCATTACGAACGGCTTGAAGCAAATAGCCTTCGATCTTATTAATGTGGGTTTGTTCTTCGGTATGCGATTGAGAGTAGTAAGCGAACTTTTGTCCTGAATCTTTACAGGCTAACATCGCTTCAGAAGATTTTTGGAGAATGCTTTCCGCATCATCTTCGTCGTTCGTAATTGCAATCCCAATAAAAGCGTGTAAATGCACTTTGTCACTTTCGATGTCGAATTCTGAATGACCAACTTTTACGAGCGTCTGGCAAAGTTCTTCTAGGCGTTGGTGCAAATCTTTAACGCTAAACGCCAACACCAAGTCAACTGAAGTAGGGCGCGCAGTTAATACATCGATATCAGAAACACTGTCGATGCGTTTTCGGTATTCAACAAGCACTTGGTCTAACGCGTTATAGCCGTATCGAGCCTGAATTCGTCTGCCATTGGTAAAACCAATATGGACGACTGCGAATGTACTGTCTGTTAGCCTTCGCTGTGACATTAGCTTGTGGTTTAAGCGGGACTCAAATGCGTTTCGGTTTAAAAAGCCGGTACCCAGATCGTGATTTTTTTGGAAATTGATTTTTTGCTCTGCTGCTTTTCGCTTATCAATTTCTTGATTTAATGAATAATTCAGGCTCGCAAGATCTTTAGTTCGAGTGTAAACACGGTTTTTTAAGTCTCTATTCATTTGAGTGAGCTTGGCATGCTGAAATAGGGTTTTAAGCTGAGACTCTATTGAGGTACGAAAGCTTTGTAAAAGCTTGATATAGGTGGGCGTGTAGTGATTTTCTTTTGAATCTAAAATGCAGATGGTACCAAACAATTCACCATTAGGCCAAAGCAGCGGAATACCGCAGTAAGAGACCAAACCAAGCTTGATGTCTGGGTTGTTTTCCCAATTAGGATCGGCGAGGGCATCGGGCACTATAAGTTGTTGTTGAGACTCCATTACCGTTTCACAGTAAAGCCCATTGCCTAAGGTTTCAGCATCACCTTTGTTGTATGGATTGTTTTTACTGCGGCTGGTCGAGAATACTTCAATATAGTTGGCGTGAACACGCATGATGAGTGCGGCGGGCACTTGAGTTATTTGAGCTAAAAGGTCAACAATGTTCTGCCAACCGGATTCCATATCGTCTGGAATATCTAAGTCTATCGTTTTTATTTTCTTCATATGACTCCGAGTCAATCATGCTGAATGCATCAACACATCCTGTGTTAATTATGATGAACCAAATAAACTATGAACCTTACGTTAGTTAAGTATAAGAAATGTTGCGCGAAAAAACCTCCGCAATTTTGCAGAGGTTTTCAAATGTGAATCTGGGTCTCAGTAATGAGATAAGTTTCGATTAAGGCTTTAAGTTTATAAAGTCTTCACTGTTAAGTTTCTCGCTATAGTCTACCGATGGTTGAGCAAACCCGTTTAATTGTAGAAATTCCTCTTTAAACCCTTGGTAATCGCCTAAAGTTTGGAAGTTGTTCTCATCCATCTTTTCTAGTAGCTCTGTCACGTGTGCTTGGGTTTCTGGGGCTAATTCCCAGTCATCCATGCGGATCAACCGCTCGCCATCAAGTGGTACTTTTGATTGACCATAAAGTTTGCTGCTGAACAGGCGTTGCATTTGCTGGATACAACCTTCGTGGGTCTCTTGCTCTTTCATTACTTTATACAAAGCAAGTAGGTAAGGGCTAAGTCCTGGGATGAAAACGCTCGCTTTGGTAACTAGGGCTTTACAGACCGTAGCGTAAGCGTTGCCATCAAAGTTAGCTAGTTCTAGGTTAAGTGCGTGGCTGGTTTGGTGAAGGTCAATCTTAGCGCGTCCCAACGTCCCATCTAAGTATATAGGGTGCGTAACTTCTGGACCAACATAAGAAAACGCGATCGTCTTACAACCCGGAGCAATAGATTCAGCGTTGATGAGCTCATCAATCCATTGTTCCCAATCTTCACCGCCCATTACTTTGAGGGTACTTTCTTCTTCCTCTGCAGTAGCGGCTTCAAGGGTGTTAGTACCCCAACTGTCATTTTCAAGAGAGATTGTCGCGCCTGTCACGCTTTCGCCGATAGGTTTAATAGCAGAGCGCCAAAACTCATCGGAATCTGGTTTAGGGCGAATGCCCGCAGCTAAACTATAGATAACCAAATCCACTTCACCTTCGAAGTAGGTTTCAATTGCTTCGACAACTTGTGAACGTGTTTCTTGCGAAAATGCATCGCCAACGATGTTGATAGCAGTGCGTTGCTCTCGCTCTGCTTCTTTCTTGAAGTAGATGTTGTTGTACCAACCAGCACTACCGAGGGATTTATCATTTGGACCACGTTCAAATGAAACGCCAATGGTGTCGGCTTGAGCACCGCCAAAGGTAAGAGCGATACGAGCGGCAAGGCCAAAGCCTGAGGAAGCGCCGATGATCAGTACTCGTTTAGGGCCATCTTTGATTTGCGGCGCACTCTTAACGAATTTAATTTGTTGCTTTACGGCTTCTTGACAGCCAAGAGGGTGAGCGCTTTTGGCTACCACACCCTTGATAACAGGTTCGATCAGCATAAATAACCTTACAGTTAACGATGATATGCATTCAGGCTAACGTAAAGCTGTGTAAAATTTATTGAGCTAGACCATTAAAACTTAAAGATACTGATATAATTCTTCAGCGACGAATTTAGCAATCCAAGGTTGAGCTTCTGGTTTTGGATGCAGTCCATCGTTCATCATCCACTCAGGTTTAACGATGATATGCTCTAGGAAAAACGGCAAAAGTGGCACGTTTTGTTGATCAGCAAGCTCTGCGAAAACGTATTCAAACTGCTGGTTGTAACGCTTTCCGTAATTCGGTGGGATTTTAATCTGCATCATTATCGGTTTCGCGCCCGCTGCTTTTATCTGTTTAATGATTTGATCAAGATTCGCAGACATCAGCTTAGGTGGGAATCCACGAAGTCCATCATTCGCACCAAGTTCAATAAGAACGGTGTCTGGAGCGTGGTCTTCAAGCAGTTGTGGTAGACGAGCTAAACCATTACCCGTTGTGTCACCAGAAATACTTCCGTTTACCACGGTTACCGTTTTGTCATGCTTTGCTAACGCGTCTGGTAACAGGCTTGGCCAACTCTGTTTTATGTCCATGTTGTAACCAGCGCTCAAGCTATCACCAAGAACCAGTAACTTAGAATCTAACTTGGTATCTTGAGCCAAAGAAGCGGTTGAAAATAAAATAAAGAATAAAAAGGAAATTAGTCGAGTCATGCATACATCCATCATTAAAGCAGAAGCTGTTTCGAAGACAGTGTCTACTAATCAAGAACATTTAACAATCCTAGAGCATGTCGATATTGATATTCGTGAAGGCGAAACTGTCGCAATTGTCGGCACGTCTGGCGCGGGTAAGTCGACCCTGATGACGTTGCTTGCTGGTCTTGATGTACCAACGAAAGGCGAAATCAGCTTATTAGGACAGCCACTTTCACAGCTTGACGATGAGGCAAGGGCTAAGATCCGTAGTGAATCGGTAGGATTTGTATTTCAAAGTTTCTTATTAATCCCAAGCCTTTCTGCGTTGCAAAATGTCACGTTGCCCTGTTTGTTGAAGGGAGAAGACGAAGACGTTGAGCGAGCTACCGCTCTGCTTGAATCAGTCGGGTTGAAAGATAGACTCGATCATTTGCCATCTCAGCTATCTGGTGGCGAACAACAAAGAGTCGCTTTAGCGCGCGCGTTTATGATTAAACCAAAAATCCTTTTTGCTGATGAACCAACAGGCAACCTAGACCAACAAACGGCAGCTAAAATTGTTGAGTTGTTGTTTGAATTGAATTCATCACACGGCACTACGCTAGTTTTAGTGACACATGATCCTAAACTTGCACAACGTTGCCAACGCACACTCAAGATGCATGTCGGTCAGATAGAGGAAGTCTAAATTGAACTCATCAAATGGACTGAACAAGCGCCTGTTTTCATGGAGCATTGAAGAGATTAGACATGGCCAGCTATGGCCGGTTTCCATCGCTTTGACGCTCATAATTGCATGTGTTTTCGCGCTATCAGCTTTAGCTGAGCGTATGGAACAAGTGATCGTCAAGCAGGGTAAAGATGCGCTAACAGCCGATAGCGTGTTTATCTCAGCAAACCCAATTCCTCAACCACTTTTAGACCTCACACAGGTTGAGCAGCTAGAAAGCTCTCAGTTGACCCGTTTTGCAACCATGGCGTTCAGTGACAACTCGATGCAGTTAGTGACGGTGAAAGCGGTGGAAAGTAATTACCCATTACGCGGAGAAATGCTCTTAGAGGGTGCAAATAAAGCGTTAAGTAACCATGTTGAGCCAGGTGAACTTTGGCTAGACGAGCGTATATTTGCGCAGTTAGAGGTTGAGATGGGTGACAATGTCACCATTGGCGATGCCGATCTAACGATAACCGGGCGCATCACTCAAGAGCCGGGCTTGAGCTTTAACCCATTCCAGCAAATGCCTGCTGTATTGATACACAAAAGTGATATAGACGCGACTGGTGCCATTCAACCGGGAAGCCGTGTGAGTTTCAGGCTGTTCTTGAATGGTGATGATTCAAAACTCAAAGCGGCACAAGACAGCGTAGAGTTAACCCCGAGTGATCGCTGGCGTACGCAAGATTCAGCGAGTCGTACTAACGACATGTTCGAAAGTACAACTCAATACCTTTCGCTAACCGTTGCTATCGTTGTGATCATGGCTGCGACCACTTTGGTACTCACGTGCCAACATTATGTTGCGAGTCGTCGTAAAACCATCGCGATGCTTAAGAGTTTAGGTGCAAGCAAGCAGTGGATCGTTAAATGGTTGTCTGTACAGGTATCGATGTTAGTGGTGATCGGTGCTGTGCTGGGAATTACCATCGGTATTGGCTTAGAGTTTTTGCTTCGTATACCTCTGGGCGACCTATTACCAACGCCACTTCCTAGCTATGGTATTGAACCGGCTATCTTGGCGATTTTATCAAGCATCTTAATTGGTGTTCCGGCTCTTGGTATCCCGTTAATTGGCTTGGTCAGCACTTCTGCAATCAGCGTTATTCAATCAAGTCATCAGGCCAATGAAAGCTACAAGAAATACTTGTTGTTACTGGTACCGATTATTCCAATGATGCTGATGTATGGTGACAATCTATTGGTATGGATAGTTCTAGCGGGTATCGCTTGTTTGTTCTTAGTGCTCGCGATTGTAAGTACGCTTGTGCTGCGTTTGGTGAGTAAGTTGCCGACGTCGACATCTATGCGTTTAGCATTAAGCCGAATTAATCGCACGCCATTAGCAACTGGGATTCAATTTGGTTCATTGGCACTTTCACTCATGTTGCTTTCTATCATCTGGCTGGTAAGAAGTGATTTACTGTCAGATTGGCAACAAACCTTGCCCGAGAATGCGCCCAACGCGTTTGCACTTAACATTGCAAGCTATGAGAAAGACAGTTATCTCGAGACGATTGATGCAAACGAAGTAGAGCGTACCCAAGCGTTTCCAATTATCCGAGGAAGACTCACGACGATTAACGGTATTGAAGCATCAGAATACAGCGATACCTCAGGAGATACAGACGCGCTAAGTCGAGAGATCAACTTCACTTGGGGAGATAGCCTACCTGAGTACAATGACGTGTTAGAAGGCCGCTGGACACAAGAGCAGGGGGTGTCTGTGGAATCCGATGTCGCGGAGCAGCTCGGTTTAAAGATTGGCGATGAGCTTTCGTTCACAATCAATAGCCAGAATGTCTCTGCCAATGTGAATAGCATCCGCAAAGTAGAGTGGCGTGAAATGAAGCCGAACTTCTATTTCATCTTTACTCCAGATGTTTTGAGCTCTATTCCTTCTACATGGCTAGTCAGTTTCAGATTAGAAGAACAACACAATCAAATGCTCAACGAACTTTCTCGAAATCATCCAACCGTGAGTTTGATGGATATTCGTATGATGGGTAGTAAGATCCAAGAGTTGCTCAAACAGATTGTTTGGTCGATAACCGTACTAGCTGCGTTAGGTGTCGTTGCGGGACTGCTGCTTATCTTCACTCTATTGCGATTGAGCTTATCTCAAAGGCAACAAGAGATACGCTTGTACCGAACGCTAGGCGCGAGTAAGAAGCGAATTCTCAATACTATTTGGTGTGAATACGGGTTAATGGCGTTAGTGGCAGGCTCAATTGCGGCTGTAGGTTCTGAGCTCAGCGTTGCAGGCGTTATGAATTTTGGTTTTGAGTTACAGCCTTCACTCCACCCGATGCTCTGGATAGCACTACCAGTGCTAACGTTCATCACATTAGCCGCGGTAGTGAATAGCTTAATCAAACGTTTGTTGGCACCTGTAAACAAGGATTTTGGCTAATAGTTAACGAGATTTAGTCGAATACTAAAAACGGTCTAAAAGTGAAATTATTGATACTTAGTTATGCACTATCTATATCACGTCGCTTTAGACCGTTTTTTATTTGACCAACCTTTAGCATAACTAAAAATATCGCGCCCTAAATCCCACTCTTTTTAGCGTTTTTTAAAGCTAATTGATCAATAGTGTCGGTTTAATGAACAGCGGTTAGTCCCTGTAAACAAAGGGTTTGCGCAACTTAGCAAGAACGTTATCAACAGTTATCCACAAAAACGGTGGATAACTTTAGGGATAAGTTAACCTCTATGTTTTAAGAGTACTGAGACAGCCTTTATGTGGCGTCACTTAGGACAAATTTGACTGTTAGAATAACCTTTAAAACTCTACCTTGAGTTATTGAGTCAAGAGATTATTTCTGTTTTTTACATAGATATTAAATCCCGCCTACCTAAGACCTTGATAAAAATGTGTTTTAATTCATTGCAGAACAAAAGTAGAATAGCGTCAGTTAATCTTATTCTACAGAACACGATGAACCACGACAAAACGGATAAAAATCAAGCTTCTATTGCCATTGTTGGTGGTGGTATTGCCGGTACAACGAGCGCTATTCACTTTAGTGAGTTGGGTTTTAAGGTCACTATATTGGAAAAAGGGCCGAGTTTGGTTAATGGTCCACCAATTTGCCACCTGCACGCTGGCGGCAATTTGTATCGAGATATTTCTGTAGAGCAGTGTCTTCAGTTACTCACGCAGTCAATTGAAACCGTTCGTTTGTTTCCTCACACGATCAATATTCGTCCGACAATCATCGCCGTTCCGCACAGTGATGGTGGAGAGCCGTTGGATCTGCTTCCTCGCCTTAAGATAATCAAAAGCGCTTATGCCGAACTTGTAAAACAAGATAAGAGCAACCAAGTGCTTGGTGATCCGGAACAGTATTACAAGCTGTACAGCAAAGAAGATTTAATAGCTCTTTCTGCGAAAACACAACCTCTGAAGCCAACATCTCTTGATGATTGGTGTATTCCTTTCGCCAAACACACGGATCTTGAAACTCTTAAGTACCCTGTTGCTATGGTTCAAGAGTACGGCTGGAGTGTATTCCGCTTATCTGCGACCGCTCAACTTTCTTTAGGGCAACAGGCTAATTGTACGGTGTTAACCAAGAGCCGATTACAATCCGTTGAATCGAGAGGGAAAGGGTGGTCTTTGACGTATACAGACGCTAATAATCAAAGCTGTCAACTTACGACCGACTACTTGATTAATGCGAGTGGATTTGAAACAGGTATCGTGGACGACTTTGTGGGCTCTAAGCAGCAAAGGCTCGTTGAGTTTAAAGCCGCATACGTTACAGAGTGGCCGTATTCGCAAGAATGTAAGGAAGAGTGGCCAGAGGTTATCTTCCATGGTCCTAGAGGGACACCACAAGGTATGGCTCAATTAACCCCGTATGCTGATGGCGTATTCCAACTTCACGGTATGACGGAAGGGATCACTTTGTTTGAAGGCGGACTGGTTTCATCGTCTACAGGCTCGTCACAGCCTCAGTTGCCATCAAAGCTGCTCAAGAAGATAGTGTCTGGTTGGACTGAAGAACAGCTAGAACTAAGAACGCGTGCGGCCATTACGCATATGTCTCAGTACATCCCAAGCTTTAGTTCTGCCTTAGTAGGTGGTAAGCCTTTGTTTGGTGCACAGCAAATACCAGGAACTGATCCTAGCCTAAGAGCGTCAGACGTTTCATTCTGTGGTGATCGCTATGCTCGACTTGAAGTAGTCAAAGCTTCTTCAACGCTAGAAGCTGCACAAAAGATCGCTGCGCAATGGTTTGATGTAGGAGAGGCGGGGGCAATTGAAGATGCTCACTCAGTGACAATGTCACTTAATCTGAATGATATTGAGAACCGAGCAATAGGTTTGACAAAAGAACGTGGATATCCAGAAGCGCTTGCAAAAGTATCAGGCCAAGATCACGTTCAATAGGCAGTCATAATCAACTACGCTGGGCGCCTTCAACTCGGCTTACTAGGATAAGTAAGCCGAACCTTCAACTAAAACGCTAATTTGTATCTTGTAAATTGTTTGAACGATACCTTCCAAGCGAAGTCTTCTTAACAACTTACCAAATAGCAAAGGCTAATAGCTGAAAAACTGAGCCCATTGGCACCAAACATCTTGTAAGCCTAAGCGATCGCCTTTGCTAAACGAGATCTCATGTCCAGGTTTAGCTTGTGCCAAGCGCGGTAAGTCAATTCTGGCGACACATCCAATCTTGGGATAGCCACCAATGGTCTGTCTGTCATTAAGCAACACAATAGGTTGCCCATCTTGTGGGATTTGAATCGAACCGAGAGCAATGCCTTCTGACAATAACGAGATCTCAGGCGAGTCGATCGGTTCGCCATTGAGTCGATAGCCCATCCGATTAGAGTTTTGGCTAACGTGATACTGTGCATTATACAAAGTCTCTTTTGCAGACTCGGAGAATAATTCGCTTTGATAGCCTTCAATAACTCGCAGGTTCACTGGTAGGTTGTAATCAGGCGTGTATCGGAAGGTGACACTCAACGCTTTAAATGGGCGAGAGAGTTCGTGTTGGGTAAAAGCAATTTGTTGCCCCTGCTGACATGGCTCTCCATCTTGCGTTATCCCACCAATATTTTCACGAGTTACTGTAGAACAACTATGAAGAGTTGATGGAACATTGAAGCCACCCTTAACGGCCAAGTAGGCCCTTAAACCATTTTTAGGTAAGCCGAATGAGAGAACTTGCCCTTTAAAAGCTTGAAAAGTACGCCAGTTAGCCAGTAGTTTACCATCGAGTTTCGCTTGTAAATCACCACCACATAACGCCATTTCACAATCAAAATTGATTCGTAACGCGCATTGCCCGAGTGTGACTTCCAACGCTGCTCTGTTTACTGGGTTTCCCAATAGGTGATTGGCCCAACTATAAGAGTAATCATCAACTGGACCGCCTTGAGTTAATCCAAGATGAGCAACACCAAATCGTCCGAAATCTTGAATCAAACTCAACGGGCCAGGCTTAATGACTGTCAGCGTTGGTTTAGTTTTTGTCTTAGCCATTAACGATACCTCCACCGAGCTCTATGAATTCTTGTCTTGAAATTGCGTGGAAACGGACGGTGTCACCAACATTAAGTAGAGACAGAGGCCTCTGCGTGATGTTGGCGTCCTTCAATAGGCTATGTTCAAACAACGGAAGTGGGCAATTTCCAATAATATTCCAGCCGCCTGGGGACTCCGAAGGATATACCGCCGTTTTTGTATCAGCGATGGCGATACTGCCTTTCGGTACACTTAAGCGTGGAGTTGAATGACGAGGTAAAGCAAGCTCACTAACCACATCAGACATAAACGCAAAACCAGGAATAAACCCAATAGCACTGACGCTGTATGTCTGAGATGTGTGATGTTGAATTATGTCGTCGATAGACATGCCTTTGTCTTGGTACCTGTCTAAATCGAGTGCGGTTTCTGGTGAGTAATAAGCCGGTAGCTCGATAGTCTTGCGATAATTATTGGCACTGGAAAATGAAATCAGAGCTTGATTCAACAAGGAGTTAAGTTGTTCAGTAATCTGCTGCTCTGAAATTCGATAAGGTAGGTAGTCAACTAATATAGTGTGGTAAGCCGGCGTCACGTTCATCAACACCGATGCCAAATTCTGACGAATGACATCGGAGAAGTGAGCCATGTACTGCGCATATTGAATGCTAGACTGACTATTTGAAGGCGATAGCGTCAAAGTTACCAAAACGCTGCATTCTGCGACTGGCGCTATATTGAATTCAATCTGATTCGTCGTCATTTCGTATCCATACTTTTGTTTGCTTACTTGGTGCTTCTTACTCCCGTGCCCTAACCAATACAGAGAATTAGATTTTATTAGCTATTGGTTAGGCGAACGGTTAGTCCATGCGTTATACAAATTACACGCTTCATACTAATTAAAAGCGTTGAGGTCTTGTCTGATTTTTCTAATTAATGCGATGGATTGAGGGTTATCGCCATGAACACAGATAGTATCTGCTTCAATAGGCAGTCTTTCACCTTTAATAGTCGTGACTGAACCGTAGTTAATGATTTGCATGACTTGGTTGTAGATATCGTCTTGATTGGTGTAAACCGAGCCTTTTTGAGTTCGTGGCGACAACTGCCCGTTGTTTAAATAGGCACGGTCGGCAAACGCTTCAAATAAGAGTGGCAGGTCATGATCGTCAGCAATATCCAAATATTGTTGATTGTCTGATGAAGAGAGAATCATCAAAGGGATGTTAAATTCAGCGACTGCTTGGGCAACCGCATTAAATACATCAATGTTTGCCATCATATCGTTGTAAAGCGCACCATGAGGTTTCACATAATCAACAGAGGTGTGATGATAGCGGCAAAGCGCTTGTAGTGCGCCGACTTGATAACACACCAACTCACTGATTTCATCCATGGTATGTGGAATAGAACGGCGTCCAAATCCAACTAAATCTTGATAACCGGGGTGGGCACCGATTTGGGTGTGATAGTGCCGTGCCAGTTTTATGGTCTTGGACATAACGTGCGGATCAGACGCGTGGAAGCCACAAGCGATATTTGCCATATCGACCCATTCCATGACCGACTCATCATCGCCCATCTTCCAATTGCCGAAACTTTCTCCCATGTCGCAATTAAGCAAAATCTTCGTTGTCACGTGGTGCTAATCCTTTACGTTGAGGTAAGTAATGACGGTCTTATAAATACCATAAATAAACAGTGACCTAACTCAAATTTTTGATACCGTATATTTACCAGTATGGTATTTCATATATAGTTGGCCTATTGATTAAAGGATTAATATCTATCTGCATATTAGGTGAGCACATGATATCCCACCAGGTTTACTTGGGACTAGCATTAACGACTCCTGTTTTTGTATCTGCTCAAGAAAACTCTCTAGACCAACTCATGTCCATGAGCCTTGAAGAGTTATCTATGTTAGATGTCGAAATGGAAACAGCTTCGAAAGCGACACAGAAACTCACCGACATTCCCTCGTCGGTATATGTGCTTTCTAATGAGCGAATTCAACGCAGTGGGGCGAAAACCATTGCAGAAGTCCTTGCGCTTGTACCTGGACTAAAAGTAACTAAGTTTAACGAGACCTCATGGTTTGTTTCCACCCGCGGTTTTCACGATGGCCTATATAACAAAATGCTCGTGATGATGGATGGAAGAAGCTTATTTAGCCCGGTGTATGGAGGTACTTATTGGAGTGATGTTGATTACGTTCTTGCCGACATCGAACGTATCGAAGTACTAAAAGGGCCCGGGGGTACGATTTGGGGAGGTAATGCCGTTAATGGTGTTGTGAATATCATTACGAAGTCTGCCAATGATACCCAAGGAACTTATCTTTCTGGTGTCGCTTCAAATACCGATAATTACGAGTTTAGCGTTCGTCAGGGTTTAAGCCTCAATGACAACGTGAATGCTCGTGCATTCTATAAGTACCGCGAAGAGCCAACATATCGCACAAACGAATCTGAAAAGTGGAAAGCACAAACAGCAGGAATGGTGTTTCAACCAAGTAATGCTGAAGAAGGTTGGTCATTACGTATTGGTGGTGAGAAAAGCTATTATGAATCGGAGTTATATACGTTCCAATATGATAATTCAGGATTGTTTGTCGGATCACAAGCTAATGACTTTGATAACAAGAGCCAATCTGTTTACGTCCAATTCAACGATTCTCACGATTTGGATGAAAGCTCGACAGTCTCATACTCATTATGGGGTGAATATAATGAAGATAACGCGCCAGACGCTCCGGGAAGCTATTCCACAATCGATTTTGATTCTACTTATATTCACCAGCTATCGGCAAACCATCAGTTAACACTCGGTGGTGGCTTGCGGTATATGTACCTTGATTTCTCCTCTAGCCAAGTTTCGGACGTTGATTGGTACAACCCCGATTACTACGGTCGAGCCTACAACATCAAATCTACCAACGATTACATTGCGAACGCTTTTGTGCAGTCTCAAATTCAAATGACTGAGGCGTTATCTATTACCCTCGGTACTAAGGTTGAACACTTTACACAAAATGCTTCGACAGAATTTTCCCCTCAACTACGCGGTTTATATAAGCTAAATCAACGCCATTCTGTGTGGGCGGGCCTTAGCCGTGCGGTGGTTGCTCCTTCATATATGGATTCAAACTCCACATATTACTTCAACAGTTACTATGCTGATTCTAATGACAGTTACCTAGATGTCTATAAATCGAGCTCTGACCTGGAAACAGAGAACGTCGTAACGGCGGAAATGGGTTATCGCTACTCAAATAATTCAAATTTAGAACTCGATGCAACGATATACCTAAGTGAACATGACAACCTTCGCTTCCATAGCTATGACCCCAATGATACCCCGGCGGATCATGTCTACGTTGGCGCGCTGTCTGATGACTATAAAGCGAAAACGTATGGCTTGGAGTTAGGCGCAAGTTATCAGCTCACTGAAGATATCACCAGTTACTTGAGCTATGCCTACGCAACATTAGAGGGAAAAAATAAAAGTGATGACCCTCAATCTAGCCCGCAAACTGCCGTCTATTACGACATTGATAATGAACATCTAGCTACGGCACAATTAATGTGGAATATCACCGACAGCTGGCAATTCGATGTTATCGGTCAATACATTAATGTGAATTACCCAGACTATTGGGTAGCAGGTGATGGCACTCAATATGAATGGCAATCTTATCCACATGAAATAACCTTTAATGCGCGTCTCGCATGGAAAAAATCGTCCGCAGCGCCTTTAATTGAAGTGGTTGTTGAAAACATAGGTAAGAGTGACGGCTATCAAGCTGAATTCACCTCTCAGAAAAGCGTTAATCAAGAATCGGTGTATGTGAGGATCTCTCATGAATTCTAGATGGCTTAAGCACCAAATGAAGTTGGGCTTATCTAAACTCGGCTTTGCCGCTTTAACGATGCTTATTGTGCCTTTGAATACCACTGCGGCTAGCTTCAAACCTTATGAAGTGAAAGCGGTATACCTTTTTAGAATTGCGAATTTTATTCGTTGGAATGATGAAAGCTCCATGAATGCTGTGAACTTTTGTGTGATTGGCGATGAAAAGGTAAGCCAAGTACTAACATCAATTACAGAAGGGAAATCTATTCGTTCACTCGCTATCCACGTTCAACAGTCAATTACTTCTAAGTGTGATATTACTTATTTATCTTACCGTGAAAATGATCAATTTCGCAGTCAAGAGCACTCCCCACACACTGTGACAATCAGTGATATCCCTAACTTTACAGACCTAGGTGGGGTCATTGAACTCAAGCACATCAACAATAAACTCAAACCTAAGATCAACCTAGAGAACGCAAGGCGCGGTGAATACGTCATTGGATCCAACTTGTTACGAATCGCTATAGTGGAGGGCCAATAATGTTGTCTTTCATTAATAATATATCGATTAAAAACAAGCTGATATTGCCCATTATCATCTTCATCGCAGTCACTTTTGTTACTATTCAATCTATAAATTACACTGTAACGTTTGAGAGGGAAAAAGAGAGTCTTATCCAGCGTGTTAAAGTGTTAGCACAAGGTGTTGCTTACAACCTACAAGCAGCGATCTTATTTGAAGACAAGTCATCGGCTCAGGAAATCTTGTCTGCTTTCGTTGCGGATAAAGATATTGTTAGAGTGAAGCTTTATGACATCAACGAACAGCTTTTTGCGAGCTATCAGGTGAACAACACTTTGGTTCCAAGGCCAAATGAAGATGAACTAGACGATATAGCGGATCACCAATTTGCCATCTCTGAGCATTTCATCTTTTTGCTTGTTCCTGTGACGCTGGATGATGCTGTTATCGCAAACTTAAGGGTGACGATATCGAAAGAGACGTTTACGACGATCTTGACTCATATTTTTAAAGTTGCAGCCGTATACCTGCTATTTCTGGTTGTTTTAGGTGCAGTGCTGGTCAAATTGGTTCAACGTTTCATCATCGAACCAATGTTTAATCTTAATGAAGCAATGCAAGCTTTTGTTGAGCGTCGTTCCGAACAGCCAAAATTAATCGCTACGAACCGCGATGAAATAGGTGATCTGGTTCGAGCTTTTAATACAATGCTAGAAAGGCTTCAACATCGCGACAACCAAATCAATTTTACATTAGACAAACTTCAAGAAGAAAAATCCTTCGCGAATGAGGTAATTGAGACCGTTCAGCACTCGTTGTTGGTGGTGGATGAAAAAGGGCTCATCGTTCATGCGAATGCGGCCACTCGCGATATTTTTAAATGCTCAGAAGCCTTTCTTGAAAACTTGTTGATCCAAGAGTTGATCGCGACTAAGCAAACGGGTTTCATACAAGATGTTATAGATACCAATATTGAACTCAATGATGAATTGCTCGAAACCACGGATCTCTTTCAATCAAAGCGCTGGCTACGAGTGAGTAGCCGTTCGCTGTCAAAACATGGTCGTATTCTTTATGCAATCCAAGATGTCACTGAGATAGAGACAGCCATGAGCCGTCAGCGTATCGCGGCAGGTGTTTTCGAAAACAGTAAAGACGGCTTGATTGTGCTGAACTCGTCCAATGTGATAACCATGGTTAACCCAGCTATCACACAACTTCTCGGTTATCATTCCGATCTGCTGGTGGGCAAAACACCTTTTGAAGTATTTTCCTGGCAACAGTTTTCTTCACTTATGCCGACAATTCGTAGTTCGTTAGACAACTATGGCCAGTGGCAAGGGGAAGTATGGGAGAAGAGTGCATCTGGTAAGTTAGTTCCAATGTTTGTCAAAGTTAATCGAGTAGCCTCAGACAACGAGAAAGACGAGTTTGATATGGTATTAACGCTGTCTGATTTATCCAATGTAAAAGAGATGGAAAGACTAGAGCACTTAGCTCATCACGATGCGTTAACGGGGTTAGCTAATAGAGCGCAGCTTTATAAGGTTATGGATGATGTTGTCACGTCTGGCCACTACTCAAATCAGCATTTTGCGGTAATCTACTTGGATTTGGATGGCTTCAAGGAAGTGAATGACAACTATGGGCACGACGCGGGTGACGAAATCCTTAAAGAAGTATCAAGCCGGTTGTTATCTCAGGTAAGAGCGGGAGATTTGGTTGCGCGTTTGTCGGGCGATGAATTTGTTCTTATTATTAAACAGACCAACAAAGTCTTGTTAGCTAAGTTAGCCGAGCGACTGTTAGACCTGATTGGGCAAGAAGTGAATTATAAACAGCGTTCACTTCATGTTGGAGCGAGCTTGGGAATCCATTTAGTTGATGGCACTGAACGTGATATTGACGTGATTCTAAAAGTTGCCGATGAGGCGATGTACCAAGCGAAACGCAAAGGAAAAGGTCAGTTTGTGTTCTCTCGTGAGGTTAAATAGGCTCCATTGTTTGTGAGCTCACCCTAAGTTGTTGTATCATAAGTGATAGGTTGAATAATTTTAATTAAAAGGTCTGCTAAGCATGAATGTTTTAGTTACAGGTGGCATGGGTTACATTGGTAGCCATACAAGTATCCAGATGATTAACGCAGGTATGACACCTGTACTTTTTGATAGCTTGTACAATAGCAAACCAAGCGTTCTAGAACGTATCGAAAAAGTATCGGGGGTTCGCCCTAGTTTCGTTGAAGGCGACGTACGTGATAAGGCGCTTTTAACTGAAACCATGAAGCAACATAACATCGAAGCCGTTATCCATTTTGCTGGCCTTAAAGCGGTGGGTGAGTCCGTGGCAAAGCCTCTTGAATACTACGACAATAACGTAAACGGCACGTTAGTTCTTGTGGATGCAATGCGTGATGCTGGTGTTAAAACCTTAGTATTCAGCTCTTCAGCAACGGTGTACGGTGATCCTGCTAGTGTTCCAATTACTGAAGATTTCCCAACGAGTGCGACAAACCCTTATGGTCGTAGCAAGCTTATGGTTGAAGAGTGTCTAACGGATTTCCAAAAAGCGAATCCCGACTGGAGTATCACATTACTTCGTTACTTTAACCCGGTAGGTTCACACCCAAGTGGCGAGCTAGGCGAAGACCCGCAAGGCATTCCAAACAATCTAATGCCATTTGTATCTCAAGTAGCTGTGGGGCGACGTGAGTTCTTATCTGTATTTGGCAGCGATTACCCAACGAAAGATGGTACTGGTGTTCGTGACTACATCCACGTAATGGATCTATCTGATGGCCACATCGCCGCACTTGAGAAAGTAGGGCGTACAGAGGGGCTTCATATCTACAACCTTGGTACTGGCAACGGTTCAAGTGTATTAGATATGGTTAAAGCGTTTGAGCAAGCAAGTGGCAAAGAAATCCCATACAAGCTTGTTGAACGACGTCCTGGTGACATCGCAGAATGTTGGGCAGATCCGGCTAAAGCTCAGAAGGAACTTGGTTGGAACGCGACACGCACTCTAGCTGAAATGACCGAAGATACATGGCGCTGGCAGTCAACAAACCCTAATGGTTTCCCAGGCTAACCTAGCTGTTTCATGAATGGTTAACTTATAAAAAGATGCTCTAGGGCATCTTTTTTGATCTAAATCGAATAAAAAGTAAATTAGTGGTTAAAAAGTATCATTCTGTATTCTTTGTGTTACTATGCTCGCGAATTATATGTTTAATGTTAATTTTCTTTGGAGTTAATCATGGAACTAGGCCTAATCATCACTTTCATCGTTGCTGCAGCAGTAATGGTTAAGAAAGAAATGGCAGAGAAGTAATTTCACTTATCCCTTTTTGATACAATTTTTAGTGAAATAGATAAAAGCCAGCTTATAGCTGGCTTTTTAGTTTCTGCTGTTTAGCTTTCTAACAAATTAGAATTCGTACTTAGCAGAAATACCGTAGTTTCTTTCTGCTTGAGAGTTCTCTTTGTAGAGCTCATCATCGCCGCGAATGTCATTCCAACGGTAGTACTCTTCGTTGGTTAAGTTAAACACGCCACCACGAATCGTCAAATCTTTCATTGGTTTGTAGTAAGCTGTTAAGTCAACAACGGTTGCACTTGGAAGCTCAGCCTGACCTGCGTTACCGCCATTCTCGTCATCAAAGTTAATGTCTGACCCAGATTTATCCGCTGTGTAATTTAATTTAAGGCTCGTACCCCAATTTTGGTTAGGCGCATCGTAGTTCAGACCTAACACTGCGTTCCAAGGGTTAACACTGTTTAGTGCATTTCCGTTTCCGTCTTCACCTTCTGTGTATGACGCCACAAAGTGAGTCGAAATACCCTCTGGCGCACCCACTAACACATCCCAAAGTAGCGTGTTCGAGAACTCGATGCCTTTGATCGTTGCTGATTCTAAGTTAACGTTAGAGTAGTGTGTCGTACCACCGACTTTTTTCGTTACTACAGTTTCAATGAAATCATCATAATCACTGTAGTAAGCTGCAATCTCAGACGATGAAGCCTGTGTATTGTGACGGTAGCCTAGCTCGTACGAGATGCTTGTTTCTGACTTAAGATCAGGGTTTGGATCATTGACGTAACCGTGCCCAGGGTTGTCATATGTATAGTACAGTTCGTCAAATGAAGGAGCTCTAAAGCCTTGGCTAATTTGACCAAACACAGTACCGGTATCTGTCAGTTTGTAAGTTGTACCTAAACGCCCCGTTACCGCAGAATCTGAGAAATCAGTCAGTGATTCAGTTGTGTTATTACCTGGATCAGTAGAGAAATAGTCAAAACGAACACCAGGAGTCACAACCAGTTTATTGTTCATTAAACTGATTTCATCTTGAACAAACAAACCAAACTTTTGCTCTTTAGCATCGGGAGTGTATACATAAAGCTGATCATCAGTAGCTGGATCAGAGTTGTACTCCATGTTGGTGTTACTAATGTCACTATGTGTATAAGTCGCACCATACACTAGATAATGGTTGTTAATTTCTTTGTCTAACTGCGTCTCGATCTCAAGCTTATCTTCGGTGTACTCGTAGTCTTTTGTTTGTAAATTGTCGTTGTTAGCTGGAACCCAAGGTGGCATACCAGGGCCTGCTGGTTTAAAGCGTTTTGTTACTCCATTCTCTTCTTTAGAAATATACGATACTTTACTCGTCACAGTGTCAGCAATAGCGCCGTCTGCAAACCAAATATGCTTGATTGCGAATCGATTTTGTTTCGTGTCATCTTCACCATTGTAGCTGTCATAACTAGAGTGGTAGATGTCTGAATCAGAGGTATCTTTGATTAGCTCCGCTAGGAATTCAATGCGATGGCTTTCATTCAATTGGTATTGCAGTTTTACCAACAAGTTATCTGCTGACGTATCTTGATTTTCTACCGCGTAGTTCTCTAAATCACTTGAGTTGCGGAAATTTTGAAGCTCTTCACCGTCACGGCGAGTATAAGCAACAAGAGTTTCTAAATCGCCAAAACGATTAGCTAATGCAACATGTTCACTGAATGAGTTATCTTCAGAAGAGTAAGAGAGCTTAGCTTGACCACCGAAGTCTTTGCCATCTTTCAAGAAGTCAGAAGGGTCTTTAGTTTCAAAGGCGGCAACACCGCCAATTGCGTCACTTCCGTGTAAACTTGAAGCAGCACCTTTGATGATTTCGACACTTTTAAGCATGTCGGGATCAATTGAAATACCGCTAGAATTGATAAAGGCGTAGGGACCACCATCAAATGAACCAGGTTGCGATGAGCCATCTACTAAAATCTTAACGCGTTTACCTTCCATGCCACGGATGTTAATGGTTTGGGCACCTTGGCGTGAGCTTGAGTTCATCGTTACACCTGGCGTGTATTCGAAGATTTCATTAACATCTTTTGCCATATTCTCTTCGATTTGCTTATCAGAGATGACGGTGATAGAAGCAGCAGTATTGATAAGTGTTTGATTCGTACGAGTCGAAGATACAACAACCTCATCAAATAGGGCATAATCTTCAGCTAAGGCTGAGGTTGATGAAAGCGCTAAAACGATTGAAGCAGAGAGTAGGGATTGCTTATACATCTGATAGTTACCTTAATTCCATAGTATTATCTTGATTTCGCGAAAGATAATATTGGATCTAAATGATAATTACTATTATTTGCATTTCAATTTGTTTGTGATTTTATTATTAGAAACCCACTTAAACCGTATAACTCATTGTATTTAAAAAGCTTTAAACGTTCCATTTAGCTGATGAATACTTCAATTTTTGTGATCGAGCCCTCATTTATAAAGTTGGATAATGATGCATAGCCCAATAACACTTGAAGCGTTACACATCCTAGACGCTATCGACAGGCGTGGAAGTTTCGCTGCTGCGGCCAACGAAATGGACCGCGCGCCTTCATCACTCAGTTACCAAATTCAAAAGCTTGAACAAGACTTAGATATCATGATTTTTGACCGTTCTGGCCATCGCGCAAACTTTACAGAGGCCGGTCAACTGATACTCGAGCAAGGTAGAGTAATCCTTGGTGCAACTGAAAGGCTCGTCAACGAGGCCAGCATTCTAGCTAATGGATGGGAGTTGGATTTAACTATTGCTTTTGACGGCATTATCCCAATTGCTAATTTCTTCCCACTTGTTGATGAACTAGGAAAAATCAGTAAAACGCGTGTCCGTTTACAAGAAGAGATCTTAGCGGGATGTTGGGAGTCACTGTCAGATGGCCGTGCTGACTTGCTAGTTTGTCCAAAGGTAGACACAATTCCAAATGACATGAAAAGTGACGTAATTGGGAAAATGGAAATGGTTTGGGTGGCGGCATCCAATCATTACGTTCATAAGCGTTCTGGTGAGTTTGACCAAAAGGCTAGAGAAAGTTACAGGGTTATTGCAATCGCGGATACGGCTCGTGATCAGCCAGCATTAAGCATCAATATTTTAGAGAAGCAGCCGCGTTTGACGGTGACGAGCTTTCCGGCAAAAGTAGAAGCGTTAACCAGCGGGTTAGGTATTGGTACCTTACCTAGTAGTATTGCTAAGCCGCTAATTGAATCCGGCGTTTTACAGCAGATTTCAGGTACAGAACCACAGCCGATCGATATCGTCATGGCTTGGCGACGTAATAAAATGGGCGATGCCAAATCATGGTGCATCCAACACCTTAAAAAAACATGGTCACTCAAGTAACGGAAGCACCATATCTGCTGTACCGTCTTCAAAACTGATATCTAGCTTGAAACCGAGTTTTTGAGCTAGTGTCAGCATCCCTCTATTGGTTGGCATCGTCATTCCCGACATCTGTTTAGTCTGCTTGGCACGGCAGTAATCAATAACCTTAGTCATAAGAATTCGCCCTAAACCAACGCCTTTAAGATCAGAGCGAATCAATATTGCGAATTCAGCATCCGTATTCTCTGGGTTAATCAGAGCCCGAGAAACACCAATGATTGCCGGAACGCCTTGTTCTTCACGCACTACAACAAAAGCAATCTCTCTATCGAAATCGATCTGAGTGAAATTAGCTAACGCTTCATGATTGAATTCACCCACATCACTAAAGAAGCGTTTGTACAGATCCTCTTTAGACACTCGGTTAATGAAATCGGCATGAAGTGGTTCATCTTCAGGAAGAATAGGGCGGAGCAACACTTCTGTGCCATCTTTTAACTGGATACGTTCTTCAAGCTCCACAGGGTAAGGGCGAATCGCTAGTCTTTCTTGCGGATCCCCCTCGTAAGCTTTCAATATGATATCTGCATCCAATATTGTGAACTTATCTCCATTCGCAAGTACTGGGTGTATATCCAGATCATGTATTTCAGGGCAATCCACTACCATTTGAGAAATGCGAACCAGCAACTCCGACAAGCCTTCGATGTCGATAGGGTTAGGTAGCTTTTGTAGACGGATTTTGCCACTCTTTATGGCTCGAATGATCAAGTAACGAGCCAATGTCATGTTAAGAGGAGGGAAAGCAGCTGCCGCGTCAATCGACTCATCCCATTCGGAACCACCTTGACCGAGTAGAATAATAGGACCGAATGTTTCATCAGTTGTCACCTTAACGCGAAGCTCTTGTCCGCCAGCAAGTTTCGCCATACCTTGAACCAACAAACCGTGAATATGCGCTGTTGGGAATGATAACTGAGAGCGATCTAGGATTGCTTGAGCTGCATTCGCGACCTCGCTACTGTTTCTTAAATTAAGCATCACGCCTTGAACGTCAGACTTGTGCGCAATATCTGGTGAACGAAGTTTGACTGCGACAGGGTATCCAATCGTTTCTGCAATATGCACCGCTTCACTGGGGTCAGAAGCGATCCAAGTAGGTAACACATCCAGATTGAAGTGCTTGAAAAACTGACTGTTTTGGTGGGTATCAAGGCTAACTGTATCTTTATCCAGTAGTTGGCGTTCTATCCAATTTCTAGCATCGGCTAAGTCTTCAATATGGACTTTCTCAGCCGTCGTTGGCGTCTCCATAAGCTGGCGTTGGTTGCGGCGGTACTCGACCAAGTGCATGAATGCGACTACTGAGCTTTCTGGCGTTCGATAGGTTGGAATACCAGCCTCGGTAAACAACTTTCTAGCAGGCCTTGCCGTCAGTTCACCAGACCAATTGGTAAGAATATTGAATCGCTTATGGCGAGGGTGCTTTTTAATCGCATCAATGATGCGCTCTGCGGTTTGAGCAGAATGGGCGATAGCAGAAGGGCTATGCATGATGAGAATGGCATCCGCTTCGTCGCCATCGAGTAGTGTGTTGATGGTATCTATATAACGCTGATCACCCGCATCACCAACAATATCGATAGGATTGTTATGCGACCAACTTGAAGGTAACACCTTATTAAGTTTCTCGAGTGTCTCTTCCGATAGCTCAGCGAGTTTACCGCCACGTTCGAATAACGTATCAACAGCCATAATCGCAGGGCCACCACCATTCGTGACAATAGCCAGTCTCTCACCGCGTAATGGGACTGAGTGAGTTAGAGTTTCTACCGCAGCAAACAGTTCATGTAAGTTCTTAACTCTTAGCATACCACTACGTCGAATCGCTGAGTCATAGATAATATCCAACGTATCGGCG
Organism: Vibrio gigantis; assembly: GCF_024347515.1. Lineage (NCBI taxonomy): Bacteria > Pseudomonadati > Pseudomonadota > Gammaproteobacteria > Vibrionales > Vibrionaceae > Vibrio > Vibrio gigantis. Next base: position 295,200 of record NZ_AP025493.1, read on the forward strand.
CCACCCGTATGAGCCATTGCTGCCGCTCGACCTTTCGCGGTGCGGCCCCCTTTCAATACAAGGATTCGTCTGTTACGAGAAGCCGCACGCGCTGCAGAAATAAAGCGCCTCGCATCAGTAATGCTATCTACATAAAGTAATATCGCTTCGGTGTGAGAGTCGGTACTCAGATAATCCAATAACTCCGAAAATTCGATATCGGTACCATTGCCTATAGAGATAAACGCCGAGAAACCGATCTCTTTGTCATTAGCCCAATCGAGAATAGTTGTACATACAGCTGCCGACTGAGAAACAAAGGCTATTTTACCGGGTAACGCTGTTACTGGAGAGAACGAGGCGTTCAAATTTAACCAAGGGATAATAACCCCCAAACTATTGGAACCAAGCACTCGAATATTGTACTTTTTGGCAATCGCGAGGCATCGTTCATCATACGTCTCGCCATTGTCGCTTTCTTGCTGCATGTCGGATGAAAGCACGATGACAGAAGCAATGCCTTTCTCTGCTAGCTCTTCAAAAATGGCGACATTACGAGTCGCATTGGTGCATAAAATTGCTAGGTCAGGAACGATCGGTAGCGATAAAATATTCTTGTAAGAGAGGACACCTGCCACCGAGTCATATTTTGGCGTAACCGGCATCACCGCACCTTTAAAATCCCCGTGTAACAAATTATTCATAACAATATATCCCGCACGCGTTTCTCGTTGAGAAGCACCAACAACAGCTATTGAACGGGGTTTAAGTAGGGGATCAAGATGATTCATAGACATATCCTAGCAATGCACGTAAGTTCATCGTAACTTACTTTTCACTCACGGGTTGATGGCAATTTCACCGAATTCAGATGAATAAGCAAACACTGCATAAAGTTTGTGAAATAGGTCACCCACTAATGGTGTATAATTTCAAAGTTAACTTGATTCTAAACCGACGTATCGGCATGATTTATAGTAATTAATATTAAGGATATAGAGCTTTCCATGAAAAAATTTGCAATTGTGACTTTGCCACTGCTCTTGGCTGCATGTGTATCTGATGACTACGTTACTAATGTAACTTCAGATAGTTATCAAGAAGAGTACAAAACGGCAAAAGTTGAAGCTCCAGTTGTATCTCAATCTGAGCAAACAAGCGTTGTTGAAGAAAATGTTGTCAACGTTATTAGAACCGAGCCTGTCGAACAGAAAGTCACTCAAACGACTAAAGCGAAGCCAGTTGCAGTAGTGACAGGTCCAACCAAAAAACAACAAGACATGAACCAGCGTTTTGGTTACACAGTTCAAGTTGTTGCTGTTGGCAGCCAAAGTAAAGTCGATTCTTTCGTGAAAATGCTACCTACGACTTCTCAACCAGTTTGGGAAAACTACAAAATGGTTAACGGAACTAAGTGGTTCACCGTACTTTATGGTGATTACGCAACACGCTTAGAAGCTAAAAAAGCAATCTCAACGCTGCCAACCACTTTCCAAAACTTGAAGCCATTCGTTAAGAGCATTGATGACATCAAGAACTCTGAATACCCGACGCTTAACAAGTTAAACTAAGTTTTGATTCATAAAGAAGGGGCGAATGCTCCTTCTTTTGTTTTAAGACTCGCTGTTTTGTTTAATAGTTAATCGCTCGTTCTTTCGAACGCAATTTTGACAATCAAAACACTGTACCTATCTCGACTTTTGTTTATCATTGAAGTCAGTATTCCTAGTTTCAAGGACCGAATTTACCCATGAACACCACAAACATCCTTCTACTTTGCGGCGGTGGATCTTCAGAGCATGAAGTGTCTTTAGTTTCAGCCAATTACCTTTTTGAACAACTCAATAGCGTTTCAGATTTTAACGTTGTGAGAGTTGAAATTAAAAACGAAGGCTGGTGTCTTGATTCAGGTGAATTGGTTTATCTTGATATTAACGACCAAACCTTACGCGGTGAAGGTTTAGCATCTAAAGTCGATTTCATTGTTCCTTGCATCCACGGTTTCCCAGGTGAAACCGGTGATATACAATCATTGTTTGAAATGGCTAAAATTCCATACCTAGGCTGTGGTTCAGAAGCTAGTAACAACAGCTTTAATAAAATCACGTCAAAGCTTTGGTACGATGCTCTCGGCATTCCAAACACGCCGTACCTGTTCTTATCAGACAACAATGATCAAGCTCACTCACAAGCAACTCAAGCCTTTGAAAAATGGGGGAAAGTGTTCGTAAAGGCTGCTCGTCAAGGTTCTTCTGTAGGTTGTTACCAAGTTAACCAAGTCGAAGATTTAAGCGAGGCCATCAACAAGGCGTTCACTTTCTCGGACCAAGTATTGGTTGAGAAATCAGTTGTGCCTAGAGAGCTAGAAGTTGCTGCTTATGAAATCGATGGCGAGCTACATATCAGCAAGCCGGGCGAGGTGATTGCACCTAATGGTGCGTTTTACTCTTACGAAGAGAAGTACAGTGCAGACAGTCACTCGATCACTGAAGTTGAAGCAAGTAACTTAACAGACGAACAGCGTGAATTGATTGCAGACAGCGCACGTAAAGTCTTCACTCAGATGAAGCTTCGTCACTTGTCTCGTATCGACTTCTTTTTAACGCAGGACAACGAGATCTACCTAAACGAAGTTAATACCTTCCCAGGCATGACACCAATTTCAATGTTCCCAAAAATGGTTGAACACGACGGACATAAGTTCGCTCAGTTCCTTGAAAACTGTGTGAGAACCAGCCTTTCTTAAGGGTATTTTCTAAGGTTTCGTATAACCAATTCACAATAAAAAGCGGCTTGGGTTACTTCCAAGTCGCTTTTTTTACTTCCATCTTTTCAGTCTATTGACTAGTTGCAATGGCTTATTGCCATGGTATTAGCGCCTTAAACTTCATCTTCTCACTTTCAGCTGTACCCGAATAACCCACATATTGGGCTGGCATTGCAGGGCTCAGCCAACGTCCAAAGTCCTGAATCTCTTTTACCTTAAAACCTCGTTTCGACAACTCTTGCGCGGCACCAACACGAATCGAATTTCCAGAAAAATGGTAATTTTCGGGCAGTTGGAGTAAGTCACTTGCCCTTCTTAAAATCCGGTAAATGGACGAATCATCTAAAGGCTGCAAACCAATATTCTCATGCTTGTCTATTGCACGAAACACTGGAAACTCATCTTCTGTACCAATAAATGAAAGCCAACGTTGAAGTGAAGTACTGGCTATTTGTGACAGCTGATAAACCGAATCTTTTACTATTACTTGGTAATGCTCTTCAACGTATTTAACATCACTCATCGATAACGCCTTAAGCTCTGAGCGCTTTAATGCGCACTCGAACATCACATTATAAATAGCGATGTCTCTGATCTCTTTTAAATTTGCTTTCTCATGGCAGAGTAGCGCATTTAAATCAGCGAGATGCAAAGATGTCATAGCATTGGTTTGCTTAGCATCACCGGCCATCTGTGATTGTAAGTGGAGCAGGGTAAATCGAATTTGTCTGTGCTTTATTGGATTGGGAAAGTTAAGCACGGTGTGTAGCATACTTAGCGTTGCAGTGTAACGTTTTAATGAGGCATACTTTCTATCATTGGACTCAGTCTCAAGAAAACGACGCACAGCGGTTATAGACGCGGGAAGAGTGTTAATACGATATTTAGTACAGAACGCATGGTAGCGATTCCAATCACTATAGATACTCAGCAGCGAGTTATGAGAGTATTGAAATCCTGTCAACTCATCTATAATTTCAATTGTGGCGTGCCTGTTTAATTTTTCGACAAATGAATTAATTATCACAGAGTCGGTTAAAATAGGGACTTTTTTTCTCAAATTACCGTACCTCGACAGGTGTTTTTACCATATTATGCTTGATATCATTATAAGTATACTTATGATTAATGTAGTGAAAACAAAAAGATGATTAATAGATATGGCTAATTCAATTTACCGAAGCGTCCATCTTCAATCGATAGATGCTAACAACACAGTTTGGCGTGCTAAGTTAAAAAACAACGTTATTCAGGGCAACTTAGCTGCCGTGAAAAAGAGTATTGATTGGTGGATTGACACCGCATCTATTATTGATCCAAAAGAATTCACGTCATTAAATAAGTCGAGAGGAACTGGTGGCTCGACGGAAAACTTCAACGGCTACCAAATCAAAAATGACACCGGTGAGCCTAATGCGTGGTACTGCATGTTTAACGGTCGCTTAATTAAAGGCGGCAAGATTGCAATCCAACGCCATATAGAAGCTTACTTACTCGCAAAACAAAAAGCAGAGCAACAAAAGAAGTAAATTATGAGCCTAGTATATTCAACAGAAACAGGTCGAATTAAGCCTGAAGAAGAGAAAGTCCAACGTCCTAAAGGCGATGGTATCGTTCGAATCCAAAAAGAAACCAAAGGCCGTAAAGGCAAAGGTGTTTCTGTCGTAACTGGCTTAGACCTAGATGACGCACCATTAAAACTAATGGCTGCAGAACTCAAGAAAGTTTGCGGCTGCGGCGGTTCAGTAAAAGACGGCAACATCGAAATTCAAGGTGATGCGCGTGACAAGATCAAAGCGCATCTTGAAAAGAAAGGCTACAAAGTTAAGTTTGCTGGCGGTTAATCTCTAACTAATATCAGGGTTAAAATCGAAGATTATTATCACTGGTTATTAGGTATTTTATGGTAAATAGCCATTATGGTTAAATACACAGTATAGTTCAGAGAGTATCGGCATCGATAAAAGGCAGGGCATCCCAAAAATAGTTCTGCCTTTTAAATACTGAGCTTGATTTAACATAATATACATAATACGCACTTAGGCTAGTTTGTTTTTGAGGGGCTTTCTGGGCTCATACAGAGATTCTGAACGTTGTTACTGACAAGGTTTTACGAGCATGTTCCATTGCTTGCTGGTCTGTCTCATATGGCCCATAGATTTTTACGTTGTGGTTTTCATCTTTATCAACGCTTGTCACTGACATGAACCAGTCACCAACCAAGAATATCTCATCAGCAAGTTCATTCACTTCTTGGAAGTTTAAGCCAACAACATTCGACACCATACATTGAACTTGGTCTGTGTCATCTCGATAACCGAGCATCTGTACATAGTTATTGTTGGACTCACTCATGAGCAGCATTTCTTTTAGTAACTCTAAGCTGTCGAAGACTTTTTTGTACTGACGCTTGGCAACTACATCATTGGCATCATCAACGGCTTTATCTACATCGTTGTGTAACCAGTTAATGACTTCTTGGAGCTCATCAGATTTCATGACTTGATCTTCCATTATTTCATCGACCTCACGAGCTTAATGCCGAAGCGTTTTAATTCCAGTCCACCGAAGTTATTCACGGTAAAGCTTGAGCTATCAAGTTCGTAGTTTCCTGATTTATATGCAGATTGGTCGTCTTGTAACGATAGCTTCATTTCGACTGGGAACTTACCACCTAGATATGCATATCCGACTTGTTCTCTTATCGTTCTAGCTTGTTTACCATCTTTGCCTGGTAATGTTCTTGTGATTGGTTGTTCATGTTCTGGGAAGATTTCTACTTTCAACATATCTTTTCCTTAAGCTACGTAAGCTTTAAACGGCAGCACGTTTGACTGCGCAGCCTTTGGTAGTTGATACCAAGCTGGTACCAGTAATGGTTGAACTTCTATTTCTTTCGAACGCTTCAACGTTGGACACATTCTAGAGACATCGAACTGTTGACCGATATCGATACCGATTTTTTTCAATCTGGCTTTATGTTCATAGAACTGAGAGCGATTCAGTGTTTCTCTAAGGTCAGTGCCGTTCTGCCATAACGTGAAGTAATTCATGGTTGTATTTGCTTTGCGAACTGTATCGACAACTCCACAAGATAAAAGTTGTTGAGCTATCGTTTCGTGGTGATCATGTGAGACTGATATTGTGTTCATAGCATTCTCGAAGTTTTGTAAGTGTGGTAAGAAGTCATGCTCTTTTACGTAGCCGTAAAATTGCAGGTTGTATCTCTTCAACAACTTCTGCCTTAAGCTACTTTCTAGTCGAACGACTCCATTTTTTTCACAGTATTCAATTAGTTGATTGATATAACTAAGTGTATCAGCGTCTAGATTTTTGACTTTTTTCATGTGACGGCGTAACTCGACGCCTTTTGTATATAGCTTAATTACCTCCCATTCTGACCCCTCGCCCCAGTAGCAACTAGTACCATCCGGATAGAGTTTTGGTTTACGACCGCGTCCCATTTGGATTGAGGACATTCCTCGTATAAAAGATTGTTCACTGCCCTTGCCTACTGACATGTTTCGAGTCCAGTCGATACTCGTAATTTCAGCCCCATCACCTACAAGTGAAGAAGCTTTACCATCAGGGGATTGTCTATGTGATAGGCGGGTATTTTTTGTAAATGGCGGTAGGTCATATTTGGATAAAATATGGTTATAGATTTCCACACACTGCTCGATAGTTTCGAGTCCAAAAAGATTGTCCTGACGCTGCCAGCGAGATGGGTTTCCTTCAACTCTTACACGGTATCCATCACATCTAATCGTCAACTTTGTACTGAAAGAACCTTCAAGTATTTTTTGATTCACTGAGGGAGGTAGTTTCTCACCAGTTTCCAAATCAACTCGCTCAATAACATGACGACCAACAAGCGGAAGCCCGCCTGAATGATGATCTTGTTGCATGAATAAACGGTCGATAAAGAACAATGTAAAAAACCCTGTCAACTATGATTTATCACAGCTTAAACTTTACTTTTAGACATGTAAAGTCGAGGTATGAAAAATAGCATGTATAATTATTAAAAATGATATTCACAGGAGTTTCGGATGCTTAAAGATGTACTTAAAACTAGGCGAGACCTACTAAATTTAAAACAAAGTGATGTTGCAGAGTTTGTTGGTGTGACCCCCCAAACATATATGAAATGGGAAAATGGGAAGAACGAGCCTAAGGCTAGTAATATCAAAAACTTAGCCGAAATCTTAAAAGTTAGTGAAATGGAGATTTGCCGTGGTGAACTATTCGACGTTGATGCTCACGAACAAGTAGAGTTCATGAAAACTGTTGCATCGATGCAAAGGTATATTGATAGTGTCACTTTTACATCAATTCTTCATAAATTCATTTTAGACAAAAATGAATTTCTCTCTGAACTAGATTTAATGATGCGAAAGCAGCACGGTATAAACATCAAAGACATGGAAAATGTGTCAGATGAGGTTTCGTTTAAAGCTCAAGAAAAAGCAGAGCTAAGTGGTGAGTCTAACTGGGAAAGGTTACCGTAATCCGGAATTCCGGACTTAATTCGGGTGTTACAGGAACCCGAACCTGAGAGCGCCAGTTTTGCGCGCTACGCTTGCCTCCCAAAATCTGCCTCTCTCTCATCATGATCATGACTGGGGGGTTGGATAGTTGGCTTATATACCAAGTAATAAAAAAGCCCAGCTATAAAGTTAGGCTTTCCTTTCTGACGCGCTTCGCTTGTCGACTCATTTTCGCTCTACAAGCGTAGCTTATAGCAGTGAAAATCGAGTTAAATAGACAAACATAAACTGCACGATAAAATTTGAGATCTGTATCACAAAATATTTTACGGAAAATTAAATGCTAATAAAATCAAATGCTTGAGCTTATGCTTTATATGATTACCGTACAATAAATTATGTTACTTCCTTAAACATACAGGTTGCCTAAAGAGAGCTTTGATATAATTTGACTCTTCGACGGTACTGTTACAAAAAAGCCCTAAGCATTCGGCTCAGGGCTCTTAATTTAGGGAGATCAACTATATCGAAGACCTGACAAACCTACTATTGGCAATAGCTGCTGTGATAACCGCAATAACAGCCCTAGTCAAAATCATAAAAAGCAAAAACTAATCTATCCAAGCCTGAAGAGTTACAGCTCTTTGGGCTTTCTTTTGCCAAGTAATCATAAGACTATCTAATCGTTAAAACAAGAACCCGCGTATTATGCAAATTATATTACGGGCTTCAATCGTAAAACGATTCTCACGATGAGCATTAAAAAAGGCCAGCAAGCTGACCTTTCTAATTGAGCATATCCCTCGCCCACGTTTGATTTCATTCAGGCTTTCAGCAAACCTCTAAACATAATTTAGACCCATAATACGCACTTAGGCTAGTTTGTTTTTGAGGGGCTTTCTGGGCTCATACAGAGATTCTGAACGTTGTTACTGACAAGGTTTTACGAGCATGTTCCATTGCTTGCTGGTCTGTCTCATATGGCCCATAGATTTTTACGTTGTGGTTTTCATCTTTATCAACGCTTGTCACTGACATGAACCAGTCACCAACCAAGAATATCTCATCAGCAAGTTCATTCACTTCTTGGAAGTTTAAGCCAACAACATTCGACACCATACATTGAACTTGGTCTGTGTCATCTCGATAACCGAGCATCTGTACATAGTTATTGTTGGACTCACTCATGAGCAGCATTTCTTTTAGTAACTCTAAGCTGTCGAAGACTTTTTTGTACTGACGCTTGGCAACTACATCATTGGCATCATCAACGGCTTTATCTACATCGTTGTGTAACCAGTTAATGACTTCTTGGAGCTCATCAGATTTCATGACTTGATCTTCCATTATTTCATCGACCTCACGAGCTTAATGCCGAAGCGTTTTAATTCCAGTCCACCGAAGTTATTCACGGTAAAGCTTGAGCTATCAAGTTCGTAGTTTCCTGATTTATATGCAGATTGGTCGTCTTGTAACGATAGCTTCATTTCGACTGGGAACTTACCACCTAGATATGCATATCCGACTTGTTCTCTTATCGTTCTAGCTTGTTTACCATCTTTGCCTGGTAATGTTCTTGTGATTGGTTGTTCATGTTCTGGGAAGATTTCTACTTTCAACATATCTTTTCCTTAAGCTACGTAAGCTTTAAACGGCAGCACGTTTGACTGCGCAGCCTTTGGTAGTTGATACCAAGCTGGTACCAGTAATGGTTGAACTTCTATTTCTTTCGAACGCTTCAACGTTGGACACATTCTAGAGACATCGAACTGTTGACCGATATCGATACCGATTTTTTTCAATCTGGCTTTATGTTCATAGAACTGAGAGCGATTCAGTGTTTCTCTAAGGTCAGTGCCGTTCTGCCATAACGTGAAGTAATTCATGGTTGTATTTGCTTTGCGAACTGTATCGACAACTCCACAAGATAAAAGTTGTTGAGCTATCGTTTCGTGGTGATCATGTGAGACTGATATTGTGTTCATAGCATTCTCGAAGTTTTGTAAGTGTGGTAAGAAGTCATGCTCTTTTACGTAGCCGTAAAATTGCAGGTTGTATCTCTTCAACAACTTCTGCCTTAAGCTACTTTCTAGTCGAACGACTCCATTTTTTTCACAGTATTCAATTAGTTGATTGATATAACTAAGTGTATCAGCGTCTAGATTTTTGACTTTTTTCATGTGACGGCGTAACTCGACGCCTTTTGTATATAGCTTAATTACCTCCCATTCTGACCCCTCGCCCCAGTAGCAACTAGTACCATCCGGATAGAGTTTTGGTTTACGACCGCGTCCCATTTGGATTGAGGACATTCCTCGTATAAAAGATTGTTCACTGCCCTTGCCTACTGACATGTTTCGAGTCCAGTCGATACTCGTAATTTCAGCCCCATCACCTACAAGTGAAGAAGCTTTACCATCAGGGGATTGTCTATGTGATAGGCGGGTATTTTTTGTAAATGGCGGTAGGTCATATTTGGATAAAATATGGTTATAGATTTCCACACACTGCTCGATAGTTTCGAGTCCAAAAAGATTGTCCTGACGCTGCCAGCGAGATGGGTTTCCTTCAACTCTTACACGGTATCCATCACATCTAATCGTCAACTTTGTACTGAAAGAACCTTCAAGTATTTTTTGATTCACTGAGGGAGGTAGTTTCTCACCAGTTTCCAAATCAACTCGCTCAATAACATGACGACCAACAAGCGGAAGCCCGCCTGAATGATGATCTTGTTGCATGAATAAACGGTCGATAAAGAACAATGTAAAAAACCCTGTCAACTATGATTTATCACAGCTTAAACTTTACTTTTAGACATGTAAAGTCGAGGTATGAAAAATAGCATGTATAATTATTAAAAATGATATTCACAGGAGTTTCGGATGCTTAAAGATGTACTTAAAACTAGGCGAGACCTACTAAATTTAAAACAAAGTGATGTTGCAGAGTTTGTTGGTGTGACCCCCCAAACATATATGAAATGGGAAAATGGGAAGAACGAGCCTAAGGCTAGTAATATCAAAAACTTAGCCGAAATCTTAAAAGTTAGTGAAATGGAGATTTGCCGTGGTGAACTATTCGACGTTGATGCTCACGAACAAGTAGAGTTCATGAAAACTGTTGCATCGATGCAAAGGTATATTGATAGTGTCACTTTTACATCAATTCTTCATAAATTCATTTTAGACAAAAATGAATTTCTCTCTGAACTAGATTTAATGATGCGAAAGCAGCACGGTATAAACATCAAAGACATGGAAAATGTGTCAGATGAGGTTTCGTTTAAAGCTCAAGAAAAAGCAGAGCTAAGTGGTGAGTCTAACTGGGAAAGGTTACCGTAATCCGGAATTCCGGACTTAATTCGGGTGTTACAGGAACCCGAACCTGAGAGCGCCAGTTTTGCGCGCTACGCTTGCCTCCCAAAATCTGCCTCTCTCTCATCATGATCATGACTGGGGGGTTGGATAGTTGGCTTATATACCAAGTAATAAAAAAGCCCAGCTATAAAGTTAGGCTTTCCTTTCTGACGCGCTTCGCTTGTCGACTCATTTTCGCTCTACAAGCGTAGCTTATAGCAGTGAAAATCGAGTTAAATAGACAAACATAAACTGCACGATAAAATTTGAGATCTGTATCACAAAATATTTTACGGAAAATTAAATGCTAATAAAATCAAATGCTTGAGCTTATGCTTTATATGATTACCGTACAATAAATTATGTTACTTCCTTAAACATACAGGTTGCCTAAAGAGAGCTTTGATATAATTTGACTCTTCGACGGTACTGTTACAAAAAAGCCCTAAGCATTCGGCTCAGGGCTCTTAATTTAGGGAGATCAACTATATCGAAGACCTGACAAACCTACTATTGGCAATAGCTGCTGTGATAACCGCAATAACAGCCCTAGTCAAAATCATAAAAAGCAAAAACTAATCTATCCAAGCCTGAAGAGTTACAGCTCTTTGGGCTTTCTTTTGCCAAGTAATCATAAGACTATCTAATCGTTAAAACAAGAACCCGCGTATTATGCAAATTATATTACGGGCTTCAATCGTAAAACGATTCTCACGATGAGCATTAAAAAAGGCCAGCAAGCTGACCTTTCTAATTGAGCATATCCCTCGCCCACGTTTGATTTCATTCAGGCTTTCAGCAAACCTCTAAACATAATTTAGACCCATAATACGCAGTCGAGGCATTAAAATCTGCGAGGATTACGAGACCTTGCTCTGGGTAGATTTTACGTACGCGCTGCGTAAATTCACGCATTTGGATTTAGCTACACGTTAGCTCCAAATAACTCACGCCATTTTCACAGCACCGGTTAAATACTTTCAAGCTCTAAACAAAGCGCCTGTTAAAATTTGGCTTTAGATCATTACAGATGCCCGCCAGACCATTACGTTGCTTTGTTCACGAAAAAGCAATTCTCATCTGATGCAAACCACTGAATATCTAACACGTTAAACTCCTCCTAACTTATACCGATGGCTACACAGAGCTGAGCGTAAGTTTTGTAAGCAATTCTGCTGTTCTGTTTTAGATTTCACACACGCGACTAGGTTAACTACACAAACGAAATCTAGATACTTGGTTTTATGCTACCTAAGATTGGTTGTTTCTAGCTTTAACGCCGTGAGTCCCATGGCAAAACCATCTACGAATACACTAGAATCTTTACATTTGATCCTACTCTGTGGAAACCTACGCTTCGTACTAGCTTTGCCTTTGAACCACCGAGTTTTAAGGCCTTAAACCTCGCCGTTACCAAATCTTGTTTATCACCAGCCGCAAGTTCAACTTGGCCAGCGCTCAAATGTACAAAGAAATCAGGCTCCGATCATGTATAACTCTAACAATTCAGGTGTTTATTTTTGAGGTTATCTCGACACGTTCTACTTACTCACTGTAAAGTACATATTTTAAAAAGTGACAGTGCAACATTGTTGAATTCAACTTAAAGAACATTAGTTGATGGCCCGCTACTTGGAGAGCTTATAAAGGGCTTAGATTCTCTCTAATGATAAAAAGCTACCCGCGCAATTTAACTGTACATTCATACAGTTAAATTTATATCCCCGCAAGAACGGGACTTACTGAGTAAAACACGTTCAAAATCAACGTTCTTTGCTCAATTTTTGAACTTCTATTTGGTTTAATGGCTCTCTTTTCTGTATAAAGAACAGCTCAGAACTAATTTTTAGGGTATAGCGATTCTACGAATACAAATACTCTAACTTTGATTGAACCTACTCTAAAGTAATGCGCATTGGGTTCGAATCACGTGTACGGATTAACATCACGAGCGACAAAGCATTCCGAAAACGCTACATATTTCTCTCGATTTTTTGACTAGCAATAAACCTTCTGTGTAACTCTCTTTTGATAAGATTATGAACAAGAGCTACATCATTGATCCAGACAAATACCCTACGCTGGTTAACACTGATAGCACTCATAATGATGGCACAATTGGCTTATTACGCAGTTCAAAAGATGGAATTGAGTTACAGTGTGACTTTAAGCGAGCTAAGGTTCTCATCCAATTTGTCACTACCGCAAATGAAACACTTGGCGAGCAGTATTTGCCTTATCGCTGGGGTGGTGAGGAGTTTCTACTCGTTTGGCTAGAATAAGTGGCGCTACAGTGTCACGAATTAATCGATGTTCTGTACCTGGCTATGAACAAAAATGCACGGCCTAACACGATTAGTATAACGGCTTCTAATGGTGTAAAGCAGAATGATTCGATACGTTATGTGATTACACGTGCAGACAAAGTGCTGTATGAAGCGAAGGACAACGGACGAAACTAAGTCGTAACATTTTATTAAGGCTCGCTAGACTGGACTGAACCTACATATTCAACTCTCGGCCACAACTTTATCAACGCGCGAAAACTCTGTCGATATCAACTCTCCACTCAAGAACCCGTTAGATTTTTAACTGCTGACTAAACAAACCCATAAGCTTTGTTGTCTCATCAGAATTCTAATCAATTTGGATACCTCTAAGCGCACTTTCATCATCTGAAATAACACTATCTGTAACCAATAACATTATCAGGTTGATACGTATCGCTCCTGAATCGCTCTATAAGCAGCTCTTCCTTACTAAGCACTTGTTCTTAAAGTCGCGTATTTGCCGAGTAAAGCTTGCTCTAAGCGGTGGTCAGTCACACGCGGTACGGGTTTGAACATTACCGTCATTACTTCTCTCGCTCTGTTCTTACATTTCTCTGCTTGTGAATATTCATACACTCGTACCCACCAAAAATACAAGTCACAACGTCACTAGCCTCAAAAATTGCCACATATTTACCCGCTTAGATTAGGCGTCATAAATACTGACACCCAAAATGGCGATTGTTTTACTTTCAGATCTCACTGTAATTTAATTACAACCCTAGACTAAGGAAAGTCTCAAAGGTTGATCATCCTGATGTAACTTATTGAATAAGCTGTATTTGAGGTTTTTTGACAGGTTGGAATTTAGGGTTACTGTAGGGTTGTTATGTGCGAGATAATATACTAAAGGGAATAGATTTTAGTTATAGTGCACCAAGTTAGTAAAAAAGAAGGGCTGATGCCCTACTCTTCTTTATTACTCATTTCTTCACGAATTTGCTCAGCGACGATTTTAATGGCTTGCGCTGTGCTGATGCCCTGAGTCATCATTTCTTGAATTCGTTCAACAGCTTTCTGTTGTTCTTCGTGAGAAAGAGTTGGTAAGTCGTTTAGCATGTTCTGCTCCTCTGTTTAGGAGCAGAACTATATAAGGACTGTTAGTAACTAGCAAGGAAATTGATTGAGGCACCCATAGCATTTTCATTCGTATAGTTAGCACTGATATCTAACTGGAATAAATTAAGTGGAGACAAACCAATACCGGCCGTCACTGTTCCTTCCGAATTTGAATACGCCAGGTTCTTGTAGTACCCTCCCCTTAGCTTAAGTTGACGCAGCAGGTCGACTTCAGTACCCACACGAATCATCTGCTCGTTATCATCAAATGACGTGAACTTTTCTGTCTCGTTCAAATCGTAATCGACACTTAACGTAAAATAGTCAGACACGATACCAGCACCAACTGTGTAAACTGGCTCTAATTTGTAGGCATATTTACCACCAACTGAATGTCCAGGAACGATTTCTTTTGTAGAGTCTTTTGTTTCGATGTCTCGAGAGATCAGGTTAGTCGCTGCGAACCCAACTCTAAACGGGCCAAAAAACCAAAGTGCACCAGCATCAACGTTAAACGTCGTGTCACCATCACCATTTTCACGTACATCAGACAAGTCATAGTCGTTTACCGATGCAACATAATTGTACGTGTAGATACGCTGTAGTTTAGGTGAGATGCCAAATGATAAGTGCTGTCCCATAAAAGTTTGATACTTAGCTAAGGATATACCGACTTCAGTGACTCCAATTGAAACAGCTTCTACTGCCGAACGCTGCAAATTGTCTGTATCACTTCCTGCCGTATATACATCTGGTGTTACAAAACTTTCGGTGTACGCTTTGCCAAACATGTTCGCAGCGATAAATTGATTAGGCAGTGCAAAAGCTACGACACCCCCCAAGTCAAAGTTCGCTTGATTACCATCAAGTTTCTTTAACCCATCCGTAATATCACTACCTGAAGCATCGAGCACTGCATCGATATTCGATTTCATGTCGTCAGGGTCGTTATAGCTACCACCAAAACTTGGCGTGATCATTCCCATGTCATCATTACGACGATAAATGGCAACAAGTGCTGGGTTATAAAATGGAGCGGTTAGGAAGTTTGCTGAAACAACACCAACGCCACCCATCGCATCACCACGCGCTTCAATGGCGTAGTTTGCTGCTGAAAGAGGAAGACTGGCGAATGCAATTGACACTGCGAGTAGTTTAGTAGTTTTTTTCATGCCGTTTATCTTTGTTAGATCCCTTACATAGTTAACGGCACAATTTTAAATTACTTTAACTCTTCTTCGCTAGAAATATCATAAGTTTTACTGATAGTTTGGGCTTGTTCTATCGCTATGTCGCCTTGCCACCGTGAATGCACCATTGAAACCGCCAAGACGTAGCGATCATTGGGAAGTTCTTCACCAGAGAGGTTCATTGGATAATCAGATTCGTAACTCTTGCCCCACATTTGTTCATAGTGTTCATCAATATAGTCGTACAAACCGATGTCGAGCTTAGGGAGTGGACAGTAAGGGTTTAACAGTTCTTTTTTATCAATTCGCCACGTATCTTTTGATGCCCAGCGAACTTGTTGGCGCATGGCTATTTCACCAAGAACAATCCAAGTGCTCCAAGACTCGCCGCCATCACCTTTTACGCTTAAACGATACAAACCGGATTCAAGTTGAGAGGCTAAATTGTAACGCTTGCGATATAGATTCACCGATGCGTTGTTTACCACTTCACTGTCTTTGGTTAACTCACTGTCCGACGAAACAATCTTATCGACCCACTTCTCGAAGGTAATGTCTTTAATGTCGTTTTCGGATTCGACATTAATCGATACGCGAAAGGTATCTCGGCCAGGGCTTTGAATAATGTGTCTTTTAACGACGACTGAACTAATCCAATCTGGAAGTGTTTTTCTAGTAAGGGTTTTACCACAATCTTTATTCAATGCCTGATCGAACAGTTCATTGAGGTGATCTTCTCGCGACTGAGAAGAGTTGATTTGCCAAACTTCCACTAGTGAATCAAACATCTGAGGTAAGTCATTATCTAACAGATGTTTATGAACTTGAGTCAGAGCATCACTACTCTTAAACCAATCCGCAGCTTGCGCGGTGTTCACTACGCAAGACAACATTAATAGTGGAAGTAAGGCTTTTTTCATTACGCTTTCATCTTGTAACCAACGCCACGCAGCGTTTCAATTTCTAGACCCGGCAGTTTCTGTCTTAGTTGCAGAACGTGCGTGTCAACCGTACGTGTCGTTGGGAAATGGTTGTAACCCCATACATGGTCAAGCAATTCATCACGTGTGAATACACGGCCTAGGTTACTTGCCAAGAATAGTAGTAAGTCGAACTCTGTACGCGTTAGCGTAACTTCCAGCTCATTGAAAAACACTTCTCGTGTCGCTTTATCGATAACTAGATTTTGAGCCATCACTTTCGATGCGTCTTGGTCTTCAGCATCTGGTAGTCTTAGTTGCGCGCGGATTCGAGCAAACAATTCGGCTTCTGCAAAAGGCTTAGTTAGGTAATCATTTGCTCCTGAATCTAGACCCGCTACTTTGTCTTTTACTGTCACGAGAGCCGTTAGCAAAATGACAGGGATATCTTTCTTTTTCTTCCAACCTGGAAGTGAATCTACTGAGTCACCATCAGGGAGTTGACGGTCTAAGATAACTAGATCCGCTTGTTCCCAATAGCCTTCAACTTCAGAGATCAGTTCTGCATGCAAACATTCATATCCAGCTTGCTCAAGGCTAACTAATAAACCGTCAGCTAAATTTTTATCATCTTCAACGAGAAGCAATGTCTGTTTCACAAGGTATCTCCAAAATAAATGTTGTTGGGGGGCCGATAAGCGTCATGTGACCGCCCATTTTACCGACCATAGATTCTACTATCGTCAGGCCTAAACCGAGTCCACTCTTACTTACGAATGGCTTTCTTAATTGCCCCCAATCTTTGCGAGACAAGTCTCCATTATCTATAACTTTGAATGTCAGTTTCTTGTCAGAAGTATTCAGTTCTAGTATCACTGGAGCCACACCGTATTTTACGGCATTTCTGATCAGGTTATCGATACACGTTCCTAACCAATATACGTTCACTTTTGCAGCAATGTCTTTGTTTACACGAAGTTCAATACCCGGTGCAAAGTCTTCTTCAACTTTGTATTGAAGCCACTCTTCAACACTTGGCACCCACTCTGTCGCGAGCGGTTGATTGTCTGACTGCAAATAGTCTTTGCTTGCTTCGGCTAGCTGTCTTAAACGGCGTGTATCTTCACATAATCTACGGAACTCATCATATACCGATTCTGGTAAGTGTTCGAATTCACGTCTGAACCCTTCAACCGTCAACGATAAACTCGCAATCGGTGTCCTTAATTCGTGCGTTAGAATTTGAAGAACTAACATTCGGCTCTTCATCTCTTGTTTCTTACTGTTCCAACGGTAAATTGCCCACCCCAAAACAAGCATGATGTTGGCGATCACCAAGATAAACATGGCAACTTGTAGAAGCTCTGAATGGTCTTCTATTTCCCAACACACGTTACCACGTTGGACAAAACAGCTATTGCCTTCTGAAGACAAGCTAAACGATAACCCAGCAAGTGTCGCGTTCTCGTTCCAAACTGATTCTTTATACAGGTAATATCTGTCGCCACGCTTTACCCACATCTCATCAAGTTCAACAAACATGCTCGCACCGGCTAACAGCGCAGTGATGGCTTCGCTATCCATTTGTTGTAGGCGAGAAAGCAGTTCGTCGTGTTCTGTGTTTGGTCTCTCCTGGATATGCATAAATCGTTTCAAGGAGTCGAACTTTTCTGGGTACTTTTCAACATATCGTGCAGCATAAGAACCACCACCAGGATGAATCAATCCACTACGGCTAAACCAACGGTCAGAAAGCTTAGTGCCTTTACACATTGCACGAGTAAAAACTAGGGGCTCAGTGATCAAAGGGCTTAACGGTAACTTACCGCTACAGGTTTTTGATAGCTGGTATAAGCGTTGGATGTCTTTTAACGGGTACTCTGCTGTTTGTGGCAACATAGAAGACGGCATGATCAAACGTGTTGGATAATCCGCCTGTAACACTCGAATATCGTAAGATTCGATTGCCGTTTCGTGATCAAAGAGTTTGGTGAAATTATCGATACGCTCAGGCAAAGAGTCAGCAAATGCGTTTGCTGACACAGACAACGTAGCGATAAGAAGAGTAAATGTTCTTTTGATGATCACAAACCAACGCAAATTCATATAGATCAACCAAATATATACCATTCGCTATCAAAGATAAATTTTTAACCGCATGAAAACAGTGGGAGTGGTGAGTTATAGCGGTAAATTACGTAATATCAGTATCGTGAGGCACAAGGGTAACCGTTTGTTGATTAACTAATCCAATTTTCATTCGAATGAGGTTGTGCCATTAATTCTTTGGCTAGTTCGCTATTCAATTCAGAATAAGGATACTTTCTAAGAATCAAAAAAAGGAGCTCAGTGAGCTCCTAATTATTATTACAAAGTGTTTTCTATAAATGCTCTAGAATACCTAGACAGCTCTGTTTCGCATCACCAAACAGCATCTGCGTGTTCTCTTTGAAGAATAGTGGGTTTTGTACACCCGCATAACCCGTGTTCATCGAACGCTTAAATACGATAACATTCTGGGCATTCCAAACTTCGAGTACTGGCATACCAGCGATTGGACTGTTTGGGTCTTCAAGTGCTGCCGGGTTTACGGTGTCATTCGCACCAATAACCAATACAGTATCTGTCTCATCGAAATCATCGTTAATTTCGTCCATTTCAAGAACAATATCGTAAGGCACTTTTGCTTCAGCAAGCAGTACGTTCATGTGACCCGGTAACCTACCCGCTACAGGATGGATACCAAATCTAACATTGATGCCCTGAGCTCGTAGCTTCTCAGTGATTTCATGCACTGGGTATTGAGCTTGAGCTACTGCCATGCCGTACCCAGGAGTGATGATGACTGACTTTGAGTTTTTCAGCATATCTGCCACATCTTCAGCTGATGTTTCGCGGTGTTCACCCTGCTCTTCATCGCCATCAGACACAACCACTTCTTGGCCGAATCCACCAGCAATAACGCTAATGAAAGATCGGTTCATCGCCTTACACATGATGTAAGAAAGAATCGCACCCGACGAACCAACCAATGCACCTGTTACGATAAGCAGATCGTTTGCAAGCATGAAACCTGCCGCCGCTGCTGCCCAACCTGAGTACGAGTTAAGCATAGATACAACCACTGGCATATCTGCGCCGCCAATCGATGCCACCAGGTGGTAACCGAATGCGAATGCAATAAGTGTCATCACCATAAGCGCTAACATGCTGCCATCCGCTTTAACGAACATAATCATTAACAATGTAGAAGCTACGATAGCCGCTAGGTTCCACTTGTGCTTGTGAGGGATGTTCAATGCAGACGAAGAAATAACGCCGCGAAGCTTACCAAACGCAACAATAGAACCCGTGAACGTCACCGCACCAATAAACACGCCAAGGAACACTTCTACCAGATGGATAACGTGCTCAGCATGAATATCAGCAGGGTTGATAGAAACAGCAGCAGGTGGATCGATGTAGCTGTTGTAACCCACAAGTACTGCAGCCATACCTACGAAACTGTGCAGGATTGCTACTAACTCAGGCATTTCAGTCATTTCTACTTTTCTTGCGTAGTGGATACCAATACCACCACCGATCACCATCGCTATGATGATCCATACAATACCTGCAGAATGAGGGCCAAAGATCGTCGCGATCAATGCGATTGCCATACCCGTGATACCGTAATAGTTACCTGCACGTGCAGATTCCTGTTTCGACAACCCGGCCAAGCTCATAATAAAGAATACAGCAGCAACAATATAAGCTGCTTGTACTAATCCTTCAGACATCTGTTACTCCTTAGTCTTTACGGAACATTTCAAGCATACGTTTGGTCACGGTAAAGCCACCAAAGATATTGATACTTGCAATTAATACGGCAATAAATGATAAGAACGTGACGACGCCACTTCCTTGTCCTATCTGTAACAGCGCACCTACAACAATGATCCCTGAGATCGCGTTAGTCACGGACATCAAAGGCGTATGCAGAGAATGGCTTACATTCCAAACTACGTAATAACCCACCACACAAGCGAGAACAAAAACGGTAAAGTGAGATAAGAACGCGGCAGGAGCAACCGATGCTATCCAAGCGAAAGCACCAACCGCTATTGCGATGCCGGCTACTTTCTTGACCGGGGACACAGGTTGTTGGACCTTAGGTGGAGCTTTAGCTTCTTCCGGTTTGGCCTGTTGTGGCTGAGCGGAAACTTGAATTGGCGGAGCTGGCCAAGTGACTTCGCCCTCTTTAACCACAGTAACACCGCGCAGAACGACATCTTCAAAGTCGATATTGATGTTGCCATCTTTCTCTTTGCAAAGCAGTTTCAGCAAGTTAACTAGGTTCGTTGCATACAATTGAGATGACTGAGTCGGCAGTCGACCAACCATATCTGTATAGCCAACCACCTTCACGCCATTAGCCGTTGTGATCACTTGATCAGCAACCGTATATTCACAGTTACCGCCATTCGCAGCGGCAAGGTCCACGATCACGCTACCTGCACTCATACTGTCAACCATCTCTTTGGTAATCAGCTTAGGTGCCGGGCGACCTGGAATTAGTGCCGTTGTAATGATGATGTCGACATCTTTAGCTTGAGCCGCATAAAGCTCCTCAGCTTTCTTGTTGAATGCTTCAGACATCTCTTTTGCGTAGCCATCACCCGCGCTGGTATCTTCCTTGAAATCGACTTCCAAGAATTCAGCGCCCATAGACTCGACTTGCTCTTTTACTTCAGGACGGACATCGAACGAACGAACGATCGCACCCAAACTACCCGCAGCGCCAATTGCCGCTAGACCAGCAACACCCGCACCAGCAACCAGTACTTTTGCCGGTGGAACTTTACCTGCAGCGGTAATTTGACCCGTGAAGAATCGACCAAATTCATGTGCTGCTTCAACAACCGCACGATAGCCCGCGATGTTAGCCATAGAACTCAATGCATCTAGCGCTTGAGCTCTTGAAATACGAGGTACAGAGTCCATCGCCATCACATTGATATTACGGCTGGACAATTGTTCCATTAATTCTGGATTTTGAGCAGGCCAAATAAAGCTGACCAATGTTGCGCCATCTTTAAGCAGGTCGATTTCATTTTTAGACTCGTCAACGATCGGAGCGTTAACTTTAAAGATAATATCGGATTTCCAAGCTTCATCTGCGGTTACAACTTTTGCTCCAGCTTGTTCATAAGCTGCATCTTCAAAACTTGCTAACGCACCTGCTTGTGATTCAACACAAACTTCAAATCCTAATTTTAGAAGCTGTTCTACCGATTTCGGCGAAGCAGCGACTCGCGTTTCACCTGCGAGTGTTTCTCTTGGTACACCAATTTGCATAGCTATTCCTTGACTATTGGCACAATGACTTATTCGTTTGTATCTAACGACAACTAATACTTCAAGCGTTTTGTTCAAAGAACAGGAAAAGTTATTACTTATAACAATTTGGATGGATTTTGAGCGCTTCATTTGAAGAAATGTCGAGCCTCTCGAACAAAGAGGTCAAACCACTTGAAAATAATCCTTTAAATAACAACCTTCTAGCTGTTCTTTATCCCTAAAACTAAAAAGAGCTTTCAGCATATACACTGAAAGCTCTCTAAATTATGACCAACATCAATTCTAACCCTAATTGGTTAGCTAAATATATTGTCGCCCATTTGGTCGATGAACATCTGCGATTTCTTAAGCATCAATTCATCGGCATCTTGTTTGTTTGAAACAACATCTGAACGAATGAAACGGTGGGTTTTGATTTCACCATCGAATTCTTTCTCTATTCGCCCAGCAACACGGTATTGACCAGATTCTGCAATGGCATCTTGATAGATATTAAAGCCTTTATATTCGACTGGCTCAATCTCTACTTTTTGTTCGGTTTTTTCTTTGCCACCAAATAATCTAGAAAAGAATCCCACGTTTTTTACTCCTTAAATGACCGTACTAACCGTAAACTATCATGACTGTTTACGGTTCAACAACGGCTTTTCATACCATTGTAATTCTACGTCATCATCAAAATTGTGTTGACTAAATATAACCGGTACGTTGTCGTCACGTTCGCGTCTTCGATCATCAATAATCATGCTTTCTGCATTTTTGACCGCGATCTCACTATTGCGTTTATAAAGCACCAATTTATCTTCTGGCAATGCTGAAAGAAAATCGATATCAAAACGAATATAGATCGGTTTAAGCTGACCTAAAGCCAAACACGCAAGATCGGCCAATTGTTCGTTGGTATAACTAGACACATATTCTTCGGTAGCCAAAACATGACCCACCAGAGTTTCCATATAGTTATGTACATCAACACTAATTTGCATATCACACCTCCATTTGTTGCGGTTTTCTAGTCGCAGTCGCTTTTGAATTTACTTGAAACCATGAAATCCCTAAAAGCTCCCTGCCACTCAGTTATAGGTTTCACTGTCCATAGTTGAAACTAAGGGGCGTTATTTAATCTTACTATGACTTCATTACAGAACTTACATAACTCTATTATAAGTAATCATCAAGCCCTTTAGATGACAGCACCAACATAAAAGCAGCGGAGCAGATTTTGTTAAGTATCTATAACGACTAATTAATTTCTCATATATACTGTGTAGTTCGTTCTATGGTTAATAGCAACTCAAATACATATAAAAATGATTGCACCAATAGCGACCTATGACTATGTTTTTGCTCTAATTTAGGTAAAAAGCTTGGCAATCGCTTGTTTAACCGTATCCTACGCATATTATTAAATAATAAGATCATCAATATAGTTAGGCTCACCACATAAATGGCATCATCTTTTGTAACGTCGAGCATGTTTCGATTTTGCTTCCCTTTAGTCCTGTTAACCATTTTGTTCGCTGGTATGGACAACGTCATTCTCGTGACGGACTCAAATTTAGGGTTTGCTAGCAACCTTCCTTACATTTTACTGAGCGTTGCGGTTCTGCTATGCCACACATTCAGACAAGGTCGAATGGCGATGGTATCAGTGACCATGCTTGTCGCTTATCTAATAATCCAAGTGCGCTTACAGACACCTCTCAATACCGGCACTACACTATTAGAGCTTTCTTTACTTGCGGCATTAGTACCTGTCACTTGCTTACTTGTTTATGCCTTCCCTGATAATGGCGTAAACTCCAAGTCGATGCTTCTCTACTCCATCGTTCTCGTTCTGTTCATGGTGTGGGCACAATTAATCGTCTCTCACTTCCATGCCGGTGGTTTTGAATCGTGGAGTGAAGGTCTTCTGTTTATTGTAAGAGACTTCTCCAAGCTGCCTTTTGTTTTGGTGTTGTATAGCCTTTGTTTGCTTGGCCTTACTGCCATTCTAGTGTTGGTCTATAACCGCTCTATCGATGTTGTGGTTTATAGCGCTATCTTGCTTTCTTCTTGTACGTTCATCTTCTTTGACGTTCAGTACATCTCCAGCACCATGTTCTCGTTGTCAGGCACGTTGATCATCGTCTATGTGATGTCTGCCAGTCATGATATGGCCTTTAATGACCAACTAACTAACATCCCAGGTCGACACGCCTTAGAGGTTGATATGAAGCATTTAGGGCGTAAATTTTCGATGGCGATGGTCGATATCGATCACTTTAAGAAATTCAACGATACCTACGGACATGATATTGGAGACGATGTGTTAAAACTGGTGGCTCGTATCCTGAGAGAGACTACCGGTGGCGCGAAAGCTTATCGCTATGGGGGTGAAGAGTTCACAATTATCTTTAAAGGCAAACATTCGGAACAAGTTAAAGAGCACCTTCAAGCTCTGATTTCCGAAGTCCAAAACTACGACATGACGATTCGGAATAGCCAGGATCGCCCTGATGATCATGAAGTG
This sequence comes from Vibrio gigantis, assembly GCF_024347515.1. Taxonomy (NCBI): domain Bacteria; kingdom Pseudomonadati; phylum Pseudomonadota; class Gammaproteobacteria; order Vibrionales; family Vibrionaceae; genus Vibrio; species Vibrio gigantis. The sequence continues at coordinate 319,146 of NZ_AP025493.1, forward strand.
GGTATGAAAAAGCGAGGTAAGAACGGAAAACCGTCGAAAGTAGTGAATGTTACGGTGAGTATTGGACTGTCCGATAGTACAACCACCAGACATCCTGAAGAAGTGTTGAAGCTTGCTGACAAGGCATTGTACAAAGCAAAAGAAACTGGGCGAAATAAGCTGTGTGTTGATAGTTAAAAATATTGAACGCTTAGGGAATTACATAACTATAGACGTTAATAATGGTCTGCCTTAATAACTATCACTTTCAAGTACAGCCCCATTAATTTGAGGCTATGCCGGCTGAACAAAAAATGAGAACTTAATCTTGGTTGAAGAAGATAACCAAGCTGCCACCTTTTAAGCTACTTCCATAGTTAATCGTAAAACCGATTCCCACGTTATCGACCCATTCATTGAACATGTTTGGGTTAAGCAACCAACCTACACTGCCCTCGTAGTATGACGTGGTGCCCATAGAAGCCACGGTATCACCACCAATATCAATTCTTTTAATACTCGAGTACATCGATGTGATGTTCTTATCCCAACGTACCAGATCATAGAAAACCTTGGCTTCGTTGGCGATATACCACCCCTCGGGATGACCAATATTACCGTTATTAGCTTCCCCCCAACCAACGCCATTAAAGTAATGCCAACTGGTACTCAGTTTGTACTTTCCCCAGTCATTCTTATCTTCGTAAGTCAGTTTGATTTTAGGCTCGATAATGTAAGCCCAAGCATCAGTATTTAAATACACACCATCCAGTTGGTCTTGGATAGGCTCAAGCAGTGAAGAGCGATATTCATAGTCATTACGGTAGTAAGAGATATGATTACCAATTGCTGCACTAAAACTCCAATATTCGTCTAACTGGGACACATTCGCGAATTCTACATAACCAGAAACAACCGACTCTTTTTGAAAATCGCTTTTGATTGTAGACGCGTACTCAACATCGTTCTCAATCCGTAACGCAGACAGGCGTAACGTCACCTCTTGATGATTGTCTTCAATATAACTTGATAATTCAAATGTATAAGGCAAGCTGAGGGAGGTGATATTTTGTCGACGACTCACCGAATCATTCGAACCAATATCTTCATTATCCAAACTAAATACTTTGTTGGGATCAAAGTTATTGATACCAAAAGTGAATACATCGGTGTCATTGAGCAATACACTAGTGGCGAAGCTCTGCTCTAAATCCTTTCGAAAAAGATCTGATAGCGAATTAGCATTAACAGTGGTCGGCAAAGCGGTAAAAATAAGTGGAACCGCTAGCGTCCAAGATGTGTTAGTCATAGAAAATGACTTTGAATGTGGCATTTCTTTTATCACTTAAAACACTTCCTAGCTGAAACGCTAATAGAAGTATAAATTTAAATATATAAAAGAGCTCGCCAACTAACGAGCAAGCTCCAAAATGTTGCGTTGTACAAAGGTATTCCGACCACTTTGCTTCGCTTGATAAAGCGCTTGATCGACCTTTTCGTAAATAGAGGCGATAGATTCCCCCCCTTCAGGCATAAATGACAATACACCTTGTGACGCTGTCACTCTGTCAGAGATGGTTGAGTATTCATGTGCATAGTTCATATCATAGAGCGCCTCTTTAATCCGAATCGCCTGCTGTTCAGCAGCATCACTATCGGTATCACTCAAGATAACAACAAACTCTTCACCGCCATAACGGCCTACAAATTCTCCCGCTCGAACAAACAGCTGTTTCAAGGCATTCGCAAGCGCTTGCAAGCATTTATCTCCTTGAATATGACCATAATTATCATTGTAAGGCTTAAAAAAGTCTACATCTAGAAGTATCACAGTCATGGATATACTACGTCTTCCGTGCCACGCTATGCTCTCTTCAAGCTTAGTATCCATATATCGACGATTATACAATTTAGTCAGACCATCTTCGTTGGCTTGCTGTTGCAGAAGGATGTTCAGTTCTTCGAGTTTGGCGGTACTCTGTTTTAACTCTCGCCTCATGTACGCAATACGTTGCATCGCAATTAGCTTAGAGTTTAAAACAACCTTGTTTACCGGTTTGATCAGGTAATCATCACCACCAGCATCAATGGCTTTGGCGATCATTTCAGGTTCTTCATGGCCACTTAGAAAGATAATAGGAACCCATTCTGGGAAACGTTCACGGACCTCGTTAGCCACTTCAAACCCGTCCATATCAGGCATACTTATATCAAGTAATACAAGCTCAGGATCAAAACCAGAATAAACGTTTAGGGCTTCTTTACCACTACCGACAGCTTCAACAATATGACCCAGTTGCTTGAGTCGAATGGCAAGTTGCATTCTGTCTAGCTGAACATCATCAACCAGCAATATGCGCATCGAAGATCCCTTTTCTATCATCACATCACCTTTATCTAGTGTTGAATATTCAAAGTAGCTCATTTTTGGGCTTAAATCATGCCCTAATCTCTATATTATATTGACTTTTTTACAGATCTTTTTAGCATTGTTTCTTTTTAAAGAGAAATACTATGTCAGACGCTACAAACAACGAACAACAAGAAATCGATTTAACCACTATCTCACCTGAGCTTCGTCAAGTTATCGAATTTGATGGCGTACCAAAAGAGATGCACTTTATGGTTACGTCTATTCACGAAGTGTCTGAAGAAGCAGTGCGCGAAGCTTGGGACAGCCTTCCAGCAAGCGCACAAAATGTTTTAGACAACTTCGAGCAGTTCCACGCTCTAATCTCAGTTAGCCAAGCTTTCGCTGGTGTAAACGTAATGGAAGAGTTCCCTACTCTTAAACTTCCAGAAGACATGACTGACGAAGAAAAAGAAGAGTACCGTGCTCAGCTGCTTGACCAAGTTCTACACAACTGTGTAAAAGACATGGTTAAACAAATCAAGAAAGCTCGTCGTGACGCAATCTTGAAACGTGATTTCAAAGAAGTTTTTACTAAGTAAGTCGCTAATCGCCTAAACTTAGGCTGAGCGTTAACAGTAATACTTGAGATTAAGCCGCATGTTACTTTAAACACGCGGCTTTTTTATATCCGCTACTTTCTGCTCGATGAGCGTTACGTCTGTTTGTTCTTGCTATGGTTGTTCATGTGACTACACAAACAATATGCCTTAGCACTCATAAAGTGTCGCGCAAAACTGGCACTTATACCGAATAAAAATGACGCATGTATCCATTCATGGAATCAAGATCGAATTTTATCCGTTCTAAAATAAAACAGGAAACGAAGTTCACCGTTAGTTCTGAATGAGTTATCGCGTTAGCTTAGTGCGTTACCGCGATATCTCTCTGAGCAACACTCACACCTTTAATTTGCGCGAAAACACGTTGGCCGATTTCTAGATTTAGTTCATTCAGTGCCCACGACGTAATGGTTGCCCATAGGTAGCATCCAGACTCTAACTCCAGTTCAACAGCCACACTCTGCTTATTCGTGCCTTGTTGATGCGTCTCTACGCTTTTAATGGTGACAGGAAGGATATTACGTATCGAAGTCCCTTTCGGCTGCTCTAGCGTGATAGAGACATCATTTGCCCTAACTTGCAGCCTCACTGTAGTACCAAGTTCACTCGACACTTTCTGAACCCATAATGACGTCGACTGACCTAACCTTAAGCGAGACAGCGCATAATCATCATTATGTTCTGCTAAAGTCGCTTCAAACAACGAGCTTTGCTCTGAGAAAGATTGCCAAGGTTGCATGGCTCTCGATGCCCAAACCTCTTCCGTCACGCCCGATGAAATAACTTTGCCTTGATCAATGATCACAAGGTGATTTGCCAAGCGCAAAATTTCATTGAGACTATGAGTGACATAGATAATCGGTATTTGCACGGTTTCAGATAAATTCTCCAGAAACGGCATCACTTCACGCTTGCGGGGCAAGTCGAGAGACGCCAAAGGCTCATCCATCAACAAAATGCTAGGCTTTGATAACAATGCGCGTCCGATCGCCACACGTTGCTTCTCACCGCCAGACAAACGAGCTGGATAGCGATCAAGCAATGAGCCCAAAGACAACAGTGAGACTATTTGCTCAAAGTGCGCTTTATCGACGCTTTTCATTCCGTACTTAAGATTTGCCGCCACCTTCATGTGTGGGAACAATCGTGACTCTTGGAACACATAACCGACGTTGCGTTTGTGAGTCGGCAGGTTAATGCCTTTATCACTGTCGAACAAGATGGTTCCCGATACGCTAATCAAGCCCTTATCTGGCTGTTTGAGACCACTAATCGCATTGATAAGGGATGTTTTACCTGCACCAGAACGACCGAAAATTGCAGTAATACCACTACTTGGTAACTCCAAGTCAATATCAAAGAACGTTTCACCAAGTTGTTGCTGATATTGGAGGATCAAAGCACTCATGCATTACCTCCTAAGCGTTGTGCCGACTTTTTGTTTAGCCACTCAGAGAGCATCAATGAACCCAGCGCTATCACTATAGAGATGACACACAAACGCGCGGCTTCCATTTCAGCACCAGGGGTTTCGATAAAGGTATACATGGCCAATGGAATGGTTTGAGTTTCACCGGGAATATTTGAAACAAAGCTGATGGTCGCACCAAACTCACCTAGGCTTCTTGCGAATGAAAGCATGGTGCCAGTAATGATCCCTGGGATCATTAAGGGCAAAGTGATCGTAAAAAATACACGAAGAGGTGAAGCGCCCAATGTAGCAGCGGCCTCTTCAAGCTTACTGTCGACGGTTTCTAGGCTCAATCGGATAGAGCGAACCATCAGCGGCAACGCCACAACCACGCAAGCGAGTGCCGCACCTTTCCAACTAAAGCTGAATACAATACCAAACACATCATTGAGCCACGAGCCGATGATGCCTTGCCTACCCATCATCACTAACAGTAAATAGCCAATGACCACAGGGGGAAGTACCAAAGGCAAATGGACAATACTCTCAACAATGCTTTTACCAACAAATTGTTTCTTAGCGAGCAACCACGCCAAGCCAATGCCGATCGGAATAAGCCATAAGATGGCAAACCCAGCGACTTTCAAACTCAGCATTAAGGCTTGGTATTCGTATTCAGATAAATACATCATTTAACGCACTTCAAATCCAAAACTGTTCAAGGTGTCTTTCGCTTTTTCGCTATTGAGGAAAGTATAGAACTCTTCTGCAACGACTTTATCGCTCAACTTCGCTACAGGGTAACGTATTGGTGTATGTAAATCTGTTGGGAACGTCGATACCAGGTTTACTTCCTTAGAAAGCAACGCATCCGTTTTGTAGACAATGCCAAGTTTTGCTTCACTACGCTCTACCAAGGCTAACGCCATACGAACGTTGTTACTTGGTGCTAATCGATCCTTCACATCGTCCCATACATCCAAGTTTTCTAACGCTTCTTTTGCGTAAATACCAGCAGGAACCGACATGGTGTTGCCAACCGCAAGTCTTTCATTATCAAGAAGTTCAGACCACTGTTCACCTTTTGAAATATCAAATGAAATTGAATATTCCTTTGGAGAGATTAGCACAAGCTCGTTCTCACATAGATTTGTGACATTGTCACTAGAAACATAGTTTCGATCGACTAGATGAGTCATCCACTTTTCATTTGCCGAGATAAATATGTCAGCTGGCGCACCTCTTTCGATCTGTCGCACCAATGAAGATGTGCTGGCATAGACAGGAATAACATCAACAGAATGGTTTTTCTCAAACTCTTCAACTAACAGATTAACCGCATTGGTCATCGATGATGCCGCATAAACACGTAGTTTCTCGGTAGCCAAAGCATGAGTGGAACTCAACGAAGTGGTTAACGCTACCGCTAAAAGAGTGACTAGTTTTTTCATTGCTCTCACTTATCTGTTGTTCTTTTGATATCTAGACCAGTTTGTTTCAACTCAGGCCAAAGCAGGTCAAGATTTAAGTGCTCTTCGATGGCGTCCGCGATTCTATTAATACCCAACTCTTTCAGTTGTTCGTGGTCAATCGATGCTACTTCATTAGCCCCTGCCCATTCACAAATCAGTGATAGCGCACCACTGTTATCCAATACACCATGCAAGTAAGTACCAAATATCGAGTTATCTGAATTTATCGCGCCATCAAAGCTGCCAGATTCTAACTGAACCGGTAATGCCATTTCATTGACATCAGTCCTACCTACGTGAATTTCATACCCTTTTACTGGTGCCGACTGTCCATTTAGGCTTAAAGTCCCAAGCACGTTAGTTAACGTTTTCTGTTGCGTTAACGTGGTTTCAGCATCAAGGTAACCTAACCCTTCACTACTGCCCGGCTCGCCTTCAACACCATCAGGATCGTGGATAAGATTACCGAGCATCTGATAACCACCACATATACCCATTACTTTGCCACCTAAACGCAGGTGACGTTGAATGTCTTGATCCCAGCCTTGTTGTTTCAAGTAATCTAAATCGGCTCTTACAGACTTAGTGCCCGGCAAGATGATCAAATCGGCATTGTTTAAACGTTCGCCTTTACCCACGTAGCGAAGGTCAATAGAAGGATTCAGCCTTAACGCGTCGAAGTCAGTGTGGTTGCTGATCCGAGTAAGGACTGGTACCACGACCTTAAGCTTGGCCTCTCCATCGGACTCTTGAGCAGAGGTAATCGCATCTTCAGCTTCTAAATTGAAACCATGCAAATATGGCAACACACCAATCACAGGCTTACCAGTTTTCTCTTCCAGCCAATCAAGGCCCGACTGAAGCAGAGCAATATCGCCTCTAAAACGATTAATCACAAACCCTTTTACGCGAGCTTGTTCAGATTCAGATAACAGAGCTAATGTGCCATACAGGTGTGCAAATACGCCTCCGCGGTCGATATCAGCCACAATGATCACTGGTATATCGGCCTTTTCAGCAAACCCCATGTTCGCGATGTCATTCTCCCGAAGGTTAATTTCGGCTGGGCTTCCAGCACCTTCAATCATCACGCTATCGAATTCTTTTAAAAGTCGATCAAATGAATCAATAACCGTATTCATCGCAACTTTCTTGTAATCATGGTAGCCCGTAGCCTCCATATTACTTAACGCACGGCCTTGTAGAATAACTTGAGCACCAGTGTCTGAGTTGGGTTTAAGCAATACAGGGTTCATGTGAACCGATGGTTCGATATTACATGCTTGAGCCTGAACGGCTTGAGCGCGGCCAATTTCCCCACCATCTTTCGTCACAGCACTGTTTAACGCCATGTTTTGTGGCTTAAAAGGTGCCACTTTGACACCTTTCCTTGCTAAAACACGGCATAAACCTGCCACCAATACACTTTTTCCGGCATCCGACGTGGTTCCTTGAACCATAAGGGCGCTTAATGGTGCTAGCATTTTTACTAAAATCCTTAACTTTCAGCCCGCAGGCGATATATCTCTCAGACCATCTTAACGTCATTGCCGAGTAGATGCTCAATAAAATGAATGGAAAATGAATGTGTTACTCACTCTGGATTCAACCCCAGTGTTGTTTAATAGCTCCATCGAAACGAAACGTCTCTACCAAAGAAGTTCATTTAACTTTAAAAAACGTTTCAACTAAAAAACAACATTAAGGGATTCACCATGAAAAAAACTGTATTAGCTATCGCATCTACTATTATCCTTGCTCCTACTTTCGCAATGGCTAGTGACCATAACAGCAACAAGCACGAGAGCTCTATTGCTTACACTGGACCAATTGAGACCGTTTCTGTTGCGACCCTACTAGCAGACACAAGCATGTTCGCTGAGCAAGAAGCAATTGTGGATGGCAAGATTGTTCGCCAACTAAAGAATGACACATTTGTCTTCTCTGATGGGCAGAGTGAAATTCAAATCGAACTGGATGATGACATCCGCCTAGCACAGCCACTAACCGCTGACACAAAAGTGCGTATCTTTGGTGAATATGAAGGCGGCAAAACACCTGAAATCGAAGTGGATCATATCCAGGTTCTATAAGCGGTAAATACAAAGCATACTAACTTCAAATAATTGGCCTGCATATTGCAGGCTTTTTGTATTATACTGCCGCAAATACAATTTATATGGAGTCACCATGCTAGGTTGCACTAATAAGACTGTCCTTTTAGGACTAGCTGCACTGTGTTCTTTCTCTGCGTCTGCAAACAACTTTAACTACAACACATTCGAGCTACGCATGGGGGCTAGCCCTAGTACGTTTGGTGGTGAATTCACAACACTATTTACTCAAAATGCTCATTTTATCGGTCGTATTGATACTGGTTTCGAAAGTGACTGGGACGCAGCAGCCGGTGTTGGCTTTAATGGTCCTATTGGGCAGTTTGCCGATATCTATGGCCAGATGCTATTACACAACATTGAGCGCAACGACGAAAACGATATTAAAACGGAAGTAAACATCGGCGTAAAAGCCTGGCTCATTGCAAATGTTGAAGTTAATGCACGTCTTGGTCAGCTGATAGATAACGATAACAGCAGCTCAATTGTTGGTTTTGGTGCTCGCTTTCACTCAACCGATCAACTTTCTGTTGGTGTAGATCTGCGAAACAATGGTACTTATGGTCACCAAATCTTAATGTCGGCTCGATTCGGATTCTAATATCCCCCAGCACTTTTAGCGTTGTAAGTAACTAATTCTCATGCTATTTACTTATAATGACTACCTTAAAGGCTAATAAGTATTGATACATATTGGCCTTTAATATCCTTCACGCTGTACTTTCTATTTTTCCGCCCTGTTTGGGAATAACTCTAAAACCTTTTTGATCTACTTCTAGCCTAACCTTCCGTTTTAAAGCCACTGCATATGATTAACTGATTAGTAAAGCCCCATTGATAAAACAGCTTTACGATAGTATGACGTACTGATAATCTCTCCCCCAAATTTTAATAGAGTGAAGTACTGTAAATGGGTGTTAGCAACATTTCAATCAAGAACAAATTAACGTTGATATTTGTTGTCATTATTTTCGCAATGACAATGATTCAGACGTATATAACAGGGAAGCAGCTTCTTAACGAAACATACCGTTCAATCCAGCAATATTCGACAACCTTAACGAATGCTAATGTCGCGGGTATTGAAAAATGGATTGAAGGGCGCATTAACGTGGTAAACGCTGCCAAAGATGCCTTCAAATACACTGATGATCCTAGAAGTTACTTCACACAGAGCACCAATGCAGGTCGATTCCAAATTGCGTACGCAGGCCTTTCTGATGGCCAATTCTTACAAGGTGTCGATTTACCTGTACCTGAAGGTTATGACCCTCGCTCTCGTGATTGGTACAAAGTTCCTATGGCTACCGGACAAACTGTCGTCACCGAACCTTACATTGATGTGGCGACCAACGACCTTGTTGTGACCATTGCGAGCCCATTTCGTACCAATGGTTACTCTGGAGTAATTGGTGCGGATCTTAATCTCAATACATTGATCAACGATGTAGTCAGCATTGAACAGCCAGGCGTTTACGCATTCCTTGTCGATGGCAAAGGTAATGTCGTTGCCCACAGAGATCGTAGCTTAGCCCTGAAATCCGTGTCTAACGTATCAAATAACCTATCAGCGCAAAAAATCAGGTCACTTTCTCAAAACACTGAATTTGAAGAACTGATGATTGACGGTGCTGAGTCTCTCCTTTCCGCTCAGAAAGTCCCACATACCGATTGGTACTTTACTGTCGTAATCGACAAGACCAAATCTTTTGCCTCTTACCGCTCATTGTTACGCCAATCGGTGATTTTTGGCCTGATTCAACTTGCCGTTATCGCATTTGTGGCAATGTTCATCATCAAAAAAGCACTCGCGCCGTTAACAACGCTCAGCTCAGCAATGGAAGCACTCTCTAAAGGTGATGGCGACTTAACACAACGTATTACAGTAAATAGCAAAGATGAGATCGGTACCCTAGCGCACCACGTCAACGCTTTCATCGCCAAACTACAAGAAATTGTTCGTGATATCGCAGACTCTTCGAGTCAATTGAACGAGCAATCTGAAGTTAGCACCAATGTTGCTCGCCAAACCAGTGATGGGTTGTCGGTTCAACTGCATGAAATATCTCAAATTGCTACCGCTGTGCATGAGATGTCAGCAACGGCAGAAGAAGTGGCAAACAACGCACAAATGACCGCTGACTCGGCAATTAGCTCCACAGAGAACTGTGAGCAAGGTAAACAAGTGATCATTCGTAACCAAGATTCGATCACCAACCTTGCACAGCAAGTAGAAAATGCCTCTGGTATCATCCAAGAGCTCGAAAAGAACGCACTGGATATCAATACGATTCTTTCGACCATTTCTGATATTGCTGAACAAACTAACCTACTCGCTCTTAATGCAGCAATTGAAGCGGCACGTGCTGGTGAACAAGGTCGCGGCTTCGCAGTTGTAGCAGATGAGGTGCGTGTTCTTTCTCAACGAACTCATAGCTCTACTGATGAGATTCGTGAAATGATTGAAACTCTACAGAAAAACAGTATGAGTGCGGTTGAATCAATGCAGCGCAGCCAAGACTTGGCACAATCCAGTGTCGACGATGCAAACAACGCGACGACAGCACTAGAAGAGATCGCGACGTCGATCCAACAGATCTCCGATATGGCCTCACACATCTCAAACGCGGCTTCTGAACAGAGAACTGTAACTGGCGAAGTGAGTAAGAACATTCAGTTAGTTAATGACGTGTCAGACAGCATGTCGACTGAGGCAGATAACTCTCGTCAACTTTCTGAAGAGCTACGAGGCATCGCCCAACAGTTGAATACCCAAGTGCAGTTGTTCAAATACTAATTAGACGTTTAGATCTAACCTAAACAAAAAGCCCCCGAACACATAAGTGGTCGGGGGCTTTTTATATGTTCGTGTCGATGAACCGTTAACGACAGTTCACCTACACAACTCTATATTAATCGTTAGCTGTTATAGGTTAACCATCAACATCTTTTTCTGGTGATCTAGGTACTCTTCGTAACTACCTTGGAAACTCACTAGCTGTTGGTCTTTCACATCAATGATGTGTGTTGCCAATGAAGATACAAACTCACGGTCATGGCTCACGAAGATAAGCGTACCAGTGTAAACCTTAAGTGCATCGTTTAGGGCTTGGATAGCTTCCATGTCCATGTGGTTGGTTGGCTCGTCCATCACAAGCACGTTGATGTCCTGCATCATTAGCTTGCCGAATAACAGACGGTTCTTCTCACCACCAGAACAGTTGCGAGCTTTCTTGTTCGCATCGTCAGCCGTAAACAGTAGACGACCTAGAATGCCACGTACCATTAGGTCATCGTGCTTCGCAGTGCGCCATTGTGAGATCCAATCGAAGATACTCAGGTCGTTATCAAAGTCCTTAGTGCTGTCTTGTGGGCAGTAACCTACAGAAGCATTTTCAGACCATTTAACGATACCTTCGTTCTGCTCTAGCTCTTGAACGAGACAACGTAGCAGCGTGGTTTTACCCACACCGTTCTCACCGATAACCGCAAGGCGCGTACCCGCTTCAAGCAGCAAATTACCACCAGCAAACAGTGTTTCGCCATCGAATCCGTGACCAAGTTCTTGAAGTTCAAGCGCTTGACGGTGCAGTTTCTTACCTTCACCGAAATCAATTGATGGGCTCATACGGCTCGATGATTTCACTTCATCAAGCGTAATTTTGTCCATTTTCTTAGCTCGTGAACTTGCTTGTTTTGCTTTAGATGCATTAGCACCAAAACGGTTCACGAAATCTTGAAGCTCACTGATTTCAGCCGCTTTCTTAGCATTGCTTGCTAGAAGTTGTTCACGAATCAAACCAGACGCTTCTAGGAAATACTCGTAGTTACCTGGGTAAATACGAAGCTCACCGTAGTCGATATCTGCCATGTGCGTACACACAGAGTTCAGGAAGTGTCTATCGTGCGAAATGATGATCATTGTACATTTACGCTGATTGAGTTCTTCAGCAAGCCAGTTGATCGTGTGAATGTCCAAGTTGTTGGTTGGTTCATCAAGAAGCAGGATGTCTGGGTTTGCAAACAAAGCTTGCGCCAATAGCACACGCAGTTTCCAACCCGGAGCAACTTGCTGCATCAGGCCAAAATGGAACTCTTCTTCGATACCCGCTTGGATTAGGATGTCACCAGCACGGCTTTCCGCTGTGTAGCCGTCCATTTCTGCGAATTCACTTTCAAGCTCAGCGACTTTCATACCGTCGTCTTCGCTCATTTCTGGCAAAGAGTAGATACGGTCACGTTCTTGTTTTACTTCCCACAGTTTTCTGTCGCCCATGATTACAACGTCGATAACGCTGTATTGTTCGAAGGCGAACTGATCTTGGCTTAGCACACCCAGTTTTTCTCCTGGGGTGATAGAAACGTTGCCCGAACTCGGCGCTAGTGCGCCACTTAGGATTTTCATGAACGTTGATTTGCCGCAACCATTGGCGCCGATCAAACCATAACGGTTGCCGTTACCAAATTTAGCAGAGATGTTTTCAAACAGCGGCTCTGCGCCAAATTGCATTGTGATGTTCGCGGTAGATATCAAAGAACTAATTCCTAAGCGTGTGCTGACAGATAATTATTAGGCAGAAAGACGTGCCTAAATATGAAGTACGAAAGTATGGATTAAACAAAAATCGAAGCGCGGATTATATAGAGATCAGGATCACATTGTCGAGGTTAAAGAGTTAACGGATTGCGAACAATGCACAATTAAATGCATTTCATCGGTTATTACGCCATAAATAGAAAAAATCCCCGCTAATTCCGTTAGCAGGGATTCGATTTATCAAAACAGAAATGTCAGGTTGAGTCACAACTCATCGACTTAAATCTATTTAGTTATTTTCTTCTGAACGTATTTTTTGCTTACGTCTACAACTGCAACATCTCTAAAGAAGCTTCTGCCCAACAGAAGTGGGAAAGAAAGATGCGTTCGGTCTGCTAGCGTAAATTCAGTTTTGTCTTTTAGATCACCAATTTGAATCGAAGCAACAACAACAGCACGTCGTTGTGTACCTTCCGCGCTTGATTGCTTGATCTTAACCCAGCGTTCTACTGGTAAGCTTATCTCTTCAGTTGTAATGCCGTCATGTTCAATTTTGAACTTAACCCAATCTTTACCGTCACGTTCAAAATCAACAATATCAACGGCGCTGATTGAAGATGTAGTCGCACCAGTATCAACACGCGCTTTAAACGCTTCTTTCAAACCAGGTACAAACACCCACTCTTCTTCACCAAGGATCAGTTTGCCATCGCTTGTTTTAGTCGGCTTTGGAGCCGGCTTTTCTTCAGGCTTTGGCTTCGCTTCTGGTTCAGTTGGTTTTACTTCTTCAGCCTTCTCTGTAGGTTCCGTTACTTTCTGATCTTCAGTTGCATCAGTCTTTGAAGAATCATCCACAGCAGGTTGTTCTACTTGAGGCTTTTGCTCAGGCTCGGCAGGCACTTGAGTCGTCGTCGAACAAGCAAACAAGCCACCACTTAGCATTAAAACTACAATCGCTTTCCAGTTATACATTCAGTCACCTTCTATTTTGAAACGTTAGCTATCGCTTTAGCTACATAAGGAATATGAGATTCAGAAAGGCCTGCGATATTAATGCGTCCGTCACCAACACCATAGACTCCATATTCTTCACGTAATTGATTCATTTGAGTTTCTTTAAAGCCTAGTACACTAAACATGCCTTTATGGCTTTCAATGAAATCAAATTGTGACGTGTTATAAGTATTTCGCAATTCATCACATAAACTTTGGCGCAGATTTAACAAACGTTGCTGCATTTCACTCAATTCTTGCTTCCAAATCGATGTTAGGTCTTGATTCTGAAGAATTGTTTTAACCAAAGCTGCACCATGATCTGGTGGCATTGTGTAAGTTGAACGCGCAAGAGTAAGAAGCTTACCTTTAGCATTGCCAACGTGTTCGCTGTTCTTGCCAATCACGATAGCGGCCCCCGTTCTTTCACGGTACAAACCGAAGTTCTTTGAGCAAGACGTTGTGATAAGCATCTCTTCAACGTTATTTGCCATGTGTTGAAGACCTTTCGCGTCTTCTTCTAGGCCGTCTCCAAAGCCTTGGTAAGCAATATCAACGAACGGTAAGAAACCATTCTTTTGCGATAACTTAGTGATTTCCTGCCACGCTTCGAAGTTAATGTCAGCACCCGTTGGGTTATGACAGCAACCGTGCAGTAGTACCACGTCTGATGGACCGGCTTTTGAAAGGTCGTCCAACATTTTTGCAGTATCAACTTGCTTCGTTTCAGGACTGAAGTAATTGTAGTAGCGAACTTTTAAGCCTGCTGCTTCCATCACCGGTTTGTGGTTAACGTAGCTTGGGTTTGAAATCCAAACCGTCGTGTCTGGTTGAGAAACTTTCATTAAGTCTCCCAACATACGAAGTGCACCACTTGCACCCGGTGTTTGAATCGCAGCAACGCGATCCATTGCAGAAGTCCCTTTAAGCAACAGATCAACCATGCTCTGGTTAAACTCTTCACAGCCTGCTAGGCCAACGTAAGCTTTGGTTTTCTGAGTTTCAACAACGATATCTTGAGCCTTCGAAACGGCTTTCATGATCGGTGTTTCACCTTGGTCGTTTTTGTAAACGCCAATGCCTAAATCGACTTTGTCAGTGCGAGTATCGCCGCGGTAAGCAACAGAAAGAGATAGAATTGGATCTAAAGTTGGTTTTGGTAGATGTGAAAACATGAAAGTCACAACCCTTTGAAATTCAAGTAATGGATTTCACGTTAACATTTTCGTACTAAAATCAGAAACATTTTTTAATAGAAGCGCTTAGTTACCATAAGTAATCAGATATTGGTCGTTTCAAACGGATAAATAGTGCAAATTTCAAACACCTAATGACCCATTGCACAATTCAAAGCTCTTTATTTATATCCGTCTTATGTTCCTATTTTCTTATGTTTCCGTGTGCCCGATTAAAATTGTTATTGGGCACTTTGTTTGAATTGTCTTGGTGTCATTCCTGACCACGCCTTAAACCGAGTACTAAAGTTAGCGGCATTTGGATATCCGACTATCTCACCGATGTGTTGAATCGACCAATCACTCGACCTGAGCAATCGAGCAGCGTATTCCATTCTCATACGCATAATATGCGTCATCGGGCTATGAGAATAATAACGTTGGCACAAGCGATGGAAATGCGGCTCTGAACACGGGAATAGGTTTGCTAGCTCATGCACATTCCACTCTTTGTGAAGCTGCTTTTGCACGTTATCGAACACACGTCTCAAGCGAATCAAATTTCGAGATTGCTGCTGCGGGACGGGCGCATTAATCATGAACTCTATTTGCGCTACGCTGTGAATGGCAATCGCCCCGCCTAAATCAATGGGCAAGGCAATACTTCTCAGCAATGTATGAATACAAGACGAAACAACTTCTGCTGCTGGAGAGAGCGTATAACTCACCTCATCACTGACGACATTATCCCATTGCTTGTCAGGCGATAGAAAAATCCACGCGATCTGCCATGTTTCTTCCTCAATACCAAAACCGTTCTCAACGCCTGCAGGCACAGTAATACACGAACCTGGCTCGAGAATATATCGACACCCTTCACTTTCGAGCCACCCTTTGCCTCTTACGGTATACAGCAACATGTGTTTTTGTTGGTTCTTTCTGTAGACAGAGAAGAAATCGCGGCACGATGCTGTCCCACATTGAACGATACCTAGCTCTTCGAATGCCAATACATGGCTTTGATCGACAAACTCTTGATGCGTTTTTTCTGAGATCTCGTACCGTTCTTGTTTCTCGCTCATTCCACTGCTAGCTCGCTCATGTCGCCAAACCACTAAAGTGGATAGTTTGACAAAAGTTTGTGATGAGTCTGAACAATACAGCTAAAACAAATGCCGATAAACTTCTCGCATATTCACTAGAGGGAAAATGCGATGCTCTCGACATATCGTCATTTAGACAAAGAATTTTGGCAAAAGCTATTACACATCGGTTTACCTGTCTCATTGCAAACCATGTTGTTTTCATTGCTCGGCGTGGTCGATATTTTCATGGTCAATCAGCTTGGTGATGCGGCAACCGCAGCAGTCGGCGTTGGCAACCGTATATTCTTCTTTAACTTAATCATGGTATCCGGAATTAGCGGTGCAGTTAGTGTGCTAGCTTCGCAATATTTTGGAGCGGGTGATTTCAATGGCATTCGACGTGTGTTGTCGCAATCTTGGGCTTTGTCTATTTTTGCCATCATCCCTTTTGTTTTGATTTATACACTGGTTCCTGAATCAGTCGTGTCTGTGGTGGCCTCAGACCCTGATTACGTCCGCTTGGCAACGGATTACCTTTGGATAACAGGCGCCAGCCTTATTGGTACCGCGATAGTAGTGCCGCTAGAAAGCGCATTGCGATCAGTCGGTGAAGCTAAATTGCCCACTAAGATCAGTATTTGGGCGATCATCGTGAATGCGATTCTAAATGCACTGCTTATCTTCGGGTTGTTTGGCTTTCCTGAGCTAGGTGTGGTTGGCGCTGCTATCGGCACCACGGTTTCACGATGCTTTCAAACTGTTGCACTGGTAGTGATGGCAAGAAAACACTATTCACATTTGTTCCCTACAATCGGCAGTTGGCGCGATGCCATCTTGCCAAAGCACAGAAAGAAGTACTTCAAGATCGCGATTCCTATGTTAGTTCACGATACGGCTTGGGCTGGTGGAATACTGATATACAACGTCATTGTTGGTCAGATGGGTGTTGGCGAGCTTGCGATCATCTCACTGTTATCGCCAGTGGAAAGTATCTTAATTTCAGCCTTCTTGGGCTTTGCAGTTGCCGCCTCGATCATTCTAGGCAATGAGATTGGAGCGAAGAACTATCAACGAGTTGAAAATACCGCTTGGGGCTATGTGCTTGTGAGTTGTGCGCTTGCAACTTTAGTGGCAGTGCTGTGTTTTATCGCCAAGCCAGCCATTGTTCAATTAATCGATTTAACGCACTTGGAACTCAAAGATACAGCGGTCAACGTCGCTTTAGTGATGGCGGCAGGGATGATATTGAGAGTATTCAACATGGTTGGTATCGGAGGAGTGTTAAAAAGCGGTGGCGACATCAACTACAGCATCTTCATCGACATATTCGGCCAATGGGCCATTGGTATTCCCCTCGCCTATTTCACCGCTTTAGTGCTTGGCTGGTCGTTAGAATGGGTACTAATGATTGTATTACTGGAAGAACTAGCGAAAATCGTTTTAACTAGCCAGCGGATTCACTCTAAGAAATGGATCAACAACTTAATAGAAGAGCCAGATCAAATCGCTGTATAAATGCTAGTTTGAGTTAACAAACGAAAAGAACTCACACCCAAGGGCCGATTGGTTGCATTGCGCTAACCATGACGCCCTTTTTCGTTTTACGGGTGTGCTAAGTCACGACAACAGTTATAAATCAGTAAATCGATGGATGATTTGGTTTGAACTGCCACGCCAATCCAACATTGGGTCCGCTTTATCTTGTTCAAAGCGACCGTCAATCAATGTATCCACGTATTCAAGCACTTGCTTCTGCTTTTCATCGAGTTCGTCGAGTTCGTAGCCTGTCCACATCCAGATATCTTTGCCTTCACATTCAGCTTTTACACGCTGAACTAGCTTAAGCACTTCAGACACATTCGCAGGATGGAGCGGATCACCACCAGAAAGCGACAAACCACGACGTTTGATTCGCGGATCATTCAGATCAGCAATGATGTGGTCTTGAAGTTCTTGAGTAAACAAATGCCCAGAGTCCAACCTTTGCGTGGATTGGTTATAACACCCACGGCACTGATGCACACAACCCGACACAAACAAGGTGCAGCGTGTACCTGGGCCATTTACAACGTCGATGGGGTGATATTGATGATAATTCATAAGGCAGTATTGAAAACTCGTGATGGCTTAGTGGTTGAATTCGAAAAGTAGCGAGAAGTGAAACAAATGAATTGGTATCGACATAGTGCCGATACCAATCTTATTTCTTGGAAACCTAGCTCTTCTAAGTAAGCTAGCTGATGAGCTTAGAGCTTACTAAAGATGCTTCACGCGGCGTTTAACTTCTTCTTGCTTACCGAAGTTAAATGGTCGTGCATCTGGGCTACCAAGGTAACCACAAACACGACGTGTTACCGATACTTTGGTTGAGTCATGGTTGCCACATTTAGGGCACGTAAAGCCCTTACTTGTACAATCAAACTCACCGTTGTAACCACATTCGTAGCACTCATCAATTGGCGTATTCGTGCCGTAGTAAGGTACGCGTGTGTAGCTGTAGTCCCATACGTTTTCTAGTGCTTCGATGTTCTTCTGCATGTTCGGGAACTCACCGTAACAGATGAAACCGCCGCTAGATATTTCAGGATAAGGCATCTCGAAATCGATCTTGTCGTATGGGTTCACTTTCTTCTGTACGTCTAGGTGGAAGCTGTTTGTGTAGTAACCGCGATCAGTTACACCATCAATCACACCAAACTCTTTGGTATCAATGCTGCAGAAACGGCTACATAGGTTTTCACTTGGTGTGCCGTACAGGCTGAACGCGTAACCTGTCTCTTTCGTCCAAGATTCCACTTCACGCTTCATATATTCCACCAGCTCCAGCGCTTTAGCACGCATTTCGCCATCGTCGTACAAGTGAACGTCAGTACCGTAAAGTGCGGTCATCGCTTCGTGGATACCAATGTAACCAAGAGAAACAGAAGCACGGCCGTTCTTGAAGATGTCTGCGATAGAGTCGTCCGCTTTCAAACGTACGCCACATGCACCTTCCATGTATAGGATTGGCGCAACACGCGCTTTCACGTTTTCTAGACGAGAGATACGAGTTTCTAATGCGCGACGAGCAAGCTTGAGTTTTTCATCAAGCAGTTCGTAGAACTTAACCATATCTTGCTTCGCGTTAATCGCGATACGTGGCAAGTTCAAGCTAACTACACCTAAGTTGTTACGGCCTTCGTGAATCAACTCACCGTTTTCTTCGTAAGTATTCAAGAAGCTACGGCAACCCATAGGCGTTTTGAATGACCCTGTCACTTCTACTACTTTGTCGTAGTTAAGAATGTCTGGGTACATACGCTTAGACGCACACTCTAGCGCTAGTTGCTTGATGTCGTAGTTTGGATCTTGCTTCTGATGGTTCAAACCATCTTTGATTGCAAACACCAATTTAGGGAACACGGCTGTTTTACGGTTCTTACCCAAACCTGCAATGCGGTTTTTCAAGATAGATTGCTGGATAAGTTTCGAACCCCAGCTTTCGCCTAAACCAAAACCAAACGTCACGAATGGTGTTTGACCATTAGCTGTGTGCAGCGTGTTTACTTCGTATTCCAATGACTGGAACGCGTCGTAACACTCTTTCTCTGTACGAGAGATAGCAAAAGCTTCTGGGCTATGAATGTCCCACTCTTTCGCTAATGATAAATGCTTCTCGTAGCTTGCCATTACGTAAGGTTCTAGAACCTCATCGATACGATTAATCGTTGTACCGCCGTATATGTGGCTCGCCACTTGTGCGATGATCTGTGCTGTAACCGCAGTCGCCGTAGAAATAGACTTAGGAGTGTCGATTTCCGCGTTACCCATCTTGAAGCCATGCGTTAACATGCCTTTCAGATCGATAAGCATACAGTTAAACATTGGGAAGAACGGGGCGTAGTCTAGATCGTGGTAATGAATGTCACCACACTCGTGAGCTTGTACGATGTCACGCGGCAAAATGTGAGTTTTCGCATAGTGTTTAGCCACGATACCCGCCAGCAAATCACGCTGAGTTGGGATAACTTTGCCGTCTTTGTTGGCATTTTCATTGATCAGATCCACATTGCTTTCTTCGATCAAACCTTCGATCTCACGAGTTAAAGCGCTTTGCTTTTCACGTGCGATGTCGCGGTCATGACGATATTCAATGTAGGCACGAGCAAGAGACTTATAAGGCCCCTGCATTAGCTCGTTCTCGACCATAGTTTGAATTTCAGAGATATGAACTTCATCGTAGTCTTCGAGCTTCAACTCAACTGCTAATGCCACATTCAGTGCATAAATAGCAATTTCCTTATCGGCTTTGTCTGATGCTGCTTCCACTGCAGCTTGGATGCGATCTCTACTGAATGGAGCCCTTGAGCCATCACGCTTGATTACGATTGATTTCACCACTTCTCCTTACTCTTGAGCTATTCACAGACTTATCCACAAACACACTATATAGAGCGATTTATCGTTTAACTAACACTAGATATTGTGGCGTATTTAACGAGAACCACCAACTTTGAGTATTGATTTGGATCAATAAAAAGAGAACGCTGACTAAGATCAATTCAATATTATTACGTGAGTTCTCAAGTCGAAAAGAAACAATGTAACAATAAAAAAACTGCTAAAAAGAGTTGAATTTTCGGTAAGTGTTGTAGGATAACGGCTCATCAATATTGGCAGACAAAATTAGGGATATTTGGCATGAAACGACTTCGAAACTGGATAATGTTGGGTTGCTTACTCAGTAGCCACTCATTTGCTGAACCTTTGACCATATCCAGTTGGAATATCGAATGGTTATCAACCAACGAGACTGTGAATAAGTTTTCCGCCCAACGTGATCAAGCTGATTTCGATAAACTCAAAGAGTACTTCCAATCTTTAGATGCGGATGTGGTTGCGTTTCAAGAAGTCGATGACGCAGATGCCATTCAGCGTGTGGCTGGCGATCAATACAAGATATTGATGTCTGACCGAGCATTACCAGAAAACAGTAAGCGCCAGTTCAAAGAAGTGAACCAATACACAGGCTTCGCAGTTCGTAAAGGAATCACACTCACCGACTACGCTGACTTTCCTCTGGAATCGAGTGCCAACAGCAAGCTTAGGTTCGCCAGCTATGTGGTCATTGAAACAGGCTCGAAGCCAATTCACATGTTGTCTGTCCATTTAAAGGCAGGCTGCAGTGGGGCGTATAAGTCTAACCGCGATTGTTCACGCCTAAAAGACCAAGCTCAACAACTCAATAAGTGGATACAACAAAGAGAACGCAACGGTGAGGACTACGCGATTCTGGGGGACTTCAACCATAACCTATCCTACTCAAGAGATTGGATGTGGAAGGGTTTAACTGAAAACACGGATGCTCGTTTGGCGACAAGAAAGACCCGTGCGGATTGTAAGGTTCGCTCAAATCGTAATAACCACCGCACACACCAATTCCGCTCTGTAATAGACCACATTGTCGTTAGCGATTCATTAAGTGCATCACCTGCGAAGCAGAAGGTATTTGAAACGCAAGATGTGCTGGATTACAAACTCAGCGACCACTGCCCAGTTTCAACGACCATCAAATAATAGATAGAGATGTAAAAATAGGCTGACTGGCTTTCTTATTAAAGCGTGTCAGCCTCTCAAATGGTCATATCAAGCCTATTCTATAAGCGATAAGTTTAGCACTAGCAAGTTTTATTCGTTCGACCTGCCAACCACATTCCCGCCAGCATGCTTATCATAAATACCCACACGGTTGGGTTACCGCCACTGAGACTAGTTACCGCAGGCCCTGGACAAAAGCCTGCCAGCCCCCAACCTAAGCCAAACGCTGTTGAACCTAGAATCAGTTTTCTGTCGATTAGTGGATTGTTACGGCTATCTAACGGCTCACCATTAAACGCTTTAGCGCGCTTTTTAATAACTAGGTGATAAAATGGAGCGAACACCAGTAGCGCACCGCCCATCACGAATGCCAAGCTCATGTCCCAGTTACCGGTAATGTCTAAGAAGCCGAGCACTTTCTCAGGATCAACCATGCCTGAGATGATCATTCCAGACCCAAACAGAATACCTGCGACCAAACCAATAACGATAGTAAATGAAGCGTTTTTCATTATGCCCCCAAGCCAATTAGATTCTTGATAAACACGGTTACGATTGCCACACCCATAAATACACAGGTCGCAACAATAGAACGTTTAGATAAACGAGCCATTCCCACAATGCCATGTCCGCTAGTACACCCATTCGCCGTTTTAGTGCCGAAACCCACTAACAGACCAGCAATAACTACCACCAATAGGTTCATCTCTTCCAATTGAGGGAGTTGGTAACCGGTAGGAATCAACAACCAACCACTTACGACCATTCCAACAACAAATGCGATACGCCAATGCTTGTCAGTTTTATCTGTATCCACGCCTTCGCTCTCTTTGTTGCTGGTGCCAACTGGTAATAAACGGCTAACAATGCCACTAATACCTGCAACTCGACCAATGCCCAACATTAAAACAATGGCCGACACGCCTAACAACATGCCTCCGAAAAAAGCATCCCAAGGAATCAAACTAAGCATAGACCTCTCCTATCAACGAACATCATAAACTCATAACAACCTTTAAATTAGAGTTTACTAATAAATATAAATTAGTCAATGCTAATATAAATTCCCTCGCTTATGCTTATGTTTGTTTGATTTACTATCCAGCCAGCACAAAAAAACCCTTAGGCATTAACCTAAGGGCTTATGGTTTCATTTGAACTGTATGTCAGTTACTTAGTCTTGTTCTTTTCAGCTATCCACTGAGACATGTACTTGGTACTCGCCATGCTGTGGTGCTTAAGCATCGAGCCAAAGAAGTTATCCAGTCGATGAGATTCAAGTTCAGACTCTAGCGCAATCAATCGCTCGATTAATTTGTCGCCCAGTTGATTCTGATCGTAGTGTGCTTCAAGAATTGAGTGACATTGGCTTTGAGCCTTAAGCCACCTCTCTTCATCTTCATAGAGAGCGACAGCTTGTTCAACAAACTCATCAATATCATCTGCCACCGCACCCGGCCATTGCAGTTCGCCTTGTGGTAGCATGCCTTCACTGCCGATCTCACTCGTCACGTTTGGTGTTTTCAGCTTCATCGCATCAAGCAACTTGCCTTTAATGCCCGCACCAAAACGTAATGGCGCAACACATACACGTGCCTCTTCCATCACTTCTTGAGCATCTTTAGCCCAACCTTTGATGTGGAAACCGGTTTTAGGATTGTGCAAAGCGGTTGCCTTTGGTGGCGGGTATGAACCGTATATATGAAGTTCAGTATCAGGCAACTGCTTACGAATCTTTGGCCAAATCTTCTGTAATTGAAGCACTGCATCCCAGTTAGGCGCATGTCTAAAGTTACCTATCGTCATGAAATGCTTACGCTCTTCAAAGCTTCTCGTACTTTTAGGTAACGTATTGAGATCAACCATGAACGGCAGATGATGTAATAACTTTGGATCGATATTGAACTCAGATTGGAGCAATTCCATCTCGTAGCTTGAGATGATCAACGAAAGATCACAGCGCAGAATCGCAGCAATTTCACGTCTCGCTAAGTCACTGTACAAGTACTCTTTGGTCAGCTCAGCCTCTTTCTTAACAGCTTCATGTCTAGCATTGCGTAGGAACTGTAAATCTTCAGTATCCAACAGCTTAAAGGCATTCGGACATACCTTCTCAACACGCCAGCCGAATTGCTCTTCCATCATAAAACGGTCAAACATGACGACATCTGGTTGCAGCTCTTCTATGTACTGGTCAAAGCTATCGCAATTTAGCTGAATAGATTGGCTTGTGATGCCCTCTTCAGAAAGGTCGATCATATGCTCGGTTTCTTGAGCTGGCGTTGCGAACTCAACAGACCAACCTTGTCTCTTAAATAGACGTAATAGAGACATCATATGGCTGCCAGCCGCCGATGAATTCGGTTCTGGCCATACGTAGCCAATTGCTAAAACTTTCTTCAAAACACTTCCTAAGAAATAACAAAAGGGACTGTAGAAGTCCCTAATTAAACGTAAATCGATTTATACCGCTGATTATAATTAGTTTTAAAACTCAGCGATCAGATTCGCTCACCTACATTGCGAGCTATCATAAGCACTTCATCCGCAGAGTACAGGTTTGAAATCGTGGTTTCGATCTCTGCGCCCAACGTCGATTGATAAAGCTTTTGTGCAAAGTTGTCTGCTCTGGTGGTCACTAATACATGTTTTAGCGTCGAGCCTTGCTCTGCTAGTTTCTGCTTCACTTGCGGCAAAGAGTCTAGAATCAGCTTTTTACCCAATCCTTGCCCCTGCGCGCTCGGTGCCACAGCAAGTTGCTCTAGTTCCAAAACAGCTTCAGGCCTAAACCCACTCTTTTGCACCCAAATTATGTAGCCGACAATCACGCCATCGCTTTCAGCAACAAAGTTAAGAAAACGTGGTGCGGCACTTAAGTTACATTGTAACCAATATTTTGAGTTTTGCTGTCGAACAAAAGTAGCTTGGTGAACTAAAGCCGCCCCATCGAGGTCGGCTTCTGCCATAAAACGAACTTGCGCCATGATGCTACTCGTTCTCAGAATTGGGACGCGTTTTACAGTGTAAAATGGCTCTTTCTAAAAGCTCTAAAGCAGAGTTATCCGCTTCTGGAAGCTTAGCATCCGATTGACCTAGCGGTTCAACACGGCTGCCCCACTTAATATGACCAGCTCCCCAAGTTAAACCGGCACCGAATGCCGCCACAAGGATGTTTGAGTTAGGTTTAACAAAGCCTTGCTCTAACGATTCACACAATGCAATCGGCACAGTCGCAGCCGACGTATTGCCGTAGTTTTGAATGTTCACAAAGGCTTTCTCGCGCTCAATGCCAGCCATATCGCAAAGCGTTTGAATAATTCGGATGTTCGCCTGATGTGGAATCACAACATCAATGTTGTCTGTTGAGATACCTGTGCGGCTCAATACGGTGTGGGCAGCCGCACCCATGCCTTTAACTGCACGCTTGAAGATCTCTTTACCCACGAAATCGAAGTCCCAGTAACCGTTATCAGCCGCAAAACGGTCCATTGAAGTACCGAACTTAGGCACAGCTAGAATATCTCGGCCTTCCGCATCACAGCCGATTTGCGCTTCTTGGAGACCAACTTGCTCTTCAGTGCGAGAAAGTACGACAGCACCCGCACCATCACCGAATAGAACCGCAGTATCACGCTTGGTCCAGTCGATGAAGAATGAAAGACGCTCTGCACCGACAACGATAGCGTTGCGGTAGTTGCCCGCTTGAATCAATCGAGTTGCTGTTTCAACACCGTAGATGAAGCCTGTACACGCTGCATTAAGGTCAAAAGCCGCTGCGCTCTTAATGCCTAGGTTCTGTTGCACTTTAGACGCAGTATTTGGAATAAGAGAGTCTGGGCTGCACGTTGCGATGATCACGAGATCGATGTCTTCTACAGTAAGACCAGCACACGCCATTGCGTGTTGAGCAGCAACAGTCGCTAGTTCAGAGGTATTTACATGACTGATACGACGGTTTTCGATACCAGTTCGAGTTCGAATCCACTCGTCAGACGTATCAATAAAAGTGCTTAGGTCATCATTAGACAGCACGGCTGGTGGCAGACACTTTCCCCAGCCCGTAATTTCGGCGTAAAATTTTGTCATCATTTACCTGTTTATTGTTTGTTTTTATTTAAGTATCGTATTCTAGTTTTAAACAGTATAAGCGTTCCGTGCGTGATTCGTAAATCGCGTTAGCCACGGAGTTACAATAAAAGAGAAAGTTATGTCTACATTCAACACTCGTTGCCCTTCTTGCGGTGGCGTAAACCGAGTTCCTTCAGAAAGAATTTCAGAAAGCCCTACTTGTGGTAAGTGCAAAAACGCATTGCTAGACGGCGCGCCAATCGAAGGCACGTCATTGAATTTCCAATCTATTTTGAACAGTTCACAGCCTGTGGTTGTCGATTTTTGGGCAACATGGTGCAACCCATGTGTAGGCTTCGCACCTGTATTTAGCGATGTCGCTAAAGAGCGCGCTGGCGATGTTCGATTTGTTAAGATCGATACCGAAGCTCAACAGCAACTGGCGGCTACGTATCAAATCAGAAGCATCCCAACGGTGATGGTATTTAAGAACGGTCAACGAGTTGATACGATCAACGGTGCTTTACCGAAAGGTCAGTTTGATCAATGGCTTAATCAAGCTTTGGATAAATAAGTTTGCCTAAAATCATTCATTAACCGGCAAACAAAAATAGGTTATGAGCCCTTAACGAATAAGGCTTCATAACCTATATTAAGACAACAATTTGTCGTTATTGTCTCTAAACACTCAATTCGTGTTCTGCGTTCTCACCTGCTTCATGCTTGTTCAAATCACTCTTCAGATTCAAGTCGCTTTGTTCACTCAAACCATATTGCTCTTTGATCTGGTCAGCAATCTTCTCTGCGATCATGATAGTTGGCGCGTTGGTATTCGCACCGACAAGTGTCGGCATAATTGAAGCGTCAATGACTCGTAAACTCTCTAGCCCATGAACTTTCAAATCTTTGTCCACTACTGCCAGTACATCATCGGCGGTGCCCATTTTACAGGTTCCTACAGGGTGGTACTGGGTATCTGAACGATTACGGATATCTTGTTCAATCGCCTTGTCATCATTGGCATCGACCGGATAAAAAGCATCCCCACGAATATCATCAAACGCTTCGCTTTCTAGCATCTGATATTGCTTCTTCCACCCTTTAATCATGATTTCCATGTCATCAGGGTGACTGAAAAACGCTGGGTCGATCTTTGGAGGATCGTAAGGATCAGAGCTATTGAGTGTCACGGTGCCATGGCTTTTTGGCCTCAGCAAGGTGACATGTGATGTAAAGCCATGACTGGTATGGATTTTTCTCGCATGGTCATCCACTACCGCAACGACAAATACAAACTCCAAATCCGGCACTGCGATATGATCATCAGAACAAAGAAAACCAATGCCTTCCGCAAAGTTGCTGCTCATTTTCCCACGGCGCTCTTTGTGCCACAAAGGTAATGCTTTGGTCATTTCAGCGGCCATTTGCAACGAGATACCGAAAGTTTCTCGCTTTTCGCTGCACTTATAGGAGTGAACCAAATCGATATGATCTTGCAAGTTCTTACCCACTCCTGGTAGCTCATGGACTTGCTCGATGCTATGTTCCGCAAGCTCATCTTTAGCACCCACGCCTGACAGCAACAACAGTTGAGGAGATCCGAATGCGCCTGCAGATAGAATGACTTCCTTGTTACATCGAATCTGGTAGCACTTACCGTTTGAACCATATTCAACTCCAACCGCTTTCTTACCTTCAAACAAGACTTTATGAGTCGTCGCTTTAGTTACGACAGTTAGGTTGGAACGCGATAGGTTTGGCGTTAAGTAAGCCTTGGCAGCACTGCATCGTTCACCATTTAACTGAGTTACCTGAGTCGGCATGGCACCAAACTGAGCAGCTCCGTTGATGTCTTCATTTCGCGGTACACCTATCGATTCACACGCGGACAAGTAGCGCTCCAACATTGGGCTCGGCGACCTAAGGTTTGCCACATTTAAAGGACCACCTTGACCATGATACTCATCTTTGTGTACTTCGTTGTTTTCAGCTTTCTTAAAGTAAGGCAGGCATGACTCATAGCCCCATCCTGCATTACCTAAACTTTCCCAAGTGTCATAGTCATAGCGATGCCCACGCGCGTACATCATGGCGTTAATAGAACTCGACCCGCCTAGTGTCTTCCCTCTCGGCTGATAACCTTTACGACCATTTAAGCCCGGCTGTTCAACCGTCTCAAAAGCCCAGTTATTGAGCTTGGTTGGCATCATCGCCACAACGCCAACTGGAGTATGAATAAAGGGGCTTGTGTCTTTGCCACCAGCCTCGAGCAAACACACGGTAGTATTTGGTTCTTCTGACAATCGAGAAGCCATCACGCACCCAGCTGAGCCGCCGCCTACAATAATAAAGTCATAGTTATCCATTGATTGCCTCCCCAACTTCTAAAGGATGTAGCTCTCGCTTTAAGATTTTTCCTGTTGCCGTCATGGGTAGCGCGCTACGAATGAATACTTTACGAGGGTATTTGTAATCGGCCAGTTGTTCTCGGCACCATGCCATTAACGCTTTACTGTCACATTGTGTATGCTCGTGTAGTACCACATGGGCATGAATCTCTTCACCCAACTGCTCATGATGTTCACCAACCACAGCCACCATCTCAACATCCGGGTGACACATCAACACTTCTTCGATTTCTCTAGGATAAACGTTATAACCGCCTCGGATGATCATGTCTTTCACACGATCAACAATGAACAAGTTACCGTTCTCATCAACCCGTCCGATATCACCCGTTAAAAACCAACCATCTCTGATCGCTTCTGCCGTTGCTTCAGGTCGTTGATAGTAACCTTTCATGACACTTGGGCTCTTAATGCACACTTCACCCAACTCTCCCATCGCCACTGACTTGCCCTGCACGTCAGTGATCTTGATAAGATGTCCACACAGTGGTTGACCAACACTGCCAGACAGTCGATCACCATCAATGTGATTAAAGGTCGCGACTGGCGCCGTTTCAGATAGCCCGTACCCTTCCAATATCGGCAGTTCAAAGCGCGACTCAAACTGACGAATAACCTCAAGTGGCATAGACGCCCCTCCAGACACACCTAACCTCAAGCTATGCTTAACCTGTTCAGAACGTTTGCTTGTGTTTTCAGAAGTATCAGGAGATTCTTCTCCCGCTCTGAGCAGCGCGATATACATGGTAGGAACGCCAGCAAACACGCTTACTTTGTGGCTAATGATTTGTTCAATCACCAATGATGGTTCAAAGCGTGGAATCAAGACCATAGTTGAACCCGTCAACACACTCGCGTTCATCATTACGGTTTGACCAAAACTATGGAACAGAGGAAGTGTTGCCATTGTTGTATCGCTGTATTCCAATCTCATCAGATACTGCGAGGACATTGCGTTGGTTTGCATGTTGGTGTGAGACAGCTCAGCCCCTTTTGGCTGGCCAGTAGTACCTGAGGTATACAGGATGACCGCTGTATCATCTCCATGGCAGGCTATAGATTCAAAAGGTTCTAGAGGTTGTCTCAACCAATCAGTCATGATTTCCTTCTTTTCAGCGGTTTCTGTAGAGCACGCATCACTACCTGAAGGGAGCGGCATAGAGACAAAATATTCACAGTTATTGGCCTGTTCAAAGGCTTGTAGCCCGTAACGCCCAATAGGAAGATCATCAGTCCCCTCAAAACAAAGGTAGGCCTTCGCGTCAGAGTCATTCAAGTGATAAGCAATTTCTCTCGCCTTAAACAACACGTTTAAAGGGACGACAACGCAGCCTGCTTTCAGAATGCCGTAATATGCGATGGGGAAATAAGTCACATTAGGACACGACAACGCAACCTTATCCCCTTTATTTAGTCCAAGTCGCTTTAGATTTGCAGCGACCTTCCCTGCAAGTTGTTCCAACTGAGCAAAGCTGACTTCATCCGCCCCCATACGTAGGGCGGCTTTGGTTGGAAAGAGTGAAGCGCTACGTTCTAAGTTAACAGCAAGATTGTGCATCCATGATCTCCTTGTTTGGCTGGACCTAGCGGTCACATTCGCCTTAGACGTTTAATCGTTGTAATGAGTTTTGTCTTTGTTGCTACGGGAGTCGCATATTGGATCGTCACGTATATAAAAGTGATTATTGAGAAAATGTTGGAAACGAACCAATGTGCAACTTGTGAAATTACAACATTTTGATAACATCCCGAACAGGTTTCAAAAAGACAAAAACCGGTGATATTCGGACACAACTCTAATAAGCCAAGTAAAACTTTGAACTAACGAATAAAAATTTTGAATTAACTTGGGGAAGTGAGAACAGACAAGAAGCGAAAATGTTAAGAGTTCGGTTAAGATGACCAACTTCAACAAGAGGAATTCTATGGAATACACCGCAGTCTATGAACCCGATATGCAAGCATTCGGTATTCTTGACCTTCAACTACTGCATCGTTACATGTCACCGGCTCTCAGTATCGAAGCGTTGCTGGAAGGCAGTAATATTGATGATCTTCAACTCAATACGCCAGATACTCACATTACTTTGGCGCAAAAGTTGGCGGTGTTCAGTAACGCACTAGCGAATACGGATGAAGGCGGATTAGGTTTACGAGTTGGCCAGCAGGCCCGATTTAGCGACTTTGGTGTGTTGGGCTATGCGGTGTTCAGTAGCGAAACGCTATTAGATGCTTTGTTGATCGGATTTAAATACTTGCAACTTGCCGGCCCCGTGCTGAGAAAGACCATGTCTGTAGAGGATAACGTTGGGTACTTTCGTGCAGAACAACTGATCGACTTAGATTCTGTGCTGCCATTTTGTTGCGAATATTGGTTTGCGGCGATCCAAAGCCTGTGTGAAGAAGTGCTGCAACAGCCCTTTCCATCTCAAGTGATCCGCTTCCCTTATCCGAAGCCAGAGTACGGTGACCTTTACACTGAGGTTTTTCGTTGCCCTGTTGAATTTAATAGTGACCGCCTTGAATGGCAGTTTGATGCAACCAGTTTGTACTCACCTCTCCCTACGGCCAATACCATCACATTGCAGATGTGTCTTAAATCATGTGATGACATGTTGGCAAAAGTAAGTGCATCCACCAGCTTAAAAGAAAAAGTCTCTCAAATGCTTCTTGAGAGGCCGGGATGTTACCCATCGATAGAGTCGATCTCCTCAGAGTTGGGCATGTCATCTCGTACATTGCGTCGCCATCTTAAAGCAGCCGATACGAGCTACCAGAAAATACTCGATCACGTTCGTTTCCATCTTTCTCGACACTACCTTTCGTCGACAAAAATGAGTATTGAAGAGATTTCTGAGCGTGTTGGTTTTTCTGACAGTGCGAACTTCCGTCACGCTTTTCGCAAATGGAGTGGAAGCTCACCACGTCAATACCGAAAAGAAGCGGTCTAACAGAAAATAACGCATTCAATTAAATTCTAGTCACAGTAATTAATATGCTATCGCCTTCTCTATTAAATGACCGATGAACAAGGGTTTAACGGCTTTTTGACCACATAAAATTTCGATAAATCATAAAATCTCACAACGGTATTTTAGTTTTGCTAGTCGACAAATTTCTTTTATCTTAACGACCATTTTTATTCGTTTTACCCAATTCAGTTTCTCCCCCATAGTCGCGGAAAATTCATCGTTTCTTTTACTATCAGAGGCTCCTGCATTGGACAACATCCAACCAACAACTCGCATAACTGTACCGGTTATTGCATTGTCTTTTTACGCGATTGCTTCAGGCTACTTAATGAGCTCTTTGCCATTAATGCTGTCTGAATATGGCCTAGACAGTAATCTATCGAGTTGGTTGGCGAGTGCCTTTTATGCAGGTCTTCTAGCGGGTACGTTATTGATCGAGCGTGCGATTGCTCGTATTGGTCATAAAGACGCGTTTGTAATGGCACTGAGCGTGTTCATCGCAACGATCCTTGTGTTGCCATTAATCCCACACCAAGCAGTGTGGCTAATTGCGCGCTTTGTTGCGGGTGTGTCGGTTGCGGGTATTTTCGTCATTGTTGAATCATGGCTAATGAGCGGTGACGAATCACAACGAGCAAAACGCTTAGCGATTTACATGTGTTCACTATACGGCGGTTCTGCAGTTGGTCAGCTAGGCATTGGTTACCTGGGTATCACTGGCGGCGTACCTTTTATCGCGATGTTCACACTGCTATTTGGTGCAATCATTGTGTTGATGTACGGACAAGCGACACCACCACAGATTCACGATGCTCAGTCTCTGTCTCTAAAACAGATCAGCAAATTGAGCCACAGCGCTTTAATTGGCTGCATCGTGTCTGGGCTGACACTGGGTGCTATTTACGGTTTGATGCCAGTAGAGCTTGCTCAACGTAACATTGCGCATGAAGACATTGGTGGCTTGATGGCTTTAGTGATCATGGGTGGCATGGCTGTACAGCCGATGGTGACTTGGTTATCTCACCATGTAGGTCAAGTGTTGTTAATGGCTTTGTTCTGCCTACTCGGTGTGGCAAGCATTGGCGTACTAACGATCAATCATGACTTCTACGTATTAGGCATGAGCCTGTTCGTACTAGGCATGGCGACGTTCGCACTTTACCCAATTGCAATTAACTTGGGCTGCCGTAACTTAGATCCAAGCTACTTGGTATCAGTGACTCAAATCATGCTGCTTTGCTACAGCATAGGTTCAGTTGCGGGTCCGATTGTGGCGGACAGCTTCATGGATTCGCAAGCTGGGTTATTTACTTACCTGTTTGCGTCTCTACTAGCGACTACGATTTACATGTTGATCGCAAGCCTTAAACGCTCTCACCTACAAATTGCTGGTGAATAAGTCATTATCTTACTTTTGAGCGATACACATAGGGGCGCTTCACTAAAGACATTACGTCCAAATGAAGTGCCCTTTTTTATACGCGATATTTAGAAGATGACACTAAGGTTGGAACACGTAGCCTTCACCAGTGATCGTTAGGATCAATCCATCACCAAGAATTGAGCGTATCTCTGAAATAGCGACAATCACAGAAGAGTTTGTGACCTTCTCACCTTCCCAGCCAATGTCTTTTAGCTGTGGAACACTGAATAGTTGTCCACGGTGACGATTCATAGAAAGAATAATCTTTCTATAAGCCAATGGCATCGTTCCTACGATATAACCATTTTCTAAATTGCGTATGAGCTTTGTGTTCAGCTCAATAACTTTGCCGTTTACCTCCAATACCTCGTTTTGTTCTACACGTTTATCTTCAATTACAGGGGAAGAGTCCGTATTCATATAATATTCCCTAATAGAGCAACCAACGACACAACTTTATTAAGAGGTGTGTTTAATAACGTCACTTATAAATGGACGTTTCAAATCGAAGATAATGAAAGCAGCTTATACGGTAAAGTGATTAAAATTTTATTATTAGATTATGAACAGAATATCAACAGCAGGGTCTAGGCTCTAACAAATAACCTTCATTCGGTATGGTATAGATACATTTACAGTCTATCATCCTGCGAATTTCATAAATGGCAACAAGCACTGAAGCGGATGTTACCGATTTCCCTGGCCACCCTACGCGCTTAAGTATGTTCTTGCTGATAACTACACCTTTGTTCTGATAAAGGTAAAAAAGCACCTTACGGTGAGGTTCAGACAACGTCCCAACAATTGAGCCACTGTCTTCCTTTCGGACCAGTTTCGTTTTAGTATTCACTTCTCTCATGTTCAGAACGATTTTTCGTTCAGTGCCAAAATCCGGCATATCCGTTACTTCATGTGGCATTACGTACCTCTTATTTTGTGGATCAACCATAGCAATTTGACTAGTTACGGTCATAAAAGTGAGGGGAAATTACATAACACCAATCTTGAAAAATACAGTAAATCTACTGCATTTCTCGGTTATCAGACATCACAAATGAACACTGTTTTATATCGTGTTTTTGATAGGGTTTAGGCCTAGATACGTACCCTATATTACCTTTCCTTTGACTTTGTTTTTCAGATCAGATAGTTAGCATAGAAGCCGGTGGCTTTTACGATATTGGCTCGGTGACAAACCAAAATGCTTCTTAAATCTATGTGAAAAGTTGTAAGGGTCTTTATAGCCTAAACGATTGGCTATCATCGACACCGACCAATCTTGTTGCTTTAGCAAACTGGTTGCTTTATCCATTCTCAACTGAATCAATTTGCTTCGTGGAGACACATTGAATAGCGACTTAGTGACTCGGTTTAATTGCTCTTCACTAATAAACACTTGCTCCGCCATCCCAGCAACCGTCCAAGGTAGGTGCAAACTACTTTCAATTTCGTTGTATAGCGCCTGAACACGCGCTGTCGTACTGGTCGACTTAGGTTCAAACCCAGTTAACGTACGGATGATTTCACTCATCAGTAGTTTTCGATAACTCGCTCTGCCGCCAATTTCAAAGTGAACCAAATTCATCAGCGACCAGATTTGCTCACACTCTCCGAAAGGGACAATGCTCTGCCCCAAACTCACGATGTGTTGCCACTGTGAAGTATCTGGCGTCAGCATCCACGCCATTTTCCAATAGTTGTATTGAGGATCAAGTTCAAATCGAAATGGCGTTTCAGCAGGAAGAACCACAAGCGTATAAGGAGTAATAGCTTGTACTGAGGTCGCGGTTGTTAATATTCCGCCCCCATCTTGAGTGAAAATCAATGTATGGACGTTCACCGATTCTCGTTCAACCCAATACGCATCATACAGCTTTGCCATTCCCCCCATGTAAACACCGCAGCTTTTCATCTCTGGGATATCTTCAACGGTCAAAAAACGTTCTTTACACTGTTCTGCGAGAAACACGTCATCTTGCCAGGTTGATTTTGGCTTCATGTTATCAATGACGGATTCGCACAGGTTTTGTTGTTTTTTAAACATGTTGTTACTTCACTCAAGTCACTATAGTTCTGCCATAAATCGGAGAGCTTATGACAACTAATATCAACCCTAACTCATCTATGAATAACAAGCCAGAGAGCATATTACCTCGCATCATCAAACTTGGTTTGCCTGTTGCATTGCAAAGTGCTTTGGTTGCTATTTTAGCCCTTGCTGACGTGTTAATGGTCAGCGATTTTGGTATGGAAGCAGCTGCTGCTGTGGGAATTGCGTCAAAATGGCACTTCGTTGCTATTATGATTATGGCAGGGTTGGCCTCAGCAAACGGAACATTAGTCGCTCAATACTGGGGAAAGAATGACCGTAAAAGTGCGCGTACGGTGTCATCCATCGCAATGGTGTTTGGCTTAAAAGTTTTGCTGCCTGTCACTGCAATCATCACTCTTG
Source organism: Vibrio gigantis (assembly GCF_024347515.1). Classification (NCBI taxonomy): domain Bacteria; kingdom Pseudomonadati; phylum Pseudomonadota; class Gammaproteobacteria; order Vibrionales; family Vibrionaceae; genus Vibrio; species Vibrio gigantis. Next base: position 353,785 of record NZ_AP025493.1, read on the forward strand.
GTTCTCAGTTTTTAATGATGTTGCAAACCAGCGATCAAACCGTGATTGAGCTTGGTGCCACTTACCTTTGGTACGGCTTCCCTGTTCTGCTGCTGACTCATATTGTGGTCGTGGTAGAAGCAAGCATGCGCTCTTCAGGTGACACCGTAACCCCACTATTGTTAGGCGGTGTTACAATCGCCCTCAACATTGCGCTTAACTTCATTCTTATTAAAGGTGCTTTCGGAATTCCAGCAATGGGCGTTGCGGGTGCTGCATTAGCGACAACTTTAGCACGCTTGATTCAAGTGGGTTTGATGTATGGCTACATGCGTATGCGTAACCACTGGTTGTTAACTACGCCTAGCTCACCACATCGTCCATCATTGTGGTTGTCTTACCGTCGTATTGCTCTGCCACTGACTATGAATGCCGTTTTATGGGCAATGGGCACTATGGCTTACCAAATGATCTTTGGCCACATGGGCACAACAGAGCTAGCTGTTTTCTCAATGCTCGCTCCGTTTGAGTCGTTATGTTACTCGATATTCTTTGGTATCTCGGTTGCGTGTTCCGTGTTGCTTGGTCACTCACTCGGTCGTGATGAGTTCGATGATGCGATGAGTATGGGTCTGACGTTTATTAAAGCCGTGGTTGGTTTTGGTGCGGTGGTAGGCTTGCTATTGTTTATGGGTAAGGAACATGTCCTATCATGGCTAAACCTAACCACAGACGCTTTATACCCGCTCGCTTCACCAGCGATGATGATCATGTGCTTTGCGGTTGTGATTCGCATGCTCAACATGGTGATCATTAACGGTATCATTCGTGCTGGTGGTGACAATGCATTCTGCTTGCGCATGGATTTCATTGCTATGTGGATGGTTGGCATTCCAGTGTGTGTTTACGGCGCATTTGTCGCTGGATGGGATTTCAAATACATCTATGGTCTGATGTTGGTGGAAGAAGTGGTGAAACTGGCTATTTGTTCACACCGTTATTTGAGTCGCCGTTGGATCAACAACCTGACGGTTACTTATGAAGAACCACAAGCGGCTTAAGCTTTTGAAGTAACCAACTATCTGAACAAGATGACGCTCAAAACAAAAAGGTCTGAGAAATCAGACCTTTTCGTTTCTTTAGAAATTACTCTAAAACACCAGTTACTTTTTATTCATTCGAATATGACGGTTCGACACATTCGGCAGTGGCTTCTCTGGCACTTTCCGTTTCTCATGAATTAAATGTCGAATCGCTAAAATAGGATGCTTAAGCAGCATTCTTGGCCCTGCATAGCGCATCACTAAACGCATTTGCTCTTTCGGGTCAGGTTTATAGCAATGAATCGGACACTTGTTACAGGTCGGTTTTGCTTCGCCATAGGGGCATCTATCAAGCCGCGTTTCAGCATAACGCAACAGTTGCTCACACTCCTCACATAACGCGTTATTCTGACGAAATTCACCGTGGTGATCTTTGCAATAGATGTGCACCATCGCGATAACGGTTTTGTACTCCGTCGCAAGTTCGCCTTGTAGAATATTGTTATGTTGGAACATGTTTTAATTACCTAATGAGAAACCGTACAGGTTGAGATTAACGCTTTCGCTTATCACATCTTCAACTCGCTCAAACACAAAGCCTAACTTAGCCAGTAGTGCGATACTTCGAATGTTATCAGAGGTTGTGATGGCAACTAAATGATCGATATCAGCATTCTGCTTAGCTTGTTCAATTATCGCTTCCGCTGCTTCTTGAGCAAAGCCTTGACCATAAAACTCAGGAACAAACCCGTAGCCAATATCATGCGACTCTAAGGTGTCTCTTTTTATTAGTCCGCAGATACCAATTGGTGTTGAAGAATCCTTGATTTCAACCATCAACAAACAGACGCCCTTCTCCTCGTGCATCTTAAGAATGTTATTTTCGATGTATTCGACAGCCTTTTCAGTGTTGCTGATTTCCTTATCACCAATGTAACGCAGGAAATCTTCTGAGCTGTATAATCGTTGAATAAACACCGCATCTTGAGGCGTGATCATTCTTAATCGTAAACGTTCGGTCTCGACTGCCTGCATAGTGATATTTTCCTTGCTGAATACCATGTAAATATTGAGTTCTAGAGCTAAAATGATTATCCTCCACCGCCTAAACTAAATACAAGGCTATGCAGCAATGAACCGTAAGAAAAAAATTAATCAAATTCTAAAAAAGAAGCAGAAACAGGCGAATTCTAAACTGCATAGTAGCAACAAGCCTCGCTACATTTCTAAAGCTGACCGTGCAAAAATGGAAGCAGAAGAACAAGCTAAAGCAGCTCAAGAGCAGGCTGAAGGCACAGTCGAAACAACTGTTGAAGCTGAAGAGACAAAAACTGCAGAGTAAGTTTATACTCGCAGCCCTTGGTCTAGCTCAATACACAGAGCAGATGAACAAAAAAGCAGCCTCTATTTGGGCTGCTTTTTCGATCGAGCGGTTTATTAGCTCACTTACTTTAGCCATCTAACCTTTGAAAGGTTGCACTTCCCAACGAGCAAACGGTGCTTTTGCGTTTATTCCTGCTCTTCCCCAACGATCAACTGAATCCACAACCAAGATACGCTCATTCGGTACCAATGATTTAATCAAGTTGCTTGGCTTTTTCGCTGTGACTAACCAAAGTGCATCGTCTTCTGAAAACATCGCTTTTAGCTTCGCTTTATCTTCCTCTGCCCATTCCAGTTCGGCTTTGAACATGCGTTCTTCAACAAACAGTTGGCTACCAGACGCGAAATCTTCCAAGCTTTCTGAAAGTAGTAATACTGAATCCACGTCATTGTCGAGCAATACTGCTTGTTGCTTATTAATCAGCTCACGAACATCCAACATCACTCGTTGTAGGTTGCTATCAATCGTTTCAGCTTGTGTCGGCCACAACAACTTAAAGTCGTCAGCCACGATTGCTGCCATACGTGTTAAGTTGGTTGGGTTTAACCACGCATATTTAGACACATCACCATTCGATAATGTAAGGGCTGCAACGCCTTGTGCTCGTGGTGTAATGGCTTGAGCGGCATCAACCTCAACCAAACGGATATTGCCTTGTCTTGCGTATACAAACGTAGGGTCTGCTTGCCAGATCGATGACAACGTTACCGCAACGGTCGCCTTTTCGCCAGACTTAAGAACTTTGCTTGCACCCTTGGTAGCAAACCAATTTGGCAGACGGTCGATACCGTAGCGCTTGGGTGGCAGATACTCAGTCGTGATGTCAGTGCCTTTAGTTAGCTCCGTCGCTAATGCATAAGTCACAGGTGTACTCGTTAGAATATCTTCAGCATTCGCTTTAATTGACACCAACGAGCCAGCCATTAACACACTGCCAAGCACACCGACTTGAGCCGTTGCTTTGACTGAGCTCGAGATACGATTCATTAAAGAAGTCATGATTACGCCTTTCTTACAATTCGGTATAGCGTTGCTGCAAGGAAAAACGTTGCAGAAACAATGATGATAGAAGCACCCGACGGTACTGGCAATTTAAGTTCCATTGGTAATACCGTGCCAACCAAACACGCAATGGTCGCTAGCAATGCTGATAACAACACAAAGCTACCCATGCGCTTGGTTAATAGTCGAGCCGTTGCACCTGGAATCAATAACAACGCGCCTACCAAAACTGCACCCACAATCTTAACGGCAGCAATCGTGACTAACGTGATCATCATGACAAACAGGTAGTCGTAGAAACTGGTGTTGTAACCGCGAACCTTCGCAATATCAGGACTGATACAGGTAAGCAGGATACGGTTGAATGTCGGTATCAAAAGCAAAATGATGATCGCGCAACTGCCTGCGAGAATCGCTAAGTCTTGATCTGTTACCGTAAGGATCGAACCAAACAATACGTTCTCAAGCATGTGAATATTGATCTTACGAGCCACGTACATCAGTAACGCAGCACCCACTGCCAATGCCAGCGCTAGGAACACACCAACCAAGGTATCGTATGGCACGTTGGTTCGGTTTCTTACAAAGTGCAAAAGCAAAGCGAAAATCATACAAAAGCTAAACAGCCCAATGATCGGATTTTCTGGTGGCTCGCCAAGCAGAACACCAATTGCAATACCAGTTAATGCTGCGTGACCCACCGCCTCAGAGAAGAAAGCCAGACGCTTGGCAATCACCAAAGTACCCAGACCACCTAATAGAGGGCCAAGTAATAACGCTGCAACCAAAGCGTTTACCATGAAGGCATACATGAAGCTTTCTGATAACAGACCCGCTTCAACCCCAATAATGGCAAGTTGTCGTAACCAATCCATTACGCAACCTCCTTCGATTTGGTCATGGTAGAACCACTGCTGTAATGCTGAAACAAGCTCTCGATTTTGCTTGGGTGTAAAACTTCTTGATGCGGGCCACTATCCACTAAGAATCGGTTAACGACATGTACGTTCGCTTCAAGTCGACGAACTGCAGTAACATCGTGATGAACTGCTAGAATCGTTCGGCCTTCATCAACGCATTCACGAATTAGCGACTCCAGATAGCGAACGCCCTGCTCGTCCATGCCCGTCGTAGGTTCATCCAATACTAGTAAGCTCGGGTTATCCAATAACGCTTGAGCAAACAAAACACGTTGCTGCTCACCACCGGACAACTGTCCCATACGGCGGTCGCTACGAGTCGCCATACCAACGCGATCTAACTGCGCGAGTGCAAGATCCAATTGCTTAGATTTGCGACGCCAAAACAGAGGGATTCGCGTCTGATTTAGCAGAACAAAGTCCATGACCGTCAAAGGTAAGCTCGACTCGAATGTCGCTTTTTGAGGCACGTAACCAATACTTGGCTTTTCTGGCCAATGAATGTTGATCGCTCCAGAGAAAGGCGTCAATCCAAGTACCGATCTCAGCAAAGAAGTTTTGCCGCCGCCGTTTGGCCCCATGATCACATGACACTCGCCCGCTTTAAGTTCTAGCGAGATATCATCAAGAATCACATTGTTATCGTACTGCAGACCCAGTTTATTAATTGAGATTGATGGACCTAGCATTATGCGTTCCCGCTTTTAGCTTGGTTCGCCGCCGCAAATTTCATGGCTTCGATTAACGTCTCTAGGTTCTTCTTCATCTCAACTTCTACTTTATCGTCTTCATATTCGCCGTGGGTCATGTGAGAAAAACGGTAAAGTTGAACGCCCGTTTCCGCCTCAATCGTGTCAACAAAACGGTTTGGCATGTTCAATTCGTAAAACAGAACATCAATACCCGATGCGCGGATCTTCTCGATCGTCTCTTGAAGTTGGCTAGCACTTGGCTCAACACCGTGTGCAGGCTCGATTACCGCCGCGACATCAACACCAAACTCTTGAAGAATGTATCCATAAGCGTTGTGTGTAGTCGCAACCTTCATGCCTGATGTATCTAACTCACCTAATGACAACATCGCATCACGCTTCATAAAACGAAATTGCTTAGCGTACTTACGTGCATTCTTGCGATAAAACGCAGCGTTGTCTGGGTCGAGCTTAGATACTTCACTGGCAATGGTGTAAACCTTTTGAATGGTTGTCGAAAGCCCAACAAAGGTATGCGGGTTAACAGCACCCTGACCCACAGACTGACCAAGAGCCGGAAGTAAAGGCACTTCTTTGTTTGCTTCGATCACCACTAAGTCATCACGTTGCGCGGCTGAAATCACTTTAAGCGCGAAGTCATCATGACCAATACCGTTTACTACGATTGCATCCATTTGGCTCAATCGCTTTAAATCATTGGGTTGTGGTAAGTAGTTATGTGGGTTGAAACCTGCGTCAACCAAAGGAAGAATGTTCACTTTGTCGCCGACTACAGCTTTCACATAGCTGTAGTAAGGTTGAAGTGTGATACCAATCGTCAGCTTGTTACTGTCGACCGTGTATTCTTTTGCTAATGCATGAGGTGCCATAAACACCGCTAATAACGACATGAACAGGGTCATAATTCGCATAGTAATTCTCTTATTATTAGTGAGCATCGCTTTCATGATGCTGTTCAATTTCTGATTCGTTCACAACCATTTTCCAACCAGTAGACTCAAGCGTGTGTTGGTCAAAAGTTACTGGCTGTTTCGCTATGCCACCCAAAAAGATCCAGATTTCAGGAGAAATGCTGTTCGCGTTTAAAATAAAGGAATCCGCAGAACCATGATCGGTTGGCGTAGAATGCTCGCTTGGTGTCGCATACTCACTTGGAGTAGAGAAGTAATAACCACGTTCGTCCAGTACCCAAGCATGAGAACCTTTGCGCTTCCAACTCTGATCTTCTACAAATGGGGCAACCCATTCATCTTTAAGTGACGCTACACTCGGCCATTCACCATCTGAGTCCATGCGCAGGTCACGAATTTCTTCATGAGCCAAACGCAGCTCTGATAGCATCGCCAAATTTTCTTGTTCAACATCCGTCACTAAAATTTGATGGTCAAGTACGGCTTTTACGTGAGATTCCGCCTGATGAAATGGGATCGCGACAGTTGCAAAGCAAAGGATAGATACAATGATCAGCCCTACCCATTTGCCCTCTCTGCCGCCCGTGTCAGCACGTACGCTTTGAATTATCATTTTTCGCTGATCTCAACAACATCGACTTCAACGGGAAACTCATGGCCTGAATCAAACACAAGGTAGAACTCAGTGTCAGGATGTGGGAATTCAACGATAGAACGTTTATCTGTCATCTCTTTTGCAATCAAGTTGTCTTCGTAATCGTACATCTCAACCGCGTAATCAATCGCTTTGCTGCCATCGGAATAACCCGCTTCACAAGCAACGGTTTTGCCTTCAAACCAGCAACTCATCAATGGGAAGTGTGCTTGTGCAGGTAATGCAGCGAAACCAAGTCCCAATGCTAAGCAAGGAGTCATTAAAGCGTTAAATTTTGTTTTTATTGTCATGGTTTGTACCCTAGCCACAGTGCAAATTCTCAGTTATAAACTGAGCGATAAAGGGCTCAAATGAGCCCTTAAGTTTTTTGGTTCTTAATCAGGGCTCTAGCCCAAATATCACAGACTATTGAAGCAGTGCTTCGAATGTTAGGTGAACATTCGCGCTTGCTTTGTCCGCCAGTGGGTTGTCAATCAACTCACCTTTGTAGTTCGCCTTCATTACGTAACGACCCGCTACGTCTGGAGTAAACGTGATTTCACCATTCTCATCGCTCACCACGTCAATCTGCTCTTGGTGGTTGCGGTAAAGCGTACCTTCACGAGTGATTTCCGCTGTAACACCTTTCTGAACTTCACCGTTGTAGAAGAACTGGAATGTTACTGGTTCGCCTTCAATGATGTCTGAAGGGTGTGTAATAGGTTTCATTTCAAGTAGCTTGCCTTCAATTTTGAAGGCTGAATCTGATGGCTTACCTACTGTGATGTAGCTTTCAGCACGTGTGAAGCTGATTTGTGTTACCACGTCACGTGCCTTTTCTGGTAGTACTGAATCGCGCTCAGCCTTGTTTGCTTTAACCCACTTCACGGTGTCACGGCGACCCGCTTTGTATTGGGTGTAGTAAGACGGTTCGTTGTTGATCGCCACTTTGTGTGTACCTTCTTCTTCAAAATAGAAGTCGAAGATTGAACGACGCTTGCCGCGAATCACAAAGTTAGGGCGCTCACTGCGGCCATCTGGCATGATGACATGAGCATTTTCGCTGCCAGCAGGCTTATCAAAAACAAACGTGCCGTGAGAAGCAGTAACGTCGAACGTTAGCCAATCACCACCTTCTTTAGATACTGTGAAATGAGATGGCAGAATCCAACGTGGGTGAGCTTGTGCTGTTGTCGTTGCTGCTAAGCCAAATGCCATAACACCCGCTAGTGCAAGTGCCTTAATTTTTGTCTGTTTCATCATGTTCAATTCCATTATTTATAATTGTTAGCCGTGTCGCTCAAACTGAGCCTACGATGACGACTGTCTATTCTGTACAGTTTGCTTTTGCGATTCGTACCTACTACTTAGCGATGTAGTTCAGGGTGATTACACCCGTCTCTTCCGTTGCTTTTAATTCGTAAGACGCATTTGAATCTATGAGTGATACTTTTTGGCGAAGGTAGTTACGGCCACCGTGTTCACGAACCACTTCGATATGAACCGTGTACTCGCCTTGTTCTAACGTTTCACCGCTGTCGCTCTTACCATCCCAAACAAAACGGTACTGACCAGCAGGACGGGTTGCAGACGTCACAGCATCAACCAATTCACGATCGTAACGGCCAACCTTTCTCCACCAGCTACGTAGATCCTTAAGCCATTCGTCTTTTCCGACCCAAAGCTCAATGGTTTTCACTGATTTTCGCTCGCTGTTCTCTACCCACACCGCCACATAAGGACGTGCATACATAGAGGTATCTATTTTTGGAAGTTCAAAGCTGACATCCAGTTTTGCCGTATCAGGAATCGCTTTTGCCAGACCTAGGCTTGGTAAAAGAGATAAGGCAAGAAGCACCTTACTCCAGTTCATTTTTTTCATTTTTAACAACCTTATAAACCCGTTTAACCTTAAGTTCGTTCTTCAATCCGATTCGTCAATCGAATCAAACGTTAAGGCACGGCGACAAAATAGATAACAAGTGAGATTGCAGACCCAAGCACCGTCCATTTGATAGAAGTATTCAGCGTCTTTTTCTTAGGTAACAGTAAGCACACGCCGGTAAGCACAAAGAAGATCATCAATAGCGCGGTGATATCGATGAACCATTTCCATACTTCACCACTATTACGACCTTTGTGTAGATCGTTTAACAAAGCGATAACGCCGTAATTCGTGGTTTCGACTTCTACAAATTCAGACGTAACGTCAACAAAAACGGAAGCGTTGTAGCCTGGTCCTTTGAAGTCCATAGATACCTCACCGATGAGCAACTCACCGTCTTCAATCTCTGCGTAGATGTCCAAACCTGAAGCAACACCGGAGAGGTTAGCTTCTTCAAACAGAAACGTTTCAAAGGCTGTCTCGTCAGCTTTTAAACGCCCGTCTTGAACCGTAAATAAACTTGAAGGAAGCGTTAGCGTAGAGCGTTGGATATTGGGTTGGCTTGATTCAAATAACTCAGGTCGGTTCAGGGTGATACCGGTTACTGAGAAAAAAAGAACCACGAACAGAAGTGCCATAGAAATATAAACATGAAGTCGACGAGCCCATGACTGAACCGCCCTACTTTTTAACGACATACAAACCAATACCTATAAATTTTATGGCGACAATTTAGTTGATAATCATTCGTATTGGCATTCAATTTACATTGTTTACGTTTGCAGAGCAGCGTAAGGAAATTTACATAACATTACATGGGAAGTAATCGAACTGTATGCATATTCTTGCTAACGTGTACTAAAGGAATTTGATTCTTTCTATTAGAAGTTATCGATAACAGGGTCAAACCTCAAAAAAACCTCAATCTCATCATGCTTGATTGAGGTGGGTTTAAGGTAACAGTTGTGGCTTTAAGGATGGAAAGTTGGGACTATTTGATCGTTGGATCTGTTTGAAGATCATCCCAAACGATGATTCTTCGATTGATATCGATTTGTTAAAATCTGAACTAATCACTGCTTTGGTTATAGCTAATTAAGCTAAAAAGGAATTGAAATGCGTATTATTATTTTGGCTTTGGCTGCACTAGCAACAGCGTGTACCAACCAAATAACCAGCACGGAAGAGCATATTCAACAATACATCGGTTCAGACATAACCGATGTACAAGAACGTTACCTTACTGAGCGCTCACGTCCTATCAGCTTTTGGGAATCCAGAAACTTTGCTTGGGTTGAAACTCAAACAGCACTAGACAATGGTTATACCTTGCATGCCTTTAAAAACCCTTATCGCGACTGCACTATTAACTGGGTTGCGGATACCAGCGGTGAGATTCGAAGTGCAACGTCAAGCGGCGCGATGTGCGATCCGTAATCTATCAGTCCGATGAGTAAAACTAGACCAACCCTAGCCACCAAAATTACGAAATAAATTAAAAAAGGGTGTCATTTGAACCATCAAATGACACCCTTTTCTCTTGGTATCTGTCGTGCTATCAACAGTTAGACGTTGCCGTTATCACTGACTGTTCTTAGCTGAGTCAGGTATTTAATCCAACCTTTTGCTTCAGAAGAAGGTTCAATGTTATTCGCACGTTTAGCTTGAGCAAGAGCATTATCAAGATTCTTTAGCTTGTACCATGAACGTACTTTCGCTAAAGCAACATCGGCTTGCTTGTTCTTGTCTTTCACTTTATCCAAAACAACCAGTGCACGATCGTAGTAACCTTGCTGAACCAATAACTGAGCCACATTCCAATGATATTTCGTGTCTTTTTTAGACGCTAACGTCCACACTTCAATGGCACTGTCCCACTCTTTCGCTAGCTGCCAGTATGTGGCTTGCTCAGCCAGAAGTTGAACATCGCTGTTCGCATCATCTAATTTAGCGATCTCTTGTGCTGCACGCTCTGGAATACCACGTTTAGCATAAAGCTGAGCCAGTAATCTGCGGTCTGAGTTTTTCAGCTCTACACCTTGAAGATCAGCCAACGCAAGTGTGTTCAATGCATCGCGGTTACGTTCTAGTCTTAGCTGAATACCCACAAGTTGACGCCACCAGTTGTCTTTTTCTGGCTGAAGTTCAATCAGGCTTTCCAGAGTTGGAATAGATTGCTTCCACTGCTTTAACTGTAGTTGCGCACCCAGTTTTAGAGACAGAGGCGACAGTTCTGATTTTGCATTGAACTTGTCACGATTACCAATCGCTACTAGTACTTTTGACCAGTTCTCGATTTGGTATTCCGCTTGTGCAATTCGCATCCAAAGCACGTCTTTCTTTTCTGCCTCTGGCGCTGTTTTTACTAACTCGTAGTAATGTGGAAGTGCGTTTTTGAACTGCTGATCATTTAATAATAGATCGGCAAGCATACGCTTGGTTACCCAAGCTTGTTCATCCACCAGCAAATTAGTGTCTACCGCGTAAGTAAGCTGCTTAATAGCGGCATCCGTTTTACCGTCTTGCCAGTAGAAAACACCCAGCATGCGAGCCACGTACGCTTTGTCGTAGCCTTTAGAAAGCTCCAAGCCTGCAAGTACGTCAATGGCCTGCTTAACCTGTTCATCTTGAGCAAGCTTATGCGCCTTTTGAACACGAATAGCAGTATATTGGGTTAGCTCTTGTGCCTGTGTTGTAAGGGCCATTAACAACAAGCCCACTAATATCCATATCTGTTTCATCATTTTGCCAACTTAAACTCTAGTTTCACGGTTTGACCAACCTGAGCTATCGCTTTTCCATCGACGACTTTCGGTTGATATTTCCATTTTTTAAGTGCTCTCATCGCTTCACGTTCAAACATACGACGTGGGTTTGCGTCAGTGACTTGAATGTCAATTGGGCGTCCCGTTTCATCGATGGTAAAAGACATAATCACATGACCTTCAGCACCACGCTTAAGCGCTTTCGCTGGGTAACGAGGCTCTACTCGATACAAAGGCATTGCCTGTTGGTTTGACCCAAAATCAGAGAATGTCGGTGCGTTAATCGCAAGGCCATCAATGGATGTATTCAAATCCAATGATGGCAAAGAAGACATCGAGTTCAGAGGCGTAACTTCAGCTTGTGACTGAGATGTTTGCGCTTCTGGTGGTGGCTCTGGCATTTCTGGTTTTTCAGGGACGGCACGCTGTCTTCTTTGAACTTCTTGTTCTTGTTCCACCATCACCATGTTGAAACTTAACGTCTCGCTATCATCTGGTGAACGTTGGTGGCCATTGTCGACCATCCAAGCCATGAAAGAAAACAGTGCTAAGCCCAGTGCACCTGCTAGTGGTAAAGCAAGAAATAGGCGAATCATTTATAAAGATCCTCCAAGATCATCGCTTATCAGCAGCAAGCGCAATATTTTTAACACCCGCACCTTTCGCGGCGTCCATCACTTTAACAACCGTACCGTTATAAGCGTGTTCATCCGCTTGTATAACCAAAGAAGCATCAGGTTGTTCTAGCAACAAGTGTTCTAACGTCGCTTGGACACGTTCAACATCAACGACACGCTTATCAATAAAAATGTCATTCGCAGAAGTAATCGCAACAAAGATGCCCGCATCCTTTTGACTGACTACGTTAGAAGCTTGTGGGCGATTAACTTCCACCCCTGATTCACGAACAAATGAACTGGTCACAATAAAGAAAATAAGCATGATAAAGACAATATCAAGCATCGAAGTAAGGTCTATTTGAGCCTCTTCGTTTTTAGAATGACGTCGACCGAGTCTCATCGTTGACTCCTTAAAGATTTTTCTAATTTCAATTCTAAGCGGTTACACACTTTCGCTAAGCGTGCATGAACAAACATGCCCGCTAACGCTGCAACCATGCCTGCCATGGTTGGCAGTGTTGCTAACGAGATACCTGAAGCCATCAATTTAGGGTCGCTGCTACCTTGTGTCGCCATGACATCAAAAACAGAGATCATACCGGTGACGGTGCCTAACAAGCCCAACATCGGACAAATAGCGACTAACAGCTTAATAAAATTCAAGTTTTGGTTAAGCAAGATACTCGCTTGCCCTAACCAACCTTCACGAATGGCTTTGGCATGCCAAGAAGAGTGATCTTCTCTTTCATGCCACTTTGCTATCCAAGCTTGGCGTTGCTTAGGAAAGTAGAACGCAAGATAAAGTACGCGTTCCACCACAAGCACCCAATACACTAGGACAACAACCGCTAGCCACCACAGGACGAAGCCGCCCTGCTCCATAAAGCTTGATAAAGACAGCAGCCAGTCACTCGTTAACCAACTCGCTGGTAATAGAGAAGCCGACAAAATATCCATTACGCAGCAGTCCCAACTGGTGAAACAATAGCTTTTGATTCAACTGTCTTTTCTGCCTGCTCAGCTACAAGACCGATACCTTGTTTCTCAAGAATATTACGAATGTTTTCTGCTTGAGTGCTAAGAATGTTGTGTGCAAGTAAAAGAGGCATTGCCGCTACCAGGCCAAGTACCGTCGTTACAAGCGCCATCGAAATACCACCCGCCATTACTTTAGGGTCGCCATTACCAAACTGTGTGATCACTTGGAACGTTTCGATCATACCCGTTACTGTACCTAGAAGACCTAACATTGGAGCTAGTGCTGCCAATAGTTTAAGCATTGATAGACCTTTCTCTAAGTGTGTCTGCTCATCAACAACTGCTTCTAATAGACGTAGCTCTAACGCTTCAACCGTTTGATTTTGCTCTTTGTTGTACACCGCAAGAACACGCCCTAGAGGGTTTTTGCCCGCTTGCTCTGGGTTCTTAAGTTGTGCGCGAATTTTCTGACGAGCAATCGCTAGAGACACGCCACGAACCAATGCGATAATTAAGCCAATAGCCAGAAGACCAAGAATCACTTTACCAACTACACCACCCGCTTGTAGACGGTCAGTTAGGCTTGGCGTAAGTGCTAATTGCTCTAGCATAAATCCGCGAGAAGGATCGACAACCACGTTAGATACTTCGCCATTCGCTAACGAAGAAAGTGACGCTAACGTTGGACCATTTTGTGGTTGCTTAAGGTAAGCGATCGCATCTTCACGCTGAGTGTTCCAGCTAACATAGCCTTGCTCTGTCACAAGACCAATTGAACCTAGGCGGTAAGCGTCAACCTTGTTTGTATTGCCTTCACCATTAATGAATGCAATTTGAGATTTGCTAAGCTCAGAGCTCGCTTGAATCTGCTCAACCATGCTCATCCACAAACCAGAAAGTTGTGGCATTGATGGCAGGGATTTAGCATCGATAATTTGGTCAACGGTCGCTGTGTGCTCAGCGCGATCTACGCTGTTTACTGTTGAGCTAAGCTCTGCGCCCAGTTCTTTCGCGTTTTGACGAACGACACCGAACAATTCACCAAGGCTACCCGTTTCCAAGCGCAGTTTTTCTTCTAAACGAGCCAGCTTATTTTCGTTATCGCTGAAGGTTTGAGTAAGAACGTCTGTCGCGTTTTGAACAGATGTACGCTTGGCTTCAAGCTGAGCTTTGATCGCTTTCAGTTCTTGCTCTGTCTTTTTAAAGTCAGCTTCGCGCACTACGTTATGAGAAGCTTGAGTACGATTCTCTGATTTTACTTTGTTAACGAGCTGAGCCGTCGAGTCTGAAGCTGAGAAAGCAGAAAATGAAAGTGATGTAATACAAAGCAATGCTGCTAATGGTTTTAAGTTCATTACTTAACCTCCGCAACAGTTAGAGAAACAGGTAAAGTAATTAAGCTTGGTGCTGCTTGTTGGCTTGCAATGTCGTAGGCTTTATCTAGCTCCGATTTCATCGAAGAATCTAGCTCTTGCCATTGGTTTTGTGTTTGATTCCACGACCAGTATTGGCTGCCGTTTAAGTTACGAGCAACTAAAGAGATGCGACCTAGATGTAAAACGTCAGCTTCAATCGTTCTATCGCTGTTCAGTGCAACACGCCCCTGGTAAGCACCTAGCTTAATGCCATAGTCCATTTCGATTTGGTATGCTTCTAGGATACGACGGTACTTTTCAGCATCACTTACATCCGCACGAGTCATCATAGCTTGAAGCTTTTCAACTCTCTCTAGACGCTGCTCTTTCTTAATCGGCACGTCTTTTTCTACCAGCTGTTGCAGGCCATCGATCATTTGATACATCAAAGGCACGACGCCTTGACGCGTGTATTTAATTTCTTCGATCTGCCCTTCAATGCTTTGAGCTTCTTGATTTTGGCTTTCAACCAGTGCAGCAAGGTGATCATAATAGATTTCTAGGTTTTTGACTTCTTCTTGGAGACGCTCAATTTCAGCTTGCAGTAATAGAGTTGCTTGTGAGCTTTTATCAATAACCTTTTGGCTCGAAGCCGATGCGTTATTGGTCTTGTTTTGAATTGATTGAGCTTGATCCAAGCTGTTTGCCATCGAAGACGTTGCAACCAAACTGATGGCAAGCGCTAGGCTAGTTTTTAAAAGATTCATAATTGTAGTCATTTACTATAGAAGAAGGTCAAATGAATTTTATTGATAAGCAGTCTCATTATCATTAAAAGTCACTCGCATTACTAGGGATATTTTTACTAAATAGCAGAATCACGAAAGGGGAAAGTCGAAACCTTCCCCTTAATATTTAAATTATTAATAGTACTCTACTAACAAATTAGTATTTCACCTGTAAAGTCGCCATGTAGTTACGGCCTTCACCAACAACAACGCTGCTCGTGCTGCCGCCTTCAAGGTAGTCTGTATCAAACAGATTTTCTACGTTGAAGCGTGCGACGAAATCTAGGTTCTCGTCATACTTCATTGTATGTGCGACACCCATATCTACACGAGTGTAAGCATCTTTTTTGAACGTATTTGAATCTTCAGTGTAACGCTCACCTACGTGGTAAACACCTAGATTTACGTCAGTACCGTTATTAAACGAGTAGGTAGACCAAATGCTGGCAGTAAACTCTGGTACATCAGCTGGCGTTTTACCTTCAAGAGCAGGGTCATTCTGGTATTCTGCATCTAGGAACATTGTAGATGCACTTACAGAGAATGCTTCCGTCACGTAACCTGTCGCTGCCAATTCAACACCTGTGTGAACTTGTTCACCAACTTGAGTTGTACGTGCGTCTTTGCCGTTGTTATTCGCCGGGTCTAGATCTTCTGTCACTTGCATGTTCGATTGAGTGATTTGGAAAACTGCACCAGACACGAATAAACGCTCATCAAACAACTCCCACTTAGAGCCTAGCTCGTAAAGTGTGCCTTTCTTAGCATCTTGAGATTGACCAAAGTTAACGTCATCTTGATCTGTAATTTCACCTACAGGCTCGAAACTTTCAGAGTAAACCGCGTAGATAGATCCATTTGGAGCAGGAGAGTAAATTACACCAAACTTAGGAAGAATGTTGTTGTAGCTCTCTTCTTTATCTGAGCTGCTTATTGTCTTATCGTAAGCAAAACGCACACCACCAAGAACTTGCCATTGATCGTTAAGCGTTACTAAGTCTTGAACATATAGGCCATAGTGTTGGCTTTCAGAGTGAGATACTTCATTGTCATTCTTATAACTAACGTTAGAAGGCATATCAAAGCCATTACCACATGCAGCTTCTGCTTCGGCTTCAGTTGCATTAACACAGGTGTAACCCGAGTCGTATAAGCGCTCGTAGTCGTAATGAAGACCATTAACACCAACAAGCAGACGGTGGTTAACACCTAGTGCATCGAAATCACCGGTAAAATCCACATAAGCCGTATCAAATGTCCACTCGTCGTGGCGATCTGATACTTTGTAGCCGTAACCGCCGTTTTTATCACTATATACAGTATTGTTCGATTCAGTACGTTGACGCTCGTAGAACTGACGGCTAATTCCTGTTTTAACAGACCAAGTTTCGTTCAAGTTAGCTGTTACCGAAGCACCGTAGTTTGCAACATCGTTATCTGTTTGAGCAAAACGTTGATCATTAACTGTGTTAGGATCGATAACCTTACCAGTAGAGGTATCAATTTTAGAACCGTTGTCTAAATCGCCCTCTTCGATTGTACGGTCGTAATGAACTGACAACATGATGTCTTCGTTAATATCGTAATCAACAAATAGACCACCAACAAAACGGTCAGTTTCTACATCTGTACCATCAAAACGTGTACGGTAAGAATCTTGGTTTTCTTGTGAAACAATAAGACGAGCACGTAAAGTTTGGTCATCGTTTAATGAACCACTTACATCAGCAGTAGTACGCGTGTAGCTATCAGAACCAATATCTTGGCTTACGTTTACTTGAGTCTCGTATGTAGGTTTCTTAGAAACCATGTTAACAAGACCACCTGGTGCTGATTTACCGTAAAGTAGACCTGCCGGGCCTTTAAGTACTTCAACACGCTCTAGAAGCTCTACTGGTTGACGGTAGTGTGACCAATGCTGAACACCGTCACGCAAGTAACCAGAGCTGCTTTGTAGGTCAAAGCCACGAAGCGTAAAACGTTCACGGTTCGTTGATTTAGAACCCGCACCAACAGAAGCGTCATTTTTAAGAACTTCACCTAACGTACTTGCACGCTGCTCATCGATGATTTGTTCATCGATTACTGAAACTTGTCCCGGAGTCTCTAATTGAGTTGCCTCCATTCGCATTGCTGTTGTGTTCGTGTCGGCTTTGTAACCGTAGTCACGACCTTCAACAACCATGTGTTCGTCTGTTTTTACTGTTTCTGCCAATACTGCTGGTGAAGCTAATACTGCGCCGATCACTAAAGCCAATGGGCTCTTTGAAAACATGTCCTTTACTCCGTTTTTATTCTTTTAGACGAGCACTTTGTTATTTATTCGATGTGCTCGCTTAACCGTTTCCGGTACCACTGAATCATTTCGGGAGAGAATATAAGTGATAACTATTACCATTTGCATTAAATTTACATTCTTTGCATTCGTAAAGTTTTGTAAAGGCGTATTGGAGAGTCGTTTTTATAAAGTTAAATAAAACCAATTCAATACAGATATTTAGAGAACAGTCATGCAAAAAAGTGGTCGTCTCCATCCAGTTTTTTGAAACTGCGTTATTGGCTGGGTCAATTTGAGGCGTGAAGATCAATAAGAAAATCATCTCTTCTTATTTACTACCTTTGAAACGACAAGCTTATGTATAAAACCCTCGATAAATGTAAATTTATAGTGAATTGTATTGTTCTATTTTGTTTAATTGTCACAATTATCAGTGATTATGATCACATCTATAATTTCAAACTCATTTTTTGTTTTTCGATTTTAACAACCGACTGCTAATCTCCTGCTCACTTTGGAAAGGTATCAAAGTTACAAATAATAAGGAGTGTTCTAAATGAATACCAAGAAACCTATGTCTCTGACTGGTCGAGTAATCCTCGGTATGGTCGTAGGTATACTAACGGGATTTGCCATTCAATCCCTTTTTGCAGACAGCGGATTTGTTAACAACTACATCGTTAACGGACTCTTTGAAGTGGGCGGACAAATCTTTGTCGCCAGTTTAAAAATGCTGGTGGTGCCACTCGTCTTCGTTTCACTGGTGTGCGGTACAAGTTCTCTTAAAGACTTATCAACTCTTGGCCGTATGGGTGGCAAAACGCTTGCACTTTATATCGGTACTACAGCCGTTGCTATCACTCTAGCACTCACTATCGGTAATCTGTTCCAACCTGGAGCTGGTGCGGATCTGACTGCTGCGAGCTCTTTCAAATCAGCGGATGCCCCTTCTCTGGGCCAAGTAATCATCGACATGTTCCCAACTAACCCGATTCAGGCGATGGCTGAGGGCAAAACGTTACAAGTTATCGTATTTGCTGTGTTATTCGGTATTGCGATTAGTGCAGCGGGCAAACCTGGCGAACGTATCGCTTCTGTATTTGCTGATCTGAATGAAGTGATCATGAAGCTTGTTGCTCTACTGATGAACCTTGCTCCTTACGGTGTGTTCTTCTTGATGGCGAAGCTGTTCTCTGGCCTTGGCTTGGGTGCAATTTGGAACCTAGCTGAATACTTCTTAGTGCTTGCGGGTACCCTACTGTTACACGGTCTGGTTACTTACAGTGCAATGCTTAAAGGATTCACTGGCCTTAGCCCGATTACGTTCTTACGTAAGATGGAAGATGCAATCATGTTTGCATTCTCAACAGCATCTTCAAACGCAACGATTCCTGTAACAATGGAAACGGCTAAGAACCGTATGGGCGTAGACAACAAAGTCGCTTCATTCACTGTACCACTAGGTGCAACAGTGAACATGGACGGTACTGCAATCATGCAAGGTGTTGCGACTGCGTTTATCGCACAAGCATACAACATCGACCTTACTATGGGCGATTACCTAATGGTCATCCTAACAGCGACATTGGCGTCTGTGGGTACAGCAGGTGTTCCAGGTGTTGGTCTAGTTATGTTAGCGATGGTATTGAACCAAGTCGGCCTACCGCTAGAAGGTATCGCTCTAATCATGGGTGTTGACCGCCTTCTTGATATGATTCGTACCGCTGTAAACATCACTGGTGATAGTGCCGTATCTATCATCGTTGCTAAGTCAGAAGGCGCTCTAGACGAGTCTCGCTTCAACGACCCAGCAGCAGGCGAGAAAGAAGAAGAAGTTAAGCTAGCGCGCCAACAGGCATAATCTAGTTTCTCTGACGCTCTTGCCTTCGAGTTAAGGTGTAATTAATGGCTATGCCTTAGCTGATAATGAAAAGCGTATAAACAAAAACGCCACTGCATCTGCAGTGGCGTTTTTTATTAGGCAATGTTTCTCAGCGTGCTTTCAGCCTTAGTTACGTATGGAGCACGACAGATAACAACGGGAAGCTAATCGGCGATTGGGAACATAAGGTTCACTCTAAGCCCCCCGCCATCTCTATTCTCAGCAGTAACGTGCCCATTCATCACACCCATCGCTTCTTTAACAATCGCAAGGCCTAACCCATAGCCACCAGACTGTTTATCACGGGCTGACTCTATGCGAGTAAACGGGTCGAATATACCTGCAATCTTGTTATCAGGAATGCCATCACCGTCATCCTCTACAGATATGACACTGTAACGTTTATCGGTGAACAGTTCATAAGTAGTCACGACAACATGAGCATTCTCACCGGCATATTTAATTGCGTTGCCGACCAAATTACCAATCACTCTGAGAAGTAACCTCTCATCAACGTTGACCATTGATGTCGGTGTCTCTAAATCACCCACTAAGGTCTGATTCGGCTTTAAGTCATTTTGCATCTGCGCAATGAGCATCGAACAATAGTGCTCCAAATGCATCAAGCTTAACTTGGTGTCATAACGTGACGTTTCTAGGCGGCTGAATTCAAGGATTTCCCCCACCAACTTATTCATCTCTTCCGTTTCACTTTCCATTCGATCAAGTAAGCCAATGCTCTTATCATCCACCTTGTTGCGCAAAAGGTGTAAGGCGAGGTTCTGCCTAGCTAATGGCGTTCTAAGCTCATGGGACACATCCCGAATCAAACGACGCTGCTTTTCAGCCAATGACTTAATCTCAAACGTCATGTGGTCAAAATCGTGAGCAAGTTCGTTGAACTCTCGCGTGGTTGAATCAAGCTCAGACACAACACTCACCGAGAAGTCTCCTTGTGCCAACCTTCGGCTTGCTTCCCTTAAGCGATCCAGAGGCTGTTGCAGGCTTTTCGCCATAATAATGGAGAACAGCGACAACACGATCAAAGCTATTACCGCTTTCAACATGTAAGAATAAGGTGCAAAGGACTTAGCCGGGTGAAACTGATGCGGCAGTTGAATTACTAACGTTTTGCCATTATTCAGCGGTAAACCGAATATAGGCTTACTCACACGATCGCTCAGTTGATGATCTAAGGTACGTAGGTACTTCAACTTGAACTCGAAGTGCGGGTGCATGTGTCGATGTGTGATTGGGCGGTTATCTTCATCAATAACAAAAAGATAATAGCGTTGAGCGTTGCCCCAATCGGCAAGCTCATCCATATCCCCTTCCTCGATCAGCACGTTTGCTTGATAAGCAAGATCGAGCATTTCAGATTTTACGGATTCAGGTACCTTCAATAAGGCCTTCATCAACGCTCTCTCTGCTACACCTTGTAGGATCAAAATACTTACTAGAATTACTGTCAGATAACTAAACAGTTGAAAGGTTAAACCATCTTTCCGCTTAGCAATGAAGTCAGGGCAACGTATTAGCTTGACGCTCATGCTCCAACCGACTCTAGGTAGCTGTAACCTTTACCACGAACGGTTTTAATATGTTGCTTAGACAAACCAGCCTGAACAAGCTTTCTACGTATATTGCTGATATGCATATCTAAATTACGATCGAAAGGACACAGTTCTTTCTTGAGTACATGGATTTGTAGATCAGATTTTGAGACGACAATACCATCGTTTTTGACTAGGTAATCAAGCAGGTCTTTTTCTGTGCCCGTTAAGGGTAAACGAGAGAGTTGTTCGCACAAACCGTGATTAGACGAAGCCAAAGATTGTCTCTGACGCTCAAAACCAACTCGACGTAAGATAACCTTAATACGGGTTAAAAGTTCTGGAACATTGAAAGGCTTGGCGATGTACTGGTCGGCTCCAGCTTGGTAACCATCAAGCATTGAGGCGTCGTCGTTTAGAGCGGTTAGCATAAGAATAGGCGTAGCAAAACGCTGACAAATACGTCTTGCTACTTGAATGCCGCTTAGGTTCGGAAGCATTACATCGAGTAGAACTAAATCGACAGGGTGAGATTGAATAAACTCAAGCGCGGATTCACCGCAATGGACAGTATCAACGTGATACCCCTCATTTTCTAACACTTCACCCAATAACTCACACAACTGAATATCATCATCAACAACTAAAACGCGCGACATCATACAAACCGATAAATAATAATAGTTTGCATTTTAATTATCGTTATTATTAATTTCAATTATAAAATGAGAGATTTACCCTATAGAAGGAAATCTTTTTCAATCGGTACAAATTTTGAGGCAGAATCGATAAGATTTTGAGCAGTTAGTCCCGGTACACCATACACTTCAACAGGTTTGCCAAAACGTTCTTTGATTCGCTCTACAAGGATTTCGAAATCACCGTCTCCTGATACTAAAACAATCGTATCAACCGTCTCAGCAAGTTCTATTGCGTCTAACGCAATACCCACATCCCAGTCGCCTTTTGCACTACCATCTCGACGCTGAATAAACGGCTTTAACTTAACATTAAAACCAACACCACGAAGGATATGGTGAAATTGGCGCTGCTTTGGATCTTGGCTTGAGATTGCGTAAGCATTAGCGGCAACAACATTACGCCCTTCCGTGGCAACATACCAAAACTGGTTATAGTCGAAGTTAGAACGGTATTTATCGCGTGTCGTGTAGTAAACGTTCTGTACGTCGACCAAAATTGCTATGTTTTCCATAAATTCATACCTTTAGATTTTCCGTATACCCTATTCTATTCAATTGTAAAATGCGAGTCGCTTTACTCAATAAAAATGAACCTTCCGCTATCGTTAACGTAAAACCTACTATCTTTAGCGTTAAGCTAAGTGCCTTTAACATAATCCTAACTATGCTTAATGTAACTCGATTTGTTTGATACGTTTCTTAGATGATCCTAACTTCATCTTCTTTACATAACATTCAAACCGAACTTGGGCTTAGTGCATTTATAGGGAGGTTGTATGCTGCACGGACAAACACACAAATCGAACGTAAGCATCGACACAACCAAAGCGGTGCAAATTCTGGATCAACCATCAGGATTTAGTTTCTGGCTTAATTTACTGATATTACTGACCACCAGCACGGTGTTAACCATGAGCTTATCCATCAACTCTGCACTCGCCTATCCCGCCTACTCTCACTCAAAGCCTTTGCCGCACCGCAGTGTCATTTATTTCGCTCCAAAGGAAGATTCAGTCGTTAAAGAATTTCTGAATGAAGTCTTAATCAACAACTGCCAATTGGACGAACGAGATGTTGTTATTATGGTGATCGCAGAGAGTGGTTACACAGTTCCTAGTTGGCTAGAAGAAGAGTTTAACTTAGAGGCTGTTACCAGTATTTACGAGATCCCTAAAGGATCACACACAGCAGTTTTGATTGGTAAAGATGGAAAAGAAAAACACAGATGGAGTGGAAAGACAGATTGGCAAAAAATCACCAATATCATCGATGAAATGCCAATGCGCCAACAAGAAATGCAGCGACAAAGCAGCCGCTGCAGTATTTGATTCTTGGTAACTTAATCTTGACTTAAAGGGCCTACTAACACATCAAACGATTAAGCTTGTTTGTTAAACCAAGCGAGTTTTTCATGAAGTTGAGCCACACTGCCTACAACAATCAACGCAGGGCTTTTAGCCACGCTCGCAAGGTTAGCTAAGTCACTCAAACCACCTCGATACACCTTCTGTTCTTGGCGAGTTCCGTTTTCAATGATCGCTACAGGCATGTCTGCTCTCATACCGTTATCAAGTAAATTCTTTTGAATATTCGGGCTCTCTTTTAAGCCCATGTAGAAAACAATTGTGTGGTTATGCTGAGCAAGAGATTGCCAGTCAATATCTTCACCATCTTTTTTAAGGTGACCGGTAATAAACTGAACACTTTGTGCGTGATCACGATGTGTCAACGGGATGCCCGCATAAGCCGTTGCGCCTGCAGCTGCAGTAATGCCAGGAATAACTTCAAATCTCACATCATTCTCAGCTAACGTTTCACACTCTTCCCCGCCACGGCCAAAGATAAATGAGTCGCCGCCTTTAAGGCGAACTACGTGCTTGTTCTCTTGCGCTTTAGTAACCAACAACTGGTTAATCTGATCTTGTGGTACACAGTGATGATCTAGCTTTTTACCTACGTAAAGCATTTCTGCCTCTGGGTTGGCCATCGCTAAGATATCTTTTGATACCAAGCGGTCATAAACCAAAACGTCTGCTTGTTGAATCACACGTGCTGCTTTTAGCGTAAGTAAATCTGGATCACCCGGGCCTGCACCTACTAGTGAAACAAATCCTTTGCTTCCTGTTTTAACATTCGATGGCGATACTTCTGACATGCTTTGCTCCGAAAGTTAGCTTGTTATGTTTCAAGCTTAATTCTGTATCACAATTCACAATGACGCTGCGAATTGCCAATATCCCTACTTCTTAGACTATCAGGTGTTGCCATAAAACTTCACGATTAATTCTAATCAAGATAGAAGTTTATATAACAAAACAATCTATTACGTTGGAAAACACTGATATTTGCACCATTCTTGAGCACATATTGCTCATAGTAGGTGCATTGCTATCTCAGTAGAGAGTGTTGAGATCAAAAAAGCCCCAAATCAACAGTTTGGGGCTTAACACACTTCATCTATTACTCATTAACCTAGAGTATTCTAATTACTTAGCGCCTAGAGAAGGAGCTGTTCTAGCGTGAGTTAGGAATAGTGGTACACATGTTAGGAACAAACCACCAACGATGTTACCTAGGATTGTTGGGATAAGGTTGAAGTTCAACCAAGTCGCGATACCGAAATCCGCGCCAAGAATCATACCCAGTGGGAATAGGAACATGTTTACTACTGTGTGCTCAAATACTAGTGCGAAGAAGATGAAGATTGGGAACCACATCATTGCCACACGGCCAGACACAGTGCGCGCTGTCATGTTACCAATCACACCAAGACAAACCATTAGGTTACAGAAGATACCGCGTACGAAACACGTGATCCATCCGTCCATTCCCATGTTCTCGAAACCTAGGCTACGAGCGGTTGAAACAGCGATGAACTTTTGCGCTACTGCATTTGGTTCTATAGAGAAGTTACCTGTTAGTGATACCGCAACTAGGAAAGCAACAATTAAAGAACCGACAAGGTTACCCAGACCAACAAGACCCCAACAGCGTAGAATACGACCCCAAGTGATACCTGGACGGTTGTCGAATTTCGCTAAAGGTGCAAGACCGAATACACCCGTTACTAAGTCGTAGCCCATGACACTTAGAATGACAAAACCAACCGGGAACACAAGTGCGCCTACGATGCCGATACCCGTTTGAACGATAGTCGTGATAGCCACTACAACCGCAAGAGAAAGGATGATACCAGCCATAGTGCTTCGGATCAGAAGATCGCGAGTACCAGTCTTGGTTTTAGCTTCACCTACATCGATCATAGTTTGAACGAATTCTGCCGGTTTAAAATCAGTAGACATAAGGTTGTCCTTAAAAGTTAAATTTAAAAGTTAAAATTGGATAGGAAAAGGTTCTAGTTGCCGAGTTAAGGCAATATCGATAACTAGAACCCTTGAACTATCAAATCTTACTCATCGAAAGATTAAGCAGAGATTTCTACAGCGCCTTTAGTAACACGAGCTTTGTACGCTTTCACGTTGAAGTTCTCGTCTTCCATGCACACACCTGATGCTAAGTTAAAGCGTTGCTTTTTAAGTGGGCTTGCCACCCAAAGCTCTTCTTTGTGTTCAACAATCAAACCACGTGATAACACGTTAGATTGGAAGTATGGGTCTGTGTTGCTAATCGCGAATACTTCTTCAGCCTTAGTTGGGCGGAAGATAGCCACTTGCTCACCACCAACCAATGCACAAACACCGGTACCTGGGATAATGTCTTCGATCTTACAAACTTTGGTAAATGCCATGATGTCGTCTCCCAATTAAACCAGTTCAACGTGAAGGATATCGCCCTTCGCTTCAGGGTGTTTCTCTGTGAATGTCGCTGGGCGGTGTTGTTCACGGCCGTCATCAACAAACACAACGTTTTCATCACGGTCATCAGCATTGATGAAGTGCGCAAAGCGTTTAAGTTGAGCTTCGTCGTTGATTGTATCTGTCCACTCACAAGCAAAGTTATCCACTAGGCCAGCAATGTCAGTTTCAAGTTGGTCATTGATGCCAAGCTTGTTGTCTACAATCACTTCACGTAGGTAATCCACGCCACCTTCTAGGTTGTCCATCCATACCGAAGTACGTTGCAGTGGAGCAGCCGTACGGATGTAGAACATCATGAAACGGTCGATGTATTTGATCAGCGTTTCTTGGTCTAGGTCGCTTGCTAGCAGGTCTGCGTGACGAGGCTTCATACCACCGTTACCACACACGTACATATTCCAACCTGCGTCAGTTGCGATGATTCCTAAGTCTTTACCTTGAGCTTCAGCACACTCACGAGTACAACCAGACACACCAAACTTCATCTTATGAGGAGTACGGATGCCTTTGTAACGGTTCTCGATCATCACCCCTAGGCCTACTGAATCTTGAACGCCGTAACGACACCAAGTAGAACCAACACATGTCTTAGCCATGCGAAGTGCTTTTGCGTAAGCTTGACCGGTTTCGTAACCTGCAGCGATTAACTTCTTCCAGATTGCTGGTAAGTCATCTTTCTGAGCACCGAAAAGACCGATACGTTGTGCACCCGTGATCTTGGTGTACAGGTTGTATTCTGCAGCAACATCAGCAAGAACGCTTAGTGCTTGAGGTGTTACTTCACCACCCGCCATACGAGGGATAACAGAGTAAGTACCGTCTTTTTGCATGTTACCTAGGAAGTTATCGTTGGTATCGTGCAGCTTCACTAGCTCAGGTTTAAGGATGTGTTCACCCCAGCAAGAAGCAAGGATAGAACCCGCTAGAGGCTTACATACTTCACAGCCGTAGCCTTTACCGTATTTCTCTAGTAGCTCATCGAACGTTTTGATTTCTTCGATGCGAATTAAGTGGAAAAGCTCTTGGCGAGAGTAAGCAAAGTGCTCACAAACGTCGTTCTTCACTTCAACACCAGCTTTAGCAAGTTCAGCGTTTAGTACTGAAGTTACCAGTGGAATACAACCACCACAGCCAGTGCCTGCACCTGTTACTGCTTTGATATCACCGATTGTGTGATGACCTTCAGCAACCGCTTGAGCGATCTTGCCTTTAGTCACATCGAAACAAGAACAGATAACTGCAGATTCAGGAAGCGAGTCTGCGCCAAGTGTTGGCTTTTCAGCACCAGCGTGCGCAGGAAGAATTAGAGCATCTGGGTGTTCTGGCAGGTCGATTTCGTTCAGCATAAGCTGTAGAAGATCGCCGTAGTCAGACGTATCACCAACCATTACCGCACCAAGAAGCTTCTTGTTGTCTTCAGAAACGATTAGGCGCTTGTAAACTTCTTGCTCTTCGTTTTGGTAAACGTAGCTCTTACAACCAGGAGTACGACCGTTCGCATCACCGATAGAGCCCACTTTCACGCCTAGAAGCTTAAGCTTCGCAGACATGTCAGCACCTTCAAATGTGCTTTCGTTGCCAACAACATGGTCAACAGCAACTGTCGCCATTTTGTAACCAGGAGCAACAAGGCCGTAGAACGTTTGGTTCCAAGACGCACACTCACCGATTGCGTAGATATCTTTGTCTGTCGTTTGACAGTGATCGTTAATCTCGATACCACCACGAGGTGCAATACCTAGACCCATTTGACGAGCAAGTTTGTCTTGAGGGCGAATACCAGCAGAGAATACGATGAAATCAGTTTCTAGCTCTGTACCGTCTGCAAAGCGCATTACGTTACGAGCTTCAGTGCCTTCAGGAGCAATCTCAAGCGTGTTCTTGCTTGTATGTACGTTAACGCCCATACGTTCGATTTTTTGACGAAGTTGGTTACCACCCGCTTGGTCAAGTTGCTCAGCCATTAGCTTAGGAGCAAACTCAACAACGTGTGTGGTTACGCCAAGTGCTTTAAGTGCGCCTGCCGCTTCAAGGCCAAGTAGGCCACCACCAACAACAACACCAGACTTAGAATTCTTAGCCGTAGCTTCGATAGCTTTTAGATCTTCAATTGTGCGGTAAACAAAACAGTCTTTACCTTCGTTGCCTTTGATTGGCGGAACGAATGGGAATGAACCTGTAGCAAGGATGAGTTTGTCGTATTGGATTTCACGACCAGTGCTTGAGTAAACTGTTTTCTTTTCACGGTTAACGTTAATAGCACGTTCGCCGATCAGCATGTTGATGCCGTGTTTCTCGTAGAAGCCTTCTTTAACTAAAGAAAGTTCGTCCGCAGTATGGTGTGAAAAATAAGAAGAAAGGTGTACACGATCATAGGCTACGCGAGGCTCTTCACAGAACACCGTAATGTCCATGTTAGCAACATCTGTCTTCTCGACTAAATCTTCGATATAGCGATGACCGACCATCCCGTTACCGATTACGACTAGCTTCATCTTGCTCATAAGAATTCCTGAAGGTTATATATTTCTTAACTGAGCGAATAATGAATTATGAAAGAAAATGAAAATATGATGTAAATCAATTACGAAATCGAACTACCCAAAAGGGGTAGAACAAAAGAGGTAGAAGTGGCTAATTTGACGCCATAGCAAACGAATAACCATAGGTTTGATAAGGTTTAGAGCCGTTTTATAGGCAATTTTACACACAAGCATGCTTGTTGTAATATTTCACAATAGACTAGCAACAACGTAAGTAAATGACAATCATTTTCATTTGTAGTCATAAGAAGTGTAATAACTCATGAAAGCGTTACAGGTTCATGAGCAACTGTGTATAAATGTGAAGAACTGGATGACCAAAAACACAGTCGTCCCGCTTCCCTACCCATCGACTCCGTTTACAAATCGCACACTCGATTAACTTGGGCTGTCTTGCTGAGCTACTAGGAGTTGTCTCCCAACAGCTTTCTCAGAAATACATTTGGTTCAACTTATACAACCGGTGAAATAAAGCGACTTGATAACGTAGAACTCCGTAAAACAGATCGATCAGATTAGAGTCGTCTAGCCAGAAGCGCGATTCAATGAATGGACAGCGTTAGAAATTAGGAAAGCGCGAAGAAATGGAATTTCAGATAGCAAAAAGGCCAGCATTTCTGCTGGCCTTTTAACTTTGAATAGTGGAGGCGCCTCCCGGAGTCGAACCGAGGTCCACGGATTTGCAATCCGCTGCATAGCCACTCTGCCAAGGCGCCTTCAATAGTGTTTTAAGAGAACAACTCTTTTGAATGCTACCTAGAGAGGTAACAACCAAATAGATGGTGCCCCGGGCCGGACTTGAACCGGCACAACGCGAACGTCGAGGGATTTTAAATCCCTTGTGTCTACCAATTCCACCACCAGGGCACGCAATTCTTTATTGCGATGCCGATTACTGAAAAGTAAAACACCATCTTAATGTCGAAATGAATCAACATTACAAAATTTGGAGCGATACATCGGGTTCGAACCGATGACCTCAACCTTGGCAAGGTTGCGCTCTACCAACTGAGCTAGTATCGCATTTTCATTCATCAGCTTTCTAAAATGAAAGAGAGAATGGAGGCGCCTCCCGGAGTCGAACCGAGGTCCACGGATTTGCAATCCGCTGCATAGCCACTCTGCCAAGGCGCCTTTAATAGTGATTTAAGAGAACAACTCTTTGTTCACACTCTACTAAATAGTAGGAGCTAGATAGATGGTGCCCCGGGCCGGACTTGAACCGGCACAGCGCGAACGCCGAGGGATTTTAAATCCCTTGTGTCTACCAATTCCACCACCAGGGCAACGCAATCTTGCGATGCTGATTACTGAAGAGTAAAACACCATCTCTCAGCGACCTAAGCCGTGAGAACGAGGTGTACTTTAACGGATGGAAAAAATTCGTCAACAATAAATTTTATCTTTTAATTCAAGTGATTAATTATCGAACTTTAAAGGTTGAAATTACTACAGATTGCACAAACAGCACACACAACACCCTACATACACAGCCTAATTCGACTTCGGATTATCTATTGGACTTAACTATGGATAGCGAATTCAAAATAAAAAACTCAGTCAACAGACTTAATGTCGACCAGTAAAAAGATGACTGGTCAACGATTCTCCTAGGATATCAAAGTCCGAGTATTTTTTTAGCACTCGGATTTTTTATGCTTCTTAGACAACCACTCGACCAAATCCATAACTTGTCTCCACAATGGCTCTCAGAATTATCAGAAGCTTTGTTTTACGTGAGAAACGAGAAAGAAGTTACCCAGGAAATGTAAAAGAGAGACCTTGTCGTAGTGCGACAAGGTCTCCAAGAAGAAGCTAAACGATTCTTAACTGACAAGCATTAAGTCAACAAACTGGTCTTTTTATAAGATATAGTTGAGCGCCAAACCAAGATTAATAATTTTCTTTTAAAAATTGATATGTGGGCTTAGGCACTATTGCTTCTATACTGCTGAAATCTCTACTAGCTAAAAACTCCCTAACTTTAGAAGCACTAATCACATCGCCATTTGTTGATATACGCTCAATAATCTCAACTTCAATACCATACTCTGGGAGTAGCTCTTGCATTTTTTCATTGTACTGTTTGGTGATCATGCACTTAGGCTCATCACCTAAGAATATCTTAGTAATATTAAGCGTTTTTGCTATGTACTCGCAGAAGAACCATGCTTCCATAGAAGCGTCTGCTTTAGTTTCTGTTGTGTCTTTATGGAAGTAATCTGGGTAAGTTAACTCGGTACAGATAAATTTACCTCCTCTAAGTACAGTGGCATTCTCTAAATGCTTAGTACTCTCTGCGACTAAGTGGAGACGGTCTTCGAACTTAAAGAATGATTTATCTTCTTCGATAACAAAAATAAATAGCTTATCGACACTATGGGATGCATGTTCTAATAAGTGGAGGTGGCCCTTAGTAATAGGATTACAATTGACAGCTACACTACCCACTTTTAGTTCTTCGCTAGGAACATGGCTTTCCAACAAAGATAAATAACTTTTCATCTCACAGTTTTCGAAAGTTTTTGCAGACTGCTTGTAAAGGAAGTATTTAAAATTATCGAGTACAGCCTTAACTCTTCCATCTATATGATACTTTTTATCGTGATAAATATCACTTTCAATCAAATTAAACAAAAAATCATTACACATTATTTTACTAATTACTTGATTTCCTCTAGGCGAAAAATGACATTGATGCTTAGTTAAGTCGATAAATAAATCATCTTTACGGTCTATTTTATTAAGGTCTATATTATTGACTTTAGCATAGGACACATCTCTAAACTCATCAAAATCAAAGAGAACCACAGTGTCACCTGAGTTTATTTCCGTTTGTAGAATATTATTAATCGCTAGCAAAAAGTTCATTCCGACCACACCATGGTTTTCAACTTTTACATCAGGAAATCTGTTCTCTAGTTCTCTTTGTATTAAGCTTGGAATTGTATTTTCGTCACTTGAACCTAGGCCGTATGTAGTCGAAGAACCGAATACCAACAGTCGATTTCTTGCAGACTCTGGCTGATTCGTAGTTGTCCTATATCCATTTTTGACAGATGCAACACCATTACTTAAGTCTTTTAACACAACTTTAGTTGACCTCAATGTTGGCACAGAGGACTCATAGACCTTTGAAATATAATTGTTATCTTTACCATATATGTCTTGAATGTACTCGGGGGCAAATAAACCTTTTGACCATGATGGACGGTCTTTTACATACATGTCTTGGTTGTTAATTAGATTCATCTCAGATTTAGATTTATTTTTTAGCTTCTTCCCTTTATTAACTATGTTAATTAAAGATACCTTAACTCCTTTGTTCTCTAAATATTTTAATATAAACGACAACATTTGGTCATGGTTTATACAGTCATTAAAGAGGTTAATACTAGATATCAAATCATTTCCTAAGGGCAATTCTTCAATTCGTAGCTTATCGCGACTTGTTATATCTCCATTCAACAAGTACAAATTCGACAATACATAACCTATATCTGTTCTTTTTTTGGTTATAAATAAATTCTCAGCACATGCAATCGCTTTACTATACTTTCCTAACCTCGAATACAGCTTAACCAGTTTCAGGTCAATATCTTCTTTTTTCGCATCGTTACTAAAGTATTTTGTTATCTCATAGCTTAGAACTCGAGATATAAATGTAAGATTTCTATTCATGTGTTGTTACCGATTGGTTAATCGAATCTTTGAGAAAGATTTATATAAACGATAAATATATCACTAGTAAAAAACACTGTTTGTAACGATACGTAAGCTCTTTGTATGGCTTTGTATGGCTTTCCATACAGTTTCTGCTAATTGAGCTTTCCTTTGATGGTGTTTAGCCAAAAGTTCTACAAGCATTGATGATCAACCAGTTACCTACTTAATAACCATTCAATAGCTAGACTTGAATGAACTCTCAAATCTGGCCACTTTATAAAAACATGTAGCACATTAGAAATTTTCTGATATATTCATCGCCTCAATGATAATAATTATCATTAAGATTAGTAAGGAGTATCAGGGAATGACCGTAGCGAGCAACAACACCACACACAGCGTTGATCAAATGTACCAAGAGCATCACAGCTGGTTATCGGTGTTTATTAAACGACGCTTAGGGTGCCCTGATACAACGGCTGATCTGGTTCAAGATACTTACCTACGCCTGCTAACCAGAGGTAAGCTGCCTGAATATAAAGATTCAAGAAAGTACCTAACCCATATCGCTAAAGGGTTAGTGATTGATCTTTATCGAAAGCGTCGTGTAGAAAGTGCGTATTTAGAACTCATTGAGCAAGAGCCAGCTCTCGTCGCGAGTTCACCTGAAGACCAGACGATAGTAGTTGAGGCACTCGTAGAGATCGATAACCTACTCCACAAGCTTCCAATCAAAGCTCGCCAAGCACTACTCATGAGGCAACTCGAGGGCAAGAGTTACAAAGAGATTGCATTTGAACTTAAAGTTTCAATATCATCGGTTGAAAAGTACGTAGCTACAGGCCTTCAAGGCTGCATGTTAGCCATGCTTAACGAGGGTTAAGATGCAGCAATTACCACCTGAAACCATAGAGCAAGCATCGGTTTGGATGGCACGTCTTTGGGCTGATGATGCCACGCAACAAGATCATGACTCGTTCGAATGTTGGCGGCTTGCCCACCCAAATAACGCCTTAGCATGGCAAAAGTTAGAACTGCTACAAAGTAAGTTTTGTGCCATTCCTAAAGGCAAAATCAGCAAGCAGGTCTTGACGCGTAAACCACCGAGAGTCAGCCGTCGCGAATTCTTATCCATAAGCACGCTTTCGTTCGTCGCATTAGGTTCAGGCATGGCGATTTACAGACCAACGCCAACAGGC
Organism: Vibrio gigantis; assembly: GCF_024347515.1. Lineage (NCBI taxonomy): Bacteria > Pseudomonadati > Pseudomonadota > Gammaproteobacteria > Vibrionales > Vibrionaceae > Vibrio > Vibrio gigantis. The sequence continues at coordinate 386,402 of NZ_AP025493.1, forward strand.
ACTGAATACTCTACCGCGACTGGCGAAATTCGTTCAATGACACTGTTCGATGGGACGCAATTAGCGATCAACACCGATTCCAAATTGTTTGTCGATTTTGATAATCATCAGCGCGATATTCATATCGAACGCGGCGAAGTCATAATCACCAACACACATCACCACAGCCCATTAACAGTTTCTACTTCGCAAGGTTTAGTATTGCCCATCGGAACCCAATTCAGTATCCGCGAGCACATCGATACCACTCAAGTCTCTGTCTATGAAGGTGAAGTCGAAATTCAACCTATGCTTGGGATGGGGAAACCGCATCTTTTTGCAGGGCAAACTGCACACTTCAATCGCCGCACAGTATCGCAGCCAAACCAGACCCAAGATTCAGACATGCTTTGGCTCGAGCATAAAATCATGGCGCAAGCGACACAGCTCAAAACTTTCATCAACGAATTAGGGCGTTATCGACGCGGCATCATCAACGTCGATGCCAGTGCCGCGGCACTCAAACTTACCGGTGTGTTCTCGACCAAAGATATTGATAAAACCTTACACAATATCAGCCAGATACTACCTGTAAGAATCCATTACCGTACCCCTCTTTGGGTCACCATCACAGCCAAATAAAATTTTATTACGGATTTCTGATTCTTGTTCGGTGTATCTGACAGTCAGTTAGAAATCCCGATAAGGAAATTACGGTGCCAAATGCCAAGCAGCGCTCGCTACTCTCCAAACTTACCACGATAAAACTCGGTGTCGTTATATTGAGTTTTCCTGTTGCTTCCAACGCTGCAGAAGACCACCAATATAATATTCCAGCAGCCACCTTAGACAGTGCTCTCAACCACTTTGCCGTAGAATCGGGTATCGAATTTTATCTAGACTCGTCACTCTCTTCAGGGCTCTATAGCCAAGGTCTAGTCGGCCAATACGACAACGAACAGGCGCTGTCTCTGTTGTTGACCAATACCGGTCTGCAAGCACAAAAACAGTCTGATGGTGTTTACTACCTCGTACCAACTACAGACTCGATGACACTCGATGCTATTCAAGTTCGAACCCATTTTGATGACGCCTATCAAAGAGACACTGACGGTGAAATGGATGTGTACGACAAAGACGTCGCAACCGCTTATCTCGGAAAAGAAGAAATCGAACGTTTCAAAGGCACCAGTGCGGCGGATCTGTTCACTGGCATCGCCAATACACACAGTGGCGAAGCACGAAATGGCGGTGGCAGTATCGACCCAAACGTACGTGGTGTACAAGGCTTTGGTCGTGTGCCTGTAGTTATCGATGGTACTGAACAAGGTATTTCAGTGTATAACGGCTATCGTGGTTCATCGAACAGAAACTACATTGACCCTAACCTCATCGGCAGTATGGCTGTTTATCAAGGTGCTCAGTTAAACTCAGAGATCAATACCTCAACAGGTGGTGCAGTTAAAGTTACGACATTGCAACCCCAAGATATCGTTGAAGAAGGTGAACAATTTGGTATTGAGTTAGTTGCCGAAAGCAGCAGTAACTCAATCGAGCCAAACAAAGCGCGACTGCATACCGGAAAACGTTGGCAAGATGTCCCAGCTTATGCCGAGTTAGGTGGTGTTCCACTGTACGACGACCCAGAAGTTCGCTTCCAAACCAGAGACAACAAAACAGATAATCCCTTCAATGGAGAGGACGTCGCCTACCGCCTCGCACTCGCCGGGATCGAACCAAAGTTTGACTGGTTAGCCGCATACGCATACCGAAATCGAGGTAACTACTACTCAGGTACCAGCAAAGCTGACTTCTACTCGAAACCATTTGACAATGACTCGAGTGACCAAGTCGCGGGGCGAAATCCAATCTTAAGACCTGAACACATGGCATTGGTCCACTACCCTGGCCACGAAGTACCCAACACATCTGCGGAAATGGAATCAGCACTATTAAAAGGTACAATCAATTTCAGTGATTACTACAAACTGCATGCCAGTATCCGATACACGGAAAGCACTCACGGTGAGATATTGGCGAGTCGTTCAGACTACCGAAATTCTGATGGACTCGCTCAGTGGCCGCTTGCCAACGCAAAAATGCAAGCCTACACCCTGAAATTTCGAGCTAATCCTGAACAAGATTTGCTAAACCTAAGCACCAACTTATGGCTGACAAAAACAGATTCTCGCAGCAATACTGGTTATGGCTTCCCTAACTTCGTGAACTACAAAAGCGATACGCCTGATATCATCATCAACACGTCAGTCGTTAACCGTGATGAGCAAAGGTACGGATTCGATTTCAATAACAAGATGCTACTAACAGACTCTATTGATATGACATTGTCCGGCAGTTACATGATGCACGAATTGAACCCTAAAGAGGGACTAGCCAACCTTATCGATTTCTATGGTGGTGCAGTCCGTGCTGGTGAAAGAGAAGAATACAACGGCGCAGTAAAGATTGAATGGCGACCACATGACTCCATAGTGTTAGATTCTGGTGTCCGTTACATCTCTTACAATGCGACAGATTACTATATAGAACATCAAGTAAACTCTGGCGACATTAATCCTCTGAAGGAGTACAAGAAAGACGGCTACCAATTAACTTATCAAACGCTAGAGGCCTATGCACCTGAAGAAATCGCGCAAAATGTAGCAAACGCAAAGCATGAGGTGAGAGTCAATTTCACACAACAAAACCTCAATACTGAGATAGATAGATTGCAAAACTTGATCGTTATGTTCCCTGATCAAGCTAATGAGTACCAAAGTCAGCTAGACGCACGACAATCAGAACTCGCTAATTTCGATGCTATATTGCAACAGAAGCTACAAACCGAAACCGAATCGGCGGAAAATCAAACCACTTTCATCGAGCACCACGCATCCAGTTGGTTAACCAATAGCGACAACGAACTCGATCTGGCAAGCAATGCTTGTCGTATCGCAATGCAACAAGAAAACTACATCGAAGGCAGTTGTAAGGCCAAATCGCTTGAGACTTCTGAAGAATACAACACCCAATACAAGACCAGTGGTAGCGGTTGGATGCCTTCTGTCACAGCCACATGGCTAATCAGCGATAACAGCCGAATTTACACCCGTTACGCTGAGACTTTACGTTTCCCAAGCCTATTTGAAAGTACCAGTGGGTTCAGTAGCAACCCTGTCGCAAGTGCTCCTCTACAACCTGAGCGCGCCAAACTGTACGAAACGGCTTACATTCATTACTTCGACAATGCGAGCTTTAAGCTGACCTATTTTGATCAAACAATTGACGGTGTAATGGACAGAGATCGCGACAGTTATAACTTCACCAACCTAGATAGCCAACGAACTAGCGGTATTGAGATCAACGGGCAGTTTGATAACAGCGATTATTTTGGCGATGCCTCAATTGCTTACAATTTCCGAAACGAAGTTTGTGACAGAAACTCTGCCGCCCAAGGTTATATAAAAGATGTGATTTTAGGAAATACCCCATCCGAAGAAACTTGTGTTCGTGGCGGATTTTCAGAAGGAAGCTTTCTTGCGGATCATGCAGCACCTGAATATACAGGCAGTATTTTGCTAGGCACTCGTTTCTTTGATACCGACTTAGAAACAGGCGTACGTACAAACTATGTTTCCGCAAGTCATGAAGATGAACTCATAAAAAGAACAGAGGTCATTACTTATGATGCCTACGTTAAATATGCCTTCACAAAGAAACTGAGTGCTGAGCTGATTGGTAATAATCTATCTGATGTTTATTACTTAGATACAGGCTCGGTATCAGGTATGCCCGCTCCGGGCCGAACATTAACCTTCAAATTAAGTGGTAAGTTTTAATAACAAGACCACCGACATTACCTTTCAGACTCGTTCGGAATCAAACGTATTGATCAAAACCATAATAAAACGCCTTTCTGGGCGTTTTTCTTTACGGGTTTCTCATCTGAATTCGGTATACCCAATGAAATTGACATTTGCACGGCTGACTTTAAACAGCTTTGCCACTCATGATTAGGAAAAAATACATGACTTCAAAACTAAAATGGACCTTACTTGCTGCCGCTATGCCAGCGCTTATCGCATGCGGTAGTGGGAGCAGCGACAGCAGTTCAGATTCTTCAAACAACGCAACTGTCGAAAAATCCTATGCCAAATTAGGCAAGCGCGTCCGCTTAGATGCAACCCAAGGTTTAGATACCTACAACGAAAACACAACATTCGAATGGAAGCTAACAAGCAAGCCTGATGGCAGTAACGTTGCACTTAACGCTAACAAGGCCATTGCACCTTATTTCACTCCAGATGTTGTTGGCGATTACACATTTGAATTAGAAAGTGCAATATCAGGCACTTCGAATACCACAAAGCAAACCATTGAAGTCACTGACGCATCACAAAACGTGGCGCCAATCATCGATATTGCGACACCACCAAGTGTTGCTCTAACCAAATCTATCAAAATTCCGTCTAACGCCGTCGACCTTGATGGCGATGTTTTAACTTATCAATGGGCGCTTTTATCAACACCGGATAATGCGACGATGAAACTCACGGGCAGCGGAACATCAACAGCAGTACTACTGTCGAACACAGCCGGCGACTACAAACTGAAATTAACAGTGAGCGACGGTTACGAAAGCGTTAGCCAAGAAGTTACTGTGTCTTATTCAGCAGAAAACGTTGCTCCAGTCGCCAATGCGGGTGGCGTAAAGTCTTTAGAGATTAGAGAAGCAGCAACCTTAGATGGCAGCGGCAGTTACGACGGCAATGAAGATGCGATTACGTACACGTGGAAACTACTTTCTAAACCGGAAAACAGTACGGCTGAACTGTCAGACTCAGCAGTCGCGAAACCAGATTTCACACCAGACCAAGTGGGTGATTACCTCTTCTCGCTTACTGTAAATGACGGTGAATTCACCAGCGAAGCCGATATGGTTCGTTTGAGCGCGAGTGCCGCAGGCAGCAGCGAAATCATCTTTACCTTTGGGGATGAAAAAACAGTACATGCCCTACCTTACACACCGACGCCGATTACCCTAGATAAAACCATCATAGGTGATGTTCCCGAATATGTAGAAGTGGCTACGTACACACTAGAGGCGGTTGGTAAGGACTACACAATTAGTGAAATTACTGAGATGGACTTCAGAGGTGAAGATTATGCGCCGAAAATGACAGGGATAGAACTTAACCAAGTTCTACATTCAGGGGATGTGGCTTACGTGAAAATGTGGGCCAAGCCGACGACGGGCACTCGAACCAACGTCATATATTCGTTCATCCTTGATAGTGATTTCACAAAATACATGGGGGTCGCGTACGACCTAAGCGCCGAGGCGAACTAAGCCCACTATTTCCCCCAAAAAGGCACTAGCTTCCAAGCTAAAAACACCATCTTCCAAACTAACAGTACGAAAAGCGCGAGTATTCGCGCTTTTTTTCATTTTTCGATTACGGTTTTCTCATTCTCAATCGGTATAGAAAAGAAAGACAAAAAACGATGACTTAACATTCTACTCTCGACGGTGTATTGCAATGCATGGCTATACTTACAAGTTTCCAATAATTCTCTCTTTCGCTTTCATTACGGCGTGTAATGGAAGTGCTTCTGATTCATCGCCGACAAGCGACTCGAATAATCAAACTCCGATCGCTATCGCTGGTATCAATCAACAAGTTAAAGTTAATCAAGTCGTCCACTTAGACGGCACGCGTAGTGTTGATTATGACAACGACCTCATCTCTTATTCATGGTCATTCTCAGAAAAACCCGCAGGAAGCGAAGCACAACTTTCCAGCTTGGAGGCCATCAAACCGACTTTCGTTGCGGATCAGATTGGTACTTACTACCTTTCGTTGGTGGTCAACGATGGCCAAGTCAACAGCCGCCCAAATCAAGTGAAAATAGTAGCTAAACCCGACCAAGACAACTCGCCACCGGTGGTCTCACTTACCCCAACGTACAGCGCGTCCCTATCGCAATCAGTCAAACTGTTTGACACATCCACGGATGCTGACGGCGATGAACTGTACCGTCAATGGAAAATTATCGACCAGCCAGATGGGAGTCAGCCTAGCCTCAGTAAATATGAGGGTAAATACCCCGACTTAACCGCTGATGTGGCAGGTGACTATGTGGTGGAATTAACCGTCACCGATGGTTTCTTATCAACTAAGGCGACCACAACCGTCACCTTTAATGAAAACCATCAAAACCGCCCTCCAACTGCTAATAATACCCAAGCCATGTTGGCCATTGAAGGTATGACGGTTTCTTTCACTGCCAGTGAAAGTTATGACCCGGACGGCGACCCCCTCACCTTTAATTGGTATTTTGTGTCAAAACCGCAAGGGAGCAATGCAACTATTGCGAACCCTAGTGCTGAAACCACAAGCTTTGTTGCCGATGTGAGCGGGCAATTTGCTGTCAATGTCGAAGTAAGTGACGGCGAGTTCACCGATTTACCTGGCAGACCTACATACGTGCGCGTTGCTTCGTTAAATGGCCCGCACGCAAAAGTCTTTCTGAGAGATGAAACCGAACCTTTACTTCTACCTTTTGATGACGAAAAGAGCATAGATTTGACCGGTGATACTGGACAAGTGCCTGAATACTATGCATTAGGATCCTATACGTTTGAAGCCGTCGAAAAAGACATCACTATTACCGTGACTTCCTTGACTGACCTTAAAGATATCGTACAGCCCATCATAAAAACCCCTTTTGGTGAGCTCGCTAAATCTGATGTTTATGTGATTCCGGCAGGTACCCGTGAAACCCTAACTTTGTATTCACCTCCAACCCAGAGCAAAACCACTCGTGTGATTTTCGAATTTGCTTGGAGTTTAAATGGGCCAAACGACTTTACGCTGATAGAGCGAGTCGGTGGTACATACAACTTCATTAGCCGATAAAATTTTATTAAAAATTACGATTATCTATTACGGTTTTCTCTTTCTTAAACGGTGTAATAGTTGAAAGCAAGCACGGCATCTGTCGCGCGCACCGGATGTTGGGTTTGCTTTTTTACTTACCATACTCAATTTAAAAGGAATCAAAATGAAACCAGTTCAACTTTCATGGATCGCGGCTGCAATGATTGGCCTTAGCCCACTTGTACAAGCAGGTTTTGATGGCGCGATTAGCGACGACTCTCTTCGTCAGGTTGGTGAATCCGAAGTTTACGTCCCACTGTTTCACGCAAAAGGTAAAGCCGGCATTGGCAGCTCAACAGGTAAGCGCGTCGATTTCGATGGACTAGCAGGTAATATCTTCAGCAGTAAAGAGAGAAATAATGTACATACCTCTGGCAGTAAGCACTTTAGTTCATCATTTTACAACTTCGCGCAAGCGGCTAACCAAGATGTTTGGTTTGGCGAATGGTATGAAGGAAGACAAGATGAAGAATACAACAACCGTACTGTTTACTATGTAGGCGACGATACTGGTACCACTGTGCCTACTTCAGGTAGCGCGACGTACAACATTACTGGTATTAACCAGTTTAGCGGTAGTAACCAACTTTCAGGTACGTTTACTGCTGATTTCGCTCAACAAACACTAACAGGCGACATTGCTAATGCGTCTCTATCTATCAATGTGGATAGCACGATTGATGCAGCAAGCGCTTCGTTCAATGGTACGGCAACAGCTAACCAAGCAGGTGTGACATCTCAAGGTATTTCTCAAGGCCACTTCTTTGGCGCAGATGCAGCAACACTCGCTGGTATTGCGACTTTTGCTGGCAACTCTGATCTTGATACTGCATTCGGCGGTGCAAAACAGTAATCACCTTCAATGACTAAGAAGCAGCTTCGGCTGCTTCTTTTTAATGAGCACCACATGAACTCCAACACCACTCCATTTTTACGTTGTCTACTATTGTCTTGCGTCTTTTCTTCACCTCTTTCTTGGTCTCAAGACACAGATACGCAGTTTCGTATTGAACAACAAGATGCCCTATCGGCTCAAAACAAAGAACAAGCAATACTTGAAGAAGAGAACCAGCGCGAAGCTAACTCCCAAAAACCAACCCAAACTGGATACCAGATCGACACAAACGATGTGAATCAAGTCGCGAAATCTCTTCATCTTGCTGTTCGTTATCGTCAATGGGTGCAAGCTAGCCAGTTACTGGAAATCTATCGACAGTTTGAACAGCCTGACCCACTGTTACTGAACTACGCTGACGGCGCAATCTCTCGAGCTAAAGGTGATCTGGAACACGCTCAACTCGCATTCGAAGACGCATTAGCCTTACAACCCAATTTTATGCCCGCGCAGTTAGAGCTAGCACGAGTCTTGTTTGAAAGTAACCAAAACCGAGATGCGCTCAATCTGTTCAATCAAATCAAATCAAAAATACCCTCACAAAATCCGAGAGCTGCTGGTGTGATTCGAACCATCGACAGCTTTACCCAAGCGCTTATTGCTCGCGACAGCTGGAACGGGTCTGTGGCGATTGGCGGTTCTTTTAATGATAACTTAAACAGCTCTTCTGAATCCTATACCTGCCTAGTGACATCCAACACAGGTCAGTGTCTCTTTGACCGTGTCACGCCTAAAAAAGAAAAAGCATATGGGATCGATTTTGAAGCGAGTATCAATAAACGTTTCTCTTTGTCTCGACACCACGGTATTCATTTACAAGGCCTAACTTATGGCACCAACTACGAGAACAACAGTGATTACAATGAACATACCTCTCGAATCGGCTTCGGATACAGTTTTCATGATCGCCTCAACAAAGTATCAATCGGCCCCTCTTTTGAACTAAGTCGTTACGCGAACAGTTCTGTTTATTTCAGCTCAGGAATCAAATTAGACTGGCTTAGAACAACCAGTCAAAACAGTGCCCTTAAATTCGAGTTCAAAGCCGACTATCAAGATTACATCCCAAGTGTGCTCAGCTATCAAACAGACTGGCAACTGGCTTCGTATCTTACTTATTGGTACCAATTTAATCATGACCTATTGTTATTCGGTGGCATAGACTGGACAGGTAAACAGAACAAAGAACAAGTCCATGCTTACGAGCTTTATGGCGGTAAAATTGGCTTGAATTCAGGTGTGATTCCTTGGGTTGATCTGACACTTTTCGGATCGTTTAGACATCGTGACTACCAAGGCTTCAATAGCATTCTGAGCGAAACGCGTAGAGATAAAGAGCAAAATTACGGGCTCTCTGCTTCGCTAAAAGATATCAAGTTATTCGGTGTTACCCCTTCATTGGTTTGGAATCATAAAAGAATAAAAAGCAATGTTGATTGGCTCTACACCTACCAGCAAAATGAGATCACTATCAAGTTCACTAGGCGTTTTTAAAATAATTAAAATTTCTTTACGGTTTTTTTAATTTCATTCGGTATAGGTAGCGACAACGTGGAAATTTATTCCACCAGCCTAATTCAATCCCTAGTGAGTGATACCTAATGACAACGCTTTTTTTTCGTATCGCGTCAGTGTTTTTAATGCTGACGTTTTCCCATTATTCTTTGAGTGATACGTCGATTCAACCTATCTCCGATACTGTGGTCTCAAACCAACAGATTGCCCCACCTTCAAATCCATTGATCACCCACGATCTTTCGCCGATGGGAATGTACCATGCTGCAGATTGGGTAGTTAAGTCGGTTATGATCGCTTTATTAGTCGCTTCCATTTTGAGCTGGGCAGTCTTCATTACTAAGCAGATACAGCTCGTTCTTGCTACGAAAAGAACTAAGCAACTATTAGCAACCTTAGTGACCGCAGACACTCTTCAGCATGCGGAGTCCGCTCTTACGCTACAAACAGGGCAAGAAGTCTCCGTAGTGACCGCTGCACAGCACGAAATCTATATGTCCGGTCAAGGTCCTGCGACTCATAACGGCATTAAAGAACGTGTTCAATTAAGACTTGAGCGAGTTCAAGCAGAGTTAACCCGAGACATGACGTCACTGACGGGCATTTTGGCAACCATAGGTTCAGTTAGCCCATTCGTCGGCCTATTTGGTACAGTTTGGGGAATTATGAATGCGTTTATCGGCATCGCGAAAGCCAAAAGTACGACGCTTGTGGTTGTGGCCCCTGGTATAGCCGAAGCACTACTCGCAACAGCGATCGGTTTGGTTGCCGCTATTCCTGCGGTGATGATGTATAACTATTTTTCTCGACGTATTGGACACTACAAAGCACTCCTAACAGACGTGTCTGTTGCGACCATGGTACTTGTTAGCCGAGATTGTGACCGCGATACTAACGAAGAGACGCCATCACAATTAAAGCAGGTGGTGTGATATGGGATTTCAAACATCTTCAGACAGCGATGATCTGGTGGAAAACCACGATATCAACGTGACGCCTTTGGTTGATGTTATGCTCGTTCTACTCATCATTGTGATGGTAGCAGCACCATTGGCGACCGTTAATGTGCCCGTCGATCTTCCTTCATCTTCTGCTGAAGCCACACCTTTACCTGATGAACCTTTGTTCCTTACCGTTGGTAAGGGGCTAGAGCTAACATTAGGTGAGGATAAGACTTCAACGTTAGAACAGCTACCATTTGATCTTCCGCTAATTATCGAGGATCAAAATCAGAGGATTTATCTAAGAGCTGACAAAAGCATTACGTATGACGAACTCATGAAAGTCATGAACACACTTGTACGCGCCGGATACAGCCAGATTGCGCTCGTTGGTTTAGAAACGCCGCAGGGGTAGTAAGCATGAGTATTTTTGCCACCTTAAGTGTCAGATCACGTAAACCTCGTCGACGTTGGTTTGTCGTCGGTTTTGCATTGAGTCTTGCCCTTCACTTATCTGCTCTTGTTTACTACCTCTGGACACCTGAGTACGATTTTGCTCCGCCTCCGCAAGCAGCACCCATTAAGGTTACAATTGTTGCTTCTCTCGCGATGGCAAAAATGCAAGTAGAAGATACGGAGATAGGCGAAAATCAACCTGAGATTGTTCAAGAACAGATGATCCAAGCTGCAACGGTTGAGGAGATACAACCGCTCGTCAAACCAACACCTGTGAAAGAGCAGCCAAAGTTTGTTGAGGTTGAGAAAGCAAACGCGCTCTCATCAGCAATAAACCAAGAGGCTAGGCCGGAAAAAGAGACGAAAAATAAGCCCGAGGAGCCAAAACAGATTGCTAAAACGCCTGTGCCGCCTAAAAGTCGTACAGAGCCTACCGTTGTCAAAAAGACAAAACCGAAAGTCATCCCCGATCCCCAAAAGGCGATGGTGAAACCCGTTCCGATTGAGAAACCGCGTCCAATCAGTGATGATCTCAAAGACCAACAACAAGTCGTGCAAACGGCAAAATCTCAACCTAATTTAATGGCTAAAAATAGCCAGCAGCAAGCGAGTGCGCTTCGGATTGGACAACTTTCTGAAGCGGGGAAAGCGGCCAAAATTAATTGGCAGCAAGCACTTCATGCACACCTTGAGCGAGAAAAGCGTTACCCTAGAAAAGCAAAGCGCATGAAGAAGAAAGGCATGCCTGTTATCAAATTTACAATGGATCGCCAAGGTAATGTGGTTGATGTCGTGTTGGTCAAAAGTTCGGGTACACTTTCGTTAGACAACGAAGCTGTCGACCTTGTTTACCGCGCTCAACCATTAATTAAACCCCCGACGAGCATAGCAGGTACTCGCTTAAGCCTTACGCTTCCCATCAACTTTAGCTTTTGAGGCTTATTTCGGTTTCTCTGTAATGAATCAAGCATGTGGTGTTTTCATGTGCATTTCACATTCAACGACTAAAGTTCTAAGTAACTATTATTAAGAAGTAAACATGTGAAACCACTAAAACGATATCAATATGAGCGCTATGCCGTTCTTTGTAATCTAGCCTACCCTAGAGTGTTTAAACAAACTCGCTATGGGTTTGATCCCAATGGACAGCGCATCATAAAGAACCAATTTGGAAAAACCATGATTCGAGTGTTGTGGAGCAGCGACAAAGATGAAGTGGTTGTGGTTATCAAAGGATCACACAGCATCTCAGACTGGTTACTTACCTTTGCTCTATGGACAAGAAGTTGCAAAAGAATTTCGCTCAATTACCGCGTGCACGCGGGTTTCTATCATTTAATATTTCAAGAAAGCCAGCCAAGTCGCAATGAAGATCAGCTTGGCTTAACCGTTATCGAACGCTTGGAAGCCACGCTCACACCTCTCATAGAACAAGGAAAAAGAGTGTCTATTACTGGCCACTCTTCCGGTGGCGCTATCGGTTGTGTCTTCGCTGATTACTTTGCTCAAAAGTACCCAGGCTGTATTAAGCGAATAGTGACTTTTGGCCAACCTGCCGTTGGTGACTGGAATTTTCGAAAGCACTATCGCTTGAGCAAGAAAACCTACCGTATTTGTTGTGACATCGACATCGTGACCTTCATGCCACCCGTACCTTTACTGTATTGGCATGTGGGAAAAGTGCTTTGGCTCTACAACGGTAGAATCTATGAGAATACTCCAACGTTTGTTCGCCTTGGACGCTCTATTGTTAGCTGGTTGATAAGACCTTTCTCTTACCACTTGATGAGCAAGTATATACGCAATAAGGATTTCTTCGACAAGAGGTAACGGTATAAATATGTTACACGATTCTAATCGCCTTCATTGCTTAGCAGTTAATCGAAGCATAATAGATATCTGACTGAGTAGTAAACTCAAACATGAATTGATATGTCTTTCCATTACTGTCAGATACTGAGATCGTCAGCTGATCCGGCTGACTGGTGAGTTGGAGGGGATTTGATGAGTACCAAGTGCGATATACTCCATCGTGTAAGTACTTCGACGTTAAAGTCAGTGACTTAGTTTCATCGCTCAAGTGAACGTCGTTACTTAATACGGCATTTAATATTAAATGATCATTGTCCTGGGGAGATTCTAATCCAAAGTTCACTATCAATGTCTTTTCAGACGCAAGGCTAGGATAAACTCGTACTGTAATATCCCCAGCAGTCTGCTCAAGAGCGTCATATTTCGCTTTATGATAACCACACCCTGAACTTGCTGTCTCTACTTGTCCAATCTGTACAATGGGCTTGTAATAGTCTCTCGTTGTAGGGTATAGAACGCATCCGTTTAAGATGGCTATCAATGATACTGTGACGAGTTTTCTGAACATTCGCTATTCCTTTTCTTAATTACTCTACAATTATGAACGGTGTTTTATTGTAATGCTCGATTTAATTACACACGCTTACAACCGCTCAATTTTGAGTCACACGATAACGTGAAGATAATAAGGGACTGACTCAGAAGTTTGAGATAGACAAGATGAATTAACGGAAGCTCAGAAACGAAAAAACCAGCCACTAGGGCTGGTTTTTTCTGAATGATGGAGGCGCCTCCCGGAGTCGAACCGAGGTCCACGGATTTGCAATCCGCTGCATAGCCACTCTGCCAAGGCGCCTTCAATAGTGTTTTAAGAGAACTACTCTGTTGATTACTACCAAACAAGGTATCAATCAAATAGATGGTGCCCCGGGCCGGACTTGAACCGGCACAACGCGAACGTCGAGGGATTTTAAATCCCTTGTGTCTACCAATTCCACCACCAGGGCACGCAATTCTTTATTGCGATGCCGATTACTGAAAAGTAAAACACCATCTTAATGTCGAAACGAATCAACATTACAAAATTTGGAGCGATACATCGGGTTCGAACCGATGACCTCAACCTTGGCAAGGTTGCGCTCTACCAACTGAGCTAGTATCGCATTTTCATTCATCTTCTTTCTAAAATGAAAGAGAGAATGGAGGCGCCTCCCGGAGTCGAACCGAGGTCCACGGATTTGCAATCCGCTGCATAGCCACTCTGCCAAGGCGCCTTTTTAATTCAACACTTTAGGGACTTAAGTAAGCCACAGCGCTGTGTTCGGGTGCCTACTTTACGGATTGACGAGAGATAGTCAAACAAAAAAGTGAATTTAAATTCCGTTTGCTGACATTTAAATCAAATTGCTGCATGTTCGATCTCTTCAGTCAAAAAACACACAGCAAAATCGATTAAATTAAGATGTATTGGTGTTACCATTTCTTCATGAAACGACCAACCAAACTTGGATGATATGCCCAACAATGGTCAAACATAGTCATGAGTTGAGGGTTGCCGTATTTAGATAAACTCACTGCATGGAAACGGTTTTTGTGTTCTTTCAGCTTTTCTACTTGAGCAATCATTTCATCAGATTGTTTTGGTGCTATGAAATCAGAAAGTACGATCAAATCTGCGTTCTTGTACTTATCGCCCGTCATCAGCTCAATAGATTTCATCAAAACAGGTTCTAGATCCGTACCACCGTGAAATGAGTAGCTAAGAAAATCACTTGCTTCACGTAGGCCATCTTGTCGAGTTAATTCATAGGTAATCTGTTCAGAAGAGAACAGAATTACGTAGCAGTCTCTTTCTTCCGCTAGAGCAATTTGCATTAAGGCATAAGCCATTGCTTTAGCAGACTGCTCTGGAAAACCACTCATAGAGCCAGAAGCGTCCACACAGACGATAAACGGGCCCTTTTCAATATCAACGTTCTTACTATCCGGTTTTTGAGCCTTAACTTTACGTAACGTACGGGATTTACCTTGAGAGCGGTAACTAAGTAAACGCTTATCAGCCAAATGCTTGTAGAAGATAACCTCAAGTTCAGGGTACGCCAAAAACATGGTTTCGTTTGGAAGCATTTTGTTTAGATCATCACTTTCATGAATCCCAACAATATCATCAACCGCTTCATCGCTTTTCTCTTCAACCATCTGTAGTTCTTCTACAGGCGCTTTGTTCAAAGAAGGATCGTCTTCCATCCCCGCCATACGACCGAGTTTTTCAGCAATTTCTTGTAAGCCTTTGTGCTTGTTCAAAAACTCCGCATGACGTTTCATCACGGTTAGATCAGTTTTACTCAACTTAGCCGAAGCCATGTCCCACAATCGGCCTACACTACCTTCATCACCCGATTCCGTCACTTTGTCCATGTTTTTCATGGTTTCCATGCGCTGATACAGATCGGCTAGTACTTTTTCTTTACTTGTTTCAAGTTCGGTTACTTGAGCTTGTTTTATCGCATCAGAAAGTGATTGGTACCATTGGTCGCAAAAGTAGTGTGGAAACATCGCGTTATAAACGCCTTTGTTGTTTTCCATAAGACGTCTAGCTTGTAGGTAGAACGCTGAGTGCCACTCCAATTTTTTGATGACACTGTCAATCTCATCAAAAAACTGTGGTTCATCCCAGTAGATAACTTCTTGGTAAAGCGCGATTTCCTCTTGGAATCGATCGGTTTCACACACTTTAGTGACGCGTTTTTTTACTTTACCGCGCCATTTAACTAAGTGGTTTTTCACTGATGTTTTCACACCTTTATTCTCAGCCGCCATCATGACCTGAGAGCGAGCGATGAGATCATTCATCGCTGTATCAATAATTCCTGAATCAGCCACCATCAAAGCGAGGTTTAAGCCGTCTGCTCCTAACATATGCTCCCCTCTTACTCGAAGTACTGGCTCATGAACTTAATGCGCTGAGCGATCTTGCTACTCTTCACTTTAGTTGTTTCAAGATCTTGCGTTACCGCTTGCAAGCTTGCTTCCATCGCTTTTGGCAAGTCAGGGTCAATATAGTTATGAGGCAACGCATCATGGAATTCAGTACGAACGCGTTTTAACTTAAATTCCGCTTCAGTTAACTGCTCCAGCGCTCTTTCAGCGCCACTTAACCACTTGTTATACAGTTCTTGATCCAAACCATCTGTGGTAACCACGCTCACCAAGACGGAGCGATTGGCGATGTCTTTAATCACTAGTTGGTTTGATGCATCCAAGTCGAGTTTTAAACGGCATAGGTTTTTATTTTCGTTTACATAACCGTAAATATCACCGTGCCCTTCTTTAAGAACACGATCAAAATCGTCTTTGGCTACGTATACCCAACGACTATCGCCTTTCTCAGATTCAGACACCGACATGTTGCTTTGCAGCATTACCAGCTTCACTAAGTTGTAAGCACTGCCCACGCTGTACATTTTCGCGTTTTTGATATCATTTTGGTAAACGTCTTTACGCAGCAAGCCGCTGGTTGACTCCATAGAAAGCGATACAGACAACGTTGATTCAACATCATCTTGAATCTCTTCTAACTCTTCACGAGACATTTCAATTTGCGCTTTTGACTCTTGCTGATCAAACGCTCGGTTCAACGCAAAGTCTTTCACCACGCTACGAACCACGTCGCGTGATTCAGGGCTATGCCACAAACAATCTTGAAGAAGCATAATATCTAACGGATTCACGCTATCGCGACCACTGAAGAATGCACTTGCCTTCAACAGCTTAACCGCCTTCTTCCAGCGTCTGTCTGATACGTACAAATCGGACTCTGATGCGGAGCCTTGCTTTTTAACCGTCTCTTCAAGCATCGTTTTCAATTCATATAGCTTGTTAAACGAGTTATCCGTTAATTCCAGCTTATCGAGTTCTTTCTGCCATTGATGATATTCAATATCCGTAATTGCCAAACCTTTTGGAATCACCGCCTCTTGAGAAGTACCCGTCGTCAGCATAGATTTGAAGTTTTGTTTGTTTTGAATACGGTTTACAAACACGCGAACCAACATACGGTCATAAAGAGCTTCTAGGCCACTGTCTTCGTCTGGAAGTTCGTTAGATGCAGAAACCAACAAGCGCATTGGAACACGCTCTATGTCACTACCGTTTTTGAAGGTTTTTTCGTTAACCACAGTTAGAAGTGTATTTAGGATTGCAGGGCCTGCTTTCCAAATCTCATCAAGGAACACAACTTGCGCTGTTGGCAGGTAGCCTTCGGTCAGTCTTACATAACGACCGTTGTCTTTTAATTCTTGGATACTTAGCGGGCCGAACACTTCCTCAGGAGTAGAGAAACGCGTCATCAAATATTCGAAATAGCTACTATTGTCAAAAGCTTGAATGAGACGTTTAGCGATAAGGCTTTTTGCAATACCCGGAGGGCCTAATAGAAACACACTTTCGCCGGCCAGGGCAGCCAGTAAACAGAGCTTAATCGTGTCTTCTCTTTCATAGACACCATCAGAGAGAGCATGCGCTAATTTGTTGATTCTTTCAGAGAGTAGCGCCTTGTCAGCATGTGAGGAAATAGAAGGGTTCATGCGTTACTCCGAAAATCTTTGAACAGTTGAGAGTGTAGATATGTTTTTATACATTTGTTAGCACTTTGTTACAAGTGTATTTTATTATTGAGTTGCATTTATATCAGATGGTTACGTCGGTAATTTTGGCGTAATCATAGATTCCAAATATGAGAGTAACATCACGAACGGTGTGAAACTAAATCCATTATTAAGCCTAATTTTTCTTTTATTTTCGACACCATAGACGTTATGGTGGTGTACGTCTTCAGTTATACGAAAAATTGGCAAGGAATGTGGCCAGACTGCATGAATAAAGTTATCCATCAATGGAAAAGTATTTCTCTCATAGAAGAGAACGTGACGCTCCCTACGAACGTCGTGGTAAAACATACAACAATACACCACCCTGGTGCGGCAGTTATTCTTCCTATCACTTCGTCTGGAAAAATCATCCTCATTAACCAGTTTCGCCCTTCTCTTAAAAAATGGCTCCTAGAGCTGCCCGCAGGCACGGTCGAAGTCGACGAAACTCCTCTTCAATGTGCTCAGCGAGAGTTAGAAGAAGAAACCGGTTACAGTGCAACTTCTTTTCAGAGTTTAGGGCAAGTCACGCCTTTGGCCGGTTTCTGCGATGAGATTCAGCATTTGTTCGTCGCAAAAGACTTAAGCCTCACTACCCGCTTTGAATGTGATGAAGATGAAGTCATAGAAGTGATCGAACTGAGCTTAGAAGAGCTGCAAGATAAAATACGACACGATCAAATCACCGATACAAAAACTATCGCTTGTTTAAGTAAAGCCCAACTCTGCGGCTACCTATAACACTCTAGGAGAGAAACATGGACTTTCGTTCTGATACCGTAACTAAACCCTCACAAGCTATGCGCGATGTAATGGCAAACGCAGAAGTCGGTGATGATGTATATGGTGATGACCCAACCGTAAACGAGCTTGAGCAGTGGGCTGCCAATGAAGCAGGGTTTGAAGCCGCTATGTTTACCTCTTCAGGTACGCAAGCCAATTTACTTGGACTAATGGCGCATTGTGAACGTGGTGATGAGTACCTTTGTGGCCAGCAAGCGCACAACTACAAATACGAAGCTGGCGGCGCAGCTGTCTTGGGCTCGATTCAACCTCAACCAATCGAAAATAACCCAGATGGCACTCTTGATTTCAAAAAGCTTGCTGCTGCTATTAAGCCTGACGACAGCCACTTCGCTCGCACTAAACTCCTAAGCTTAGAAAACACGATTAACGGCAAAGTACTGCCAATGTCTTACCTAGCGGAAGCTCGTGATTTCGTAAACCAACACGGTTTACAAATGCACCTAGATGGCGCACGAGTATATAACGCAGCAGTGGCACTAGACGTGCACATCAAAGAGATCGCACAACACTTCGATTCGATGACGATTTGTTTATCAAAAGGTTTGGGGGCTCCGATTGGTTCTCTGCTACTTGGTAGTAAAGAGTATATAACTAAAGCACGTCGACTACGTAAAATGGTCGGAGGCGGCATGCGCCAAGCAGGCATCCTTGCTGCAGCAGGTAAAATGGCGCTGACTGAGAACGTTGCTCAACTTAAAGCCGACCATGAGAACGCGAAAAATTTAGCCATTGGCCTAAGCAAGCTTAAGGGCTTCTCGGTTAACCCCGATTTCATTCAAACGAACATTGTATTTGCTAAGTTAGATGAGTCTGTTGATATCAACCGCATCGCACGAGAGCTAGGTAAACAAGGTATTACTATGTCTCCAGGCAACCCAGTGCGCTTTGTGACTCACCGTGACATTAGCGCAGAAGATATCTCTCGATTTTTAACTGAGTTAGATAAAGTGCTTTAAAGCTAAAAAAAACACCCGCTGATAGCAATTAATACTTGAGCTTCCCCTAAGGGGAAGCTTTATACTTTTGTTTTCACAGGAGTATATACGTGAACAACAAGTCCATAATCTTACTAACTACTTCCCTCTCTTTTACACTTCACGCAGGCGACTTTGGTGATCCAGAACTTGGTAAGCTGAAATCCCCGAGCTGTGTCTTTTGTCATTCAGTCGCTGGCGACAACACGAATCAAAACTATCCAGACCTTAAAGGGCAAGATCCACTCTATTTGTTCAACGCTATGAAAATGTATAAGAACGACCAACGTGAAGGTGCCTATGCCGATATGATGAAGGCTCAATTAAGTCGACTTTCCGAACAGGATATAAAAGATATTGCTGCCTATTACGCGTCACTATCCAAGTAGCGAACTATCCCATACCGAGAGTGAATAAATTAAACCCACCACCTTTTGTTAATTACACTGCCTGCTACGTTCGCTAGATATATAAATTAGAGATATTCAATAGATGAGTGTTATTTTCCTTCATACCTATCTGCAGTTACTATGAATAAATCATTCCCCTATAGATTTTTTCATGGAAAAAGAACTTAACATTGGTCGTGAAACTAACTGGCTAAGTAACTACCCTAGCGATCAAAGATCTTACCTTGCGCAGGTTTACGTTAGCGTAATGAACGTAGACTTAGAACAACTAATGGGCCCAAAGCCTGAACGCACAACCACCTTACAAGTCATACATCGTATAAAAGGTGGCCTTTCATCAATTGGGCATTTTTCACTAGAGCAACAAATTAAAGCGGAAGAGACAGCATTGCAATTAGGCAATAATAGTGTCGAAGAAACAAACCTCAACACTATTAAATTAATTTCACATAGCGTTAATGTAGTTAAGGATTGGCTAGAAATTAATAACGTAGGAAATTAATTGGATCGATGTAGGGCTTTTCCTATTTTAATTCAATTTCAATTTTAGCTATTTCCATTTTGTTACAATTAACTAAATTTGGTGAACAGTTAAAATAATGAATAAAGATATTAAGAAATATACGGTATTGGTTGCAGACGACTCTCGTCTGGTTACAAGTAGTGTAACCACAATCTTGCGTCAAATCGGCTTTGAGTCCATATCTTATGCATACAAACCTTTCGACGTGATCCACCAATGCCGTCAGAACGCGTTTGATATTATTATCTGTGACTATAACTTCCAAACCCAATTGACTGGCTATCAGCTTTTGGAAGAGCTCAAGCATGCTCGAATCTTAAAGTCGACCACGGTTTTTATGTTCCTCACGGGCGAGAATGATTACAACGTCGTGCGCTCAATCGTGGACTCTGATCCTGACGACTACCTACTTAAGCCGTTTAATAAACAGTTCTTTATCAAACGGATATTTTCAGCCCTCAATCGAAAATTTATCCTTGCACCAATCTTTGACAAGTTAACTGAATTCGATTTCGCAGGTGTTGTACGCGAGTGTGATGAGCTCCAGCCATTTCACCCTGAATACTCAAAGATTATCCGAAAATACAAAGCCTCTGCGTTATTGAAAAGTAAACAATTTAATAAAGCTCAGGAGGAGTATAAAAGCCTTCTCGAAGAAGATGACTTAGATTGGATCAAAACAGGTCTTGCTAGTACGCTCATTGAAACAGACCAAGTGGAAGAAGCAAAAGAGATACTCAGCCTAGTTAAATCAAAGAAAAATAACCCCTACTTTCATGACGAAATGTCGAACATCTACTCGATTGGAGACGACCTACCCAACGCGATCGATCACTTGAAACAGTCAGCGATGCTACTGGATGCGGGCGCGCACCGAGAATTGGTGATAGCAAATTTGTCTATCGCCGCAGAGGCGTATCAAGACGCGTTCACATATATGAAAAGATATTACGAAAAGAACATTCATACATTTCGTGGTGGATTTTATACCAAGATTAACTTCATGCGTACTTTCCTATACAAACAACCACTTGGTGGCTCAATAAATCTCTTTGAAAGGCAGCTTGCTTCGTACAATTCTATTCTCAACGATATTGGCAAAACGCCGGAGCTTATTCTGCAGGATAAATTGATTTCTGCCCACATAGCATTGATCAAAGGCGACCTAAAGACGGCAACACTGAGTATAAAACAAGCGTTGAATTATACTTCTGATTTCCACTTTTATGACTTCTACCACCTGTGCTTCTTATTAGAACAGTGCTCTTTCTTGAGCGAAACGCCAACATTCGTCAAAAGGTTGGAAGACAGCATTAATCGAGACCAACATCCAAGTATTATTCGTAGCCAAATCCATATGCTTAATGGTTTTAAAGAACGTCTGCAAACCTCACAGCAGCACTTGAGTAATATCCGTAAAGAGATGGTTTTAATGAAATCGTCAGATCGTTTAACGAAAGACAAGCACCTTGATTATTATTTAGACATTCACGACCTTTTGCCACACTCAAAAAAGACCTGTTTAGCAATAATCAAGCTTTCAGCTCTGCTCAGCACGCCCTATGAAGGCAAGCATGATATTCGTATCAAAATAAACAAATGCAATGACGTATTGGTTAACTTACACACAAAAGAAGAGCTAGACAGTATAAAGTACAATCAAATCTTGTATAAAGCCCGTGGTAGAGCCACCTATTAATGACACTAGTTTTAGGAGAGCAATAAAGTAAACGCTCTTAAACAACCTGATTTTCAAAATATTAAAATGTCATTTTCACCCTAACTACTTTGTTTTTACATAGAATTATTGCTTATCACAATCTCAAAACTCAAAGAGACAGGATGTCACACAGCAATATTTTAGGTGACTTATGAAAAATCTGAACGTTCTAATCATAGATGAACAACCGCTTTATCGTGAAGCCCTTACCGAGTTGGTGATGGACTCGTTAAAGGTTGAAGATCTGCATAAAACCACCGATACCGATAAGATTTTGAAGCTAGTAAAAAATCAGAACATTGACTTGATTGTTCTTGATGTGACCTTAGCAAACAACGATGGTATGAACCTCGCTAAAATAATCAAAGCACACGGTTATGAAGGCAAGTTGCTGTTTGTTTCTTCATTAGATAGCTCAAGCTTGTCAGAGGCAGCTCAGTCATTAGGTGCCAACGGGTTCCTGAGTAAGAGCGAAAGCCATGAATCCATTCACTTCGCCCTATCTAGCATTATGAAAGGTTATTCGTTGTTCAAATCAGACCAAAAGAGCAATGGCAAGAACACAAAGCTCTCTAACAAAGAAGCGATCGTGTATCAGTATCTAATTCAAGGACACTCGAACAAACTTATTTCAGAAAAACTGTCTCTAAGTGCCAAAACTATCAGCACCTATAAAACACGTATCCTAAGCAAGTACAGAGCCAATTCAATCGTCGAACTGGTTCAACTGAACTATACACTCTAGCCTCTTAGCTCGCTTTAACTTAACTTGGCTGAAATGACTGACCGTTCATCAGTTGCAGCGCTATGATCTATCTATCTATCTATCTAGTTATCTAGTTATCTAGTTATCTAGTTATCCTAATTTAAGTACTTCTCCATAACATCAATGAGCAATCGATGTAGCGCGTTATTACGGTGAGTTTGCTTGATGTAAGCCGCGATTTTGGGGCGACCTGTCGCATAGTAAGATTCTGGTATTTCAATCGATTTAAAACCTTCAATCGAACGACCAAAATTCATCATTATGGTGGCACATCTTCGACGTTTTAACAGTCCAAGCAACAGCCCTACATCTCCAACGGTGACCTTAGATTCAATTTCAAATCCTTTCTTCTCTAAAATCATTCGCACCACTTGCTTGGAGCCCTTCCAACCTTTGAGTTCTAAGAAAATAAAAGGCAAAGACAATGCTGTTTCTAACGAGTCTGCTTCCATGTCATCAGGAAGCACGATGCCGACTGGCAGTGAACCAACAGGTAGCTGATAGATACTCTTCGGACAATCTTCATTAAAATTGTGCATATACACGTCCACATTACCATCTAAGATGCTTTCTATCGGCCGATCACTGGGGCTCACGATACTAATAGGCGCGTTCGGAAAAAGTTCAAACAGGTCATTCAATATCAGTTCACCCAGAAAATATTGTGCAACTTGGGGCATCGAGATAGTGATGGGTTTGTCATAAGTTAGTGGGTCAAAAGCACTCGTTCCCATACAAGATTCAAGGCTGTCTAATCCAGCTTGAATGACAGGAAGCTGTTTCCTCAGAAAATCTGTACTTTCAAAATGGTGTGCATGTCGAATAAACAACTCATCACCAAGCTGTTCTCTTAAGCGAGCCAAATACTTACTGATAGAAGCCTCGCTCTTGCCAAGAATCTTAGCCACTGGCTTAAGTTGTTGGTGTTTATCCAACAACACCAAGATACGTAGAAGATTTAGATCTAAATCTTTATTCACATCAATAACCCTTCATCGTAAATTCATAAACTTAGCTAACATGTACACGTTAGTATCTAAGTTTAGTCAATACAAGGGAGCGAGGCATTGCTGACGCTATCCTTTCCACCAGCCGCTAGATATGACGTTCATCTAACATAACAAAGCATCAAATCGATAAGTTAGGTGAAGTAAGCACCCAATTAGCGCTGTGCTTTTTGCTCATAAAGTTTTTCATCGGCTTTGTGAAGTACACTCTCCAGTGACTCACTCTCATCTTTAAATGCAACCCCGACACTCACCGACACATCAAATCCCAATAAAGCAACTTTAGATTCTGTCACTTGCCTTTTTAGAATCTCAGAAGCTTTGTTTGCGTTTTCAAAACTGCAATTCGGCATAATAACGATGAACTCATCGCCACCAACTCTTATCAAGAAGTCATCACGGCGAAAAACGTCTTTCATTGAATGAGCGATGTGTTGAATCACTTCATCTCCCCAACTGTGCCCTAGGTTATCGTTGATCTTTTTAATTCGGTCGCCATCGATGGCGATAACCGAACACGCTTTTCCTTGCACCGCTTGATTGAATGATGTCTCGTTGTAAATTCGACGGTTGTATAACCCTGTAAGCTCGTCTTTTAACGCCGAGTGTTTCGCATCAACCAATTCGTCTTTGGCGATCCTGGCCTTATTGACATAAAAAAGATAATTAAGGCTAGTGAGCAACAAAACAACAAATACCCAAAAGTAATCAATAACCAACTTGAAATATGGGTAGCGATACGTGTAAGTGGTTTTATTGTCTGCAACCACGGTTTTACTATAGTTCAAATACGAATATGGGTATCCTGGGTATGTAACAACCACGTTATTGATGTTGTTTATCGTCTCGTAACCCACATCTAAGCCACCACTTATATACAGCTCTATATTCACGTTCAACACGTAGTCACCAATGATGACCCCCTCGTCATAAACTGGGGTTACAATCGAAATAATTTCCTTTTGGCTTATAAGCCCAATATGAGGCGGCGATATGATCACCCTATCCGTCAACTGGTATTCTTTCTCGGTGATCGAACACACCTCACTCCCAAGGCAAATATCTCGTGAAAGACGCGCTTCTGACGGCGTGAAGTTTTCAAATTTATTTGGGAATATGTATTTTGAACCCGAGTAAGAACGATAAAAATAGACGAAATTATCGTCGATCCCACCGAGGTTTTTATACAACGAAATTTGATGCATTAAATGCCTAACAGCGATTTCGGCCTTATTCAATTCAGGATCACCAAGAGGATAAATGCTATCAACAAAGTTAATCTCATCAACGCTGTCGAAGTCATGACGACCCGAATCTGACGTCTGATTAATCTGAGATTCCGTAAACAAACCCAACAGAACTAAGTTGTCTTTATGTCTATCTAACTGCAACGTGCTTAAATCAAACTCTTTGATGTCATTGTTGATTGCTACCGTGCCAAAACTGATGATAAACAAGAGAAACGACATTGAAGAAAATGTCAGTGAAATCGTCGCCATTTTAAATTTTGGCATTAACTTGATAATTCGTTTAGTCGTCATAATTCAATCACTCTCGACAACTCGACAATACTGTCAACGCTGTACTTGGTAAGTATCCTTCTTTTGTAAGTACTGATTGTTTTCTCACTGATAGAGAGAAACTCGGCGGCATCTTTATTTGTCATTCCCTTAAGCAATAATTTAGCTACCGTCGCTTCACGAGCGGAAAGCTTAAGTGTTCGTTTTGCCTTTTGTGGGTCATTAATCTCTTTGAAAAACGAGTAACCTTTTGTAGTGGCTACAATCGCGTCTTTGAGTACGTTATAATGCTCTGATTTACACACATAACCATGTGCCCCCACTTTGAACGCCATTTCGCTGAAGTAAGCACTGGTTTCGGCAGAATAGAACACTACTCGCCCTTTGAACCCATGTGCTCTAATACGACGATAAAAGTCGAAGCCATCGCAATCATTCAAATTTACATCCAAGATCAGTAAGTCGATGTCCGATGTACGAACAAGCTCGTTGGCAGTTTTTAACTCTGAAGCCACGCTGACTTGAGAGATATGAGGTGAAGATTCAACAAGTGATTTAACCGCAACACAAACCAGAGGGTGATCATCGAAAATTAAACAGTTCATTTGATATCTATATCTATTTTTGTGACCAGTTCTAATGGCAACGGTTTAGAGACAAAATATCCCTGACACACTTCTACACCGTAGTCCTTCAACAAAGACCAAGTTTCGTGGTCTTCCACCCCTTCAGCGACAAGCTTAATGCCAAGATTTTTTGCTAAGCCACAAATTGATAAAACGATATTCTTTTTCTTTTGGTCATCTTTAATTTCAAAGACAAACGAACGGTCAATTTTCATTTCGTTGAACGGCAGTTGAGCCAACTTTTCCAACGTCGAATTACCCGTTCCAAAATCATCAATCGAGACAGTGACATCATTCACCCTCAGCTTAGTAAGGTTCTTGTACAAAGAGACGCTGTTACGGTAAGTGTCACGCTCTGTAATCTCAATAATGAATGCCGAAGGGTTCACCTCTCGCTCTAGGCATCGAGTAATAAAAGTTTGGGCAAAGTCGCTGTCTTCTAAGTTGAACTGATCGACATTAATGGCGATTTTCTTGTCCAGATTTCGAATTTTAATGTCATCTAGTGCATTGTTTAAAACGGTATCAAACAGCTCTGCTGACAACTTACATCGAGTCACAATAGGCAAGAACACATCTGGGGTTAGCACGCCGTATTCAGGGTGTACCCATCGAGCGAGCGCTTCATAGCCAGACAAATGTTCCGTGATAAAATCCACTTTGGGCTGGTAGTAGTTCTGTATTTGCCCGGTTGCTAATGCCACCAGAAACTCTTCGTCGGTTACCTCAATCTTCTTTCTCACAGGAAAAGCTTTGTTGACTGACTTGAGCCTCATCGCTAGTACATCTTCAATCGACTTTTGGCTATAAGGCTTTTCAATGATGTCCAACACATCAAATGGAAAGTCTTCACACATGGCACGGATAGCTGAAATCACCGTCAGTTCCACAGAACTAATCAGCACAACATTGCCTTGGTAATTCGCTTCGTCCAACATAAACATCATGTCAATTCCGTCATGGACTGGCATTTGAATATCACAAAAGATGATGTCGTAACTTGTAGAAGTAACGCTTTCACAAGCCTCTAACGCGTTATCGAAAACGGTAACCTCACAGCCTAACTTGGTTAATAGCTGTTTTAACAAGATCAGGTGGATCGGATGATCGTCAACAATCATGATTTTAAGATTAATGTTCATTGGCTTTTAACCACGCTTTTGTAAATTCAATTTCTGACTCAATGGCCCCGACCAACTTCCTTAATTTTTCTTTGTTAGCTTTTGGCTCACAACACTCAACGTCTTCGCACGATTTTGATATTTCCGTTGCACCGACGGCGTTTAACGCTCCTTTTACACGATGAATTGTTCGATTGATGGTTGGTGAATTGAAATCGAAATTCGCGACATCCTCACTCATGGTATCGATAAACACATTGGCAACCGCGATCGCGTCATTTGTTTTAAATCGTTCTAACCAACTGGGAGCACGGCCAGCAGGCATTGCATGCATCTCCAAAATATCCAACAACTTGGACACACTGTATGGCTTGTAAAGAATGTCATCGATCGCTATGTCTTTGGTTTTCTCACGCGCTACTCGTGAGTCTTCCGCAGTGATACCAATCACGACAATATCTTTAAATTGTTCACTGCTTTTGATCTTGTTTGCCAACTCATAACCATCCATTTCGGGCATGTGGAAATCTGTAAGCAGTACCTTAATCGAGTTGTGATTGATGTAATCCCATGCTTGAAGTCCGGTATCAACAAATACAGGTTTGATGCCGAGTTCATTCATTTGTAATGTCATCACACTCTGGTTAATTGGGTTATCTTCAGCGATAAGAACATCGCCATATTGCCAATCACTCACTGCGTCTGGAGTCAGTAAGTTAACGGTGTGCTCATCTGGCCTCACGATCAAATTCAACAAGCTGTCCGGGTATTTCAACTGTTCTAGTTCAATCGTAATTTGGTCATTCAGGTCTCTGCGAACTGTCAGGCCGACAAGGTTGGATTGCGAATTCTGTGTGATATTAAGATCCGGTGTATTTTCAGCTTCTGTTAGCTTCCACTCATTGCACCAACCTTTTAAGTTGTCAGGGAGGTCTCGCGCATACGTTAGGCTCCTGATTGAGTAGCCCTCATCATCGTCACGTCGTACAAACGGGATAGAAACATTAATTGTCGTACCATGATTCAACTCAGACTCAATATGCAGTTCACCACCCATGCATTGCAGGAGTTGATCAACAATGCTGAGCCCTAGCCCTGTTCCACCATAGTGTCTTGTTATACTGTCATCAGCTTGCACGAAAGGTTTCAACACTTGCTGTTGTTGTGTTGGAGTCATACCAATACCGGTATCGGTTATCTCGACAATTAACTGATTATCGACAGCCGAAACGACAACACTGATCTCGCCTTCTGAGGTGAACTTCACGGCATTCGACAACAGGTTCGTGAGTATTTGAGACACACGAATGCCATCAACCATCACCCATCGATAAGCAAAGGGATGAATCTCAACACGGTAATTAAGATTGTTGCTTTTAGAAATCGGTTCAAAGGTTCTAAATACATCGCAAAGAAGCGGTAATAGTTCGACCTTTTCAGCTTTGACAGACAGCACACCCGATTCGATCTTCGACAAATCAAGTACACCATCCACCAGCTTATTTAGGTGATCGAGAGAACGAATAGCTTGGTCGACTAAATGACTATCTTTATCGTTAACCGCATTGATCTTAATGATGTCAAGCAACCCATGCACAGCAGATAAGGGCGTGCGAAGTTCATGGCTCATGGTAGTGAGCAGGTTCTCTCTTGCTTCAACTGCAAGTTTCGCCTCTTTCTCAGCCTTGATTAACGCGTTCTCACGCTTCTTTTGCGCAGATACATCAAGTAGAGACGTCAGGATAAAGCGCTTATCACTGTTCGATGATGAGATCGTTTTACTCTCTCTGTGAACATGAGAGATATCTAGACGGCAGTCTTCGGCCAAGTGAGTATCGTTGAGGTTATCACCATCAAGAATCGTCTTGATCTCAATCTGATTTCCGACCAATGAAGCTCCGCTTGCTTGAGACTTCATGGTACATATCTGACATTCGTTCGATTGGAACTTAGGACAGTTACTCAGTAATATCTCGTTCCTATCATTATGAATAAAAACGATATTGTTGATCTCTTGAATGATTTCAGAGAGCCAAATTTTCTCTTTCTCTTCATTACCTGCATTCAACTCCGCAAGTTTGACTTTGTAGCGCAGATTCACCAAGAGCAGGTAACCAAGGTATGACAGAGTCACAAAAACGACCGATGCCAAAGCCGCAAATTTATTCACGTTACTGCTGTCGTAACCATAGACCAGATCGAATTTACGATAGTTACGGCGAAGCTTTTCTATCTCTTCAACGCTCACCGTATCAATGATGCTGTTCAGTACATTCTTGAGCTCGACATTTTTCTTGGAAACTGCGAATGCTATTGAATACGTGATGCCCTCGTCTTTATTAAAAGTAAGTCCTTCAGACGAATCATTCAGAATCATCGAGTACGTAATATCGTTCGGCACATAGGCAGCCGAGATCTCACCACTTCTTAAGTCATCCAGAATCTCTTTCATATCGCGATAGCGTGCGATGTTTCTGTCTTCACGCTCACCTACATTAATAATGCCTTGCTTGCTGACACTTAAAAGAATGCCTTGCTTATCTGTTTTAGGCGGAGTGCTGACTTTATTATGGGTGACTTTGGTAAAGCTCGCGTTCATAAATGGTTTGGTGATTAACCACTGGGCAGCCTTAGTTTTGGTCCTATCGCGATACAACACAGGAACAATATCAGCGTTGTAAGAGGTGTAACTGGATTCTAGGTTCAACTCAGGGACGACATAATTAAAGCCCAACCCTGTTCTTGCAGAAATTAACGCTAAATACTCCACCAGCATACCATCGAGCTGTCGTTTTTCGTTCTCGAAAAGAAACGGATACGCCTCACCATTTGAGCTGTATGTGATGACATCTTTGCCGTTTTGGTGAGCTTTATATTGCGAGATAAGCTTGTCGCTGACGTGGTAAGGGTTCTTGGAGGCGACCGAGCGTATGCCACGCCCTTCCACTTCCCACAAAAGGATTGAATCGATGTCTTTAATTAGTTCTAAGTTATCTTTACTGGAAATAAAACGAATCTTCTCTTCAGGTAACCATGAAGGAACATCAACAGCACCTCTCATCACATCTTTATGATCGAGATATTCGTTAATTGAAACGTAGGTAGTAACCAGCGCATCGGCTTTACCTTGGAGAACTGCTTCGAATGCGTCATCTCGTGACTTAGCTTGATAAATTTGCTGCGCACCGCGCTTCTCGACAAGCTGGCAATATACGCTTTTATTAACGCACGCCCAAGTCAGTTGCTGTTGGTTTTTGTTTTTCAGATACGCATCTCGGTACCAAACAGCCAAAGTGGTAGAAAAAATGGGAGCCGAAAATGAAAACTTCTTTTCTCGCTCTGCTGTTTTGCTAAAACCTAATGCCCCATCAATTTTATTTGCTTCAACATCACCAAGCAGTTCAGGGATATTTTGGTAATGCTTAATTTCTAATTTTAGATTTAAAAAGTGACTTATATTTGATAGGTAATCTAAGCTGATACCATAAATAGCCTCAAAGTTACCATACTCATCATGACGGTTATCTGAGAGCACACCCACAACGATTTTGTCGTCCCTTTTATCAGATGCGAAAGTAGTTTCTGGAATGACAAAACAGACCAAAGTAATGGCAATAAAGGCGATGGTACTTCTATAATTCAACATGTAACTTTCCTAAAAAACAGGTCGGACATCCTAAACTTGACATCTAATTTGTCAAATTAGGCACAACCAGCATGTGAAAATAAGTTACTGTTATTTAAAACTTAATATGAATAAGTAGGAAAATTCTCACAATCTTTTCCGCTAAGGACTACGAATTTAAGTTAGGGAAATTGACGTGGAACAAAATAGTCCACCTGAAGCTCGAGTTTGGTCAATGTTATGTATGAAATTATAAAATCTTATGTAGATTTCATCGTTCATAACTATGCTTCTTTCGCAACGGAACACTGTACATACTCTGTTGAATGGGTCGGAATTCAGTGGCGAGGTACTGTTTGGTACCCTCTGAGCTTATTCTGATTCAAACCGCGGTGATAGTCATATCCTTGTGTTCCCCCTAGGTCTCGTAAACATTAATTTCGGCGAAGATCGAGCTCACCGCTTGTACTGGGTACTTCCCGTAATGACTCACCGGACGGTACGTTGGTATTCGAGTTCGGTTACCAAACACAGTTAGACTCTGGTACCACCTTTGATCTGACCAACCTACCGTTATTCTGGGCGAAGTTTGTGCAAACCCTTACGACATTTACAAAACGAGATGAGTCTGAGTATAGCTCGTGAACTTGCTGAACAAGGCATTACGATGTCACCAGAGAATCCTGTTCGTTTTGTTACTCATAGAGATATCAGCTCAGAAGACATCGCAACTTTCCTAACAAATTTGGCAAGTGTGCTTTAACTCTTAACGAGATTAACCTCTATCGCAATTAAGACTAGAGCTTCCATTGGGAAGCTCTATTTTTTCAACAAATCCACAGTCAAAATAGCTTTCGACACCTGCTAGTTTTCTAATAAGTACACTTGATTGGCTGAAACAGAACACGATCTCGTTTTGGCCTATGAGAATACCTTCTAAGAATTATCCCCACATTAAAGCAATCTATTATCGCTTAAAATCGAGTTACATTAGTGACATAAAATATCGTATGCCCGCTAAAGATAAATAATTTATTAAAACAGTTTCAAGTTTTTAATAACCACACATACGGTAATTAAAAAATAGAAGACATCAATCTTAAATATGTTTGTGTAAAATATTAATTTTAATAGATAAATTTCATCTAGTTTAGATGGTCACTATCCGTTATTACAACTTAGAATCGCCACGTTCAGCTTACAAATTAAATTAATATTCTTATCAATTTTATGATGACATGAACAATGACCCATCGAAAATCCAATACAAATCACCATCAGTAGACCATAATCCTATCTTTATCAATTAAATAAAAAACCGTCGCCAATCTAACTCTTGATAAAAATTAATCTATCTAATTGAATGTAATATTATTATCTATTTTTTAGTCTCTAACCTTCAGCTTAAAATCATACCAAAACTCATACTTCTCTTAAATAATAAACTTTTTTTACTACTTCGCAATTTTTTAAAGCACATATAGTTTTCAAAGTTAAGCAACAAGTTACATTCAATCGTTGAGAGGTGAATTTATGATTAGAGTATTTATGATTCTTCATAACCTCATCGTCTCCACGTTAATTTTCACTCTGTCACTTTCATTCTATGTCAGTGCTAACAGTTTGACACTGGGAATTAGTGGTCAGATCAAAGATCGATGCGAAATAAATTTCTTTTCTGGCAACGTTATGAATTTTACGGAACACCGTGATGTGCAATCGTTGCCTTTTAATCTTTATTGTAACCGTCCATTGGGTATAACGATCAACTCAAAACATGGCGGATTAAAATATCAACATCAAGGGGTTGATATTATTGAGAGTTACAATTTGTCATTACAAATAGACGAAATTCGTCTTTATGAAAGTAGGCACAGCAGCCAACTTACTTCACCGGTAATGATCAACAGTTCTGGTGTTATTCCTTTCTCTCAACATGGGAGCCTAAAGGTAGCACTCGAAAATCGCTTGCGTTTCGCAGGTTATTATCAAGACGTTATTGAGATAGAAGTTTACCCTTCGATTCATAGCGTCACAAAGTAAAAACTCTGCAATGTATCTGCAGAACAACATACGCTCAGCAGTATTCGAGCCAATCATTTAAGATAAAGGAATTTCTAATGAAAAAGCTAACACTCTACGCAGCAACAGTCACTGCTATTTTTGGTGCTCAAGTCCAAGCCGCTCCTGGTGATGTCCAGTTAGTTGGTTTTGTTTCACCTGTATGTGAAGTTACTGGTCTTTCAACGCAACTGATGGACTTTGGTAACGTATCTCAAATTCAAAACCTTTCTGTTAGTGGTCTTAACATGAAGTGTAATGACGTCGATGGTGCAACGGTGACACTGACAAGTGCTGAAGGTGGTCTAGAGTCAGACGATAGCGAAGACTACGCTCTTACATATGATGCAACATTCAACCCTTCAGGCTTAGCTCCTTTCACGCTTAATGCACCTGGGGGCCCAGGTCTAAATGACGTTTCAGTCAGTAATTCTTATGGCGGTTCTGGAGCATTAGCGACAGGTGTTGCCGCATCCATTGATATTGTAACGACAGAAACCTCGCCATGGGCAGGTGGCTACTCAGATACATTGACTGTAAATATCACCTCGAATTAGAAGCTAATAAGTCGGGGGCTATTATTTGGCCTCCGACTTTATCTCAATCTCAACGACATAAGTTTAATTTGGAGCTTATTGCTATGAATCAGTGGATCATACGTAAATTGACCATTCTGTTTTTATTGTCGTTCACTTGCTTGTCCGCTCATGCGTTCAAAGTAGAACCGATGTCTATGGAAATGACGCCGCTTGGCAAAAGAGCTCAAATGACCATGAGGGTTGAGAATTCATCTCAAGAGCCACTCACGGTTGAGTTGTCTCCGGTATATATGACAATGGACAAATATGGAAAAGAGACCACCACTCCTGCAGATGACGAGCTATTAGTAATTCCGGTGACCGCAATTATTGAACCTGGACGGTCGCAATCCATTATGGTGCGGTATTTAGGCGATCCTTCCATCACAGAATCTAAAGCGTATCGCATTGCTATTAAGCAAGTAAAAGTTCAAAGAGCAAGCGGTAATCAAGGACAAGTAAGTCTTTTGCTTCAGTTTAATACGCTTATCAACGTCCGGCCTCAGAACACAGTCTCTCAGCTTGAAATAAAAAGTATCGAACAAAATGACAAAACGAACAAATGGGTTCTTGAAGTACTTAACAGTGGCAATAGTTATGGTCGATTAACAAATACAACATGGAAGGTATCTGATGGTAAAAATTCAACCTATTTAAAAGGCGTAGAAATCGCTAAGCGTATTCCGGGAACTTTAGTCCTTCCCTACTCCACTCGCTTTTTCGAAATGCTGCCTCTTAAAAATTATAACGTGAACACTCTATCTATCGAAATAGAGCAGGATCAATAGCCATGAGACGTTATTTCTTGGGTGGGCTCATTTATTGCGTTCTGTGTGTACAAACGTTTGGCATTACACTGTTTCCAACCGTCATCGAGCTCAACACAGACCACCGGGCAACATCTCAACTGGTTGTGACTAACAACTCGACACAGGATCTTCCACTTGAAGCTAACGTTCGTCGTTTAAATTTCTTATCTGACGGCACATTCGAGACATCAGCTCTAGCCAGTGAAGAGATGTTTGTATTTCCACCAGCCGCAATGTTAGCACCCGGAGAACGTCAAGTATTTCGCATACAATGGTTGGGAAATAGATCACTCGAAACCTCTCAGAGTTACTTCGTTCGCTTCAGTACCGTGAATATTGGCCAGAACAACACGAGAATAGATAAACCCATAGGGTTAACCACCGGTATCAATTTGCAAGTTCACTACAATGCGTTGCTGCACATTCACTCATCCTCATTAGAGCCTGACGTGAAATTACACATAGATGAACAAGGCAAACTAACACTCACTAATTCAGGTTCGCGATTTACCTATACATCGTTACTTCATTTCCCTGGGCTCGAATCTCAGAGCCCAAAAGTACATGAGGCGTTAGGTGAGCAATTTATTCCACCACGCTCCATTATTACTTTGCCTTCTTCTTTGAATTACTTACCAGTAGGTACTTACCATGGACATGAAAACTGAAACCCATCACAAGATGTGGCAAGTTTTACATGCCATGGGATTAGTACTTTTTTATTGCACCGCCTTAAGCCCTGCCGCTTGGGGACAGGAAATGATCTTGAACCCGACAGGACGAGATATTCAACTTACCTCTTTGCTAAGGATAAGTGACACCATACTAGGCGAAGCGGACATTATCATTACCGCAAACAACGAAATTTTGTTACCGAAGGAAAGTACGCTCTCTCTCCTTTCATCCGTCGTAACTCAAGAAGGTATTGGGAGGCTCAATGGCACGACAAACGACAAGATGCTGTCTCAGCACCATTTTGAGAGTGTAGGATTAGATCTGAGTTTCGATTTCTCTTCATTAGAATG
Source organism: Vibrio gigantis (assembly GCF_024347515.1). Lineage (NCBI taxonomy): Bacteria > Pseudomonadati > Pseudomonadota > Gammaproteobacteria > Vibrionales > Vibrionaceae > Vibrio > Vibrio gigantis. Next base: position 421,162 of record NZ_AP025493.1, read on the forward strand.
CATCGTGACGGTACCGCCTGAATTTAGCTTAACCCAACAACTGTCTATGAACGGCGCAGATGATTTTTATAACTATGTTGAACCAAGTTTGTTAAGTGGATACGTTAACTTTGCCCTTTCGGTAAATGAAACCCAATATGTCGACCAAAACTCATCAAGACAGGATCTCTATCGCAGCCAATTCGACTCAGCACTTAACATTGGTTTTCTAAACTTTGAGTATGAATCCTATCTAGAAAACAGCTCATCACAAGACTCACTATACGTAAGAGAAGGATCTCGTCTTAATATTGACTTTGCCGAACAAGGAACACGGCTTGTCCTAGGCGATATGTACAACAGTGGTCAATCTTTTCAGGACAGTACAGACATACTTGGTATTGGCTTAACTCGAGATTTTACGCTCATTCCGACCAGAAATGCACGACCACGAGCCAATCAATCATTCACGCTTCAAAGAGCTTCAAATGTCGATGTCTATATTGACGGGATCGCAGTCCAAAGACTAACTCTAGGCGCTGGTAGCTATAACCTTAGTGATATCCCGCTTGCACAAGGTAGTAATGATATTGTGCTAGTCATCACCGATCGTTCAGGAAATGAAGAACGTATAGAGTTTTCAATTGCAACCGGTAACGATTTGCTCAACAGCGGTGAGTTTGAATATAGCATCATGTATGGAGCGCCCTCTGAATTAGAAAATGGACAACTAGAATACCTAACAGATGAGCGTATTTTACATGGTTATATAGATGTGGGGATTACCCCTTGGTTGACGTTGGGTACGAACTTTCAAACTCGTGAAGATCTTTACCAGTATGGTACCACCGCGTTATTCGCTTCTACATGGGGCGTCACTGAGATCAATGCTTCGCGTAGCGAACACCCTACATTCGGAACTGGCTACGCTTACAAATTTGCGTTCGATGCAGAGTTTTCCAATACGAACACTCTGTCTCCACAACTGAGTTTCAGTTATGAATATCTGGCCAACAATTTTACCGGAGTCTCAGGGTTTGATGCTTCCGATATCGATATCAACTTAACTACTCATTATGTCTCTGCATTCAGCTCCATTTACCTTGGTCAGTCTTTACGCGCTGCCATGACTCTCAATTACCGCTCAGGAATAGACAAGGAAAACGATTATTGGCTAATTAGCCCGAGTTTATCGGACAGACTGTTTGATACTCCCGCCACCTGGAGTGCCCGCGTTAACTATCGCTATAACGCAGCCGAAGACGATGATATCAGCACTACGGTCACCATAAGTTGGCCTCTTAGTCGACAAACTCGTGTTGTCGGCCGTTACACCACAGAGCTCGATGAAGCCGCCTTAGATTACAGCTATCAGAATAATATTGGTAACACAGGGGGGATATCGGCGTTTGCGAGTGTCATTACTAACGAAGAAACAGATGCCGATATAGATGCCGGGGTTAACTACACGGCAAACCGTTATGAATTAAATGCGACCCACGCTTCGCGGCTCGAAGACATTAGTGGCGAAACACGAAACCACAGTACTGACGTGACTATTAGTAGTGCGCTTGCCTTTGCAGGTTCCTCTGCGACGCTCGGCAGACCGGTGCGCGAAGCATTTGCAATTGTCAGCAAGCACAAAAGCTTGAAAGAAAATGATGTAGCTATCGACCCCACAAAAGATGGTGAGTACGCACGCGTTTATCTTAAAGGCGATGCTAGTGCCATGGTTCCTGATCTTGTTGCTTATAACAGCCAAGTAGTCGGTTACGAGGTTGATGACTTACCACCAGGATATGACTTAGGTGATGGTGCTTTTTGGATTAAGCCTGGTTATAAACGAGGGTTCCAACTACAGATCGGATCTGATGCTGTATTAACTGTGATTGGTAAGTTATTCGATCGTCAAAGTAACAACCCTATTTCACTTGTCGCTGGTGTAGCGCATTACCTTGGTGAGGCAAAACAGTTGCCGATTGACTTCTTTACCAATCGTAACGGAATATTTGCAATCTCTGGATTAAAGCCGGGGAGTTATCAATTGGTACTAGACACTAAAGAACAAGAATCAGTCATCATTTCCCTCAGTGAGCGCAGCGACAATTTGATAAGACTAGGAGATGTGTATGTTGAATAAACAAATGCTCTGGGGAGCCTTGTTCCTCATCGCCACAAACCACCTGCCTTATGCATTCGCGTGTGAAGCTAGTGCGTTGACAATTCAACCCGTCTCATCTAAATCACAATATGATGTTTTCAACGCAGGAACGTTCGCAACAATAAACACTTACCGAATAGATGCGAACATAATTGGCGAACCCTGTAAATTGAGCTTAATTCTGGAGCTTAACGATACGAGTCGATCGTTAAAAGGGACTAGCCAAGACAAACTCAACTTTGAGTGGTCAGGGCAGATTGGCATGCCAGTGGCTAATCAATGGCACTTGTCATTAACCGACAGTCAACCTTCGGCAACGATACAAATGCGATTCCCGAGCAAGCAATGGTTAGCGTCAGGGACCTATCAGGGGCTTTTAGAAGTCTCACCTTCTTATAACTCAAATAGTAAACAAATAGAAATTAGCCCTAGCTCAATCCCGATATCTGTTGACGTTCCGCCTGCTGCGAAAATTCATTTTTATGGATTAACCCAACAACATTATGACCTTGATCTAGGGACATTATATTCAAACAAGGTTATTCGTTCTGCGCCTAACCTATGGGTTCAAAGCAATACAGCTTATACCATCGTCTTTGAATCATCCCATCAAGGAATGCTTCGTCATGAATCTAATGAGATCAAATGGGACATTCCATACCAACTTTCCCTCGATAGCGACAAAATAAGCCTCGAACAGTTGGAAGCAAGAATTCAACGTATTTCCGCTACGATCGGTCAACCTATTCCTTTGAATTTTGTCATTGGTGAAACAGAGAACAAACCAGGAGGGCAATATGACGACACATTACAAATTTCTATTGAACCACAACTTTCACAGCAGCCGTAATTATGCAATTATGTAAAAATTAAGCCGCAGAGCTTAATTTTATAAAACACGACGTCATAGAACCAAAACATGGTTTGTCAGGCTAGGAATTAGTTATGCATAAAAATAATTTAAAGCACATGCTCCTAATTGGTGACAACGGTATTAACAACCAATTTATTCAACGCGAAATAGAAAAATACGGTGATTTTTCTTTTAGCAGAGAGTGTATTAGAAGCATTGGGCGCTCACGTAATCATAAAACTTTCGATGTTGTCCTTATCAGCTACTTACTCTTGGCAAATATCGAAGATATCAACATCATCTTATCAAAAATAGAGTCAAATAAATGGGTAGTCTATGACGTTCCTGCGGACATTACCGGACAGAGTATTACCGTAGTTCAACTATTCAACTTGTTTAATATAAAAGGAATCATCTATCAGGACGCTCCTATTGATCACCTTACCCGCTGTTTAAAAACAGTGTGTGACGACGATTTGTGGTTACCGAGAAAGTTAATGTCACATATTTTATCTAATAGACACGATTACACTTTCAAGTCGAAAGTAATACTTTCTAGCCTTACGAAAAGAGAAGTTCAAATATTCAAACGAGTGATTAGAGGAGATTCAAATTTAGAAATATCAAACGAACTATTTATTTCAGAAAGTACGGTAAAGACGCACGTATACAACATATATAAAAAAATCAATGTTACAAATCGCAAAGAAGCAATAAGAAAAGCATATTTTATCAATAGTTTAGAGACTATTATACAGCCAGACATAAAGTTCAAAGCATAACTACAATACAAATATAAGAGTAAATTAGAGTTACCAACAGACACGATGAAAGTTGGCGAAACTCCCCCTTTCGATATGTAATAATAAATAGGTTACAGTACAACTTTATTTCAAAATTTGGTCCGAGTTCCGGCTTGGAAAATTTCTGCTCTAAACTCCAACAACTGCACATCATCAAAAACTTAAGACTCGCTGCACTCTTCGAGTAAGTGAAAATCTGCTTTCAAAACGTTTAGGCGCTCCGATTGACTCGCCGCTTTCCTAAGAAATTACAAATAGCACCATAAACCATATTACGTGTTCATCTTGAACAAATAATCCTTGAACTTCTCCTAAGGGGAAGCTTTATTGTTATGCTTTCACTGGACTAAAACTGTCGCTTACCAGTTCTTCGCTTCTATCTTACTTACCCTTTCACCTAGCTTTATGCCGCTGATTTTGGTAATCCTGACCTAGGTAAAATGAAATCTCCGAGCTGTATTCTTGCCATAACCCATCAACCCATCAACCCATCAACCCATCAACCCATCAACCCATCAACCCATCAACAAATAGCATTTATCCAAACCTTTCAGGTCAAGATCGCCTCTATCTCTTTAATACAATAAAGCGTATCAAAACCGGGAAAGACAAGGCGACTATGCGGAAATGATGCGAGCACAACTCAGTAAGCTCAATGATCAAGATTTGAAAAATATAGCGGCATTTTATTCATATCTCGAGAATAAATAGCAGCTTCGTTCAAATATCATATTACTTCGATCTTCTTAATTGATTTTGTTAAAGTGGAAACATCGCAAGATTCAAGTATTCCGACTTTAACGTTACTTCTCCTCTGAGGACGTTCATAGTAGTCAAAGCAATGATTAGTCATGTTATCGATTTGATTACTCAACGGTAACAATCGATTTAAGCTAGAAATATAAGTTGGGTGTAGCTTGTATAAATCGCTAATATCTTGTCGATTAACCATCACATCTTTTTTATTGTTACTAGTACGGTTAAGTTTTTTACTGCTTTTATGGTCTAAATTAAAATCACAGTTACTACAATTCGATAATTGTGCAAGTATAATCTCACCACCGTTACTTAAGAACACTTTAACCTTAGTATGATTGGTACTTAACACACTGTTATTTTTACTATTAACCTTAGTGTAATCAAAGTATCCAACGAACTCGAAGCTCCTATCGATTTCAAATAATCGATGTTCACCATCAGTCGAGATAACGTGTTCATCAACGATATATGAACCAGAACAACCCACCAATACGAATGAAAAAAACAGGTAAACCATAGCTTTTAATTTCATTATTAACTCCATAATTATTCTTTCTAAAGCTTATAAACCGAGGGTTCTATAACTCCCCATTAGATGAGCCTTTGGAACAAGCCCCAATATTAAATTGGGGCTTGTTCTCTAAACGATGAATCAAGATTCGGTATTGCCCATCAGTTCTTTCTCCGTCAGATATACTTCAACAATCTTTTCCGCAGAAAGGTCGATGTCTTTAGTGGAAGTGTGGCAACTCAGAACCGAGAACAGCATCGTTTTTAAACCCTTATAACCTGAAGTCGAGGGGTATAATGTTCCTTCTTCCTGAAGACGGTGAACCACTCGATCGGTTAGTTCATTTCGGTAAGAATCATCACCTTCACCAAATTGCGCAGAAAAACGATTAGAAACAACATCATTCAAAATCGTAATACCTTGAACGGCTGAAAGTTTTTTTGCCATACGTTGAGCTAACTCAGTACAACGATCAATATGCTCAACAATCCCTTCTTTACCTAATGATTTGAATGCTGCATACACAGGAACGCCACGTGCTCTTCTTGATGCAGAGATGCCAAAGTTAATCGCGTTTCGATCTGGCTTTTCCATTGCATCATTAAGGTAATCACCCATGTTGCTACCGCCCATTGCTTTAGATAACACAGCCGCATCTTTTACAATGATCATTCCACTGTCATATGGCATGTTGAACCATTTATGGCCATCCGTATCGATAGAGTCTGCTCGTTCAATACCAGCCAATAGATGCTTTTGCTTATCACTCGCGGCTGCCCACAAACCAATTGCACCATCTACGTGTAGCCACGCGTTTCCGTGCATCTCTACAGCATCAGCTAAATCACTAAATGGGTCGAAAGCGCCTGAATCAATACAACCGGCTTGAGCGCAAACAAGAGTCGGTCCTTCTAGCGCAGAAATAGTCTCTTTGAGGTTATCTGGAATAATACGTAAATTATCGTCCGTTGGTACTTTTACTATCGTTTCAAGGCCAATACCGATCATGGACAACGCCCGTTTTATTGTTGAATGGATCTGATCACTGACAACAACGTTGATACGAGGCGCGCCAAACAGTCCCTTTGTCACCACATCCCAACCCGCGCGTTCAAGTAATGTATTACGAGCAGTAATCAAACCTGTGTAAATAGCTTCTTGAGCACCGGAAGTAAAACCTACTGCTGTTCCTTGATTTAAACCGAGCAGTTCAACCATCCACTCTGCGGCTGTTTCTTCAACAACTGACATCGCGGGGCTAGAAACGTAATAAGGTACATTTTGATCCCAAGCACTCACTAGCCAATCTGCTGCTAATGAAGCAGGAAAAGAGCTACCAATCGCATACCCAAAGAAACGAGCACCACCAGATGCCATTAAACCAGCATCGACATTCTTAACCATGTCATCAATCACTTGTGATGGGTTTGTTGGTCGTAATGGTAACTCTCCTCCGATAGCTTCACGTAACGCTTGTGACGTTGTAGCTTTTTCGACAGGTCTATCAGCTAAAGATTCTAGGTATGAAACGGCATGTTTCAGAGAGCTTTCAAGGGGTAAGCGATATTCATTAAAACGGTGTGACATGATGATTCCTCTATTTATTGTCTACCCAATAATGTTATTGGATCCGAGCTTTGAGGAATTGTCATATGGCGCCACGCTAATCAGATTTAATACATCTCGTATGACTAAAATAAACGGAAAAACAAAGGCAACCCATCTAAGTAAGATAGGTTGCTAAATCAACCGGAAGAGGTGGTTCACAAACAAATATCTATAGGCATTGATGTAAGCTGCGGAACTGTGAGGGAGTTAACCCTGTTTTTCGTTTAAAAAAGCGTGTGAAATTAGCTGACTCACCATACCCGATACGTGTTGCTATTGAGGTTATTGAGTCTTTAGAGCGCGCCAGTCGTTCCTGAGCCTCATTTAAGAGAATATCTTCTAGGACTTCGCGGTAAGTTACGCCAGCATCGTATAAACGCCTCTGTATAGTTCGAGGGCTCATTTCTAATATGTTTGCAACCTTTGATATTGGAAGCTTCCCTAGGGATAAGTAAGGTTGCATGGCATGTTTGAATGAACACAGAAAGTCACTTGGGATAACTTCTCGCACTGCTCTTTTTTCTGACTTTCTCTGAATGCAAACTTTCTGGCTCAACATGTCGCCATTTAAGCGGATACCCGTAACTGAACGAAGGGTGAAAAACTGCACATGTGCTAATCTCGAGCACTCAAAAAAGCACTCCGTATCTGGGCTGACAATTGTCATATATTTTTGTTTACTGTTATTTTTTGTTAATGCAGTTATTAGCTCATCCATAAAAATGACTGAGAATATTTCAGCGTACTTAAACCAACCTTCAGTAGCCCCCTCTTTTTCACGAACTAACCAATAGCAATCATTGTATAGCTTTAAAGATATTGTCACGCCGCTTGAATAATATCGAATGATTTCACAGAACTCCTCCAGAGCTTCTTTTACAGTGCCCTCTCTAGCTTTATCCAATTGGGCAATTACGCTAGGTATGTAGACGTTTTTACATATCAACCAGACGCGAGTTACAAATGTATCTAGACAAACGCGTTGTCCAAACATCTCTATTATGTTGAGTAACACAGTTTCAGGTATAAATGGAAATTCACATCTTTGTATATCGACTGGAGCTTTAACACGGCTTATCAAAGAATGGACGTTGATGTCTTCATCACTGAATAGTTCGGCTAAATCGTGAACACAACCTGTACGGACTAGCGGAATACCTTTACTGGTCATTTCCATGTGTTAAGGCCTTATTTAGATTAGATAAATTACGCTCGGTGCCATTAATAAACATTACTGCAACAAGAAAGCCCCTTATTCTTTAGTTAGAATAAGGGGCTTCTCCATATCATTTAGTTGTACTGAATATAAAGCATCTTTCTTAGGCTATTACATCGATTCTTATCCAGAGGATCTCCTAAATACTCACCATCTTCAGCAGCGGTTTTCATTAATAATGCGCGAGCACGTTCATCGCTAGGTAGATCTCGATACCTTTCATAGGTTTTCATCTTAAGAATTTTGTATTTTGAACTCTGCCCAGCATCAGAAAAATTATCGTAGCAGTAATTCATAGCACCTGAGTTTGCACCTATCTTACTGGCATCTGTGATTGCATACGCGTTGGTAGTCAACACAATCAAAGATAATGCGAGAGTCTTTATCAGTTTCATATCCGGTTCCGTTTAACGTTAGTCTTGTTTTAATTTCAGTTATCGCGCCACTAAATTAGCTGAAAGAAATATTCAAAAACGGATGTTAATCATTCATCTAACGTCATACTTGCCATTTGGTGACATAGTCAAAAGAACCAATTCTAAGTAAACACCGATTGGAGTAGCCAATATTGCAATAAAACAGTAATTGAACTTAGGGCTATACACGCAAAAGTTAATTCTCATATGAAGTAATGAAAACGCGATAGATTTACTGATGAAAGGCATTGTCACGTATGCTCAAGTACAACATAGCGCTTTACACGCCCTAGCGAACCCTTACAATGTGCAGCAAATATATTTATCAAGGTTTATCTCTATGTCTATTCAATGGTTTCCGGGTCAACTGAATTAAAATTCCAAGAACAACCAATAAATACCAAAATCAACACAAAATCAATCATTTAAATAGAGAAACCATCCCAGGACATTCCAGTAAATCCCACTCCAATTCAACATTTTGGTACCCCACCCGGTACCCCACCAGACTAGTTTGCTATACAATGGTCTCTATTTTCTCATCTATGTGATTATGATTATGGCTAAACGGATTACAGATACATCAATAAAAGCGCTCGTTATCAAAGACAAGGAATATACCTACACTGTTGAAGAGGGCTTACAGCTCCGTATTCGACCTAAACGCTCTAGTGCAGGAACTGGAACGAAAGCCTGGCAGTTTAAATATCGTCACCCTGTAACGCGAAAAGTAACCAAAATTTCGATGGGAACCTATCCTTCTTTACGACTGGCAGCCGCCAAATTAGAAGCAGCAGAGTATCGGAAACAAATTGCGGAAGGTTTAGACCCTAAGCGCCTTAAAGAAGATAAGAGAATTGAAGAGCTGCGTAAGCACAACGATAACTTTCTTGCTGTTGCAACGATGTGGTTTGAAAGAAAACGTAAATCTGTTAGCCCCTTTCATGCAGAACGAACCTGGAGAACATTGGAGAAATACGTATTCGACCATTTAGGCGCACTTCCCATAAGTGAGATCAGTCGACGTTATGCTATTGAAACACTGAGACCATTGGAAACCGACGGTAAACTATCAACTATTAAAAGAATTTGCCAAAGTCTAAATCAAATAATGGAATACGCTGTCGCAAGCGACGTCATAGCAGCTAATCCCCTAACAAAAATGATCCATTCGTTTGAGAAACACCAAGTTGAAAACATGCCCACTATACGCCCAGAGCTTTTAGGCGAATTTCTGTCTCGCTTGTCACAGAACGAAAACATCCAAGATAAAACCAAACTACTTCTACTGTGGCAGTTACATACCATCGCTCGCCCAAAAGAGGCGGCCAGAGCGCGCTGGAAGGATATTGATCTTAAAAATAATTGCTGGACTATACCTGCTGAAGAAATGAAGCGTAGGCGTGAACACAAAGTACCTCTAACCGAACAAGCAATAGATATTCTTAAATACATTAGAATTCAAAGTGAAAATAAGGAGTTCATCTTCCCGGGAGAACGAGACCCAAACAGTCATATAAGTATCTATACGGCCAATGCAGCTTTGAAGCGTAGTTTAGGGTTCAAAGATGAACTTGTAGCACATGGATTGAGGTCCATAGCTTCTACCGCGTTACATGAACAAGGGTACGATACGCTTCATATTGAGGCTTGCCTATCACACATGGACAAAAATACGACAAGAGCAAGTTATAACAGATCTGACTTTTTCGAAAAAAGGAAAGTGCTCATGCGCTGGTGGAGTGAGTATATAACGCAAGCGCATAGCAGCGATAGAATAACGTAAATGAGGTGGTTGAAATTTAATAACTCTAGTTAACTTTCGGGAGCACTCTCTATTTTAAAGAGGCCAAAACATAGAGAATAGCTTGAGTGACCCAACAACGTCTGCAGGTAAATTAAGCAACTATATAAGCGAGCTTAGGATGGTTCTGCCATATGGCAACTACTAATCTATGCCCGCAAACACATTTAATGTACGTAAAGAAAATGGGAAACAACTTCCTCTGAAAAACCAAAACTGTTTGAACGCTAGTCCAAAGGACAATAACTTAAGCAAACGAAACTAACGTGGGAAAATAATTCCGCACACCATTTTATTATGCCTTAAGGCTTGAGCGCAATGTTCAATATGCGTCCACACGTCAAATAGCATAGCATTAACAGGACAGAAACTCATGGTAGTACTTCTTGTTTCTTTGGCGAGAAGAGCATACCACTTTCAGCAGTTGGCTGCCTCTTCTACACCTTTTCATGAATGTCGCACTTATTATCTAAATCGGGTATAGAAGCTAGAAGACCAAGTGGATACCAAGAACACCGAACACAAATTATGGTAAAAAGAGACTTTGATTACTACCTATAAGTTACTGCACCGACAACTGCCATATTAAATAAATAATGGGTTGTCTCCAGTAAACAAAGAAAAACCGGCCTAAATTAGAACCTAAGTCTATTGAACACCCCACCAAAAATAAGTTCAATCAGTTAAGTGGAATGAGTCGTAGTCAATTCCACTTCTACTTGATAACCTCGTCAATGCAGAAAATTATATTATTATAACGTCATCTGATTCGCTTTAGACTTAAGTACTTTAATGCGATGGATAATTAACGTTCTCTTTTGTTTGTTTTTTATTTGTATATGACATAATTCAAGCGCAAGACCAAACACCATAGCAAAGTATACATAACCTTTATTAATATGAATTGCTAACCCTTCGGCCATCAACAATCCGCCTAAGAGAACCAAAAACAATAAAGCCAGTGTCTTAAACCCGGGATAACGCACAACCAAATTGTTTATTTTTTCCGCGGTCAAAATCATAAAAACAGCGGAAGTCAAAATAGCAGCTACCATAACAGGTATTTCAGACGTTAAACCAACAGCGGTTATAACTGAATCCATTGAAAAAACGGCATCTACCGCTACGATCTGAAGGAGTACTACAGCCAGTCCAGCCTTGGCACGAGTTGAGTAAGACGATGGTGTATGCTTCAACCATGACCAAAGTTCTTTACCACTTTTAACCAACAAGAATCCACCGCCCATAATCATAATTATATCTCGTCCGGTGAACGTTAAATCGGCTAAACTCAACAAAGGGTGAGTAAGAGACATCACCCAAGAAATAGAAAAGACCAAACCTATTCTGGTTAAAACGGCTAAACCGATCCCCAAATTACGTGCGGTTTTACGCTGCTCTACGGGAAGTCGCTCACACAGAACAGAAATGAAGACAACATTATCGACACCCAAAACGATTTCAAGAATCAGTAAGGTTGTAAATACTACCCAGATTTCGGGTTGTAGAAAGAGTTCTAACATTGTCTTGCCCTCTCAATAAAAGAAGACGATTGAATACAACGGCACCTAAAGGAGTCGTCCATAGAAATAAATTACCTCTTTGTTAACGGTTAAAAATTAATTTCTAATATCTTTTCGTTACGAATAATAGAAACAACCAGTAATAACTCAGCTAAATAATAGCTTATTCACGCACCTCGATTAAGACAATAAAAATCACAACACTTAGTCCAATGAAGACCCAATAGATCGACCTAATGATTTAAATCAACAACTTTGCCACAGAGCTACATAGGGGTCATAGAACCAATACGGCTCTCTTAATCTTAATCGCAGCGTGACAAGCTGTCGTGTAGTAAGTGCCATCACCAGACACCTCAAGGATGCTTCGGTGTGTTTGTTTAAGTAAGTTCGGGAGTGCTTCTCCATCTGTAACCGTCGATAAACTTAGCTTAGCTGCAATAATTTCATGAGTGTTTGTCTAGACTACAATATGAAGCTTTCGCTAAACTCTACGCTTGCCATCCATCCCGTGTTTTTGACTTTCCATTCGTCTTCGCCATAAACCTTAAGGCCAGTTGCATCAATGGTTAGGTGTTGGTATCGCTCCTCTCGTTTTAGTCTTAAATGAGACCTCAACTTGCTTTGTTCGATAAATCCTTGCAGAGATCTCAGTGGCATAGAAAACACTCGTTTCACTAAAAGCGTTGTCGTGATGGCCAAATCACTGTACCGACGTGATCTCCAGCGCTTATTCGGTTTACTTCGCGCCCACCTGATTATCACCTCTTCATCACTCCAAAAAGTCAGAACCGAATGAAGCTATTTATATTGTTGTTATTTGTGTAAGAAAGATAACTGATTTTCATCCTAAACCGACATGAGTAAATTAAATAATTCACAGACACCAATTAAGTCCGTATAATTATAAATACAAAGTCAACATGGGAATTAATGGTATAATGAAAAGCCATATTATTGAAATTCGCCACTTTATTACAGTAGCTCAACTAGGTAGTTTTACGCTTGCGGCCCAAGCTCTCGGTATGACAGGCTCAGCCTTAAGTAAAAGCGTTCTTCGACTAGAGAAGCAACTGGGTACAAAACTACTGCATAGAACGACTCGACGCATCGCATTAACCAATGATGGAGATTCTTATTTTGCAGATTGCCTTAAGGCAATGACGATTTTAGAGGAAGCTGAAAAGCGATTAAACAACCAACAATTACTGCCTTCTGGACGTGTTCGTCTCGACTTACCAGCTGTTCTCGGTAGAAGAGCAATTTTGCCCAAGTTGCTAGAATTAACGTCCAAGTTCGAGCAATTAGATTTATCAATCACCTTTAATGACCGTCCTACTGATTTAGTCAGCGACGGGATTGATCTTGCGATTCGAGTTGGCCACTTAGAAAACTCAGGCGATATTGTTGCGCGTAAAATTGGGGAGCAAAAAAGGGTGATATGCGCTTCACCCTCTTATTTAGCTACTCGAGAGCGTATTACCAAAAAAGAGGATCTCGCCCAACACGATTGCATCGTCGGTTGGCCTATAGGACAAAGGCATAGTTGGTTATTAAAGAATAAAAAAGGTATGAATGAATCGTTTCATATTGATGCCCGCCATGAAATAGCCGATTGCGAAGGTATCTTACAGTCAGCTTTATCTGGCACGGGTTTAGCGCAATTACCTGTCTGGCTAGTTCAAGAGCATATTGAGAAAGGACATTTATCCCCGGTATTGGAAAATATCTCAGGTGAAAGTTCACCAATAAGTGTAATTTGGCTTAAGACACCTTATATTTTACCAAAAATTAGAGTCATCATAGATGAACTCGTGGCTTTAGCGAGCTCTCACCCAAATATTTTCAATGCTTCATTAGACGAATAAACCACTCATTTTTAGTAAGAATAGTTGTACAACGTTATATATTTCTCTATCAAGCCCACTTACTGGTAACCCAAATAAAGTGGGCTCCCAATAGCATCCATAACTATTATCTCTTAAAATCTTATTAGCTGTCGTTTGATAGAGAAGCTGCGATCATTTTTTAATATTAAACAGGATTTTTCAATACAGTAATTTAGAGCCCCACATTCAGGCCTCAATTTTTACGTGTGACAATTTAATAAATGGTTTTCTGTGCTGATAAGAGCTTGGCGGTATAGTCATGCTCTTGATAAATAAAGTTCACTTCATTCGAGCATTGCTATTTATTAATATAACGATAGCTCTACTTTTATGCCTCCCTCTATCTTGACATAGAAGTCTGAACTCGCGCCCAATCTATTTTCTCTTCTCCAATTGGAACTGGGAAAGATCAAAGCCGTCAATTAAGCTTAAGAAGTAACAGTATTAAATGGTATTTCCTTTGTTCTTGAACATCAATCACCGACATTATGGCAGGAGCCTTATTAATATCAACACTTGGACCTGCATTGGCAGTTACAATCATAGTCTCGCCTAAATATTATTTAGCTAAAGAGATTAGTGGAATGAGTAATAATAATCCCATATACTTGAGTAAGTAAGGCTTTAGCTTTATTTTCATATTTTTATCGTGATTAATTTATATTTTCAATCATTAATTATTCAGATTTTCGTGTAGTTCTCTAATCTCAGAAAACAAAGAGACTGTAGTTTCCATACTATCTTGGTTAGTCACTACTGATATTATATCGTTACAAAAATTGTATTTTGACATGATCACGCCGCCCCGATGTGTCGAAAGGTCGTTTTCGATCTTACTATTTGTATCAATTAGCCCCCAATCAGCATTTCGATGACGTTGAAAAATTACCCACAAGTTTGCCCCTATATTTCTATCTAACAAACCATTTATACCATTTGATATAATAACAGTCCCTAAATCAAAATTGGTGGCATTACAAAAATATTGTCCACTTCCCAAAATTAACCCCATAAAATAAAATGTCAAATTATCCGTTATCTCTAGCGCTTTTTAACCATAATTCAACCTCTTTATACAAACTATCAATTGAGTCACAAATAACTGATGACTCGGATGTAACCCCCCAAAACTCGTTACTAAACACACTAATTACTGTAATAAAATACTCAGCAGTAAATATAATATCAAATTTATCCAAAGGTGAATTTAACCCATCCTTATCTCTATTAAGAGTTAATATTTCCTTATCAAAATTCACCCCTAATGCGTATCTATGAAAAATGTCTTTCACACGATCATCACTAATAATTAATGCTAATCTTTTAGCCACACTAGAGTTAAGACCGAGCAAAGTATCATGTTTTTTGGTGCTCTTAACTAAGTTTATACGTTGCTCTTCTACACTTGAACCTCCGTATATTTCAATTTGCCATTTTTTAATCTTCGATATCTCGTCAAATACTGAACTTAGAATAATAGAACTAGATACATACTTCTTCGAAAGAAAAAGTACGTAAGCTGACTCTATCAGTTCACCAACGTAAAAGATTGCCAAATTATACTCTTTACGACTTAAATGCTTCATAACACTAGCCATTATTTCCTAATAATAAACGTTCCAAAAAGATCCCACTAATTAAAAATTTCATATAAAAAAGTCAAACATTTCTTAATGAAAGATTAAAATTATTTATTTCATTAATAGGCATTGGCTTCCCAAAGACAAAACCTTGGAAATTAACCACACCCAAATCTAATAAAAATTTTAGGACTTTTTCATCTTCGATCCCTTCAGCAACTGTTTCAATATTTAACTCTTTATGCGTAAACTCGACAAGCCACTTTAAAACTTTTCTTTTTTTTTCACATTTTAAAATATCATTGGTTAAAAATCTATCCAACTTAATTACATTAATATTCTCAATATTAATTATTCTTTCTAAGGATGTATAATCTCTTCCAAAATCATCAAGAGCTAACCTTATAAAGGGAAATTCTGAGGTCAGGAAATTCATAACTTTATTTACTTTAGAAAAATCGTTTACTCTTGAGCTCTCTAATAATTCAAGATCCAAACTAGCACAATTAAAACCATCAAAAATTTTGTTTTCTGAAATTTTAAAAAATTCAAAAAAGGAAGGGTGTACATTTACACTGATGTTTTTATTTGAGAAACAACTCTCTTTTTTTAGGCTATCTCTTAACAACCTAATAATGAATATATCAAACTCATAGTTATCTTTACACTTTTCAAGTATATCAAGGGGAACATTATAAACCCCATTTTTTTTACAGCGTAACAAAGCCTCATAGCCGTATATGGAGAAAGTACCGTCCTTCTTAGCAGCTACCTTAGGTTGATAAAAAAAGACCAAGTCATTCATTATAATGAATGCACCTCTAAAAAAATTATCATAGTTGTACTTACAATAACCTATTAACTTCTTTGATAGAACTTAAATAAATACAATTCTCTTAGTCCTAACAAGACCTAATTAGAGTTCAAAACTTTATACATAAAAAATGAACGTTTGAAATATTAACTTGCAAAGCCATAAACAACCATTTTGACAACATCGAAAACACTCCACCAAGTAATAAGGTTCCTATTCTAACCAGAGAAGTGGCACAAAGCGTTAACAGCAAGGCTGGTTTATAGATAACGGTAAGTCGCTGATCTAGTCAAGCTGAAGAGAAATAGCAGCTACATTATCAAAGTTTTTCGGTGGCTTGCTGAACAAGATTATCGTCCATTGTGAGCCTAGCAATCGAGACTGCACTAAAAGCAATCCAAACATGATAACCAACGATAGTGAGATAAATTATGAATCGTAAAGTAATTAATTAGGTAAGCTTAGAAAATAAAATTTCGATCAAAAGAATGCCACTCTCCTTTGATCGGGCCATGCCTCCCACATCTGCACTTATGGTGGTTATTTCCTCTAAAAGTAAGAACCACCGGCATAGACGGTGGTTTTAAAAGCCAACAAAAAACTGATGCTATCGTTATACGTTTGTTTAAAATAATCTTGAGAAATCATACTTTGTACAAATAATAATCGACTTCTCATAGAGCAACAATAAATTCTTTAGATACCTTCAATTAACTCTTTAACTGCATGTGCTACGTCATCTTTCCGCATTAAGCTCTCCCCCACTAGAAAACTATTAAAACCTGATTTTCTTAGTCTCAGGCAATCGTCATTAGTAAAAATACCACTTTCACTAACTAACAATTTATTTTT
Source organism: Vibrio gigantis (assembly GCF_024347515.1). Classification (NCBI taxonomy): domain Bacteria; kingdom Pseudomonadati; phylum Pseudomonadota; class Gammaproteobacteria; order Vibrionales; family Vibrionaceae; genus Vibrio; species Vibrio gigantis. The sequence goes on from NZ_AP025493.1 coordinate 437,930, forward strand.
GGGCGTCATTTTTGACAAATGCTCACTAACGTTGAGGTTCACCTCAAAAGTTCTGAGGTTACGGTTGTTTATCCCTAACAGAGGAGACTCTAACAATAATGCTCGCTCCATTTCTTCTTGATTGTGAACTTCAATTAGTACGTCCATCCCAAGTTCAATAGCCAAACCTTCGAAATCTTTAACTTGCGAGTCACTCAAAACGGACATTATTAACAATATACAATCGCTTCCCCAAGCTCTAGATTCATATATCTGATAATAATCAAATATAAAATCTTTTCGCAACACAGGTAACTTGCAGGCTTGGCGCGCATGAGCCAAATAATCTAAAGAGCCTTGAAAACTTGGCGTGTCCGTCAGAACTGATAAGCAAGCAGCACCACCTACTTCGTAACCATCTGCTAATGTTGCCGGATTAAAATCTGACCGAATCAACCCTTTAGACGGACTGGCTTTTTTTATTTCTGCAATTAGACCAAACTTTCCTTGTTGTTCTTTGTTCATTAATGCTTTGACGAACCCACGCGTTGGTGGCTGGTCAAGAGCTATTTCCCTAACCTCTTTTTCTGGACGCGTTAATTTCGCGACCTTAATTTCTTCAAGCTTATAATTTTCTATCTTTTTAAGTATATCCATAATAACGTTTCCTTAATATAATGCATAGTAGTTTCCATATAAAAACCATTTTAACATAAAATCAAATCATCATTAGTTGTCATATGTACCGTAAGATGCTAATAAATATCAATTTAATAAAATAAAAAATAATCAACCAATCCTATTCTACCAATTGTGAATAAAGTTTAGAGTTATATTTACAAAATTTCTAATTCTATTCAGTAAGTTGGAGGGGGGGGCATAAACAGTGGACCGAACCCTACCATATCAGTTAAATCAGACTCTATTGCTATTCTGGCCTGTTCGGAATGATATCGACCAGTAGAAATTATTATTCCTTTATATAAATCTCGAATAGCTATTTTAAACTCTATAGGGATTGCTGGGTCATCACCCGAATCAAATTCATCTATATGAATATAGACAACTCGCGATTTATTGAGAGATTTAACTGCTGATATATAAGTTTTTGCTGTATTTTTATCGACAGCTCCGTTTAGAGGTGCAAATGGAGCCAAGCGACCCCCTACACGGTCTTTTCCTATAGCACTAATAAGAGTATCAACAACCACATTCAAAAAAGCAGGCGATTCTCTGTAAAACCTTCATACTCATAAACGAAGGTATTGCCCTCTGATTCTATGAATTGATGAGCGAAATAGCCATTTTCTACATGTAGTTCGACACCATCAAAGCCAGACGTCATAGCAGTCAAAGCAACTTGTCGATACTTTTCAGCGATGTCGAAAATACTGTTTGTAGTTTCTTTTGGTATTGCTGCCCCGACAAACTCCTGATTACGATTTTTAGTATCAACAAAAACCTTAACACTATCTTTTTTGACTACGGAAGAAGTAATAGATTGTCCACCATCGATATTTTCGGGGTGACCACCGTACCATAATTGAGCGAAAATCACGCCACCACTTTTGTGAACTGAATCAGTGATTTTTTTCCATTCCATAATCTGTTCTTGAGTATCGAGAGCAGAAGGCAACGAATACTCTTGTTCTTTCGGATAAAACAGATTTCCCACAGCGATTATCAATCCCGCAGATGAACGTCGAGAATAATATGTTGCCATCATATCGTTAACGAAGTTTCCGGATTTAGTGGCTTCAGAAAATGCTACAGGTGGCATAACGATACGATTTTTTAAAACAATTGAACCTAAATTAATAGGATGCAATAACACATCAACCATATCAATCCTTTCTTTTAATATCAAAAATTTAAATGCCTATTATTAAATTGACATAAAAAATAATTTTAAATGTACCATTTATATTCCAAGATAATTATAAATTATTTCATAATTATAGTATAAACACAAAGTCCCACCGAGACTCAATCAAAGTATTGAAAACCAGATAAAACCGGGTTAGCTTAACATGGACTTTTATAACTTACATAAACATATAAATATAGATAAATTGATAAAATCAATATTTCCCGACATCAAAAATATAGTTTAACTGAAATTTTTCTAAACAAGAAAAATAGCAGGGGAAAAGATTTAACATCATTATTTTTCTAAATTGATAATCTTAATATTAACTGAAAGTAAATACCTGATTTTATAGTTTATTTGTTAAAATTTTTAGTAGTGGTTCTCACCAAGTCCACAACTGAGCATGTATTTCCACCTACTGTATTCTCAACCATTTTTAAATGATTTCAACATAATGGAGTATCTTCATGAAAACTAACAAGCAGATGTCTTTAACCGGCCGTGTAATATCAGGGATGGTTATAGGCGTCTTGACAGGATTTATAATTCGCACATTTTTTTCCTATAACGAGTTTATTGATTCCTATATTGTAAATGGACTATTCGAAGTCGGGGGGCAAATCTTCGTTGCTAGTTTAAAAATGTTAGTTGTACCACTAGTATTTGTTTCACTCGTTTGTGGTACTAGTTCCTTAAAAGACATATCTACATTAGGAAGAATGGGAGGGAAAACCTTAGTTTTCTATGTAGCAACAACTGCTATCGCGATTACACTCGCACTTACAATGGGCGTATTGTTTGAACCGGGATCCGGTGCCGATCTCACAGCTGCTAGTTCATTTAAATCGGTAGAAGCGCCGTCTTTAGGCCAAGTGATCATCGACATGTTTCCAACTAACCCAATAAGCGCCATGGCTGAGGGTAATACACTGCAAGTTATCGTATTTGCAGTCCTGTTTGGCATAGCCATTAGCATTTCAGGCCAACCTGGCAAACAAATTGCTGAATTATTTTCCAACTTAAATGAAGTAATAATGAAGTTGGTTGCTTTACTGATGAATCTAGCGCCATATGGTGTATTTTTCTTGATGGCAAAACTGTTCAGTGGCTTGGGTATTGGCGCAATACTCAATCTTGCTGAATACTTTTTAGTTCTAGCCGGAACCTTAATTTTACATGGTCTTGTAACGTATGGCTTAATGTTAAAAGGCTTTACAGGTTTGAATCCTGTTTTGTTTCTGCGAAAAATGGAAGATGCGATCATGTTTGCTTTTTCGACAGCATCATCTAATGCCACTATTCCGGTAACAATGGAAACTGCAAAACACCGCATGGGCGTAGCAAACCGAGTATCTTCCTTTACAATACCTTTAGGTGCAACTGTAAACATGGACGGTACTGCAATAATGCAGGGCGTTGCTACTGCATTTATAGCTCAAGCGTTTAATATTGATTTAACAATGGGCGATTATCTAATGGTAATCATGACTGCTACACTAGCATCTATTGGTACAGCCGGCGTTCCTGGTGTTGGGTTGGTCATGTTAGCAATGGTATTAAATCAAGTAGGTTTACCTTTAGAAGGAATAGCGCTAATTATGGGCGTTGACCGCCTTCTGGATATGATTCGTACAGCGGTAAATATTACAGGCGACAGCGCAGTAACAATTATTGTCGCAAAATCTGAAGGAGCATTAGACGAAGCTCGTTTCAATGATCCAACGGCAGGTTTAACTGAACACCCAATACGAAATAACTCCTAAATCATTCCTCGTTCTATTTCCAAAAAAAAAGCCTGGTAATAATATCAGGCTTCTAAAAACTAAGTTTAAATTCAATCTATATAAACGAGTGCATCCTATAAAATAAAACATAACTTCAAACCAATGAAAAATTACATGTTTCATACATAATATAAAAGCCTCTAATATATAGAAGGTCGAGTTTGATATGAATAATAAAAAAATAAAGCTTCGTGATCATAAAAGAGAAATTAGTATTTTCAGGACCAGAATAATTGTTGTATATTCTGGAATAATCTTTCTCACTTTAATCTTAATTGGGAATTTATACAGGCTCCAAGTGATAAATTTTGAACGTTATAAAGCATTAGCTGATGGTAACAGAATAAAATTACTTCCTATTGCTCCTACACGTGGATTAATATATGATCGAAACGGTTCTTTACTTGCCGAAAATAAGATCACATATACTTTGACATTGATTCCAGAGCAAACAGTTGATGTAGAATTGATGCTACAAAGGCTTAGCAAATTCATAGTCCTAGATACAAAAAAAATCAATAACTTCAAACACCGCTTAAACAACAAACGTTCCTTTGAATCGGTGACGCTCTTAGAAAACATGAATGAAACAGAGGTCGCGAAGTTTTCGGTTCGTAAATATCAATTTCCCGGTTTATCTATCGAAGCCAGAAAAAAACGCTTTTATCCTCATGGTGAAGTCCTTACTCATGTGTTAGGTTATGTGGGAAGGATTAACAATAACGAATTGATAAAACTGGATAAAAAAGGTGTAGTGGCTAACTATCAAGCAACTAAAGTGATTGGGAAACTTGGTGTCGAACTATATTATGAACATTTACTTCACGGTAAAAAAGGGTACAGAGAAGTAGAAGTCACGAGCCAAGGCCGCATCGTTAGAACAATTAAATACATACCGGCATTACCAGGTAAAGATATCGTTCTAAACATCGACTTGGAACTACAAAATTACTTATTTCATCAACTAGCTCCGCATACAGGTAGTGCCATCCTACTAGACTCAAAAGACAACAGCGTATTAGCGATGGCATCAGCTCCTAGCTATGACCCAAATCTTTTTGTCGATGGGATATCTAATAAAAACTACCAAAAATTATTAGATGACCCTGCCCGTCCATTGATTAACCGAGCTACATTAGGCGTTTACCCTCCAGCTTCAACAATAAAACCTTTTATGGCCATCGCTGGTTTGCAAGAACGTGTAATTTCTAACAACACGATTCGCGATAATCATGGTGAATGGAAAATCCCGGGATCTGCACCAAACTCGAAAGTGTGGCGAGACTGGAACAGGTGGGGGCACGGTCCAGTAAACGTTACCGAAGCTATAGAAGAATCAGTCAATTCATTCTTTTACCAAACAGCATTTGATTTAGGTATAGACCGAATATCTTCTTGGATGAAACGGTTTGGTTTTGGTGAACCGACAGGAATCGACCTTTATGAAGAAAGTACCGCTAACCTCCCGACTCGAGAATGGAAACTGGATCGTTATCGTATCCCATGGTATCAAGGAGACACTATTCCAGTAGGAATTGGTCAAGGTTACTGGACCTCCACTCCTCTTCAGCTTGCGAAAGCTACATCCATCTTGGTTAATCGTGGCCAGGTTACAGCTCCACATTTACTTAAAGCAACGTTAAACCATGGAGAAAGTTTTAGTACACAAAAGATAATTGTACAGGCACCGATAAGAGTCATGAAGGAAGTGTCAAATAAAGTTTGGGATATTCCACTTAACGCAATGCGTCTGGTAAACCATGGTAGCCGTGGTAGCGCTAGAAATGCTTTCAAGCATGTAGAATATATAAGTGGTGGTAAATCCGGAACTGCACAAGTCTTCAATCTTGCGAAAGGCCAGGTTTATAACTCTAAAAAACTTGCGAGGAGCTTACATGACCAAGCGCTATATACTGCATTTGCACCGTACGAGTACCCACAGTATATCGCAACGGTCGTAATTGAAAATGGTAATGGCGGCTCTAAAGTAGGTGCGCCTTACATAAGAAAGTTATTAGATTTCGCTTTCGACAATCAGAAGAATGATGTTCAATAGATAGTGATAGTGATAGTGATAAGTTGTTAATAGTCTATAGCTGTAGAAATAACGAAAAGCTATTTACTATCTTTCAATATGTATCGATGTTACTTTCTCTTAGTACGAACGTTCCTCCACCGATAAGCAGGGTGGAACAACAAATATTTGAGATTTTTGTACCGACAAGTGTAAATACCCCCTTAGCAGAAATCTGATTTTAGTAGTTAGGGGGCTACATGAATTAGGGCATTAGTTTTTATGACAAAAATAATAGCCCGTATTCAAGTCCTAAGTGCGACACTTCGCCATTTAAGCAGCCATGCAAATTTCTTTGAATATAACCGCAAGTTGCTTAAAACCCAAACACTTCTCCGGCCTATAGTTAATCCTCGCTATAGCAAGCAAGATAACATCATCGCCAACTTCTCTTATGTTTTTCCCTTTCGGAACATACTGACAAAGGAGTCCATTTGTATTTTCATTGGATCCACGCTCCAATGAACCGCATAGATGAGCAAAGTTAAATTCAGCGTCTAATGCTGTTGCTATCTCTTTGTGGTTCGCAAACTCACTACCGTTATCGGCGGTCAGGCAAGAACCTATTCTTGTTATCATGCACATTATTATTCTTAAACACTCAACCGCGATAATGTAAATTCTGAAAATTAAAAATCTATCGAGTGAAACGTTATTGCCCATGTCAATCAAACAACTCTAGAAAAAACTCGACATACTTCGATTATTATAAACCATACAAATATACTTACACCTACTGCGGCAGAAGAAACATCTTTGATTCGACCTATTTTAATATTTTGATTTAATTCAACAAAGTCACATAGTGCTTCTATGGCGGTATTAAACATTTCTGATACTGGACTAATACGGTCGCAATGAATACCAAACTAAAATCTAACCATTGACTGAAATAGAAAAACCCAATCATCAATATGATAAAAAGTGCTAATTTGTAAGCGACGGAAAAATCCATAAGGAAAGCAAGACACCTCTAAGTTCTCTCCTAATTTTTCGAATCGGTTTAAACCTAGAGCCCCCTTATCTAATCTCATATATTCCCTTAAATAAGTTAAATAGATAATAAACCAGCCACTAATTCAAATCTTATTGTTTGATATCAATTAGTTCACCTATTTCGAATTTTTATTATGAAACCAATCATCAAACAGCTTCGGTTAGTCGTTGAGTAACCAGGTACTATACCCAATCAACTTGAAGATGCTGGCTTGAACACCTGAAAATTATCATTTATTCGAGACGTCAAAGAGCTTGCGATCTCTGGAAGAGTCACGGTGCAAAATTCTCGATTGCTTCTCTGAATTCCCGTTTAGTTTTTAAATAAACGTTGTTCCTTGAATATTCGTTCATCACCTTCCAAAGCCGCTCGATTGGATTTAGATTTGGACTATAAGGTGGAAGGTAGTGAAGCTTAATATTCAAGACAAAAGCAGCATTTCTGACTAAATCACTACGATGGTACCCCGCACCATCTAAGATAATGTGGAGCTTGTGTTCCAATGGATAACGTTCTCTAATTTGGCAGAAAAATCGAACGATGCTTTCACTGTTTATGGTCTCGTAATCATTAATAATAGTGCCGCCAATGTCGTTAAGATTCAAAGCACCAATGAGGTTGAGACGACTTCGACTTCCCGTTGTTTCAACGGCTTTATCATGCCCTGTTCGTATCCAACCATGTGATATTTTGGTTGCTTGAGTAGGATGGACGGCATCAATGAATAAAATCGATTCATCTTTACTACAGCTTGCTTTGAGCGCTTCATAAGCCTCAATAAAAGCTTTCTGTTTGGTTTCATCGAATTTATGAGGTACGCCTTTGGGCATCTTGTAGCTGAAACCATTTTGGTGAAGCCACTTGTTCATCCCTGCAACACTATATTGCACTCGATAAACTGTGAAAACATGAGCAACAATCTCACGCGTATGATGATAGGTGTGCACGGTTAGGTGTGTGATTAAACTTTGGGTTTGCTGCTGAGATAGGTAGCTTTTTGAGCCACCGTTTTCAGGCTTGAGCTTGTTCGATAGCGAGTAATCTTTGAGATGCTGTCTAACCGTTGTTTCATGGATAAGTAGTGCATCGGCAATTTCTTCAGGACTCCACCCGTTACTGGCATGAATAACAGCTTTGATACGGTCGCGAACTCGATCATCACGAGTTGTATCATGTTGGTTAATCAGCGTAAGCTTTTGTTCATTGGATAGAGTTATTTTCATGTCACCTAGCATGATCCTCATTTTGGCTAAAATCAAGCATCTTCAATGATCACGGGTATAGATCTTATTAACTCGTACCCAAATTTTACTAATCTAGTTTACCTAAACCTTTTAATCCCATCTAATACGAGTGCGAACAGTGATAACGTAATCAACAAATAAGTTGGTATTTCTTGTACTGTAATAGCGTCACCAATCAATAACCCAACAACAAAAATAAAAGCAGGCTCAACGTAACCAAGCAACCCAAAGACAGAAACTGACAATTTAGAGTAAGCGTACAGATAGCAAAGCATAGGTATTACAGATACGATACCTAAGCCAGCATAATATGCATAATTACCGACAGAAAGAGATAAAGAAAAGTCTAATGGATAGAGCAAGAAAAAACCGAACAAAGCCAATGGCATAAGGAATAGGTGATCTACAGCCAATCCAATATCGGTAGCTAATGGTATTGTTTTTCGGTGCATAAAATAAGCTGGGTAACCCAAAGCTATCACTAGTACCACCCAAGAGATTCCGTCGGATAAAGCATACGTATAAAGCGTACCCGACAGTGCGAGATAACACGCTAGCTTTTGATAAAAAGACAACGTTTCTCGATATACCAATCGACCAATTAAAACCATTACGATTGGCATCGTAAAATAGCCTAATGCAAGAGACAAAGTCTCTCCATTCACAGGCGCCCAAACAAACAACCAGTATTGCGGTGCAACCAAAAGTGCTGAAACACAGTATTTGGGCCACATTTTCCACACCTTTAAAGCTTGCAGTAGTAGGTGAGTTCTTTTGGAGATAAATAATAATAAGCAGAGCAACATTGTACTCCACAGTATACGCTGCACTGCTAACCAATGGCTTTCCCCCCCTGTAATCTCACTTGGGGGCAGTGGTGGTTGAAACTGGACATATACAGGTATGAATGCAAACAAAAATGAACAAAGAATAGATGCTATAATACCTTTGGTTTCTGCTGGCAAGGTTTTAATGTGGCACTTTAATGAAAAATAGAAACACGTCATGATTAATATGGCCTTTTTTACGGCGCTGCGTTCAAGAAAATACTAGTTTTTTAATTTATTGTTTTATTGGATCGTTATCAATCGAACGAACTAAAACATTAAAAATAATTGCCACTTAGAAAATCTAAATAGTCCACGCATGCCAATTCATCTTAATTAAATTAATAAATGAGTGACTGACTGACTGATTCTCACCCATTAAATCTATAGGTATATAAACCATTCACGCAATGCATTGCAAATAAAAAACCAACCTGGCTTATATTTTTTAATACCTTATTTAAATTAGCAATTTTTATTAAAACCAATTTAAAATATCAACACAGAGTTATAAGAAAAATTTTCATTACAAATTTGTCTAGATATTTTTTCGGTTACCACTTTCATTCTCACTCCCATAAAATCATTACTAGTACCCTTACTACCATTTATCTTTTATTTCAAAGAATTGTTTAAAGAGCAGGCATCATAGTTCAAATCTAACCGTCAATTAAGACCACATAGAAATAAACACACAGTCCCCGCGGGACTTAATCATTAATAACAAAGTCAGACAAGTACACCCAACCTAAGCACCTGTTTTATATTGATTTGTTATATTTTAAACTGAAGTACCCTGGTAGAGAAGTGGTACAAAAAAAATTAGATAGTATTTTAATTTTACATAAAAACCGCCTTGCCAAATGGGAGGAAATATGACACATTCCTCAAGGAAAACGGTATATACCATTACAATTCAGCTCCCAATTTTATTACGTAGCGAGATGACTTAACATCATGAAAAATGTTTAAAAAATATCAAACAATAGAAATATCTTTTACATTATACAAAGTAATCAGAGCTCACAATAGATTATCTAGAACAGAAGTTACACTTCCAACTAACAAGAAAAAATGATTAATGATGACTGAAAAAGATGACGCCTTAAAGTTGAATATTTTTTCCTGGTTTTAACTTTAAATTAAGTGAATGATTTATAAAAAGACACTTTTATTTTTTAACTTAATTTTACTTTTAAAAAAATTTACAGTGGCGTTGCGCCTAATACCTATTTTTTAATTAATACACCCCTTCAGCTAGAGTTCACGCTATAAAACCATATATAACAAGGAGCAGAAAATGAAACTACAGCAACTTCGTTACATTAATGAAATAAAAAAAAATGGGTATAACATATCTCTTACATCACATCAGCTATATACGTCTCAGCCCGGTATCAGTAAACAAGTTTCACTTTTAGAGGATGAACTGGGCGTGAAAATTTTTGATCGACAAGGTAAACACTTATCTGGTCCTACAAATGTCGGTAAGGAAATCCTAAACGAAGCCATTAAAATCTTAGAGATTGAGGATAGAATCAAGGCTATTTCATCCGAAGTTACATCCCCAAAAAAAGGGAAACTCAATATCTTTACAACTAACGCCATTGCAAATTTCATACTACCTAAAAGCGTCCGTTACTTACTGACAAGCTACCCAAATGTGTCTCTGCACATGTCGACAATCGAACCAAGTCATCTTAATAATTCCTTGCCGGCTGGACCCGGTGATATTGCGATTGTGGCTCAGGATATTGAAGAGATGACAGGCCTAACGGTACTCCCAGTTTACAAGTGGTCATTGAGCTTAATTATCCCTTCTGAACATCCACTATCAAAGACACACACATTAACCCTTGAACAAATAGCAAAAGAAAAACTCATTAGCTATGAATTAAAATCAACAGGGCGAATCGCTATAGACAATACGTTTTCTCAACTAGGCCTAACCCCAGATTATATTGTCACAGCAATGGATGTAGAGGTAATAAAAGAATATGTCAGTAAAGGGGTCGGTATTGGTATCATAGCGTCAGTTGCTGCCCACTCAATAGATGATTCTTTTACCGTACGCTCATTAGAAGGATTTTTTCCCGATTGTTACGCATGGCTTTGTTTTGGTAAAAACGTGTATTTGCAGACATACATGTATGATTTTATCGAAAAGCTTGCACCACACCTCACAAAAGTAGTGATTGAACAAACCAAGCATATGACTAAGTCGGAAATAATAGATTGGTTTAAGACTGTCCCTCTACATACTTATAAGTAACAACCATTACCCTCTCAAGTCATTAAGAATGTGACACATAACCTCCAACTGTTTATTATATGCAAAAGTTTGCACTACTATCTATTTTTTATGAAATATGTTCGTATTCAAGAAAATCTTAGATACGTTACTTCAACAACGTCTCATACGTTAAATTAGGAGCTCACCATGACTAAAGTTGCCATAATTACAGGATCTAGCCGCGGTATCGGGAAAAAAATTTCTCACTATTTCGCTCAGGAAGGATACTCTTTAATTTTAATGTCCTTGAATAAGCTGAATCTTGAACAGGCAAAAGTAGAAATAAACACACTCTTTCCATCGTGCAACGTAGAAGTAGTGCCTATCGATTTCAACGTCCCGTCCGAGGTAGAAGCAACAATCACATCAATCATCAAAAAAAATAAAAACATTGAGGTCATGGTCAATAGCGCTGGTATTTTGGCAGCAGGCAACACTAAACTACCTTTAGTCAAACTTTCTGAATTAATGAATGTAAACCTACTGTCTACCATCACTGCTTGTAATATCGTTGCAGAACAAATGAAAAAACAAAGGTTTGGAGAAATATATAACATCGGTTCCACTGCAGGTTTGACGCCAGTCCCCAAAATAGCCGCTTATGCAGCTTCAAAAGCGGCCATTGTCAGTTATAGCGAGTCGCTCTATCATGAGCTTCTCCCATTTGGTGTAAAAGTTTGTTGTTTATGCCCAAGTGTCGTAAACACAGACATGACTAACGATGGTCGAATTGATAATAAATTAAAAATTGAAACTCAAGATTTAACAAAAGCACTCGATTTTATTCGAAGCTTATCTTCTGCGGCAGCCGTAAGCACACTCTCCATACGCTGTCGTATCATAGACTTAGAGTAATAAAGAACGTTCAGAGAAACTCTAACACCTTTAATACCATACTTAACATCACTGTAGTGGTCTATAACGGCCATCGTTCGACTATAAAAAGTTAGAGTAACCTGGGAGGTCTACACCAATATTCCTAGACACTGAATTAAGTGATCACTAACGACTTAAACAACGACGTCTAAGGAAACTAGAATCCTTAAATTAAAAGGAGATGCAACAAAACTAGCAGAGAAAGTGAGAAGGGCTGTGGCAACAAGACAGCTTTATTTACATGAATATCAAATCGACGCTTGGTGAAAGAATTCGAAGGAAGACTCTAAACTAATCAGCAAGAGCGAGGAGCTAGCAGCAGATGCTGCCAAGCTCAAACGGCAGCTAATCGAATGGGCAGAAGAACTAGAAACTGGACAAAGAGCCACCACCATCCTCGAAAAACTCTAAAGTAAGGTATCGATTAATGCGGGGGTCTCTCCTACTGGAGCAGATTAAAACCAATAGCTTCTAAATGACTGACCTATGAAATAGGCCAATCATCATACTTATATTTACTCATCACGTATTGATGATTACATGAAGTTAGACTGATAGTAACGAGTTACTCGACCACATATTTTTATTAAGCGGAAAAGCCACCGTCGATCATCAAATCAGCACCAGTGATGTAACCCGCTTCTGAGCTAGCGACGAATGCTACTAAGCTAGCAATCTCCTCCACTTGACCATAACGACCAAGTGCACCGATAGCTTTTACAGGCTCTGAAGTATCGCCATTGTCTGGGTTTAAGTCAGTATCGACCGGACCAGGTAAAATGTTGTTGACCGTAATACCTCTAGGGCCGAGATCGCGAGAGAGACCTTTGGCCAATCCGGTTAGTGCAGACTTGCTCATTCCATATATAGAACCGCCAGCAAAAGGAATACGCTGAGCATTAGTACTACTGATATTAATTATTCTGCCATGATTATTCATATGCTTCGAGGCTTCATGAATAGCTACAAATACACTTCGTACGTTAGTATTGATGGTCTTGTCCCAATCATCCATCGTCAAATTTTCTATATTATCCCAGATAAGCGTACCTGAATTGTTTACGACAACATCAATCTTACCAAGTTGCTTGATGGTTTCACTGATTGCATTTCTGATATCTTCCGGCTTCGTGCTATCCGCTTTTATCGCGATAACTTTACCACCTTTTGAAATTAAGCTATCAGCAAGGTCTTTTGCTTTACCCTGGGATGACACAAACGTAAAAGCAACAGACGCGCCCTCTAAAGCCAATCTCTCAACAATCGCAGCACCAATACCGCGACTGCCGCCTTGGATAAATGCAACCTTACCTTTAAATCTATTTAAGTTGTTCATTATGTTTGCCTTAATTAAAAGTAGTCAATGTGAATCATCTTTTTAATGTCTGCATCATAACCGATTAAATCTCAATTATTAAGTCCTTAAAGTTAAAATCAAAAAGTCCCTACAGGAACTAATTGTAAATACAAAGTCAGCTTATAGAAGTTTGTCACTTGGTTATCGTAGCGAAGTTAAGCAATTTTGCCCAAGTTACTAGAATTAACATCCAAGTTCGAGTCATTCGATTTATCGCTCACCTTTAATCGTCGCCCTACTGATTTTATCAGTAACGGGGTGCTCCTGTGACTCGAGCTAGCTACTTAGATAAGAGCATTAGGAAAGGAGCGATCATTTTTATCTAGATAAAAACGCCTTACATTCTACCTAAAATAAGAGTAAATCAGATATTTTAGGTGTCATTGTTTTTAGTTAGATCAACGATATTGAGGCCACTATCAAACTTTGATAGTGGCCTCAATCATCATAAAACCTACATACTAGCTAACAATATTTACATTTGTCTTAGGTATCGCGCAGCAAGCTAGGGCCATTCCTTTCGCCTTATCACTGTCTTCAATTCCTGGGGCATCCGGCTGGTAAACCTCTCCTGATTTCACCGTGACTTTGCAGGCGCCGCAGAAACCAGCTCTGCAGTTATTCGAAATGGAAAGCCCTGCAGCTTCAGCTTGCTCCAGAACGGTGCGCTGGTTGCTTCCTTCAAATACGACTCCATCAAGGTTGATTTGGACCATCTTATGGCTCTCGTCGATCACTCTTGCAACACCAAATGTCTCTTGGTGGTACTGTTCTTCAGGCAGCCCACTCTCTATCATCAAGTGCTTTACACTCTCCATGAAACCACCAGGACCACATACAAAAACTTGTCGTTTGTGAAACTCTGAAATTTGATTTAAATGAGTACGACTAAAATGCCCCTTTTCGCCAAGCCAATCAGTTGATGGCTCGCTAAGGGCTAGAGTCACAGTGACATTGACGTGTTGTTTTTCTAGCATAAGGAGCTCTTCCATGAATGGAATATCCGCTTCAGTCAAACATTGATGATAAAATGCAATATCACGAGTGTCCCGTTGGTCAGTCAAGTACCGAAGTATGGAGATCATGGGTGTCACACCGCTACCGGCAGAAAGCAGCAACAGCGGCTCATTCGATTCGTTGGCAATATGGAAAGTGCCTTTGGGTTGATCCGCAATAATGGTATTGCCAACTTGTAAGTGGTTGAATAACCAATTGGAGACTTCACCACCATTGACCCGCTTCACTGAAATAGACAAACGCTCTGGCCGAGAGGGGCTAGATGACAGCGTATACATTCGTTTGGTCAGTTTGCCATTAATCATGAGCTCAATAGGAAGATGTTGCCCCGCTTTATACTCAGGCACCATGCCGCTTTTGGGCTCAAACCAAAATGTCTCGAAACTTCTTGCCACTGATTCTCTTTCAACGCAAATCAACTCTTGTTTTTTGGCATCGAGATCTTCATAAAACTCCTTGGATTTATACTCAAGTACTTCGATAGCATCATTGATGGAGACAACACCTTCGTTTTTCGCTACAAGGTTTTGCCCGAAAAATATTTTGCCTTGCTCGTTGGCTCTAAAGCGCGAAAAGGTCGTCAATGGCTCTTTACTGTTCCTAAACTCTCCATTTTCCAGATCAAGTGTCGTTAAAATGCACCGCTCACACGGCTCTACAATTTCAAATTCGACATCACCTATTTTGATACGCTTCCATGAGTCTTCGATAAAAGGTTCGTCTGATTGCACCACCAGGTTGGTACGAAACTGTTCCATGGTGTGAACTTCGCTGCTGCGTCTATTTAGCTCCGCTAATGAGCCAGAGCTAATAAGCAAAACAGGAAATCCGTCGGCAAAGCTCACATTATGACCAAGATTTTCTTTCACACGCTTAGATTGCTCGCCAGTAAACAGTAACTCAACTCGCTTCCCAATTACTTGGCTAAACCAGTCATTCGCTTCATCGGTTGTTGTGTAGGCTGAAAAGCTGTCCCTCCAAACACTGGCATCTGTCGCCTGCATTTTGAAGGTAGAGTAGTGTAATTTTAGTGCCGCCAGCCCAGGGTAAGAAAAAATGACACCGGTTGGCATTAGACTAGAACTCACCTTCACCATATTTGGATACTGGCGCGCCGTCACCATGGTTGGGTATTTAGCCGAGGCGGAGACATCATCACCAGTTAACGCCAACATAAAGCGACGATCAAAAACAAGGCCTTGCTTTTCGACCCATGAAGAAGAGAGAGAAAGCCCGCCAATGGATTTGACTGGATAGATATTAACTTGGGAAAGTACGGTAGGATTTACCACAATGTCACCCTTTATTATTGTGTTGACTTATTGAACCGAAAGGAACTGTTTTAACGACCTAACAAGGCAGATGGTTTATCTTGTCGCTACGAAGATTACCTCGCGGACTTAAGCATGAAGCGCATCGAAACCAACGCATTCAATACCATTTTTTCTTAGCCAGAGAGAAAACTCATCGCTGGTTAAAATCTTCCACTCTTCAACACGAGCATGAGCATAGCTAGAGATTTCCTCTAGCTCTTCAGTTAGCGTCCTTGCTGGGTGGCACATTAATTCAATCGTACTGTTAGGCATGCTGTCTTGATAAGCCAGCAATACTGCTTTGAGGTATTCAATATTGACACCTTCAGCATGAAAGCCCATATCAAACGCATCTGGGGTAGGAACCGACAGTAAACTTTGACCCTGTATAAAGCTATCAATACGCCTAACTGGAAGACCTATTTCATTCGCTGCCTGCGTGAAACCTATCTTAAGAGGACGGTAGGCACCAGCAAAATGGTGGCTATCGATATGATTAATATTAAATCCCGCGTCTAAAGCCGCTTGATATTGCGCCATACACTCTCTAAAGACTTCATCAGAAGACACATCAGATTTATTAAACAGGGCCTTTCTATCAAAAAAATGACCATTCTCGTCAACCAGTGTTGGAATTAATTTAGGGGACGATATTGATTTACCTGATGTCACTGTAAAATGCAGTCCAACTTCATGAATAAGACCACGCTGATAGAGTTGTGACGCGTGAGATACACCAGGTTGGTTCATCATTATGGTGGTCGATTTTACGGTCCCGGCGCGAAAACAATCAGCGATACCCAAGTTTACAGATTCCGTCAGACCGAAATCATCAGCGTTTAATATAAGTTTCATCGTATCTTGTCCAATTTATAAATAATCAATTCTTGTAACGTATCTATAAGACCCGACGTCTATTTTAAACATCTCACACAACAACTTTGCGTTTGTTGATTGAGTAAAATTTAACACTTCGCCCATGACCCATTACAAAAATTACTCTATAATAGCTAAAAGCTTCTGACAAACGAACAAAACTTCAATATAAATTAACTAGAGTAATGCATGAACTTAGTGACCAATCAACAACAACAGCTTTCTCTTCTTCATACTTTTAGCGTTGCAGCGCGCCACTTGAGTTTTACCCAAGCAGCAGAGGAGCTCTTTATTACTCAAAGCGGAGTCAGTCAGAGAATAAAAAAACTGGAAATACAGCTTCAATTCAATCTGTTTATTCGAAAGACCCGAAAGCTAGAGCTCACCCCAGAGGGGCAAAGAGTTCTGAGTGTTTTAAACTCATCATTTGAGTCCATATTTTCCACCCTCTCTGACATTCAAACCGGAGAGCTGACTGGTAGCTTACATATAGCCACATCACCTTATTTCGCCTCTGCTTGGCTGATCCCGAGACTCCCCTCACTTCGTCAGCAATACCCACACTTAAGCATCAAGCTGCAAACCAAACAAAACCAATCTGATTTTGAATTTGAGCCATACGATGTAGCTATTTTTTATAGTAAAGGAGAATACCCAAATCACTACAGTGAGCGTTTATTTTCTGGAAAGAGAACACCTGTGTGCAGTGCTGACTACGCCGAGGAGCATTGTCTTAACAATGGAATCAATACTCTATCAGACGTTAATTTTATCCATAGAGGGGATACAAGTGCGTGGCAGTATTGGTTAGATGAGATAAGTGTAGGCATCGACTGCGAAAAGCGATGTGATTTCTATAGTGATAACAGACTGGCGATGGAAGCAGCGGAATTATCACTCGGTGTGTTTCTTGCTCGATTAGAATTTGCGCTGCCTTTAATTCAAGCGGGTAAGTTAGTCGCGCCATTTCCACATATTGAATCAGGAAAAGGCTACGATTTGGTTTGCCCTAAAGGAATGGAAACCAGAGCGAAGTTCCAAGCGTTTTCTCGCTGGGTACATTCTGAGATAGACAACGGATAAAGAGTTCTCGTTATATTGCTACATAACCGAGTACAAATTATAAGCAGTTCAAATATAAAAATACCCTAGAGTGGCTCTAGGGTACGAATTAACAATGATAGGCAATCTACGACAGTAATCAAGACTGCATTGTCAACAAAACTTAGCTCTCGTTTTGTAAGTTATTTTTTGTTAAAAAAATCAATAACTAGATCTTCAACCTGGACTGGACACTCCTCCATCAACCAGTGACCACATGACTCCAACACATGACCTTGAACATCATTAGCATATTCTTTCATTTGATTAAATTGAGTCGCTCCTAAACTGCCTTGACCATTACCTGATATCGTCAGAATCGGCATTTTCAACAAGTTATTCTCTGATAGATTGTCATTTTGAATCACAGATTCAGGAAGTGCTCTGTAATACTCAAAAGCAGCGTTTAGAGTTTGAGGTTTTTTATAAGATTCCGCATACATACCGAACAGTTCATCTGAAAATGCATTCTTATTCTCTGCATGCTCAAGAATGAAGTGCTTAAAAAACTTATCTTCATTGCCTGATATAAGTGATTCAGCCAATTCGTTTTTCGCAGAGAAAAAGCTAAAGTGCCACGCGGTCGACTCTCCCTGAGGAGTATAAGCTGGGAACGTGTATATTAAGTCGCTTGGTACGATGGTCTCCAGTAGAGCGACCTTATCAATATCATTCTGATGTTGAGCTAGCATAGGATATGTGACCCAGCCACCAATATCATGAGCTATGACATTGAATTTATCATCCGGGCTAAAGGTCTTAGCTAAAGAATGGATATAAGGTGATACGTCCTGCCCTGTATAAGTGGAGTCTAGCGGCTCAGATAAACCAAGACCTGGAAGATCCATAGCAATAACTTGGTAATCTTCTGCTAATTTAGGCATTAACTGGTGCCATTCGTACCATGACTGAGCAAAGCCATGGACCATTACCAATAAAGGCCCTTCCCCTCCAATTACATAATGAAGCTTCACTCCGTTAACTTCTTTAAAGCTGCTTTCAAAACCAGAAGGAATTGGAAACTCACTGTCCGCTTGACTCTGCTCATTACCCGCAAAAGCCATTGAGGAAAGTAAAATGCCCGATGCGACTAAAAGTGTTTTCTTCCATTTTTTCATAAAGTTAAATCATCTCATAACGTGTTAAGTCGATATGCACTTAAAGTTAATGGCATACCGAAGCAGGGCGCAAAATGTGTCATGATGTTTCAGAGCAGTCAACAGGACATTTCTTAACAAATTAGAGTAACGCCTTCATTTCGCGCACTAATCCTCCCAACAGCCACCAAAGAAGAATTGAATATAAAAAACATTAAAAACAATAACTTAAATAGTTTCATTCTATTTCTGATTTGGCGACCGATACCTCTAAATAACACATTAAGTCCCAATTGGAATATCTATTAATAAACATTAAGACTTAATTGAATTCATTTTATCCGTTATTATGCTGTCCAAGTTGATAATTAAATTTAAACGACTACAGATATCTTTTGGTGAGATTTAAGGTTCCATGTGACAACGAATAAACCCAACTGCCGCTTCTGTCATAAGAGTGACAGTGTCATAAAGCATGGTTATGGCCCCAATGGCCATCAACGATTTCGCTGTCTTGCTTGCCGCCGTACCTTTCAAGTGAATTATTGTTACGAGGCCTGCAAACCAGGAATTCGAAATAGGATTATTGAAATGACCGCACAAAACCATGGAAAGCGAGAAACCAGTCGTCATTTACACGTTGCCTACAACACAGTTCTAAGCACATGTCATCGGGTAAGAAAAAAGTCTCCACCCTTTGATAATACGAATTCTGATACGTTGCCGAATTCAATCACATTGAAAACGGCATTTTTATTGGATAAAAAACAACATTTTTGTGCCACTTTTCCAACACTTGGACTTAGGGCTCTAACAACAACCAATATCGACGGTACGTAATTACCGCATATTAATAATTTGAGTTGAAACAATGAAAAAACAAAGCTTGTTTATCTTTGCTCTATCTTTAGCCGTTTTTGGCGTTATCACGACAGAGCTTGGTATTATTGGTCTCCTTCCACAAGTCATGAAAGACTTCAATATTGATGTACAAGAAGCTGGTCTATTAGTCAGTGTCTACGCTATTGTCGTCGCGGTGAGTGGCCCCTTTATTACGTTAATGATGTCTGGATGGAATAGAAAGCATGTTCTAGTCGGCATTTTGTCTCTATTCGTTGTCTCTAACCTTGTGTACGCTATGACGCAAGATTACACAACCATGATGATATTTCGCGTTCTACCGGCGTTAGTACATGCTGTATTCTTTTCTGTCGCTTTAGTGGTTGTCACATCAATGGTTCCAGTTGAAGAACAAAGCAACGCCGCTGCTAAAGTTTTTGGTGGAGTAGCCGTAGGATTAGTCTTTGGTATTCCGATTAGTGCTTTTCTTGCTGAAGAATATTCTCTCGCTTATGCCTTTTACTTTGGTTTAGCCGCTTGCGCCATTGCGTTAGTGAGTGTGATGTTCTTGATGGAAAGTGCTCCCGTTAAGGAAAAAATGTCATTCGGCTCTCAAGTAACTATCTTACGCAGCAAATCAATGTGGTTGTCATTATTCACCGTTATATTCATCTTTGCAGCGATGTTTTCTTCGTACAGTTTTATTACTCAATACTTAAGTACTGTAACGAATATGAACGGTACGTGGATTAGTGCAATGCTGATGGTGTTTGGTATCTTTGGTATCTTTGGAAACTTCATTTTTGGTAAGCTACTCAGTAAAAATATTCTTAAAACAGTGATGCTGTACCCTATAATATTCGGTCTTACCTTCATAATTGTTTACTTCATGGGGTTCTCATTCTACTTTATGATCGGCATGGTCGCGTTTTGGGGTGCAGTGCATTCTGCAGGATTGATCGTGAGCCAGACATGGATAATGGAAAATGCAGGTGATTCAAAAGTATTTGCAAATAGCCTCTTTGTGTCTTTTTCTAACTTAGGAATTACTCTTGGCTCAGTTATCGCGGGATGGTTTATCTCTCAATTCGGCGTAGAAAATCTATTTTTATCAAGCTTAGTCTTTACGATGTTAGCATTAGTTAGCATCTTACTTAACCAGAAGAAAAGTTCAGATCTCAAACTTTCAAAAGTGAATTAGTCTATGAAAATGCGGCTTTCGTGACTAGAGCCTTAATCACGAAAGCCTGCATTATTTTTGAGTTTCCATCCCCCAAACAGCTGTTCAGATCGTAGGGGCTTGTTTATTTCTCCTGAATTACGTACAAAGCCCTTTCAAGATCCTATCTTCACCACCGTTTATGTTTTTTCATCTGTGACATAACGTTTGAAAGCCTAACTAATTGATGTTAAACATGCGGCTTAAAAAATAACAACAAAGATCCTTCAATGGATCTGCTCTTTTGCCTACTGGCTAGGACCTCTATGACAGAAAACACTCAACACCTTCAACGCTCCTCGATTGAGTTACACGAGTTTACACGTACCGACATCTGGAGCGGCTTCACCCAACTTTTGCCTCTCTCTATGTTTGTGATCGTATTTGGTTTCGCATTCGGTGTCGCTGCAGTACAAACTGGACTGGATTCTTTTCCAACTATGTTAATGAGCACACTTGTTTTTGCAGGTGCTTCACAGTTTGCTACGTTGGATATGTGGGGAGCAGAAGTCCCCCTTATTCCAGTTCTTATTACCGTATTTGCGATCAATGCTCGCCACCTTTTGATGGGGGCCACGCTATATCCTTGGTTACGTCAACTCCCCCCGACAAAACGATATGGTGTGATGTTGATAGCTTCGGACGCAAACTGGGCAATGGCACTCCATGCCTTTGGAAGGAAGGAACCCGGTTTTGGATTGCTCGTTGGCGGTGGTTTAGCACTTTGGTTATTTTGGATCATCGGCACTTGGGTTGGCATTTACTTTGGCAGCGTAATCCAAGATCCAGTGGGGCTTGGGCTCGATATGGTTATGGGCTGCTTTTTACTTTCCATGGTCGTCGTTGGGCCTAAAAACTCAAGAATCTTTATTATTTGGGCCACAGCAGCGGCATCTTCAATATTGGCATATTGGTATTTACCTGAAAACAGCCATGTTGTTGTTGGTGCTATTTCTGGTGGGGTGTTGGGTGCTTGTTGGAAGGAGAAGAAATCATGAGTATTGAAACAAATGTTGGTGGTACTTTATTGATAATCATTGCAATGGCATTGGTCACATTAGCTACACGCTGGGGTGGTGTATATGTCATGTCATTTGTTCCAATTAGCGAGCGTGTTCAACGTTTTATTACAGCGATGTCAGGTTCTGTATTAGTCGCCCTTCTCACACCTCTTGCCGTAGAAGGTGACAACGGAGCTAGAGCTGCACTCTTTTCTACAGCTGTCGTCATGTTCGTCATCAAAAAACCTCTACCAGCAATCGCAGCAGGAATCATTGCCGCGGCGGCAGTACGATCTTTGTAGCCATTACCACTACTACGAAACTCCCCAAATAGCTAAACCACATCTGCGCCTTGGTCACATCTTTCGATGCTATCAAGGCTTACCCAATACCTGAAAGTGACGGATATAAACCAAGTGATCTGCACCAGTCTGACTGGTGCAGATCAGTATGACGGTTGTTCATTATTGTTACAACCCAATAGAGATAGAGTGGTCAAAGAAATAAAATAATTTTGTTAAAAAAGCTCATAATCTAATCGCCTATACATAACAATTCCATTACAGTAGCGACATGATACTTGTCTGAAACTTCTCGAGCAAGTGAGTCTACCCCTGCTTTTCCAGTTGGTTATTACAATCCACATCACCCACATCAATATAACAATGGATTTACACAGAATTAGTCAAGTCTATAACCCCATCGGCCACTGCAATACGTATACCCAAACTAGTAGTAAGGTCGTCCACACCAACAAAAACGCCAAGCTAAAAGGCAACATTAATGACATCAGGGTGCCTAATTTAGCCTCCTTATCGTAATCTTGTGCGGCCGCTAAAATTAACCCGAGATAGCCAAACAGTGGGCTAATAATGTTGGTGACTGAGTCTCCAATCCGAAACGCCGCCTGTGTCACTTCTAGTGGAATGCCGACATAGAACAATGAAGGGATCAATACGGGCGCTATCATGCTCCATTGAACAATCGGTGATCCCATAAAGATATTCAGAAAGGCACACAAAATAACGACCAATAAGAGAATTATTGCTGGATGTAGTTGTACCTCTGTCACTAAGCTACTCATCGACATGGCTAATACACCCGACAACTGGCTGAGCTTGAAGAGGTAGATCATCTGCGACGCAACAAAGATGATCAGTAAAAACACTCCAAGTTGGCTCATGCTTTTTTGACAAGCATTCAGCAGATCGCGCTCGCACTTGAAGCTTCCAGAGAGGTAGCCATAGGTTAATCCACTTAAACCAAATGTAACGGCAATAATAATAGGTAGTCCACGCATCACTTCGCTGCGTCCTAAAGGTTGGCCTTCGTATGGGGCTAGCCAGCCGTTGGGTAGGACGGTTGAAAGTACAACAAACACGGCAACCATGACGAATACAACGGCTGCGGCCCACATGGCTTTGTCATTATTGGCAGCTTTGTTGTTATCGAAATCATAGCTGTCAGTGAACCTTTGTTCAGGCGTAGCATAATGGCATGCGAATCGACTTTGACGCTTTTCAACGATATTAATCGAAACAAACGAGCCTACTAAAACGAGAGCGAATACGCTGGCACTCATAAAAAAATAGTTAGCCAGAGGGCTGACGATAATAGTCGGATCAATCAGTTGAGCAGCAGAGGTCGTGATGCCTGCAATCACAACGTCATAAGTGGTTAAGAATACGGTGGCGTGAGTTCCCCCTGCTACCCCCGCAAATGCGGTGGCAAGCCCAGCAAGCGGCGGGCGATTGGCGGCTTGGTATGCTCGACAAGCCAAAGGGATGAGTACAATATAGCCTACAGAACCGACGACATTCGATAAAATGCCCAAGATCATGATGCTTACTGTCAGCTGCCACTTGCCGGTTTTACTGACTAACCGCTGAACGGAGTAACTGATGAGGCCAGAAGAGTCCGCCAAGCCAATTCCAATGGTGGCAATAATGACGACGCCTAATGGTGGGAAGCTGATGAACTCTTTGACGCTGCCACCGAGCCAAGTTCTTATCGCCTCTAAAGACAACAGGTTGTTGACGTGTTCAATGTTTCCACCGGGCAGTGTGTAAGAGACTTGGGCGTTGGACGTGAAGAATGAGGTTACTATGATTATCAACGACAACCATAGAAACAAGAAGACAGGATGGGGAAGTTTATTTCCCCATCGCTCTAACTTATCAAAAAACGTATTTGGCATCACGTTAGAAAGCATAATTCAAGCCAGCGTAATACGTTCGGCCTTGAATGACTTCAGTATAAGTCTCAGGGCTTGATACATCTTCATCCATCACGTTGTTGACACCGAGTTTCAGTTCCAGTTCCTCCATTAGGGTATGACGCATGCCAATATCAAAGGTTGTGTATGGGTCAGAGACATCATTGTTACCGAGCTCACCACGTACTTCACTGCGGTAATGGGCTCTTGCAAACAGATCGGTATCGTAAGTGACATACCAATTGGCTTTTACTGAAGCTTCATGTTCAGAGGTGCCGACAAGGCGTTCGCCGCTTGTGTCGTCTGTCGCATCAAGGTAAGTATATGAAGCGTCAAATCCAACGTGCTTGAACTGGTGTTCGGCATACAACTCTAAGCCTTTGAGCGTCGCTTTATCCACATTGATAAACGTATAGTAGCCGTCGCTCCCATTTGATCTTTCAACTTGCTGAATAATGTCGTCAACGCGGTTATAGAATACGGTGGCGTTAGCAGAGGTGGCTTCGTTGGCATAGTAGGCGCCAATTTCACTGAAGGTGCCGGTTTCTGCTTTGAGATCTTGGTTGCCATAGACGTTACAAGCCGCGGGTCTATCAGGGCAAGCTGGGCCGCTGGCTGGCGCGGTATAAGACGGTGAGATCTGTGCCATGGTCGGTGCTTTGAATGCGGTTCCAGCGCCGGCTTTTAAGCTCCAGTTGTCGGTTAAACCTTGTGTGATGTATCCACGATAAGTAAATTCACTGTCAAACAGGGAGTCATGATCAAAACGTCCACCGAGTGTCAGCATGGTCGAATCGGCAACGGCTAAGTTGGTTTCAAGATAAACGGCAGTACTGGTTCTATCGGTAGAGCCTCCTGTAATGCCGACGTTTTCGATTTCGGCATTGCGAGCCTCGGCTCCCACTGTCACGGTATGATCATCGACAAAGAAAACGGCTTGTACATCACCGCCATAGTTTTGTTCGGTGATGTCTGAACTTGGGGTGTCGTATTTAACATCAAAGTCACTGTAGTAGAGGTGGGCATCGACACTCACAAGATACGATTGGTAATCATACCCTAACGTGTAACTTTGGAGTTGACGCTCTTGTTCATACGAGCGGCCACGATACATTGCCGTCCCCGATTGATCCTCATTCGACAGTTGGACTTCCAAGTCAATCGTGTGTTGGTCGTTCAGCGCATAATCAAAAGAGTTCACTAAATTGTAATTTTCTTGCGCACGACGTTTAGTGAAGCTCGACTGATCGGAATAAAAAGATTCGTCGGTGTCTAAATAGTTACCATATACGGTATAACCCAAAGCATCGGTAATAGGGGTTGAAAAATACAGACCATAAATTTGTCCACTACCACCCTTGTCACCTTGGTTGTATTGCCCTTCAACGCTTATCGCACCCTCTGCGGTACCACTGTGCTGACGAGTGATGACATTGACCACACCGCCCATGGTATCGGCACCATATAGAGTGGACATTGGGCCACGAATCACTTCGATATTATCGATAGCAATACTTGGCGTTAGGCTCAATGCATTGTCGCTACCACGCCATAATGCTTCTCGGGTATAAGATCGACGGCTGTTCAATAACACTTGCGTGTAGTCACTACTTAAACCACGAATTCGCACACCACGAGAGCCATTTGCTTGGGTCGACACGCTAACGCCTGGTGCGTCAATAAGCAGATCGCCTACGTCCCCTGTCATCTGATATTTACTCTGCTCTTGAACGTCTATCACGGTCAATGTTGCAGGGGCATCTAGTAGGCTTGTACTTTGACCTGCGTTTGCGGTGACAACCACGGTTTCATCAATTGCAGATTCCGCCATAACAAAAGAAACGGGTATAAAGGTCAGGCTAAACAGACACGGTACAGCATGACTTGATTTGAGTTTTAACATGTAATGACTTCTTGGTTTTTAAATGAGGACTGGCCTAGAATATAATGAAAATAAATCTCATTGACAATACCACTCACCATAAAGTTCTTTTGATTATATTCTATTGAAATTTAATATATTTTTGGATAATAATTCAGACTTATTGATAGTTTAAAATGATGTTGAATTGTTTTTTGATTGATAAGTGTGTGATGCCGTATTGCCATACTTTGAATGTATGGCTTAAAGGGTTGTTCCGCAAACAAATGTACTGGTTTTCAGATGCAATTAGGTTGCTAGTGCGTAAAATTGCTCCCAAGCAGATAAGCCTTCAGGATTATCGAGCTATCCATTTTTAATTATCGAACACAGTTCTACGCCTGCCTGGTGTGGAACTGAGTCCCTCATCTGATCCCCCCCTTGTTTGCGACAAAAACCCAACCAAAGCCGCCAAAACGACGGCTTCGGTTTAGAGCAATCAATCAGCACCACTGACAGGAATTGGTTTTAGGGCAGCAATCGCAGCGGAAAACAAACCCACCGCCAACACGGCAAGCCAGATGGATCCCAGTGAATAAGCAAAACCCGCAAGACCAGACCAGATCGCAACCCCCAAATGCATCATACTCATGCCCATCGCCATCAAAGTACCACGATGCGAATCTGACAGTTGTGCAATGTGGTTTTGCAGCGCCGGCGAGCCGATTCCACCGGCCAGCGACCAGAAGAATAGCACCGGCAAAAACATCAACACATGCGTTGCGGATCCACCGAACACCCAGGCACTGCACAGTAAGCAAACCACCAGTGCAGTTCGCATTACAGCACGGCCGCTGCCCAAGCGTCGAATCGCTCGCGACATCACCATATTCCCCATCACACTCACACCACCAAGTACCGCGTACGTTAAGCCAACCAGTGCAATGTCCAGTTCAGTGGCGTCACTCAAGCGCTGTCCTACCAGATTGAAGACGCCGATCCCACCACCAAGACCAAGCCCCATTGTCAGTAGCGCTCCGCGGGCACCCGGAATTTGTAACAGTTGCACCATCGCAGGTTGTTCCGGTTTAGCTGTTTTGTTTTTAACATAATGCGTACCACCCTGGACAGCGAGCAATGCCGCCACTATCAGGGCCGCTACGCCTAACACAATAAACGCTGCGCGCCAGGACAGCCACTCAGTCAAAAAAGCCCCGATAGCCGGGCTGGTGATCATTCCCAAAGTCAGACCTGCCTGAACTAGAGCAATCTGTTTCATCGCTTTATCACCAGGTTGATCACCGGCCAATGCAAACGCGATTGGCAACATACCAGCGCTGGCTAAGCCAGTCATCACTCGCGTTAGTAAACCCACATCGAATTGATCGACCAAACCAGTAGCGATCGAAGAAAGACCGAACAACACACAAGCTGGCAACATGATTCGCAACCTTCCCCATTGGTCTGATAAGCGACCAAAGTGTGGGGCGATAAACGCAATCGCCAAGCTGTAGGCCGTGATAAACAACGTGATCCGTTCTGCTGGCACGCCTAGATCCTGACCGATAGGTTGCAAAATCGGACCAAGCAGCAGCTCATCCGCTCCCACCAAGAACGCAACCAGGAACAATAGTGCGGGTAACGTTTTATTTGGCATCACTCATCTCCATCTTTGCTATATCAATCACCTTATCCGGCCAATCGGACAAAAAGTCCGGCTCGTGCGATACCACGATCACCGTGCCAACGTAGGTACACAACGCCTGTTTTAACGCCGCTTTTACGTTGACATCCAAATGGGTGGTCGGTTCGTCGAGCACCAACACGTTTGATTTACTGACCGCCAGACACGACAACTTTACCTTGGTCTGCTCACCGCCACTCAAACTGCGCAGCGGTTGCAAGGATTTACTGCCGTTGATGCCAAACTCCGCCAGCTTATGACGTGCACTTTTGTCATTCAACTGACGACACGATGCACGCATCACTTGCATGGGAGTACTATCCGGGTAATCCCAGTGTAAGTCCTGAGAAAAATATCCCCACTGAATGCCGTTGGCCTGCTGAATTTCCCCAGCAAGAGGATTAAGCTGACCGAGCAGCGTTTTCAGCAGTGTCGACTTACCTAAACCGTTAAAGCCAACAATCGCCAGCTTTTCACCGCGCTGAATATCGAGATTCAGCGCCGGTAACAAGGTATGTTGATAGCCAATCTCAAGCCGAGTTGCAGTCAGAACCGTCTGGGCACTCAGAGGCGCATAAGAAAACCCAAACTCTGGCTGACTCTTTTGCTGCGGCTTGTTCACACGCTCAATTTTCGCTAACTGCTTTTTGCGGCCGTTGGCTATCTTGGCGTTCACTCCCGCACCGTTTTTGTTTATGTAGGCTTCAAGCTTGTCGATTTTCTGCTGTTGGGACTGATATTGCTGAAGCTGGTTGAGCGTCTCTTGCTCCTTCTGCGCCATCGCTTTTGCGTAGCCGCCTTTGTATTTTCTGATCTGTTGATGGTCAATGTCGCATATGCCATCGGCAATCTGATTCAGAAATGCCGTGTCATGCGACACCACCATAAACGTACCTGGATACTGATTGAGAAATTCCGCGAGCCAGGTCATGTGCTCCGTATCGAGAAAGTTAGTCGGTTCATCTAGCAGTAGCACATCCGGCTCTTCCAGAAGCAGTTTAGCCAAAATCACTTTATGCCGCTGACCGCCACTCAAGCAACTCATGTGTGTGGTCATTCCAAGTAGTTGAACACCCAGACCTGCCGCCACCAGTTCAACGCGAGGAGTCAGGCGGTAGAAGCCCTCTTGTTCCAGCAGAGATTGCAGCTCTGCCGCGCGATTCAGTGTTGTATCAGACACCGCTAATGACATTTGTGCATAGAGGTGCTTTAGCTCACGATCCGCAGCCAGTAAAGGCGTATAAGCGGTCGCCATAAAGTCGAATACTGACAGCGAGGGATCAATCTCAAGGTGTTGATCGAGGTAACCAACTTTCACACCCGGTTGCCATAATATGTCACCGTGATCTGGCAGATACTCACCTTGTAATAGCTTAAATAAGGTACTTTTACCCGCACCATTTGGTCCGGTGACACCAAGATGCTCACCACGATGGAGAGCGAAATCTGCATTTTGATATAAAACCTTGTCTTCTACCTGAAAGCCCAGGTGTTTGATAACTAATAAACTCATGTTTTTAAACCATAAAAAAGGGGCCGGTAACAAGTACCGGCCCCTGGAATCTGTATGATGTTGATGTCTCTGATTTTCAGACACAAAAAAGGCCGATAATAAAGCATTACTGGCCTACCTCTCTAACCATTACTTTCAGATGTCAACTACCCTGCGCTGTTAACGCATTACAACATCTGATGAAGTTTTGGTTTCAGGCTCCGAGCAACACTTCATCGTGTATTTGCACGGAGCTCAGCCTTCTCACGAAGTTCTTGAACAGGATATAAATCATGGTAGAGAGTCATCTATAAAAACACTTTGCGTAATGTAGTATCCGGTAGGGTGGAAGTCAATGTTTAGAAATGGTAGTGCAATGGACAAGTGAAATTAGCTATTGATAGCAAACTTAGAGCAAGTAACTTACTCGTTCTCAGGGTTTGCGAGTATCGAATATTCGAACGTTATTTTTTAAGCTGGCTTCTAAAAACAGAGGATCGTCGGTTAGAAATTCATGTAAGCCATTTACGATGTTCATTCCTAATGACATGGCATTTAAAATGATGCTTTTATCTAAGTCAGATAAAAAACCACTTGATGGCGCAATGCCAAAGATGAAGTAATCGGGAATGCTTTCCGCGTGAATGATAGCTCTTCAGCATTGGCAAGGATCGGTATTCCATTGGCTTTGTTATCAAGAACTTCACCAGCATCTAAGCCAGCAGACTCACTATCAATAACCGATAGAATACGATAGCTTAACGAATGCCTCACTAACCCATTAGCGGTTTTACCATCAATTTTACCAAAATTACCTTCGCAATATATAATTGCAGAAGGGATGACCGGATTTACTTTCTGAGCAAGTGGTAACCAAGGAGCTATATAGGGTACGTTGTTAGTATCTACATTTTCAATTCTAGAGAGTTTGAATATATTTCTTAACTTTTCGGTTGAGATGGACATAATTAAAGCCTGCAGTATGGCTTAGGAGGGCGACTAAGGAGTGCCGAGATGCGAGTTCGGAAAGGAAAAGAAGTCCCTACTAAGCGGTAGGGATAGAGACCAAGGTAACACACTCATCAGACTTTTGTTGATTGTTATTCATACACTTTCTAAGTCTATCACTTTCAGGCTTCACCCATACTAACGTGATTGATTAGATAGCTAATACTCATTGTTCAACGTCGCCGTATCAACCTCTCAGCTTTAAGGTTTCAAGGTGTTTTTTCTAATATCAGTTAAGTGAATTAGAGTTTTGGGTCTAACGCGTTTTTGTCCGTGCGTTCTGAAGTCGTATGAAGCGTTGTTTGTGATCACCAAGCGATTCTGTCGGACCTTAATTACCAAGCAACATTGACGATTGCCAAGAAACAGACCTAAACATTCAGCCCTTATAAATAAAGGGCTCGCGACTCACATTGGATTTTTCACTGAAATGAAAAAAAAACCTGATTGCAGACGGCTTACCCTTTTGGTCATGTTCAGGCTACCCCGAATGTCAAACCACTTTGTTTGATAGAACAGGTAAACCTAACTTTGAGAGTGCAAGGTAAAAAAACAACTCAATAAGCTGAGATTTTCCTTCAAAAAACCAACAATTATTAATCATTAACTGTTGTGATGCATACGATAATGGAGTATAAGCTAATTGTTTGTACGAAAATGCAACACACTGTTCCGACTTAAGAACTTTTACCTATTTGTTCACCACCTATGTTCCTTGTAGGTGGTTTTTTTCGGTCATAGGATGCAACCGATAGTGGTAGTTGCTCAGGTACTTACTAACTTGATATTGTTCGAATCTAAAGTAAAGCTGCTCGGCCAAACAGGTTGTGAACTTATCCAATTTATGAGTACGTATGAATAGTGAGATAGGGGCGACTTGACGATTGTCATCATCAAAACAATATTCAATATGCGCTTGATCAATGTACACAACATCCACTTCCCTGTTCGGGGGGGCTTCAATGAGTTTGGTGTCTAACCCCGCCTTTTCCAAATGGTTTAATAAAGTGTAAAGTTTACCCACATCGTCTTGAATCTCTGGTTTCGCATACTGGGTGACTATACTGGCGAGATACTTTTTCGATTGAACCAAACTTATTTTTCATTAAGCAAACCGTTTTCAATCTCTTTTTAATCGCACTATACCTAGCTTGTTTAACCTTTGGCTTTAAGAAGTTAATGATGATCTTATTTCGTTGCTCTTCTTTGACAAAACCACGAGAAGCCTCCACTTTAAAGTAAAGGTGGAGAAGGGTATTTTCGAAAGTAACTTTCAGTAGTTGATGATATGAACATTCAGGCATTGGTAAGGCGATTCACGTCAAGTTCAAGGGCTGATGGGACACTTGTTCCGTTACTGGTTTGCCTTGATTATCATAGACTTTAGGGACTGGTTGAAGAATGACAAAAGACTGATAGAGTGTGACGGCTACCTTAAAAACAAAGCGGCATTGAATTACCTTAAAGCTAGACACTCCTCCATCCACGCATCAACTTCACTTTCAACCCAAGCTACTGCCCTACCCCCCAGACTGATAGACTGAGGAAATTGATCTTCATTCATTTTTCGGTAAATCGCTGAACGGCTCAGAGCGGTCTTTTGCATTACTTCTTTTAGTTTTAGAAATCTCATGGGACATCCTCCTATGCTGTGTGTTCCCATGGGATTGACTGACACGTAGAAAAATACCGTTTTTATCTCCAACTATTTACTTACCGAGTTTTGCAGATCAAGTGAACCAACTAGATTTCAATCATCAAGCACTTCCAAAAGCATTAACATTCGATGACCACACAAACAAGAATCACCTGCTGGCTATGCCAGCAAGTGATTCCTTATCATTACAATTGACGATTCGCAGCTGCAAGAGCGTATCTATAAGCGGCATCTCTTCCTGCGGAGCAAGCAGCTGCTTTCCTCACCTCAACTTGTTTATCTACACTTCGTTTATCCACTAGCTCCCAAAGGTCTTGATGAGCTATCGGCTTTTTATTTGCTTTACGCCAATTTCGACGTTTCCAACCATCAAGCCACTCATTAAAGCCATCAACGCAATAGTCACTGCTTGAATAAATAACATCGCCATCACAAGCACGCTCTAGCCCAAAAGCAAGTGCTGATAACTCTGCGTAATTACGGTCTACGATGCTATCAAGGAACAACCAGTCTTCACCCGCTATTCTTTCATAGTCATCGAATACAACCTGCCCTACCCCAGCAGAGAGTCGTCCTCTTCGCTTCTCTACGATGGCTGCTTCTACATAAATTTCTTTTTTCATTTTTATACTCTCCAGAGACTAAAAAGCCGATACATCCTTTGCACCAGCTGATTGTGTTGATTGTTCATTCGTCGCTCTATTGCGATTGCTACATAACAACGGCAAGAGAGTTATTTTTTACCTGTCTCTGGAAATACTCTCCTTCACACCCTGATTCAAAACGCTCTCAGATATATTTCATCAGTACGCATAACCAAACAGATAATCCAAGGAGCTCTTATGCGTAACGCCAACAACCAACACGATTACCCATTCAAAACTTCAGAGTTAAATGAACTGCTAGAGCGTGCAGCCGAAGCACTGGCTGCGAAATACAAGCGAGAAGGCACGTTCACTAACCCAACTAATGTTAAGGAATATTTAAAGCTCAAGTTAGGGGCTCATGACCGCGAAGTGTTCGCCGTGATGTTTCTTGATAATCAACATCAATTGATCAGTTTTGAAGAGTTGTTCTTTGGCACTATCGATGCTGCCTCTATTTACCCACGCGAGGTACTCAAAGCAGCACTAAACCATAACGCTGCTGCCGTCGTTTTTGCTCATAACCATCCTTCAGGTATTTCTGAGCCCTCTCAAGCAGATAGACGCATTACACAGCGTTTAGTAGATGCTCTCAAGCTGGTGGATATCCGAGTGTTGGACCACATCGTTGTGGGTGAGGATTGTGTGTCATTTGCAGAAAAGGGGTGGGTATGAATAAGTTTGTTATTTCAGGGGTAAATGATGAACTCGTTAGTCCCATGCATTGTTTTCTTGAAGCACTTATGTCTGAAAACGTCATCCCGAATACAGTCGAGCGGGTAGCGTTAAACATACGCTCTAAAGATATAAATAGTCGCTTTCAACCAATCGAAATTCAATTAGAGCGAACATCAAGCAAAACACCTTGGCAACTTCGCTTTATTGCCACCTTTGATGTGATGGTTACTGGTAAGCCACAAAAAGAGTTATCGCTGTATTTCAACTTCGCAGGGTGTTGGTTCTACCACCCAGAGATTAAGCAGTGCAACTTACAACGGCCAGAAGTTCAAACCTTACTTGCTAGCTGGCTTAAAGCCATCACTCACACTCTCATCACGCAACCTGCTATCTCAATCAACATCACATCCGTTCGTTAATCCTAACTTATTTCAAAGAGGTTCCTATGAATCAAGCAGCCAATCTGGCTATGTTCGCGTGCAAGCGAGCTAAGCCTTCACATCAACTGAAAGACCTAATCAAACGCTCTATTGATGATGTTAATTACCGAGGAAAAATGACCATCTGTTTTCAAGATACCAATTACCACCCGAAAGACGGCGGCTTTCACCCTGTATCTATTACAGTGGATGTCAAAGATAGCCATATCGCGCTTATTGAAATCACTGACCTTGTTTATGTGAGAGCCAGTACACCAGAGCTCGTTCCTGACTTAGCTTTTGATTTTGCTAACAACGTCGCTTTCGCTCGTTTCAGCGGATGGCTTGGTATGTACCTGCAAGAAACAACCGAGCTATATGAGATGTGGGAGTGTAACTTTCTAGCTTATGTAGACATGAACGCCTACGACCAAGTTCAGGTTGAGTACAGTTAATCATCACTCGTAGCAACCCTATCCACTAACCGTCCCGCTCCACTTCATATCACAAACATTCAGCACAACCACCAGCACAGAGCCAAAACGAGGCTGCTTCCCATATTGTTAAAACGGGAAGCTTCCATCCCTTGCAGTATAAGGGTTCTTTAATATCATCGGCTCTGTGCTTCCCAAAACACCTGACTACAGACAAAAAAGGAAGCAGACTATGGCTGAGGTCCAAGCAATCAAAGACGATGATACGATACGTATGGTTGGTCATCTATTGAGTATTCGTTATCATCCACAAATGGCCGATGTGTGGCATATCGGATTAAACTTAGCACTGCGGATTTCTGATTTGTTGTCGATTCGATTTGAAGACATTCATCAGGACCGACTCATTATTCGAGAGAGTAAAACCGGAAAGCTGGCCAACATTCAACTCAATACCAAAGCGCAGCAGTACATTGCTAGATTGAGAGAGCAACATCCCGACCACGTTTACTTGTTTCAATCCCACCGATGCCAACAGCTGAAAAACAAACCACCCCAGCCAATCTCGCGACGCGCTGTGTCAATGGCATTTCAGCAAGTAGGCCAAGAGCTGAATATCGCTTTAGGTACTCACTCGATGAGAAAGACCCGAGGCTACTTTCTTTACCAATCCACAAAAGATATAGGCCGTGTCATGAAAATGCTTCGCCATACTTCTGAGGGCGTGACGCTTCGCTATATCGGAATCACTCAAGATGAAGTCGATCAAGACTTTGTTTCTCTTGAACTTTAAACCAGGTCATTTAGTGAAGGGGCGGGGCCGCTAATCCCTTATAAACATTAAGCTCAGAGCCCTTTTGAGTTTCGTTATCATCACATTGGAGAGTGAATAACATGAATCCATATCACGCAATAGGGAGCTTTGTTGTAGGCAGCTTATCGAAAAGTTTAATCCAAAATTTATTCTGGAAAACCGACGGTCCAGTAAGGGGGAGCATTGTGTATTGCGATCTCGCATTTGGATATGCTGAGCATTCAGGTGTGTACATGGGAAATGGACGTATCATCCATCGTAATGGCAAAGGCCTTATCGAAGCTGCATCAATTCGTCAGTTTCTAGCAGATACCACAGCCCTTTCAATTTACGTCAGTTGCAACGCCCAAGGTAGAGCCGTTGGCAATGAGTCTACTGTTCAAATAGCAGGCGCTATGCTTGATGTACAAACAGACTATTCCCTGTTAAATGAAAACTGCCATCAGTTCTGTAGCCACTGCCTAAGTGGTGACATCTTCTCAAATACCTTCACCTTGACTCAGCTTAAACGTGACGCTCTTTTGCACATTCAAGCGAGTCAATGGCGCGTGTGGGACTTGAGGGGTCGTCACAAAGGATAAGGGGATTCTCTCCCCTTTTTTAATCTCTTAGTCGAGGTTACCTAGTGCTACAGCCAAAGCAACGATGCCCCTCGCCATAGCGCTTAGTTCTCTTCTTTGCTAGATAGCTAATTCGATAAAACAGCTTACTGTACCAATAAGAAAAATCTTTGTGGTTTGAATCCAGGTGATAACCATGATTTCTCGGGAAGTAGACCAAACGACAAACATCTTCGGCTGCACAGCCAAGCGCACTCGCCCAGGATTTTATCACTAAAGCGGCTAAGCTATCTTGCCCTGAGTAGTCACCTGCCTTGCAAAAGCGCTCTTTATTGAGAAACAGAACTAAATGGTAATGATCGTTACATGATGTATCACGCTCTCTTACCCAAGCATACCTGACATTACAGGAATGTACTCTTTTTCGCTCTCCACGTATCTTTCGCGCCTGAGCTTCAATTCTGGCGCTTAAAGACTCTGTAAAGCGTTTCATCAAGTTTGTTCGTCTAAGGTTATAACTAACAATTTCATCTCGGCTAAGACAATCAAAGAAACTATCATCGACTGGCAATCTGAGATCAATTCGAATAGCGTACACTCGCGTGTATTCTTCAAGCGCACTGTTCATTGTAGTAAGCAATCTATCGAGATAGAGCATGTTATTTTCTTCCTGCGAACCTTGAATAGTTAGTCCATGGTAAGTTGATTCTTTCATGAGTTAGTTCCTGTGTTGTTTATCTACAGGTATCCCCACTCATCTTATTTTTTACCTTATCTCTATCACCTACTTAGGGTAGGTGTAACGCTTATAGTTACCCACCTTACTATCAGATAATAGTCATACCGACACTTCTGCTCTTCAGCTACTTGGTCACAAACCTTATAGGACAATGCTGCACGTAATACGGGTGTCCTGTAATCCACTCAGAAGTTATGTACATCTAGCCTAGTTCCGCTCACCGTTCAGAGCAACAATACCAATGAATTGCCACAATAAAATGCAGAATAACCTCACTAATAACTCACACTAAAACCACATAATAACCACCAAAAAATCACATATATATCACTAAAATTACTACACAGTAATTATAATTAATGATATATATTGGATACTGAACTTAACGACAGAGGCATATCAACTATGGCTTTTCACGTACCTAAAGAACCATTTAATGCTTATTCCTTCCGCGAATGCAGCTTCTATATCAACTACCTTAATCAAGCCCTTAATCAGGATACTTTTCAATCGGTGGAAGGTTTCAGTAGCGTTCAAGAATGTTTGAATGCTCTTAGACAGGAATTATCCTACCTAGAAAAAAATGGGAAAATTAACAGTAATCACATTAAGAAAATGAAGACTGATTTTCAAAACTGTCAACTATCTGGTGAGGATTTTTTATGGCTCCATAACTCAGATGAACGTTTCTGTAACTGGGTATGGTGTTATCTGAGGGAACAAAGCAAGATATTTGACAGAATTAAGTTTCGAGATCAGCTTAGAAGAGGTAACTCCAACAAAATAAAACTACATGACTTTGGCCTCGATCTTGATATTGGCAGAAACTTTGATGGATTATCACATGACGCTTTTAAGCCAATGAGTAATAATTTCACTGCAAGGAAAAGCAATATCATTGATAGCTTTCGGAGTTCCGAACTAGAACTATCACAGCAGCGTAAAGTTATTCAAACACTGCTAAACACTTGGGAGTCCATTCTGGAAGATACGAGAATGTCAGCCTGGCTTGAAGAAAACCAAACAGCTCAAAGCAATTGGTCATGGAAGTATATAAAAGATACAGGTTACAGACTTCAGTCAAAAGTCTGGAGCGTTTCAAGCGAACAAGACAAAAGAGCCGCTATTGTTGCGATTTTCGATATGCTTCACGATAAGCCAGATCGTAAATCACTCTTGATTGGTAAAATGAAGCGCGCATGGAGTCAAAAAAAGTTTCGAGATAAATGTAATGGTAAGAGGCCCTATAGCGTATCGATGACAGACAGGACGAAAAAGCGATTGATGTGGTTGGTCGAACAAGAAGACAGTAGCATCAATGAAATCATAAAAAATCTCATTGATATGCGCTTTGAGCAACTGAAATAGCACAAGTTGTGGTTGCAATGCGACACTCTCGTTAACAAAAAATCAAACCTTTTTTAAATAACAAAAAAGTCAACACTGAAAATCAGAATACTAACTGCTTTCAGCCTCAATTCACAACCTTCAATAAGGCCCTATTTATAGGGCTTTTCTTTATTTTCGTCCATCTGGTGCCCATAGTTATACGTTAAAAAACCGAATTCAAGTCCAAAAGCGAAACTTCACCATTTAAGTAACCACGCATATTTCTCTGAACATGAAGGCTCATTGCCAAAAACTCGAGACACTTCTTCGGCCTGCAATTAAGCATCTAATGTTTTGCCAATCGCTTCGAGATTCTTAAAATAACGATCATTGTCGGCTGTAAACCGTGCCTTCATGCCTTTTGTAAGGCATCAGTATATTCAAGGTTGTCTCTCTGCGACGCCTTTATCTAATTTACAGTACCCTCATAATAGCTACAACTTTAATCCTTTTACCTTTGCGATACTCTTTATGTCCTTGCCTAAAGTGTCGGCAGAGCTTATCTTTATTAGCCTTCTCTTCAGCTATATATCAATAAATCAGCACATGCCTCCTGGGTATTCCTACACCCGTTAAAACTCCTAAAATTTAGTCTGGACTCCAGTTACGCCCAACCAACAATCTGATGAGCTGAACCCGTTCAAGTAGAATGATGTATTTCGCAGACAGCTTCCACCTACCTAAGTGAAATTTATTAAATTGACTATGATTTTCGTCCAAACAGTTAAAGTGTTAAAATGATCACAACAATGTTGATGGGGCTTAAGGTGGTCGTAAAAATACTTCTAGTCCCCCCACTATCTGATTTTTTCTTTTGGTACCCCACCTGATACCCCATCAGATTTACCATAAAAACAAAAGGTATATTTTTCATATGGTTGCAAGTAAAATCCAATGGTTTCCGGGTCACATGCATAAAGCCCGCAAAGAAATCGAAGAAGTTATCCCACAGGTTGATGTGATCATCGAAGTACTGGACGCTCGTATCCCGTTCAGTAGTGAAAACCCAATGATCTCTTCACTGCGCGGCGATAAGCCTTGTGTAAAAGTGTTGAACAAGCGCGACCTTGCGGATCCTGAACTAACTCAACGTTGGATTGAGCACTTCGAGAAAGAGCAAGGTGTTAAAGCGATTGCGATTACTACTAGCGTTAAAGAAGAAGTTAACCACGTTATGGAGCTAGTACGTAAGCTAGCACCGCACCGTGAACAGATGGGTAAGAACATTCGCACAATGATCATGGGCATCCCGAACGTGGGTAAATCAACCATCATCAACTGTTTAGCAGGACGCACGATTGCGGTTACTGGTAACCAACCTGCGGTAACTCGTCGCCAACAACGCATCAATCTGCAAAATGGCGTGATCCTTTCAGATACTCCAGGTATCCTTTGGCCTAAGGTGGAAAACCCACACAGTGGCTTCCGCTTGGCTGCGACTGGTGCTGTAAAAGATACAGCAATGGAATACGATGAAGTGGCATTCTACACCGTAGAGTACCTAGCAAAGCAGTACCCTAACCTTTTACAAGAACGCTACCAAATTGAAGAGCTACCAGAGTCTGACATCGAATTGATGGAAGCAATTGGTCGTAAACGTGGTGCACTTCGTGCCGGTGGTCATATAGACATTCACAAATGTTCGGAGATTCTACTTCACGAATTGCGTAACGGCACTTTAGGTAAGGTAACGCTTGAGTTGCCAGAAATGATCACACAAGAGCTGATCGAAGTTGAAGAAGCTGCTGCTCTGAAAGCCGAACAACAGATTAAGAAGAAAGAGGAGCGTCGTAAGCGTTACTTGAAGAACAAACGTTAATCTCTCTTAATCACTTTTACACCAGCCTCTAAAATATTCATGTTCTATTCCCCATAGAACATGAATATTGCCTGATACGGTTTGTTGATCTAGCTAACATACTGACAAATCTATAGAAATGGTCGTTTACAATCCCAAAGACTGTGACATACTACGCAAATTATTGTGTATCAATCTCGGCTAATTTCTCAATGCGCTCTTATTCTGGGTTCAAGAATCAAAGATTTAAAACCTATTTCGATAATGAAATTTATTTGCCGTACATAAATTTCATCTACATCCCGATCTCAATATTCTGCGCTTTCATCATCA
Source organism: Vibrio gigantis (assembly GCF_024347515.1). Classification (NCBI taxonomy): domain Bacteria; kingdom Pseudomonadati; phylum Pseudomonadota; class Gammaproteobacteria; order Vibrionales; family Vibrionaceae; genus Vibrio; species Vibrio gigantis. The sequence continues at coordinate 477,420 of NZ_AP025493.1, forward strand.
CCGACTACATCCACTTTGGTAGTGAGTGTCTTACACCTATCATTTTCAGAGTCATACTTTTTCTATTGATGATGGCTGTCGCCAGATACTGCATTACAAGCAAACCCAACGTTTTAGAACTAGTAGAAAGTACCTTCCTTGTAATTAGCTCGCTTTTCTTAGTCTATGTAGGTCGGCTTGCTATTGATCTGAACAATTTCGATTACCAAGGTGGCATCATTCTCGTAATGATCTACATTGGAACCTTTTCAAGACTGTCGGCTAAATACAGTATCTCTACACTGTCATTTATCTTTCTAGCTTATCTCATCGGCCTTGCGCCACTGCTTTATGAAGCAGAACCAAAGCATGAAATAGAAACAATTTCCGTTTATATTTCGGCTTACATCCTGATCTCAGCTGCCTGTATCAGGCGGGATCTCGAAGTACACAAACGTTTCGCGCAATCCGAGCAACTCCGCAAACAAGCAATTCAGCTTCGCAAACAATCCAATATGTTTGAGGCTCTTTCCTATCAAGACGCGCTAACGGGCTGTTATAACCGCCTTTATCTTCATCAGGTGATAGAACCGAGCATAAACCGTCAACTATCCATTACATCGATCATGATAGATATCGATCATTTCAAATCGATTAACGACACCTACGGCCATCAAATGGGTGACATGGTGATCAAAGAATTGGCCGATGAAATTAAAAAAAGGCTACCGGCCAGCAGTAACTGCTTTCGATACGGCGGTGAAGAGTTTTTGGTGATGGTCCAAGGAGAAACCGAGGCTTCAATTGAATCGCTAGTTAATTCCCTTTTAGAGTCTCCTTCCCTCCTTAGGTTAGAAGTAACGATTTCAATCGGTGTTAAACATGCACCTCAGGCCCTTGGTTCTGTCGAGCAACTTATCGACGACGCCGATCAAGCGCTCTACATTTCGAAGAAAGGCGGTAGGAATAAAATCACATGGTGTGATTAATCGCTCGGTACTTGACGCTCCGTAGCAATTCATAAAAAGACCTCTGATCCAATCAAAAAAGCCCCGAGCAATTTAATGCTCGGGGCTTTTGTCTTTGTTCTTCGGCTTTAAAATAGCTTCGTTAATCAGCTTCTACTCAGCAAAAAAACCAGTATTCAATAAGAATCGACTAAGAATACACAACGCTTGCGGTTTTCTGTTCAAGTTCAACCGGAGAGCCCCAAGAGATGACTTTTTCGTTCACTTGGCTGCCACACGGCGCGTTCCAAACTTGTTCTAGCTCTTCTTTACCACCAATCGCTTCATAGAATGCAATGGCTTGATGGTTCTCAGACATCACCTCTAGGTAAAGCCCTGAATCCGAATAGTATTGCTGTAACCATTTCGATAGTTCAGACAATAGACGCTTGCCTACGCCTCGGCCACGATAATTATTGTCTACGTGTAACGCATCAATAAACGTACCACGCTCAAAGTTGTGATTACCAAACGCGCAGACGAAACCAACCAGTAAACCGCCTTCTTCAAGCAATAGCACATGTTGGTTGAAAGGAGGATTAATCAAACGAGTCTGCCAAATAACAGATCTGTCCTCCAAAACATCATTTTCTAAGTAATCATCAGCAAGAATGCCACGGTAATATAGCTTCCAGCTATCCGCGTGTAATTGGGCAATCCGCTCATAATCTTTATATTCAGCTACCTTAATTTCCATTTATTAGCCCTTAGTACTTCCATTTATGACTTGCTACTACATTTCACACTACCTTTATACAATATTTAAGCAAAACATACTAATACACGTTTACACTTTCAATATTGACTTACACGTGTACGCTGATATTCTAGCGCACAGATGTAAGCTCAATGGAAATTTGCTAATGAATAGTGCTGACAAACAATCTATAAAAAAGCCGCCATTAATCTGGCTCAATATTTTTGTATTCTCTTTTAGTATGCTGCTTGCTGTTGTTGCAGCTCCCGTTTATGGCTACTTTTTTGGCTATGGTATGGAGCATTGGATATGGCTAGCGATCTGCTTTACGTTCTGTAACCTTTCAATCACGACAGGTTATCACCGCTTATGGTCACATAAAGCGTTTGAAGCGCACTCAAGCCTGAGATTCCTATTTGCATTAGGCGGTGCATTTGCCCTGCAAAACAGCGCGCTACACTGGTCTTCTGATCACCGTGTTCACCACAAGCACGTCGATAACAACGACAAAGACCCATACTCTGCAAAACGTGGGTTTTGGTACTCGCACATTGGCTGGATGATTCGTAATTACAGCACCTCAATGTATGAAAACTACGAAAACTGCCGTGATCTTAAAAAAGACAAGATTGTTATGTGGCAGCACAAGCACTACGTTCTTCTGGCGTTGATTATGAACTTCGGTGTTCCTATTGCACTAGGCGTGATTTACGGTGATGTGCTTGGCATGTTGTTAATCGTAGGCGCTGTTCGTTTGGTACTTAACCACCACACGACATTCTTCATCAACTCTCTTGCTCACATTTGGGGTAGCCAACCTTTTACTGACAAAAACACAGCGCGCGATAACGGTGTGTTAGCAGTACTCACTTTTGGCGAAGGCTATCATAACTTCCACCACATCTTTGAGAACGACTACCGTAACGGCATCTACTGGTGGCAATATGATCCAACAAAGTGGTTGATCAAGGGGGCTTCATTGATGGGACTGGCGAGTAAGCTTAAGAAGACTCCTCAAGCTCGTATTGAGAAAGCCGAAGCGTCAATGCTACTAAAACGCACGCAGCAAAAAATCATGCACCGCGCCGACAAGCAACAAATCGCAGACAAGCTTCAGCAAGAGTTCGACGCTCTCGTATCAAACATGAACGAATACTACGAAGTGAAAAAACAGCTACTCGAAAGTAAGCGCGAAGACGTTGTAAAGAAGTACGAACACTCTGTTCTTAAAGTTCGCTACCAACAAATCAAAATGAATTTCGAGCAACAAAAGAAAAATTGGGCGATGACGGTAGAGCAATACGCTTAAGGTAAACAATACGCGTAACACCCTAATAACAATGCTGTTTAATTCTTAGACGAAAGCCTTCATATTACTATGAGGGCTTTTTTAATTCTTAGAGCTAATTAAATACATGAGATTTAGGTAACTATTGTAATTACAGACACTAGTCCCAAATGTCACACTTTTAATGCAACGCAATGCTAATTAAGCCTAAAGGTTGTGACAAGCATCACTTACAGAACAGCATTCTTCTCATAACATACGCGTCCCAAATTTCTTTCAGCAATTAGCGGACCCATTTTATGAAAATGTTAAAAACATCACTAGCGCTAGCAATCTCTACTACCCTTTTATTCGGATGCGGTGACGAAACAACAAATAACTACTATCCTATCGTCCCTTCTTCTACTGAAGTTAAGATCGCTACCTATAACTTGTCATTTGACCGCGCAACCTTTCAAGATCTCGTAACTGAAATGCAAATCGAGCCTAGCGCTCAAGCAACATTGGTGTCCGATTATCTGGATAACACAATTAGTGCTGCTGACAAAGAAACAGCAGCGAAAGTTATTCAGATCCGCAACGTCGCAGCCGTGATTCAAAAGAATCGTCCTGACGTGCTGATGATGGCTGAGTTTAACAATGATGGCACTGGCACCGATAAATCAGCGCTAGAAGGCTTCCAGAAAAACTACCTTTCTGTCTCTCAAAGTATTGAAGGTGCAGGTGGCGACGCAAGCCTAGAGCCAATCTCATACCCATATTTTGAAAGCTACTCGACCAATACAGGCTTGCTGAACGAATTTGGTTTTGATTTAGACAATGACGGTACTTCTGGAACATTGCCTGGAGATGCTTGGGGATTCGGTTTCTACCATGGTCAATACGCGTTTGCTTTGATTTCCAAATACGAAATCGACACGGCAAACACTCGTACATTCCAAGAATTTAAATGGAAAGATCTTGAAGGTGCAACCATCCCAACAATCACAGTCTGTGATGATCCTAGTAAGTTCCCTGTCGGTATGGACTGTGGTGACGAGTGGTACACAGCGGCTGAATGGGAAGAAGTTCGTTTATCATCAAAAAACCACGTTGATGCGCCAATCCTAATTCCAACTAAAGATGGCACAGAAACCGTTCACTTGCTTATGTCACACCCTACTCCTCCAGCTTTTGATGTGGGTAAGAACATCGAGCAAAACGCAGCAGAAGTCGACTTCTGGCACCAATATATCCAAAACAAATCGTTCATCTATGATGATTTTGGAAAAACGGGCGGTCTGGAACAAGGTAAACACTTTGTCATGATGGGTGACCAAAACCTAGACCCTGTTGATGGAGACGGCATTAGCTCTGTCATGCAAGATTTGCATAACGACTCATTAGTTAACCAAGAAGTTACCAACGGCAGTCTATACCCTACTAGTTATGGCGCAGCTGAACATGCGGTAGATAAATCATTGTCTCACCCACAACCAAACCGCATCACTTCGACGTTTGGACTTGCGGTAGATTACGCACTGCCGTCAGCTTCATTAAACATTGTTGAATCTGGTGTTTATTGGTCAGCTTCTTACGAAGAAGGACGCAAGCTATTCAACGACTCACGAATTGGTGATTATGGTAACGGAAAGGATGTTTCTTCAGATCACCGTATGGTTTGGATCAAAGCTGACTTCAGTAAATAACCCGTTCAATTGAGACCTAAAAAGCCCTCATATCGCTATGAGGGCTTTTTTAATGAGTGTAACCCATTACCACCAGCTTTGTGCTGTCAAATATGAATTGTGGACACCAAGAACCATAGTGATTGGATTACTGAACTCTTTTTTCAATCTCAATTTATTTTATATTACTGAATCTTATCGAATTTAGAACTTAGGAATTGAGAATGAGCAAACTAACCATTATTGCGACGGTCGTCGCCAAAGTAGATAAAGTTGAGCTAGTAAAAACTGAGATGATTAAATTGCTCGACAAGACCCGTATTGAAGAGGGTTGCATTAACTACGATCTGCATCAAGATAACGATAATCCGGCTTACTTCGTTTTTCATGAGAACTGGGAGTCTGAAGCGCACCTAGATAAACACCTAGCGAGCCAACACATCGCTGAATACATGGCTGCAACTGAAGGTTGTATTGAAACCTTTGTGCTTAACAAAATGACGCACATTGTGTAACCAATCAATTCGGTACTGATTAAATGACAAACCCTGTTCTTAACGCAGGGTTTCGTTTTTTCTTACCTGCGATGCTTTCCGAGCTCATTCTGCGCCCGATCTCTGTACTCCCTTATTCCCCTCCCTTAAACAGAACCAAACTTCTCCACAACCAAATATTCCTAAACCAATATCAAGTAACCTCACGAAAGATCATTCACATTCATTTAAATAACGTTCTCGGGCTTTGGCCATAAAATGAACGCCAAATGACAAGAGCAACCGTCAACAGGAATGTAGATGAATACCAAACAACTTGAGAATGCTGTAAGTGAAGTGAGCTTATTCAATCAGCACCTACACTTGATCCAATCCGTGCATACCATTCCTACACCGAAAGTGAATTGGGAGTCGATTGCCATGGAACCGGCACCTGTAATGCCAACGGTTCGATTTGATCATAAAGTCAAAGCTATGCAAGCGCTCGATGAATACAAGCCTAATTGGTTAGATATGCTGCTGGGCAACAAATCAAAGTTGTACACACTCACCAACAATATTGAGCGTGCCGCTGAACAAGACATCGAACAATACAAAACTGAATTTGTACATTGGGTGCAGAACTACAGCTACTGGGCAAAAGGTAATCAATTATCGAAAGGCGTTTTGAATAACGATAGCGAAGCAAAACTATCTGCCCTTTCTGAAGCTCAACAGAACCCTATCAACGCCGCAGTGGTCGACACTAAGCTGATAAACCATAACTTTAATACCTATAAAAACGGCCACCTGTTAGAAATCAATATTCAGGTTAATAAGCACAACGTTATCCCAAAAGAAAAAAAGGCACTGTGCCAAGGCGAAGTGAAGCTTGAAAAGATGTCTGTCTCAGAAAGTAATGCCTTATATCGAGAGTATGTATGCAGCTGTATTCTCAAGTGTGCTCAAGATGCTTTCAATGTATTACCCGAGACAAACGTCGTGATCAATGTTGAACAGATTTCAGCAAACCAAACGAGCGAGACCATTGTTTCATGCCATGTAGAACAAGGGCTACTCGAGTTCTTATTGGTCGAAGACGATAAACCCTCTGAGATTCTTGAATTCTTCGTACACATTGAGGATTTCAATCCTCATCGAGATAACGGGTTCTCAGCGATCAAAACGATCTTTTCGCCTTTGCCTATGGCGTCTTAGTTTAGCCTCATATTCGATTCAATCATTAAAGACTCTTCACGACTAACCTCGCGTTCGTCGTGTTCAATCACTTTATATATCAAGCCATTATGTCGACACACGCTATCTCACGAACATCGCACCCATTAGCCAATACAATTTCATCCACACGAACCCTAGCAAAACTGCCTTTAGTTTTAATCGCTTTCTCTATGCCCGTATTCGCAGAAGAGGTTGAAGAAGTGTTACTCGAGGACGAAGTCGTATTAAGTGAAGGTTCTGAGTTAAACGAAGAAGCTGAAGAATCTCCTTTTACAATCCTGACCAAGCTCGGGTTTATCTACTCTCAAAACACCAGCTCATCTTTATCAATCAACTCTGGAATCTCTATTGGATACAAAAAAGAGAACTGGGGGCAACGTGTCCAGCTCGATACCTACTATACCGATGCTGAAAATGATGAAGACGGCACCAATCGCTATACCACCAACTATGGCATCAGCTATGACTTAAACGAAGTCACCTATTTGGTCGCGACAACTCGTTTTGAACACGACCACTATGGATCCTATCGTAAGCAATTCATAACGGCTACAGGATTGGGTCGCCACTTTTATGATACTGAAAGAGTCAAACTCCAAGGCTCGGCTGGTCCTGGTTACCGAATCAGTCAACGCCAATCCTCCGATGAAGAATTTCCGAACAAAGAGAACTATGAACTGATCGTCAATGCCAGTGTTGATGGCTCACTAACGCTGACAGAGACGTTTTCCATGGGTGCTACAGCAAACATGGCTTACGGTGAGGAAAACACTAACTACAACCTCAAGGGCTATCTAAAGAACATTCTCATGGGTAATTTGGCGCTAACCTTTGATACCGAATATATCTACAACACCACTGTTGCATCTGACCAAAGTAACGCCGAAATCTACAGTTCAATGAATCTAAACTACGATTTCTAACCGCCCTCACTGCTTTCTACACTTAATCTAGTCCACAATAGCAAAAGGCCCTCACTATGAGGGCCTTGAAGTATCTCGCTAAATCTAAACATCTCGCTACACTGTTTTGGTTCTTAACCGAGTGAGCACATCCATTTGCTTTAAATTCGCCATGCCAACGTACGCGACAGGGACTAAAAACAGTGAGAAGAAGGTTCCGGCAGTCAAACCTCCGACTAACACCAAACCAATATTGATTCGGCCTAATGAACCGGGACCATCCGCCAAAGCCAATGGCAATGAACCGAGGATCATCGTCAGTGACGTCATCAAAATTGGACGTAATCTTGAACGCGCACTTCTTATCGCCGCTTCTTTCGCACTTGCGCCAGATTTGCGTTTCTCGTTGGCAAACTCAACCAGCAAAATACCGTGTTTAGTCACTAGGCCAACCAGCGTCAGCAATCCTATCTTCGAATAGATATTCAGGCTTTGGCCAAATACTGAAAGCGTCAAAATCGCGCCAACAATACACAATGGAACCGTCAGCAAGATGATCATTGGGTCGACAAAGCTTTCAAACTGCGCCGCCAAAATCAGGAAGATGAAAATCAACGCCAATACGAACAACACCTGGGCACCGGCTGTTGAATCAACGAGGTCTTTTACAATGCCATTGAACTCGTAGCTCTGAGCAGGTTTCAAAAGGCTTGGTACTGTATCATCAATGTAGGCTTTCACGTCGCTCGCGGTATATCCGGGCATCAAGTCTGCGGTAATTTCAGCGCTGTCTTTACCCATGAACGTCTTGAAGTTAGATTCCGATGTCACTTGTTTGATCGATACAAACTGAGACAAAGGAAGCCTTTGACCCGACTGTGAATCCACATACAGCTTATCGAGCACCTTGAAATCACCAAGGTCACTTCGGTTCACTTGCACTTGAATTGGGTAGGTATAACCGTCGTCCGCTTGCAAATCTGCCGCTTTGACAGAACCAAGGAACGTTGATAACGCATTGGTTACATTACCGTAATCAACACCAGACAATACAATCGCATTGCGGTCAATCGACAAGTCATAACGTAATTGGTCGCGCAACATTGAGTTCTTAATGTTGGTCACACCCTCGTAATCCTCAAGCGCATTGACGACCTCACTTGCGGTTTCAGACAGCACCGTGGTATCACGGTTAACCGTAGTCAGTTCAAGGATCATGTTGCTAGCAATGTTTAAGTTATCTGCTGAGCGAACCTTGAAAGACATTCCGTAAGCAGAGACCGAGCTTTGTGCTTTAGCGATAAATTCATTCACCAATTCATCGGCTGACTGGTCACGTTTGCCCCATGGTTTCAACAAAACGTGATTGGTCGGTGTACCTTCGATATACGACAAATTCGCTTCTACTGAATTATTACCTTTGAATACACTGTTAAGTTGCTCGTTGTTATCTAAATGGTACTGACGACCAACCCCTGTTGGTGGTGTTGAAGTCACCTCTACAAAGCCAGTATCTTCCGTTGGAAGCAACACTTGAGGCATTTTCCAAACCGCTAAGGCAGATAAAGCAATCAGCACTAAAGCAATACCACTCATCAGAGCCTTACGATCAAACCATTTACCCAGTTCATTAGTGTATAAGTCCGATAACACATTCAGTTTTGCATCAACCTTCTGATACCACTTCGCCGGGGTTGATACTGGCTTCATTAAATAAGCACTCATCATTGGTGAGAGCGTTAACGCCACAAATCCAGAGATAATCACCGCTGCCGCAAGTGTGAACGCGAACTGCCTAAATAGGTCAGCGGTTAAACCAGCCATCAAGCCTATTGGCAAGTAAACAACCGCCAGAGTCAACGTCATCGCAATCACTGGAAAGACGATCTCTCGACACCCTTTAATTGCTGCGTTAAATGGCGTTTCGCCCTCTTCGATATGACGGTAGCAGTTTTCAGCCACGACAATCGCATCATCAACCACCAAACCAATTGCAAGAATGATCGCCAGGATGGTCAGTACGTTGATGCTAAAACCCAGTAAATGCATGACTGCAAATACACCTATCACACACACCGGGATGGTGATGATCGGGATAGAAGCGACTCGAAAAGAGCCAAGGAACAGAACCACAACCGCTGAAACCAGAACAATCGCCTCAACTAAAGTCATAAAGCCTTCATCAATTGCCGTTTTAATGAAATCAGCTTGGTTATAAACCATCTTCATCTCAATGCCTTCTGGCAACTGAGGCTGAATCACATCAATCTGTTTCTTAACTTTATTGGCGACGGTTACTGGGTTTTCACTTTTCAGTGGCAATACCTGAATCGACATCGCTAGGTTGTCATCTACACGAAGAATACTCGGCGTAAGGCTCTCTTCACCCATTTTGACTTCAGCGATATCACCTATACGAATGATCTTGCCGTTATCAACACGAACCACCAAGTCTCGCACGTCATCAACACTGGTGACTTGGTTTACTGGGTTGATTGAGAAGTCTCTAACCTGCCCTTTGATAGTACCCGCGGTAAATGTCGCGTTGTATGAGCTCAATGTTGCAACCACATCTGATGCACTCATATTGAGCGCCATCATGCGATCCGGCTGCAGCCAAACACGCACCGCTTTTTCACTGCCGCCGTATGGTCCCCAAATACCACCGACACCTTGAATATGCTTAAACTGCGGCACGACTTGTTGGCTAATGTAATCGTACATGTCTTGCTTAGACATCTTGCCCGTATTCACAAACGTGATGATGTTACTCGGCATACTGGTATCAGAAGAATCATCCGTTACCGTTGGCTTATCCGTCATGCTCGGCGGGAAATCACCAATCGCTTCGACACTGCTGCGCAGGTTGTTCATCAAGCTGGTATATTCGACGTCATCAATGTCATCTTCAAAGATAATTTTTAGATTACACGTTCCTTCCTGACAGTCCGTCGTCATGGTTTTCACACTGTCGAGGCCAGTTGCGGCAGTAATTAGCTTATCTGCTACATTACGCGACATGAACTCTGCACTGGCGCCATTGATCGCAGCAGTTACCGTTGCTGACGGTGTTTTATGTTCAGGAAAGTATTGGATAGAGAGCTTTTGAAACGACAAAAGCCCCAACAAAACAATGGTGATGCTCAGAACAGACGCAAACACAGGATGCTTAATACAGATCTCAGGAAGCTTCATTCAAATTCTCCTTCGTTACGGCTTCCTTGCTTAATGTTTCCTTGATTTGAGCTTCACTCGCAGATTCCTCAACAGTTGCGTTTGTTTCTGCTTGCTTGCTGTTTTCAGTGATCGCTTCGTCTACACCTTCCGATGCTTCAGTCCAATCAACCGAAGGCTCAATCGGATGTGGTTCATCCACCTGTGTTACAGTCTTTTCTACTTGAGGCTCCGCAGCCTGCTGAGTGTTCTCTTTGTCTGTCGGCTCCGTGATTAGCTCAACCGTTTTTTGTTCAGCATTTGGGTTCATTACCTTAACCAGCGACGCTTTCTTGAGATTCTGTTGCCCCGTCACAACGACGTTATCACCCAGTTTTAAGCCCTTTTCTACAACAACGTAACCATCGTTAGTATTTACGCCTAATTCCACAATGCGTTGCTCGATTTGTTCACCATTCACTACCCAAACAAAACGCTCGGCATCTTTTGCTTGAACGGAATTTTGAGAAACCACCATCTGCGTTGAGTCTTCGCTCGTCATCTGACTTACTTTGGCAAACATACCCGGAACCAAGCGATGTTCTGGGTTAGTCACGTGCGCGTGTACTTCTACACGGCCTGAGCTTTCGTCCACCGCTGGCGCAATGTAATCCACCACACCAGAAAACGCTTCATCGACAAATGCATCAACTTGTATGGAAACATTCTGCCCTAGTTTTGCGTTACCCAAGTCAGACTGTCCAATTGAATACTGAACTTCGACAGGATCGAGTTTAATCAAACTCACTAACGCAGTAGAGCTATCAATCTTACTACCCACTGAGTGAGTAAAATTTGTTAGCTGCCCATCAAATGGCGCAACCAACAAATAGTCATTCATCAGAGCTTCTTTCTGACGGAAATCAGCTGCTGCTAGATTCGCCTGTTCTCCCAGCTCTTCCACATCTTGCTGAGACATAGAATCAGGCTGTTTCTTTAGTAATTCTTGTACCCGTTTTAATTTCGACTTGGCTAACGCTAGAGAGCTTCTTGCTTTGTCTAAATCGGCTTTCGCTTTAGTATTATCCAGTTGAGCGATCAGCTCGCCTTTTTTGACTGAATCTCCATCTTTGAAATGGATGTTGAGAATTTTGTCGGAAGCACTAAATGTCAATGCAGCAGAATCCGTTGCCCTGATTTTGCCAACCTCGTTGATTGAAGAAGTGAAGGCTTGTTGGTGCGCTTTTTCGATAGTCACAGGAATCAAGTTTGAGTCTTGGGCAAACGATGGAGAGATATGTAAGGCAAACAGTGCCAAACAGATTGTTTTACTAAGCTTTGTAAATTTCATTTTTAATAACCATAACCGTTGAATTCGTCTGAATTAAAACGTTTTTCTAAGCAGCTATTTCTTACTTAATGAGCTTCCAGCTATTTAAATAATGCTAAAACAGCTAATAATGAGAAAAGGGCTCAACTCACTGTCGAGCCCTGCAATTTTTATATGATTCCTAAATTTTTACGTTCTGAACTCCAAAGTAAAAGTTAAAAACGATGCTGGTACTGAACACCAAGTAAAAGAGCATCGGCAGTCACATCAGCAGTTATATTGGAACTCGTTCCAGGAATAGTCGTCAGGCTTTCGTCAATATCTTGTGATTCTCCGATGATAAAACCGACACCAATGTCCACAGAACTGGCAGGCGTCAAGTTATATGTCCCCCCAACAGTAAACCAATGACGGTTAACATCAGGAATAGAGAGTGATGTGAGTTCATCAGTTGGGGAGATGTCATACATGTAACCCGCTCGTAGAACGATGTCTTTTGACATGCTGTATGTACCACCGACAGAAATGTGTCCCGCATCTTTCCATTGATACTCTTTGATAGAGTCCTCATAAGAGTCTGATGTTAGCGAGTCAAATTCAGACCAGTTCACCCACTGCAGGCTGTAATGGAAAGCCCACTGTTCGTTGAGTTGGTGCCATCCAGAAAACTCTAGAGTATCTGGTAGAGGTACATTCATCTTATCGGCAGGGACTCCTCCTTTGGTAATGTCACCTTCCACTTCGATATCTGGGCTGTAGCGGTAAGTAATACCAAACTTGTTATGATCATCGACTTGGTAGGTAGCACCAATATTTGCCCCCAAACCGAAGCCGTCTGCATCTACGTTTAACAAGTTTTTACGGTATATTTCACCTTCACCGTAAATAACATCAAGCCCTGCGCCCAAATTGATTTTTTCAGACAATTCGTAAGCCACAGCGAAGCCAACATTGATACTGGAAAGCGCCGTTTTACCTCCAAACTCATCCGCTTCGAACGAGTCATCAAATTCGACGTCGGTACCAAAATTGGAGTGAACCGTCGCGCCCAGAGTAAACTTCGAACCTTCGATGGGATGAACGTAATGAATGTTCGGAACTAATGTCCCAGCCTCTAATGATTGGTCATCTAACATTTCAGTATCGCCAATCATTGGCGTATAACTCACATTAGAAACATCGATACCACTATCAATATAAACAGCACCTACAGACAACATAGGTTGGTCGATATATGCCATTGCAGCGCTGTTTTTAGCAACAATCGCGGCACTGTCGGCCATTACAGCGTCACCAGCAAACGCGCGACCTAAACCCGTTGCAGACTGCGCGTTAAGTTGGAATCCAGCCGCGTTGGTCAAGCACGGGACAAGAGCAGCTGCAGTGCCCAATAAAAGTTTATTCTTCATTTTGAGGCACCTCTGTTTCGATATGATCTTCGTTATTGATGACAACGACTGCGCCGTCACTCATTACCATTGAAGCAACAGCAACTTGCTGTGTCTCGACAGCTTCTCGCACATCAGCCATATTTTCTCCCGGCGTTCCCGGTAAGCCACTCTCGTCCATCGGTCCCTCGTAAGGAAACAAATACGTACCGTGTCCACCGGTTGTCGTTCTTATGACTCCACCGAGTTCAATCTGATCTCGCTTTGTACCCGTTATTGGGTCTAAGCCAAGCGCAGTAATTAATGGCTCAGTACCTGTACGAATGTTGTTTGGATCGCTGTTTGGAATAACGCTATCGGGAACATAATCAACACCTACATCGCAGGTTTCTCCACAGTCTCCGACGGCAGCTAACAAAAGAGTCGGTTGCTCAGCCTTAACTTGACGAGAGATGAAGCTGGCAGGGTCGGCACTATCAATTGTTGCTTGAACCCCTTGTTTAAGGTCTGTAACAACTAAATCGAAGATGTCATTCTCTAGCTGACTAACAAGTTGTGCGTTATCAGACGAAAGAGCTACGAACTCTCTAAGTGATTCAATACATTGTTGATTCGTCGCTTCTGCTGTACAAATATCTGGTATGACAGTTTCAGCAATGCCTCTCTGAACGTCTGGAGACTTCTTAACGCCTTCAGACATTTCAGGGCCTAAGGTTTGAGAAGACAGAACCAAGTTGGTTAGCCCTTGTCCCGGCACTACAAAATTTACTGTGTTGAAAGCAAAGTCTGAGTTAGCCGTTAGTTTTCGAGACGCTTGACTGAATTCACTGACCATCACCGACATAATGCCGCCCAACGATTGGCCAATTAAGTGAACGTCATCTTTTTTCACCCAATCTTCTTGGCTTAGTGCGTAGCGAAGGCCTAAAAAGTCAGATACGGATTGCTGAAGGTTAGAGCGCAGTGCCAATGGCGAGTCGATATTGATGAAAAACGCTTTGTTTGCTCTGGCACTGATTTCTACTCCTGTTTCTTCACCATCCCCATCAGGGTCAGTGTTGTCATACCGCATTCGTTCCCCGTGATATGGCATATCGATCGCAACAACGGCGTAACCTTTTTTTGTATATTCAGCAGCCATCAAAGAGGCCGTGCCGCGTTCCGCCGTAACACCATGGATAAATATTGCTGTTGGGAATCCAGTTGATGTTTCTATCGGCCTTGGATCGTTCTCGAAATTAGGCAAATAAATATCAGCCGTTATTTCAAGAAACTCTATGACCTTTGGTTCCGGCATTGCAGCGGTTGGGAAACCACCATCTTTATTTGTGATCCATTCATATAAAGGAGGGCAGTTCTCTTTCGGATCAAACTCATCAACAAGGCACTCGGATTCTCGAGCCTGAGTAAAAGGTAAATACGACGGTATTCTTAACTTCTTAGAATACTGATTGTAATCCCCATTAAACTCTCGAACCGTTTCATAACCAGCTAAGAATCTAGTATTAAGCTTGACGTGGTTATCCCTCATTACATCTAGTGACGAATACGTACTCTGAGTTTTAAATTGAGCTGCGTATACAGGAATACCCTTATCTGGATATAACGCATAATATGAATCAATAGCGCTCAAGACTTGCTCTTGAAGAACTTCTTCTTTTTCGCTATTTAATGGAACGTCTGAATAAATCAACTCTTCAAAGCTTACGTCTGCTTTTAAAGGCTCTTCGAATTCTGTTTTTACGCCATCAGTGACTACAATCGAATAAGTGCGATTCTCTACTAAACCTGATTCACATTGAATTTTAATATTGGAACCATCAGCGGATATTTGAGTGTCAACCTCCTCACCTGTCAGTCCATCAATTAATACAACGTTCTCGGCCAACGTTTCGTTATTGAGCGGATAACGCTTGTCAGAATTAACACTTTGTAAAGGAATTAAAATCGGCTCTGCACAAAGCCCCCATCCATCCAGGGCTGCGTATGAATTGTTGTAGTCCTGATAATAGGCGTCATTCTTCGATGACATGGTCACAGCATGTTCACCGACTCCGGTAATGGTTCCATCGTCGTCATACCCATACCCATCGTTCGGTTTTGGTAATTCATTAATGTTGTAGGGAACCAATACCGAAACGGGATCTTGAGTCGAGTCTTCAGACTGACAGCCGAGTAAGGCAAGCGTAATTAGTCCACATAGATATGGCTTATTGGAATCTTTCAAAATAGCTCCTTCGTAGCTTTCGCATTTAACTAGTGTGGTCATGCGATTTATCGTTATTTGAGTTGCCGATTGAGTCGGAGGTAAGTTCGACTTTGATTCGCAGAGAGCAAGGCAACACAAGTTGGAATGACACGTTGATAAAACTACGTAAGAAATTTGAGCAGTTAACCCACACCCACTAAATCAGCGTCACCCGTTAATGATCCAATAGCTACTAACGGCAAGCACCTGAAACCGCATTAAACAACCTCAAAAAGGTATATAAGGAAATCTAATTCGGCTAATAATCGATTTAAATTCAGAAACTTAAGCATCAAAGACGATGAAATCAGTAAGTTTATGTTTGTTGTAATATTTGTTATATTTAGGTTAGAACGCTTATTACAATGAGAACCCAGATGTCTGCTGAATTTATTATCAATGATGATATACAGGTCAATTTAGAAGAGAGTGAAATCCATCACTTTAGGACAGGCCGTACTTACCCAATAGGTTCTAATGAGTCAGAGCTGCTTAAGTTTTTTATCTCTAGACCCAATGAGGTAATCACTCGCCAAGTGCTTATTGAACAAGTGTGGGTGTCTAAAGGCATATACGTTGAAGATGGCAGCCTAATGCAAACCATCTCTATTTGCCGAAAAGCATTAGAAGATAAGAGCGGGATGATCATCGTCACTGAGCGCGGTAAAGGGTACCGATTTGCAGGGCAAGTGACACAAGACAAAGAACGCGCGCTGCGAAAACTTCAAGCGCAACCAAAACAGGAAACGAAACAACCAGAAGACCGTACAACGACAGAAAGCTCAACAACCAAAGCAACTGCCGCACCGAAAAAAACAAATAGTATGTTAGCACTGGTTGCATTATTTGTTGTGACTGCAGGTTTATCCCATTATCTGTTTTCTTATTTAGATAGAAACCGACTAGGCGAAGATCTCGTAGGCCAGCATTTTATCTCTTGTAAGATTGAATCCGAGGAGTTCACTTTTAATGAGTTATTCAACGTGACGCTTTACGAATATAAGGGGCGCAAAATCATCATCGATAATTCAGGAAAATCTCTGAGCTTCCCTGCCGAGTTTAAAGGAGTTACTTGTGAATAAAGAAAAGCAGATATTCGTTATTGTCGCTCTATTGGGTATTTTGGTCGGCTGGTTAACAACCTTTATTCCGCAAGAACACCTTAAAGGTCATTATTTGGCCAATACAGCATCGGTAGTCAATCCACCTGAAAAAATAATTTATAATCAAGCTTCGGTGAATATTGAGTTTAAGAAGAATAATAGTTACGAGCTGTTATATGTTTCGACTAGAGAAGCTGGTTTCACATCGTCCGGAACTTACGTTGTCACTCAACACGATATTTCGCTAGACGAAACTCAACACGAACAGATCATCCCAGATAGAGATCTCTCGTTTTATGAGAAAGTCATGATCAGTGAAGGTGCTGTGCTTTCTTCCGATGCAATGACCTACATTCCACTGAACGACAAAGAACTGTTGTTGGTGACGCAGCGAGGAATGATTCATTTCTGTAAAAAGGTGGCATGTGCTGACTTGCCCGCATATTCAATTTCGGATCCGGACGTAAATATCAACTAACCTTCCCTCACTAACAAGTCGAACTCTGTAACTTTTGTGTGGCTTAACTCTGACGCCTAATTCCCAATTAAACAGGCGTCAGATTTTAATCTTCTGATTCTAATCTCTTGAATCAAAAAACACCTTCCTGAATGTAAGAAATAGCCCTTTCCTTTTGATTTCTACCACTAAGCCAAAAAAAACATAATTTTATAAATCAAAACCTTCATATGCAACCTCACACCACAAAAGTGATCCAAGCTATATTCTAGCAAACGATATGATTTGTTTATTAACATCTAAACAACAGTAGTTATGCATGATTTACAACCACAATTAACATCGCAAAAAATGTTTGTCTTAGATCATATCAACCTCAACTATGCCTCGTGCCACAGTGCAGTTTTCTGTACATTCATTGTCATATTCTGAAACACTTTCTTATATTTTTTAAACTTTGTGGAGATTTCTATGTTAGAGCTCTTGATCGGATTAGTGATTACCATCGCTGTTGGTTACTTTATTGTGAAAGGCTATAAAGCAGCAGGCGTATTATTAACTGCTGGCCTTGCCCTACTCCTTATTACTGGCCTTATTGGCCACACAGTTTTACCAGCTAAGGTAGCTTCAACAGGTAACATGGTTACCGACTCACTAGAATTCGTTAAGTACATGCTTCAATACCGCGGGGGCGGCCTAGGCATGCAAATCATGCTTCTGTGTGGTTTCGCTTCATACATGACTCACATTGGCGCGAACAACGTGGTAGTAAAGCAATTTTCTAAACCACTTGCGGCTATCAAGTCTCCCTATGTACTTCTTGTTGCGGCTTACATCGTAGCGTGTCTAATGTCTCTAGCAGTAAGTTCTGCAACAGGCCTTGGTGTGCTGTTAATGGCGACCCTATTCCCAATGATGACGGCAATGGGTATCTCTCGCCCAGCGGCAGTTGCAGTTTGTGCTTCACCAGCAGCAATTATTCTTTCACCGACCTCTGGTGATGTGGTTATCGCAGCAGAAAAATCAGGCATGTCTCTTGATGTATTTGCGGTTCAAACGGTATTGCCTGTTTCTATCTGTGCAATCATTGTGATGGCAGGCGCGGCGTTCTTCTGGAACAAATACCTAGATAAGAAAGAAAACACACCAATGGAGAAAGTAGACGTTTCTGAAATTGAAACGACCGCACCGGCTTTCTACGCTGCACTTCCATTCTTACCTATCATCGGCGTTTTTCTATTCAACGGACGCACTATCCCTGGGCTTTCACTTGATATCTATACCATTGTGGTAGGTTCTATCTTCGTGGGTGCAGTTATTGATTACGTTGTTAAGAAGTTTGACGGCGAGAAAACACTAGAAGACCTAGATTCTTGCTACCAAGGTATGGCTGACGCATTCAAAGGCGTGGTAATGCTGTTGGTTGCGGCTGGCGTATTTGCTCAAGGTCTAATGTCTATCGGCGCGATAGATAACCTAATCGGTCTTGCTGAATCGGCAGGCGCAGGCGGTATCGCATTAATGCTTATCCTGACAGGTCTAACGGTTGCAGCTGCTATCGCGACAGGTTCTGGTAACGCACCGTTCTATGCATTCGTAGAACTGGCTCCGTCATTGGCTGCGAAAATGGGCTTAAATCCTGCGTTCCTAATCATCCCAATGCTTCAAGCATCGAACCTAGGTCGTACCATCTCGCCAGTATCTGGTGTAATCGTAGCGACATCTGGTATGGGTAAAATCAGCCCATTTGAAGTCGTTAAACGTACTTCTGTACCAGTAATCTGTGGTCTTATCACAGTTATCTTCGGTACGCTTGTATTGGTTCCAATGGCTGCTTAATTACAAAGCCTCGAGCAAAGTAATAAACAGGTATAAAATGCGTAAACAAAAAGGCGCTGAACTTAATAAGTTCAGCGCCTTTTTTAATTTTACTTTCTCTGCATCGTTAAAACTATCGAGGTATGTTTAAACAGTAAGGCTTGAAATAGTTTTATTTCAAAGGAACAAGCCCTACTTCATTTCACCATAGCGTTCTAGATACAAAACCGTTGCAGCAGTACGAGAAGGCACTTGCAGCTTTTTCAGCAAGCTTTTCATATGTACCTTAACTGTCGATTCAGAAATAAACAGGTGATCTGCTATCTGCTTGTTGCGGTAACCTTTCGCGACTTCTTGAAGGATTTGCATTTCGCGTTCAGTCAGTTGGTCGAAGATATCATTGCGGCTACCAGCGTCATTTAAGTAACGAGCAACCACACTGCTGTAAGCCTTGTCACCGCTGTGTGCTTGCTTAAGCAATTCGATTAACTCATCTGGTTCTGTGTCTTTCAACAAGTAGCCATCAGCGCCGGCTTTTACAATCGCTTCAATGTCTGCAGGGCTATCTGAAACCGTGAGAATAACGATGTTAGCGCTTGAACCATCAGTACGAAGTGCTTTCAGCGTATCAAGTCCAGACATACCTTTCATATTAAGATCCAATAGGATCAAATCAGGTTCTTCTTCATGGGCAAGAGCGACCGCTTCAGTACCGTTACTTGCTTCTGAGATCACTTCGAATTCATCTTCAAAGCTCAGTAATTGGCTTATACCTCTGCGCATCAATGGATGATCATCAACCAGCATTACTTTACAAATCGTCAACTTTAACTTCCTTCAAACTTTTATATTTCAATATGACTGTACAGCCTTCACCTTGAGCCGCTTCAATCGTTAAGTCGCCATTCAGTCTTGCCGCACGCTCCTGCATAATACTCATCCCGTAGTGGTTCGTCTTGGAACTACTAGAGTCAAAGCCATCTCCATTATCTTTAATCACGACTAATACTTCACCGTCCTCATCGATACAGCATACATCTATCAAGTCGGCATTGGCGTGTTTTATTGCGTTTATTGTTGCTTCGCGAATCAATTGAAGCAAGTGAACCTGACTATGTGCATCAAGCTCTATAGATGAAAGAGTATTGGTGAGGTTAATCTTTGCATCTGTTCTTTCACTGAGTTCTTCAAGCATGGTGCTTAAAGCATCTCCGAAATTGCCCTCTTTTATCGTCAACCTAAAGGTTGTGAGCAACTCTCGTAATTGAGTATAGGCATCCGCTAAACCGTTGCCGATTTCCGACGCTATTTGTTCAGATTGCTCTCGATGTTGCTGTTCTGGCAATTTGCCAATCACGCGCTTCAACAAAGTCACTTGGATTTTCAAATACGACAGTGATTGAGCCAATGAATCATGAAGTTCACGCGCAATAGTGGCGCGCTCTTCCATTATAATAAGCTGTTCTGCCTTCTTCTGCGCACGATTATAATAGATCGCTCGTGATAAGAGTTGGATAAAACTCTCAATCAGCGTCTTGGTTGAGTGACCATGATGATATGAACAATATAAATAGCCTAGGATAAGCTCGTTATCATCCAACTTCATTTCAAACTTTTCATAGTCCAAGTTGGAATCATACCCTTCGTCCATAATCAACGAACGACCCGAATTATCGGCAATCTCAAGCCTTAACGACTCTATCCCTTCTAAGCTCACGAGGTGCTGTAGGATAGCTCGGAAGTTCTCTGGGGCGATACGTGTTACGGTGAGCTCTTGTGAAGAATGATACAAAGCCTGTAGCGATTGGTTGGCGTTTTGCAGCTCAACCGTCTTAGCATCCACAACATCTTCTAGATTTCGGTAAAGCACTCCTAAGTCTTTGGCCATCGAGTTAAACGTTTTAGTCAAAATACCTAGTTCGTTATTATTGGTGACCTTTAATTCCACCTCAAAATCACTGTTTTTTATTCGTTGACTGGCCCTAACGAGTGCATGCAAAGGCTTAACAACTTGTTTACGGACAAAATGAACAACAAAAAGAGATATGACGAGAATCCCACCTAAGCCAATTCCACCAGCCCATGCCAACTTTATCAATTTGTCTTCAGAGAACTCTTGCAGTTTAAAAACAAAGCCATCGATTTCTGCAACGAAGTTTTCAACCAACACAAGGTAGTGCTGACGGTCTTCACTGTTCAATACTTGTTTCAGTTCATGCCAACGACCAATAATTAAATAGTAATCTTCTGTGATGTCAGTTGGAACATCCCAACTGACCAAGTTGGCCATAGATGGCGAATAAAGTGAACTTTCAAATTCACGAATATGGGATTCGTAATCGACGGATTCTATTTGAATATCATGGGCTAAACGATAGCTCTGCATACGCATTGAGCCAGCCACGTTAACCGCTTCCGCATCATTTAAACTTGAAGCCAAAGTAAAGATGGCAAAGCCAGTTGTAGCAACCGACAACAGCAGTATAAAAAGCAATGATTTTGCTATTGTGCTCGTGACAGATGAAACCGGTTTTATAAGCAAAAGTGCCTTCCTATTGATAAATGACTTGTCAGCGATATCGTATTGTCACACATCAAAAATCATAGCTCCATTCAATATGTGATCACTCGCTCCGTAATTTATTGATCTAAGACAATATATGCCCCCAATTAGCCCTTAGGGGGTATTTATACAATTGTTTCTAAAACTACACTACTTATGAGGACAAATTACAAGATATTAATGAAATAATGGCCTACAATTACAACATCTTAGCAACATCTATAGGTATCTAGTGGTAGATCTATCAAAACGCCGTCTGTTCTCTAGAAGAAAAGTGGATTCAAGCCAGATTCGTTTGCCTTGGATTAACAACCTAGAAAGCTTTACAGATGACTGTACTCGCTGTGGTAAGTGCATCGAGAATTGTGAGACTAAGATAATCATTGTAGGCGATGGTGGTTTCCCCACTGTCGATTTTTCTATTGATGAGTGTACGTTCTGCTATCAATGTGCAGATGTTTGTCCCGAACCTATTTTTAAGCCAAAGCAAGGAGAGCCTTGGCAAGCAAAAGCACATATCTCTGATAAGTGCTTAGCGAAACAAAATGTTGAATGCCGAAGCTGTGGTGACATGTGTGAACCTATGGCCATTCAATTTCAACTTAGAGCAGGCAGTGTTGCTCTACCAAAAATCAAGTTAGATGAGTGTAGCGGTTGTGGAGCCTGCGTAGCAGTTTGCCCTACTTCAGCTATTCTTGTGAGTAATGCATAAAACAAAAATAACGAGAGCAATTTATGGCACTAAATGAAGTGCATATATCAAGTTTAGTCGTGCATGTGAGCCCAGAGCATCTAGACGAGATCAAAGCACAAATCGAGCAGTTCGATAATGCAGAGATTTACGGCAGTAGCCCTGAAGGCAAAATCATAGTGGTCCTAGAAACCGAAAACCAAGGTTTTGTAACGGATACCATCGAAGAAATTAATAATATTACGAACGTTTTAGGGACAGCTTTGGTTTATCACCAAATCGAAACTGGACTGGACGAAACGGATTTAGAAACTGGAAGCAACAATTCTCAACTTGAGGGTGAAGTATGAAAATGACAAGACGTGCGTTTGTGAAAGCAAACGCAGCTGCATCAGCGGCAGCCGTTGCAGGTGTAACTCTACCGGCAACAGCAACCAACCTGATTGCTAGCTCTGATCAAACAAAAATCACGTGGGATAAAGCGCCTTGTCGTTTTTGTGGTACGGGCTGTTCGGTACTAGTAGGTACTCAAAATGGTAAAGTGGTCGCAACTCAAGGCGACCCAGAAGCTCCTGTGAACAAAGGCCTTAACTGTATTAAAGGCTACTTCCTTTCAAAAATCATGTACGGCAAAGACCGTCTTGAGACTCCCCTACTGCGTATGAAAGATGGTGAGTTCCATAAAGATGGTGATTTCGCACCAGTATCTTGGGACAAAGCTTTCGACGTAATGGCTGAGAAATGGAAAGCTTCACTGAAGAAGAACGGTCCAACAGGTGTTGGTATGTTCGGTTCAGGCCAATGGACAGTAATGGAAGGCTACGCAGCCGTTAAGATGATGAAAGCGGGCTTCCGTTCAAACAACATCGATCCAAACGCTCGTCACTGTATGGCTTCAGCGGTAGGCGCATTCATGCGTACTTTCGGTATCGATGAGCCAATGGGTTGTTACGATGACTTTGAACACGCAGACGCATTCGTACTGTGGGGTTCAAACATGGCAGAAATGCACCCTGTATTATGGACTCGTATTACAGACCGTCGTCTAAGCCACCCACACGTTAAAGTAAACGTACTGTCTACTTACTACCACCGTTCTTTCGAGCTTGCTGACACTGGTTACATCTTCAACCCTCAGTCTGACCTTGCTATTGCGAACTTCGTAGCAAACTACATCATTCAAAACGATGCAGTTAACTGGGACTTCGTGAAGAAGCACACACACTTCAAGCAAGCAACGACAGACATCGGTTACGGTCTTCGTGACGATGATCCACTACAGAAAGCAGCTGCGAATCCTAACTCAGGCAAAATGACTGATATTAGCTTCGAAGAGTACAAAGCTTCTGTTGCTGAATACACAGTAGAGAAAGCGTCTGAAATGTCAGGTGTATCTCAAGACGACCTTATCAAGCTAGCTAAGCAATACGCAGATCCAAACATCAAAGTAATGTCACTTTGGACTATGGGTATGAACCAACATACTCGTGGCGTATGGATGAACAGCCTTGTGTACAACATCCACCTTCTTACAGGTAAGATTTCTACTCCAGGTAACAGCCCATTCTCACTAACTGGCCAACCATCTGCGTGTGGTACAGCTCGTGAAGTTGGTACGTTCTCTCACCGTCTACCGGCAGATATGGTTGTTGCTAACCCTAAACACCGTAAGATTGCAGAAGACATCTGGAAACTTCCAGAAGGCACTATCCCACCGAAACCAGGTGCTCACGCTGTTGTTCAAGACCGTATGCTTAAAGACGGTAAGATCAACGCTTACTGGGTAATGTGTAACAACAACATGCAAGCTGGCCCAAACATCAACACTGAACGTCTGCCAGGTTACCGTAACCCAGACAACTTCATTGTATGTTCTGACCCGTACCCAACGGCAACAGCTCAAGCTGCTGACCTTATCCTTCCAACAGCAATGTGGATCGAAAAAGAAGGCGCTTACGGTAACGCAGAGCGTCGTACACAAGCATGGTACCAACAAGTTAAAACTGTAGGTGAAGCGAAGTCTGACCTATGGCAAATCATGGAGTTCTCTAAACGCTTCACTGTTGAAGAAGTTTGGGGCGAAGAGCTTCTTGCTAAAGCACCTGAGCATCGTGGTAAAACGATGTACGACGTGCTTTACAAAAACGGCAACGTTGATGCATTCCCACTGTCTGAAGCTCAAGAGCTTAACGACGACGCACAAGCTCAAGGTTTCTACGTTCAAAAAGGTCTATTCGAAGAATACGCAGCCTTTGGTCGCGGCCACGGTCACGATTTAGCACTATACGATCGCTACCACCAAGTTCGTGGTCTACGTTGGCCTGTTGTTGACGGTAAAGAGACACTATGGCGCTTTAAAGAAGGTTCAGATCCATACGCTAAGAAAGGTTCTGATTGGGACTTCTACGGCAAGCCAGACGGTAAAGCACTGATCATCAATGCTCCATACGAAGCGCCACCAGAAGTACCAAACGATGAATACGATATGTGGCTATGTACAGGTCGTGTTCTTGAACACTGGCACACAGGTACTATGACTCGTCGTGTACCAGAACTTTACAAAGCAGTACCGGATGCACTTTGTTACATCCACCCTGCAGATGCTAAAGCTCGTGGCCTTCGCCGTGGTGATGAAGTTCTTATCGAAAACAAACGTGGTGAAGTACGCGTTCGTGTTGAAACTCGTGGCCGTAACCGTCCACCACAAGGCTTGGTATTCGTACCATTCTTTGATGCAAGAATTCTGATCAACAAGTTGATCTTGGATGCAACGGATCCTCTGTCTAAACAGACGGATTACAAGAAGTGTCCAGTTAAGATCACTAAGGTTTCTTAATAGCCAAGCGCTTTTAGAACCTAGATACAAGATCTAACGTATTTAATATTGCGACTACTTTTTTCGTTACTTTTTGAAAGAAGTAGTCCACTCAAAGAATTAGCCTTTAGGCGGAGAAATTAACCATGAAAAAACTGATTACTGCCCTACTATCAGCTGGTCTTTTGCTAGCTGGTGCAGTTCAAGCTGAAGCTGAGCTGGATAACCCAGGCGGCATTGGTGGCGTAGAATCTCTACGTGGTGCAAGTGAACTTGAAGCAACTCGCGCAGCAGATGACTTCAAAAAGTTCCCTCGTGACCAAGTACTTGAGAGTGACTACGTGTACCAACCACCTCTAGTGCCTCATACTATTCGTAGCTATGAAGTTTCTCTTAACGCTAACAAGTGTCTTTCTTGCCACAGCTGGAAAAACGCAAAAGAAATGGGTGCTACTAAAGTGAGTGTAACTCACTACATGAACCGTGAAGATGCGGTACTTGCAGACGTATCACCTCGTCGTTACTTCTGTCTACAGTGTCACGTACCTCAAGCTAATGCTAAGCCACTAGTTGAGAACGAGTTCAAACCTGTAGATTCACTGCGTTAATCGTAGCCGGACTGTAAGAGAGGCTATATATGATAAAATTACTTAAAGCGTTTTGGAAAAGACTCGCGACGCCAAGTAAAGCAGCCGTAGGCGTTGTTTTATTCTTGGGTTTCTCGGGTGGTCTTTTGTTCTGGGGTGCATTCAACACGGGTATGGAGGCGACCAACACAGAAGAATTCTGTTCTGGCTGTCACGCACCTATCGTTGCTGAAATCCAAGAGACAATTCACTACTCTAACCGTTCTGGTGTTCGTGCTATCTGTTCAGATTGTCACGTACCTCATGAATGGACAGATAAAATTGTTCGTAAGGTTCAAGCATCTAAAGAGCTATATGCACACTTTATTGCGAAAACCATCAATACCGAAGAAAAGTTCAAGGCACGTCGTGCTCACCTAGCAGAACGCGAATGGGCTCGATTGAAAAAGAACGATTCACTTGAGTGTCGTAACTGTCACCAGTTCGATTACATGGACTTCTCAGAGCAGAGCCCTCGTAGTGCGAAACAACACTCGACTGCGCTAGCTTCTGGTGAAAAAACGTGTGTAGACTGTCACAAAGGTATTGCACACAAACTACCAGACATGCACGGCGTTGAAGGCTGGCAATAAGGAGCGATTGAATGAGTACTTTAGAAAGCGTAATTTGGCACATCCTAGGTTACAGCGCTATGCCAGTTATCATTCTTGGCGGCTTCGCAGGTGTTGCAGCCGTTTCTCTTTGGCTTTTATCTATGACTAAAGACAAAGAAATCGATTAACAATCGAGAACATGTCAACTTCTAGCAGTTACTTCTGATATGAATTGACACGAAAAAGCCACTGATTTCAGTGGCTTTTTTATTATCTGATGTTGAATGTCTTTACTATCGTGTGAGTTAGCACCTTAAGCTTCTTTTGCCTGAGCTTCTTTCTCTGCAGCCTCTTTATCGACAATAGGAAGCACCTGTTTTACATAGCTACCCGGCGCTTTACCAATCACAGGGTTAAGTTCTGAGCCTTGATTGAAAGGTTCGATTTTTTCGTCAACTTCAAAACCCTGTAACCACTGATTCCAATGTGTCCACCAAGAACCCTCATGATGAGTAGCATTAGTTAGCCACTCGCCTGCCGAATCGTCTAGGCTGTCATTCAGCCAGAACCCGTACTTATTCTTGTCTGGATGGTTAACAATGCCCGCAATATGACCAGACTCGCCAAGCACGAACGTCTTATTGCCGCCAGTGTTCAATGCACCACGGTAAGTCCCCTGCCACAACGCAATATGATCTTCTTTGGCTGAAATGAAGTAACTCGGTATTTTTATCTTATTGAGATCAATCCAAACACCGCCCACTTTCACACCTTTGTCTTGAACCAATTTGTTTTCAAGATACAGATCTCGCAGCAAGAAGTTATGACACTTGGCTGCCACGTTTGTGCTGTCACTGTTCCAGTACAGAAGATCAAACTCCATCGGGCTGCTGCCTTTGAGGTAGTTATCAATATAGTAGTTCCAGTACAAACTGTTTTCGCGCAGCAAACTGAACGTTACACTCAATGAGCGACCATCCATATAGCCTTTGGCGTCGTTCTGTTTCTCAATTGCATTGATGATGGTCTCATTGATATACGCGCCAACCTCTCCCGGTTGGGAAAAATCCAGTAAGGTGGTAAAGAACGTCGCGGTTTTGATGCGCTTTTTCATTCGTTTCGCAGCGTAGTAAGCAACTGTGGAAGCCAACACCGTACCGCCAATACAGTAACCAGCCGCATTGATTTGCTCTTTACCTGTGATGTCTTCAATCGCAGCTACGGCTTTAACCACGCCTTCCGTGACATAGTCACCAAACTCTGTATCTTTCTGCGCTTCACCTGGGTTGCGCCAAGACATCATGAATACGCTATGTCCTTGCTCAAGCAACCAACGCACCATCGAGTTCTTCTCACGAAGGTCAAGAATATAGTACTTATTGATAAACGGCGGAACGATTAACAAAGGCGTTGCATTGACCTGCGGTGTCTTAGGGTAGTATTGAATCAGTTCAAACAGCTCGTTTTGAAAAACAATATCACCTTCAGTGTTCGCAACATCCACACCCAATCGGAAGGCGTTATTATTGGTCATACGGATCTTGAGTATATCGGCGCTCGCTTCAACGTCTGCTTGCAATTGCTCTAACCCATCGAGAAGGTTTTCACCATTTCGCTCAAGCGTCAGTTTCATCAACTCTGGATTCGTTGCAATAAAGTTACTTGGAGAGAGAGCATTGATTGCCTGGCGTGAAAAGAACGCCACACGCTCTTTAGTTTTATCGTCAATACCTTCGATCGAGTTGATGGTATCGATGTAGCTTTTACTGAATAACAAATAAGATTGCTTGATAAAGCTATAAAACGGGTCGTTTTTCCACGCGTCATCAATAAAGCGCTTATCGCTGCGATCTTCTGAGATTACGCTCTCAGTATTTCCCATCAGAGCGGCATTCTGCCAGATCTTAAGTTGTTGTTCCCACCATTGAGATTGCAACTGAAGTAAAACGGCTGGTTGGTTGGCGGCTTGCTCGAAGATTTTTGATGCATCATCAAAGTTCAATTCTTGCATCGCTTGGTTTAGGGGAGATTGCGCGGCTTCCTTGTTTTGTTCAAAGCTTTCCCACCATTGCTGGTTTGTTTGTTGAAGTTTAACAAGGTAGTCCGAAAAGAAGTGTTGAAACATAACATGACTCCAATAATCGGAAAATCGCCACCGAGCCTCACAGTAAACACTGCGCTAACTCGATGGCGATTAAATTTATGCAGGTGTAACTGTTTTCAAGTTTTCAGTTGTTAGTGTTTCAACATCTTCTTTAAACTCTTTAGCCACAGCTTGAAGCTTTGAACTATCACTCATCATCTGTTGAGACAGTTGAGTTAGTGCTGCTAGTTGCTGGCTGTTGAAAGCCGTTAGGCTAGTCACGTCTTTGATTTCAGTCACTGCTTTCATTTGTGCAAGACCCATGTCCGTGTAAGTCTGCATCGCATTCATTTGCAGTTCTGTCATCGTTTGGACGTTCTTTGCAACCAACTTGTTGAACTTAAAGTACGGTTCAAATTGCTTTTCAGTTTGGTCAGTAATTGTTTTGAAAATATCCGTGTACATAAGTAACTCCTGATGAATACATAGTTTAATAAATTTGTGTAACTATCGTTTCAGCTAACCTTCATCGATTAACTCGCGATGCTTTGAAAAGCTGACCCGATATTTGAAGCTTGCCATCGATATATCAGTTTCTAACCGTCAATACCTTTGAGCAAAACAGCGGTTCCCATTCCTCCCCCCACACAGAGTGAAGCAACACCATAAGTTGTCTTTTGTTCGAGCATCTCATGGATAAGTGAAACAATAATTCGATTGCCTGAAGCTCCTAGAGGATGGCCTAGCGCGATCGCTCCACCATTCACATTAACCTTAGGTTTGAACGCCTCTAAAGGCAGGTCGTGCTGCTCAGAAAGCTGATACATCACACCAAGCGCTTGTGCTGCGAAGGCTTCATTCAGTTCAAACAAATCGATCTCTTCGAGTGTGAGTTCAGCTTTGTGGAGCGCTTTCGATACCGCTTCCACTGGGCCTAATCCCATGATTTTTGGGTCTAAGCCAGATTGTGCGTAACTGCTTAGCTCAACCAGTGGTGTTAGTCCGTATTTCGCGACGGCACTCTCTGATGCCAAGATAATTGCACTCGCACCATCATTGATTCCCGAAGCGTTGCCCGCCGTTACGGTCCCTTCACGGTCGAATGCCGGACGAAGCTTTTGTAGGCCTTCGAATGTCGCGTCAGATTTCGGATACTCATCAGTATCAAAAGTGACAGTCTGTCTGCGCTGCTTCACTTCAACCGGCACGATTTGCTCTGTGAATTTACCTGCTTCGATTGCCGCAACCGCTTTCTGTTGGCTCTCTAACGCATAGTTATCTTGAGCAAGGCGTGAAATGTTCAATGCATTCGCGATGTTTTCAGCCGTCATGCCCATGTGGTAATTGTTAAACGCGTCCGTTAAACCATCACCTACCAACAGATCTTTCATCGAAATGTCGCCCATCTTGTGTCCGTTACGAATACTTGACGGAACCACAAAAGGGATTTGAGACATCACTTCAACACCGGCAGCAACCACCACTTCAGCGTCTTGCGCCTTAATGTGCGCCGCGGCATCCATGACTGACTTCATGCCACTGCCACAAATCATGTTGACGCCGTACGCTGGTGTTTCTTCTGCAAGGCCTGCGTAGATTGAAGCTTGACGCGCTACGCCCATGCCTTGCCCAGCAGAAATCACGTTTCCGACGATCACTTCATCAACCGCATCTAGCGGAAGGTTTGCAGCCTCTAGTGCACCTTTAATCGCGACCCCAGCTAATTCGCCTGCTGACACGTTCTTGAGCGAACCTGTAAACGCGCCAATGGGCGTACGCTTTGCTGCAACAATAAATACCTTTTCCATCATTCAATCCCCTTAAGTTTTACTTATTAGTGCATGTACAAGCCGCCATTCACAGACAATGTCTCGCCTGTAATGTATGCGCCTGATTCACTTGCTAAAAAGCCCACTGCGTCTGCAATTTCTACAGGCGTCGCTAGACGTTTCATTGGGATTTGGTTTTTTATTGAATCAAGGACTTCAGGCTTCATTTGCTCAACCATAGGCGTGCCTGTATAGCCAGGGGCAACAACGTTTACTGTCACACCACTTCTTGCGCCTTCAGCAGCGAGTGCTTTTGAAAAACCAATCATTCCAGCCTTTGCTGCGGAATAATTAGTTTGTCCGAACTGACCTTTAAGACCGTTCACTGACGAAATGTTGATGACTCGGCAGTTGCCCTTTTCGCACATCGGTGCAAACAGAGGCTGTGTCACATTGAAAAGGCTGTTGAGGTTAGTCTCAATCACCTCTTTCCAAGCTTCGGC
Organism: Vibrio gigantis; assembly: GCF_024347515.1. Classification (NCBI taxonomy): domain Bacteria; kingdom Pseudomonadati; phylum Pseudomonadota; class Gammaproteobacteria; order Vibrionales; family Vibrionaceae; genus Vibrio; species Vibrio gigantis. Next base: position 507,773 of record NZ_AP025493.1, read on the forward strand.
ATCCATCTTTTTGAAAACGCTGTCACGAGTAATACCGGCGTTGTTGACCAAAACATCCACCGTGCCTTCTTCTTCTAACAACTTGCTTAAGCTTCGTGCACATTCAGCGGTGTTGGTGACATCTAATTCAAACAATCTCACTTGCTCTTCAGTAAATTGTTTTTCATTAAACCAATCCAGTGCGCACTGATAATTCCCAGTAAAATAGGTCGCGATAACACGATAGCCATCCGCGACTAATTTAGAAGAAATTGCTGAGCCGATACCGCCTTTTGATCCTGTAATTAAAGCAAGTTTTTTCATTAATGGTTCCATCCCTTACAAGCAATTAAATAACAATGATGTTAATAAGATAATGTCTTAGTCGATAATTAAACTTTACGTGTTGCTTTAATTAAACCCTACATCTCAAAATCAAAAAGTATTATTACAAATAAAAAATATTTTCATGTTAAGGCTGGAAATTTGACTTACATCCCAAAACCCATGAAATGTTGCGCTAATGTAAACTCTGCCAAACCACTGATATAAATAGGGTTTATTTAAATTCAATTATATCACCAAGCCGATAAGTCTTTGTTTATTATGAATAAAACAACACTCTATAACGTGTTTCAAGAAGAATGCAATATTGGAAAACTAAACAATTGATCGTGGAAATAATAGAGAGCTTATTATTCCTTATTAATAAATCTATCGGGGTCTTTCTATATCGAACTCAATATAAGTAAATGTTAAAATCACACTGGCTAACATTCTGACTAGATGAATAAAAGTGAATAGGCAATAAAAAAGCCCACTCTCAAGAGAGTGGGCTTTCAATCTAAATCAATAAATAGAAAGGCTAATCGCTATTAATACATATGACATTAGTATCGAAGTAGATATTACTTAGTAAATATTTCATTTGTATTTACATCTAAATAAATTTTATTTTCAAGAGACAGTCCACCACAATAGATAAAATAGACATCTCGGTCACTGTACTTCACCGATTTCACCCAACCACCTAATTCCTCGAAGTCACTTGGGTCACATTCTCCATCGGAGATCAGCTCTGCAACCGTATTGCGGAACTTCTCTTTATGGATCTTCAGATCGTCGGATTTAACCAAATATGAATCCAATATCTCTATGCTTTCTTTCTCGGAAATAATCACTTCATCATTCGATAGGCCAGACATCGAAACCCATTCGGCTGTCTGTGGCCCGCCTTCTTTTAGAACGATGTAATCTGAGATACGTGCCCATTCACCCTGCTTTTCGAGCACTTCGACTTTTTCGCCTTTGTAGAGGTAATCTGTTATCAAACCATCAATTTCCGGCTGTTCTACCACTTCAAGCTTTCTATCCAGAACGTAAAACTCTGTCTGCTCTGGCTCAGGTTTAAGTTCCATGATCGGTTTTAAATTAGCTTCAGGCTGAGCAACTTCTTCAACGGACTCTTCGGTTTTCTCTGCTGGTGTTGGGTCTTTTTTCATAACAAAGAAGTAGTACGCCGCTCCTCCTCCGCCCAATATTAACAATACAAGTAAAGCGATCAGCGCTTTTTTCATCAAATCCACCAGCTCTTCCGTTAAAGGTATGTCTCAAGTGTACATCAACTCATGCTGCTGCTCATCTATACTCTCAATAGAGAGCACGGTAAATAGAGGAAAGTCATGAGTTTCTGGGGGAAGGTTATCATTGTAAGCTTACCTTTGAGTGCCAATGTCGCTCTAGCGAATCATTGTGACCGCGAAAACTGGCAAATACTGTTAGATCGTCAGCTCTCGTTTGAAGGTCGCTATAATCAATACACCAACGAGTTCAACCAAGTTCTCTCGACCTATGAGTCACAAACATTGTTATCTAAACACTTTAATGAAAAGCAGGTCATTGAGCTTTGGGTAAAGTACGAAGAAAGGTTTAATGTACAGCTCAATAGTCATATGAATACCGCTTATGACGTCTCTGAGATTTTATTACAACAGGCGTACCTTGTTTCTACTGAGCTTGAAGGCGCTCAGTCTCTAGCGTATTCGTGGCAGGCCATCGCCAAACACTGCACCAAAGCAAAACTCACGCGTCAGGCAGAAAGTGCGCAGCTGCACATACAAAGCTCACAATCACTTTCCCGAGATCTCCAGACACTCAGTGAAAAATTCCGTCAGCTGTCTTCAAAATACCGAAGAGAAGCTAGGATGATTGATGAAGCACGCAGCACAAGCCAACCAAAAGACGATGTATCAAACTGAAATCGCCATTATATTACCTCACTTATCGACTGGACTTTTCCGATAAATATGTTCATTTCCACACAAAACATTCTAATAAGTCGTTAATCAATGTTTTATCAATAAGTTGTAAAACCAATGTTCTAACTATCAACAATGAAGTTCAATTTCCGACCAATGCAAGCAAGTATGTGAGATATTCATCACAAAATAGATTTACAAACGCCAGAAAATTGTTATCATGATTATTCATATAACTTAATAACAAGAAACATTTTGGCTAGGTAATATGCAAAAAACTATGGCTTTCAACTGCTTGAGTAACACGGAATGGACTGCAGAGATAAGAGGTAAACTTTTATCTGTAGCTAAACACATGGAAGAGTTCGGTTCAGTAAGTGAGCTAGAGCTATGTAAGATATTTGGAGAGACAATTTGGAATGACGGTGTGGATTATCATTCACATGCTTTTTCATTCAGGATTAATGCACAAACCGGGGATTGTTCAATCTCCAACTTTAAGTATCACTAAGTTTTGCACCTATTATATACGGAGTACCTTTCATAAGGTGCTCCGTTTTTTATTGCCTATACCTAACAACTGATCAATAATTTTTTGATACTGACTGTGCTTCTGCTTAAAGATCGTGTCATTTCGTTTTCAGCTCATTTCTCCGCTGTGTAGCTTCTCTATTTTCGCTTAATCAGTATAAATTGGCAGTGACGCATTGCCTTTTACTTGCCTTATCGCAAGGTGAGTATGAATATCTTTCACGTTAGAGAGCCTTTGAAGTTTTCTTGTAAATGCCTCATAGGCCATTAAGTTCGGACTAACCACTTCTAGCAGGTAGTCATAAGCACCAGATACAACGTGACAGCTGATCACCTCTTCCATCTCGACAATGGCACCTTCGAACTTATCGATCGACACTTCTTGGTGGTTGTTTAGGCTCACTTCGACAAACACACTCATCGCCACACCCACTTTTTCTCGGGACAAGCTCACGCGATAACCGTCGATGATACCTTTCTCTTCAAGTCTTTTAATGCGCCTCGCGCACGGTGACGCAGATAACCCGACTTCATCCGCTAATTCAGCCGTGGTTAGCCTGCCATCTTTTTGTAGCAGCTCGAGAAGATGCCTATCAATTCTATCCATAGTCAACACCAAACATTAGTTAGATCCGTTAATAATTTAACAAATATTAGCAAAGATCATCAACAATGATTCAAGTTAGACCAAAACTTGCCAACCTGTGGCACAACAACTATCTCATAATGAGCCATCATCCACTTTCTTTTTATTTTATGAACCTTGGCTATCTATCTATTACTGTCACTCTGCTCATTTGGGCGAGCTTTTTCCTTTCTCTTAAAGGCGGCGCGAATTCAGATTTAACACCTGCAGATATCGCTCTCACAAGATTTCTCATACCCGCTTTGGTGTTACTACCTATAGTGTGGAAAGCTCGTAGCGCCATTGCAGTCGTTCCTACACGATATCTAACAGGTATGTTTGTGGGTAGCGGATTGCCTTATCTACTTGTTGCAGGAACGGCCATGCAGTTTGTTCCGGTATCACATGGCAGTGCATTAGTTCCGGGAACACTTCCTCTGTTCGTCACAGGAATTGCAGTACTCTTTTTTAAGCAGCCACTTAGCCGTCACCGTGTTGTAGGTTTAAGCCTAGTTTTGCTCGGCATACTGTTATTTTTAGGAAAGAGCTTAAGTAGCTTCAACTTTGAACACACCAAAGGTCATTTGTTGTTTTTGTGCGGAAGCTTAATGTGGGCGACTTTTACTATCTCAGCCCGTGTCGCCAACCTTAATGCGTTAATCAGTGCGGGTTTTATTTCTCTCTGCTCTACTTTGCTGCTACTTGTCCTTATCTTAACAGGCACGCTCCCAAGCCACCTAATGGACACACCAATCGCTAATTGGCCATATGCAGAGCTTGCCGTTCATTCAGCAGTACAAGGTGTTGGAGCGGGTTTAATAGCGGCGTTCACTTATTTATATGCTGTTAATACATTAGGGGCTGAACGCTCAGCCGCTTTTGGCAGTGCAACACCTGCCGTTGCGACACTATTAGCAATTCCATTTTTTAACGAAATCCCAGATGCGATGACCTGGCTTGCCCTTGGTTCAATTTGCATCGGTAGCTTAGTCGCGAGCAATATCTTCATGAGAAACGATCAATCCATGCAATACCGACCGCCAAGTCATAACAAAGCGTAACGCCGATAATCTGCACCATTTCAAGCGGTTCGATGGCCAGGTTTCAGGTATGCCGCAGCCAGATAAGCCTACAAAGGTAGGCTTATCTAAAATCTGCTTTTTCTAAGCTCACTTCTCCATTAAACTGTCCGACCTTTTTGCCGATCCAAGAGAACACCATGCAACGCGACTACACCTTAAATTGCTTGATCACCATGCCTCGCCATGAACTAGAAGAATTTAGTTTAAGAATGATTCATCGCCTTGTTCCTGAAGATGCAATGACGGAATTATTTACGTTCGAGCAAGAAGAAGTCACCAGTGAAGAACGCATGCAATCTGCAAAATTCGACGCAATGTTAAGAATGACGGCTATCGCGCTTGGTGAAGTAAACCTAGCCTTCTCTGAGTCAGACAACTCACAACAGAATATCGAGCGCATGACTCGCCTACTGCTTTGGCACTTCTATTCAATATCTTTCAACCTTGAAGAAGCAATCGCAATCGAAGTGCACTGTGATAAAGTTGAGAAGATCTTAAAGAACGCACCAAAAGATGCATTCGGTTGGGTTAAAGAGTTAACTGAGTTGCTTCATTTCTACGCAAAAGTGAATGAAGGTAATGAAGAGAAGAAAGACGCATAACGTCATTTCTACATAACACGCTGCAATTCAAAAGTAGGCCAGTAAATCCCAAAGGCAGAAAGAACTATATCGAAGGCAAATAAAAGCTTTGCTGAAATGAGTTCTCTGCCTTTGTTGTTTCTAACACACTATGATGCAGCATCAGTATCGACTGCGCAATTTTGGTTCCTATGCCCAAAGAGCCATTCGGTGCTTCCTGCTCTACCTCATTGTGAATCACGACTCTCACCCGCTTCGAATCCGTCTCTAAATCAACACTCAGTGAAACTGCAGTACCATTTGGGCTATGCCTCAACGCATTATCTAGCAAGTTCAAAATCAACCTTTCAAGCAAGTCACTGTCACCGGCCGCTTTTACTCCATCAGGCATGTCGACCTTAAGTTCGACATCTTTATGGTGGTACTGACTTTGAATCGTTTCTAAGCACTCACTCAGCAACTCGTTCAAATCTATCGACACGTATTGATAGGTCGGGACAGGATTGTCATTCTTGGCACTATCGAGCAGCGAATGCAGTTGTTCAGACAGTTTATTGCCATTCCGGTATGCCACATCAATCAGTGGGTCTGAATATGGATTTTGGATCTTCCATGTTTCTAAGTAACCCAACACACTTGATAACGGTGTTTTCAGGTCATGGCTTAATTGCAATAAGCTTTGTCTGCGGTGGGACGACTGATACTCAAGCTGTAAGAATTGCTGCTGAATGTGTTTCGCCATCAACTGATAAGAGCGAGCAATTGGCACTAGCTCTGGCACTTGATGAATGAAGTTGGGGTCAAGACGGAAATCTTGCTCTGCTTGCTGCTGCAGTTTGTTCGTCACTTCTTCGATAGGGTTTAAAAGGCTGCGCTTCACGAGCAGGTAAGCGCCAATCGCAAAACCTAAGATGGAGATAAGCATAAGCCCTGCTAGCGCCATATAAGGTGTATCGACTTGTGAATTGGCAATCACGGTATGACGATTACTGCCAATCAACACGTACAGATACCCTACCGTGGAACCCAACTCTTCAATCGCAGCAACGGAGAATACCTTACGAGATCCCGGATTGATCGGGTCTTCGCCCAGAATCGGATAGGGCTCGCCATTTAAGAACTGTTTAATTGGTGCTAAGTCTATCTGGCTGGCCATCACTGTGCCTTCTGGGGCAGCGTTCGTCGTGATATTTCCCTGACTATCGAGAAAGTAGATGTCAAAGTCGGGGCCAATCAACATCAAAGTGTGAAATATGGACTTGAGGGCTTTGGGGTTGTAATCCGTGCCAATCATCAGAGGGTTATCATCGCGCATGTGAACCGCGAGCTCTTTGTGTAAGCTCTGTTTAGTTCTCTGCTCTATGGTCTCTTTTTGCCAATTATAGGTATAGGCGATAACCACACTCACGAGCAGAAACCACAAACTGGTAAATAGCACTAAACGCGATTTGAAACTCATGCTCTCTCCTCGATGGCTCTTTATCTTAGGATGCGACACATAGGCCTAAACTTTCGATTCGAACTTATAACCCACACCCCAAACGGTTTTAATGAAATCATCGTCACTATTCGGCATGGACAACTTAGTTCTCAAGCGGTTAACCGTGCTACACACCGTGTGGTGATAACCAGAATGATCGGTATTCCAAACGTGATTGAGTAGTTCGTCTTTGCTGTAGACGCGCCCTGGGCGAGTAGCTAAAAAGTGAAGTAACGTAAACTCGGTTGCAGTCAGTGGGACATCTTGATTATTCAATGAAACCTGATGACGCTCTGGTAGAATGGTAAGCCCACCAAAGCTCATCACGGATTCGGTTGATTGCGAATCTTTCACAGTTGCTTCAGAGTGACTTAAGCGACGCAGTACGTTCCTAACTCGTGCTTGAAACTCGAGTACGCTGAAAGGCTTGGTGATGTAGTCATCGACCCCAACTTCTAAACCCGACACTTTATCGAGCTCAGTATCTCTTGCAGTGAGCATTAACACAGGCGTCCAGTCTTCTTGTTGACGTAACAATCGACAGAACTCGAGACCATCGCCATCAGGTAAGCCTCGATCAAGCACGATCAAATCATACTGACCTCCCTGATATAACGCTTGAGCCTTTTCAATTGAGTTAGTTCTTACGACATCGTGCCCTTGGAACTTAAGGTGCATTTGAACCAGTTCTGCTAAATCATCGTCGTCTTCAACCAATAATATGTTTGCCATCAAATTTACCGCAGCACTATTCATGATCCCTGCTCTATTCGGAGTCTGCCCACCTTTCAATTGACCGGAACAGAGCAGGAATTCTTTCATTTCACTCTTAACCCAATCATTCAGTTCGGGTAATGGTGATTCTCGCACCTGGATTAAGGAAGCGATGATTAGCGCTTAGAGCAGAGGTCGTCAAGCCATCATCTTGACTGATAACCCCAGAGTGGAAGCTCACCACATCACTGTCATTTCTGACACTGTTAAAACCTTCCCCACCACCAGCTGGCCCAGGAATGGTGGTTGCAAGCTCGTCGTTGAGCTCCGTTCCCGAATCCCACACATTCATGTTCATGGTGAAGGTATCACCGACTGCTAAAGATTTCAGCGATAAGCCAGATTCACCAACAAACGCATCATTGGTGTTCACCAACATTGAAGCAACAGAGATATACCCTTCTTGATACGGGTCGACACGTATAGACACCGTGTCTTGTTCTCCGGAAAGAATCAGCCCATTGCCAGAGATGCCTTGATAAACATTAGCGTCGCTGTCGCTGAGCGCTAGGAGTTCAGCATTACTCCCCCCTTCAGCTAAGTATTCAAGGTCAATAGAAGCACTTTGGCCGATTTCAAACAGCTCAAAACTTGAGTTATGAGTCAGCACTGCTAGAGGCGACATGGGTTGGTTGGGCGTGAGGTTGGTAACGCTCACATTGTAACGGTAGTAATCATCGTCATCATCAGGACAGCCGGCTAATACAGCGACAGAAGCCGCAATAAATAATATTCTAGCTTTCATATATCCCCCTTACTTTACGACGATAGTGATGGTTGCCACAGGGTTTAACCAGCGATGGCTACTGCTATCAAGGTCACTAATTCCACCCGCAGGATCACTATCACCAATGTTGCCCGGATGAATATGAACCTTAGCGTTAGACACGGCAGTCTCTACACCTGTACCGCCAGCACCAAAGGTAATAAAGGGAGGATTTGGCATACTACTAGCCAACTCATCATTGGCTTCAGTGCCTGCATCGTAGCCATTCAGTGTGGCTTTATAGGTACCGGCTTGAGTTGGGATCTTCCAGCTGTCTAATCCAACAAAGCCATCGTTGGTCGGCAACAACATCGCGCCGAGTGACAAGTACGCTAAATCACCCGTATCAATATCGAATGTGGTCGCAACACCTGGGTCAAGAATGCCGCTAGCAGGGTTTTCAACGACTACACCACCTGCATTGGCGATCACACCAGATAACCCCGAGATGTCTCCTCCTTCCGCCATTGATTCCAACTCAGCAGAAGCGGTTTCCCCCGTTCTAAACATGAACAAGCTTGAATCGTGAGCCGCTGCCAAGATTGGCGTAAAGTAGATCCCTTTCGTCGCATTAGTCAGTGTCACCTCAAGCTGGGCTGCCTGAGTTTGAACAGCTCCAAGAGTGAGCATCGCTGAGCCGATCACTAAGCTGATTTGAGTACGTTTATTCATTTTGATTCCATCCTTTATCGAGTCCTTTCGTGACCGGCGAATCAATAACATCGAAATACGTGTTATCTAGTCAGCCACGAACTGTGGTGTTGTTGACTCTAAGAATGGCGATCAAATCTATCAGCAACTTCATTGAATTCTCATAAAAGTCTCACAAGTTTATCCAAACTTATTACAGCCCAGATAAGCAGCCATAAAGCGCTGAATATTTAATCGAAATTAGTCGCTTCACACAGCAAAAGGGAAACGTTAAAAATAGAATGAGAAAGGAAGAAAGCGCAAAAAAGCCGAATCGATTTACCGATTCGGCCTCTGTTTTTGTGTATTGTTGCTCGTTCTAAGAACCGTATAGACCTCTAAGCAAAGCTAACAGTACAACATCAATTTAGAACGCGTAGTTTGCGTCAATAAGCTCGCTTACTTCAACTTTCGTTACTTCAGCACGCGCTTCAAGCCACTGTGCGACTTGCAGTTGCTCTGCTTCAGTTACTGAGCGGTAACGCTCGATAGAACATAAGAAACCTTCAAACAGCTCTAGGCCACCGCCACCAAAGCATAGACCGATGCTATCGATGAAATCGATGAACTCGTCAATGAACACATCGTATTGGTCAAAATCAGCAATCGATGTCTTGCAGCTTACTTCAAAACCCAGAATCGCGAATTCACCTAGGTATAGCTTTTTGCGTAGGCGACGATTTTTGTTTTCGATTTTATCTAATTTCATAACTGTCTCTCTTTTCATTTGATTAAGCATTTATACACAGTTCTAACCCAATCCCCAAGTGTTTTGTCTTGCATGAGAAGCGTCATAGCAAGAATCGTGCTGCAGAAACAAAAACTTAATAAAAACCATAAAAGTCTGTCACTTAACTGCTTCACGATTGGTCACACATTTACTCAACTTATTAACCCATTAGTTAGTAGGTGGGTAAGTCATAAATAACGAATAATAAAGTCAGCCAATAGGAAGCAGTCGCGATGAGCAAGGAAACATTTGATAGCACTCGTTTTAACAAGAGTAAAAACAAACCCTTCGAAGAAGTTCTAGATGCAAACCTTTCAAGAAGAAATGTATTAAAAGGCGGGTTAGGCATCAGTGCAATGACCGCCTTTGGCGCGTTTGGACTTTCTGGATGCAATTCTTCTAGTCCAGATACTTCAGGAGGTAACGGGTCTGGAGTCTCAAGTGCGGTACTGAATTTTGATTCAATTCCGGGCTCACTAACCGATGCAGTCTCAGTTCCACCAGGTTACATGGCACAAGTTTTGGTGCCATGGGGAATGCCGCTTAATGCACAGGGCAGTGCATGGAAGGATGACGGCAGTAACACAAGCGAAGAGCAGTTAAATGCGCTTGGGATGCACCACGACGGGATGCACTTTTTCCCATTAAATGACAGCAACGCAGATGGTTTGTTATGTATTAACCACGAATATATTGATACGAATGCTCTACACCCTAACGGGCAGACCATAGTCGGTGGTGTTCGTACTGTTGTTGATGAAGTACGTAAAGAAATTAATGCCCACGGTGTGTCAGTTGTTCGAATTCAACTCGAAGACAATATGTGGAAATTGGTTGATACCGACCCACTCAACCGTCGCTATACTGGCGCGACAGCAATGGACTTGTCTGGTCCTGTTGCACATACCGCGCTAACTGTGACCCGCTTCTCCCCTGATGGCAGCCAAGCACGTGGTACATTAAACAACTGTGGTAATGGTTTCACTCCTTGGGGTACTTACCTAACATGTGAAGAAAACTGGCCCGGTTATTTCGTTAATGCTGGCGTTCGAACTGAAGAACAAGACCGTATAGGTATCGACGATAGCAGCACGCGTTACTTGTGGGAAACATTGGCTGGCAATGCAGAAGAACGTTTAGATGAATTCACTCGCTTTAACATTGAGCCTACAGGCGCAAGCTCAATGGACGATTACCGCAACGAAGCAAATGGCCATGGTTATATTGTTGAAATCGACCCTTACACAGAGAATGCTCGAGCGAAAAAGCGCACTGCTCTTGGTCGTTTTCGTCACGAAGGCTGTACTTTTAGTAAGCTAGAAGCGGGTCAGCCAGTTGTCTTCTACTCAGGTCACGATTCTCGTTTTGAGTACCTGTACAAATTCGAATCTACTGTCGCGTGGGATCCAGCGGATGCTAACCCATCAAACCGACTAGCAACAGGCGATAAATACATGGATGAAGGCACACTTTACGTGGCGCGCTTCAACGATGACAACTCTGGCACATGGCTGCCATTAACGCTAGATAGCGTAACGTTATCAGGCGGTGTTCTAGCTGATAATTTCAACTCTTTAGCTGAAATTATCTTAAATACAGCAGGAGCAGCAGACCTTGTAGGTGCAACACCAATGGATCGCCCAGAGTGGTGTTCAGTGGACCCATACACTGGCTCTGTCTATCTAACTCTTACGAACAACACTGCGCGTACCGATGAAACGAACGCGGCAAACCCACGTTTGAACAACAAGTTTGGTCATGTTATCCGTTGGGATGAAGGTGAAAGCGCAACTGAGTTCACTTGGGATATTTTTGTATTCGGTTCACCTGCCAACGGCGATGCAGACACCAACCGTTCTGGCCTTACGGATATGAACCAGTTCGCGAGCCCAGATGGCTTGGCATTCGATGCTCGTGGCATATTATGGATTCAGACTGATAACGGCGCAGATGAAGTGACGAGTTATACCAACGACCAAATGTTAGCAGTGGTTCCGTCTAAGCTAACAGACGACAATGGTAACAGTGCAGTAATTGGTGCTGATAACCAAGCACAATTGAAGCGTTTCTTTGTCGGTCCAAATGGATGTGAGGTAACTGGCTTTACGATTAGTCCAGATTACAAATCACTGTTTGTAAACATTCAACACCCAGGCAATTGGCCATACAGCGATGATGCAGAAGAAGAGACTCCGTCAGGAGTATCGGTTCGCCCTCGAGCAGCAACAGTTGTGATTCGCCGTGAGGACGGTGGTGAAATCGCAGTTTAATCGGTAGAACTGGCTAAGATCGGAAATATTTCTAACATCTAGCTACGTAAAACCAAAAAGAGCGATAAGGCCAACTGCCCTATCGCTCTTTTTATATTCTATTCAATCTTTGGTATAAAGCTCATCGCCATACCAAGAGCTTGTTATCCCAAGCTCTCGTCATCCTCGAGAAGGAGAAACGACTGAGTCGGGATCTCTAACCGTTATAGTTAATCGTAATACCGTTAATCACAGTTAACTCACGAACAACCACACACCAACACCCATCATAAGTGTGCCTGCAATGCGGTTCATTAACTTCACGTTATCAGCCTTACCTAGCATATGCTTCAGGCTCTTACCGCCTGTCGCGTACAGAGTCATACAAACAAACTCAGAAACCAGAATGATCGACACAAGAATGAGCAGTTGCGGTGCTAAGTCTTTACTGCTGTTGATAAAAGGAGGAAGCAGGGAGATCATAAATGCCCACCCCTTCGGGTTCGCAATTGCAGTCACAAAACCTTGAACCACGAGATCCCAATCATTATTCACTTGCGTATTTTGATTGTCAGTACTGATCGCCAATTTACCTCTCGAACGCCACATCTGAACACCCAAGTAGAACAAGTAGCCTGCGCCAACAAACTTAAAGCCCGTAAACAACCATGGGTAGTTAAGCATAATTGAGGCAATGCCCAATACCGCTGCAACCGAAACCACAGCGACGCCAGCTAACTCACCAATCATCATCCATAATGTGCGTTTGTAGCCAATACTCATACCCAACGTTAAGGCTAAAGTCATGCACATGCCAGGGGTGATTGAAACAAAGAAAAACGTGGGAATGAAAGCCAAAAGTAGCGCGCTATCCATATTATTACCTTACTGCCTTGTTACTGCTTAAAACTGACTGCTCCCCACTTAGGAAACAGTTCACTGAAAATTGGGATTACTGAAAGAACGATGATTACAAACGCTGAATAATCATTTATTTATGGCGACCATGTTTGTAAATAAAACCGCGTCCAGAAACGCAAAAGAGCCACAATACAGTGGCTCTTTTCCATCACCAACCGTAATTTTACTTACGACGGTTTTTAATTCGCTTCATCATAGTCAAACGACGTTCTGCACTCGCTTGATCTTGAGGCTCTTCGTTCGCGTTGTTCTTACGACCTTGGCGGTTTTTGTAAGCCGACTTAGTGTTCAGCTTTTCAATGTAAGCGTCACGCTTCTTCGGTTCGTAACCCGGTTGTTCCACACGGCGAATGCGCTGTTGAATCAGCTTTTCAACCTGAACAACAGTCAGCTCTTCTTCGCGGTTAACGAAAGACACGGCGTGACCTTGCTTACCTGCGCGACCAGTACGTCCAATACGGTGAACATAGTCTTCTGCTAGGAAAGGCATGTCGTAGTTGATTACGTGTGGTAAGTCTTCGATATCAAGACCACGAGCCGCAACGTCTGTTGCTACCATTACACGCGCTTTACCTTCTTTAAAATCGTCTAGAGCACGACGACGAGCACTTTGCGCCTTATCACCGTGACACAGTACAGCTTTAATGCCGTCTAGCTTAAGCTCTTTAACCACGTCATTCGCTGTTTCTTTGTAGTTCACGAACACAAGCACTTGGCGCCAGTTTTTACGACCAATCAGTTCAGAAAGCAGTTCTGTTTTACGCTCTTGATCCACTGGGTAAACCACGTGACCGACAGTAGCAGCCGTTGAGTTTTCACGTTCAACACTGATACGTTTTGGTTTACGTAGAATATCAACCGAAAGTTGGTTCAACTGCGTCGATGTTGTCGCCGAGAACATCATGATTTGTGGAGAGGTTTCTACATCCAGCATGATCTTACGAACCGCATTGATGAAACCCATATCAAGGATACGGTCAGCTTCATCAAATACTAGGAATTCTAGATTGGCAATAGACACGTTACCCGCTTCTAAGTGCTCTTCTAAACGGCCTGGAGTCGCAACCAGAATGTCCACACCCAGCTCTAGTTGGCGAACCTGTGAAGACATCTTGTTACCACCGTAAACCGCAGAAACGCTTAGTTCAGTGTATTTAACGTAGTCTTTGATGTTTTGAGCGATCTGCGCAGCAAGCTCACGAGTTGGAGCCAGAATAAGGCCGCGAGCCGTTCCTCGAGATGCTTTTTTGCCGCTGTTCAGTAGGTGCTGAATAACAGGCAATGAGAATGCCGCTGTTTTACCCGTACCGGTTTGAGCAGTAGCAAAAATATCATGGCCTTTACGAGCCATTGGAATCGCTTTTTGTTGAATTGGAGTGAGTTTTTCATAACCACACTCAGTCAACGCTTTGACTAATTCAGGAGCAAAACCTTGAGAGGAAAATGACATTGTTACGGGTTCCTTAAGCAGACAGCCTACATTCTTATTTCAGCCGAGCACTATAAAGTAATTAGAGTGATTTATCTCACATTTATCGTGATATAACGCAAACTTTCTCATTTAATCTGGTGTTTACTCCGCCTTTAACGAAGTAAACACCGAGATCGTTGGTTCAAACAGCAAAAATACCGCTATTTGGTACCACACAACTTGAGACGATACTGCTCAAGATCGCGCCATGGCATGGACAGCGAGTCAATCGCTTCTGAGAAAACTCGGAGTTATAGACCGGAATTCGATTAAATGAAGAGTGACTGTGCACTGTAATGATAGCCAAGTTCAGTTATCCCTTAACTTTTCTACCAAATATCCAAATCATTGGAGCCGGAATGCTCACCATCATGTGGCAACTCATTTGAATAATGAGTGCGTTCCATCAAATCAGCTTTGTGATAAGCAAATCTAACACCCGGCTTCCGCATATTTTGAGAGCGTAAATATGCTTTAGTGCTCTTCACCTCTAATTGTACTTCGTGCACCTTATCCATCGCTAGCTTTTTAGTCTGGAACTCTGCATAAGAGCCATCTCCAAAATAAACAAAGTGCTTAACATCCTTCTTTAATCTCCCTCCATAACATTTAATAAGGATTACGCACGTTAATAGAAACAGCACACTTAATAAAATCAAGCTCACAGGTTTCTCACTATTAAGTGTTTAGATCTCTTTAGTAAGTCATTAGCACCAGGGCTATTAACAGTAAAAGGCATAGTTTAACCTCAAGACCATTCATAAAGTTTGTCGAATCATCTAACTTTTGTTGTATTTATCCGATTGGAATTACCTAATAATTAGGCACTTAGTCAGGTACGAGCAGCATCTAATGTAAATGTACAAATGACCAAAAGTCAGTTGCATAAGCTCATGATTTACCTGAGATACAGTATCCCAACCCAAACTATGAATGAAAACATGTCAAAACTATCAATGAGGTTCTTTTAATATCAATGAGGCCGGAAATATTTTTAATTAGGACTATTTTGGGTTAACGAGAGTCGATAAGTATTTTGAGAGTAAAAAGTGCGATGAGTTCTAAGCGGATGCTTTAAAGGGAAGTACTACTAGATATAAACACAAAGGCATATATGCCAATCATAAAATCGACATATATAACTTTAGACATTAAGTTAACAGATTATTTAAGCACGAATGTGTGATGCTATTTGATGCCACACAGTTTGAGAAGAATCTGCTCGAGATCGCCCCATGACATGAGTTGTGAGTCAATCACTTCCAGCCGTGACTCAAATCCATCCAGGGTAATTTCGTTCACAGACACAACTTGATTCGCCACGTTGAATGCGTAGCAACCTTGATTGGTATTCACTACGGCTTTTACACGTTCAGCCGTCAAATCAGACAACATAGAGAATAGCGCATCGAAATCGAATTTATACTCTGCGCCAAACAGCCAACCACAGCTAAAATAACCCTGCCCTTTGTTTTCCTTACGGATGAACGCTTCTCCCGGAGGAAGTTCGAATTGAGGTTCTTGTTCAGCGTGATCATGATGGTGTGATTCAAGGTGAGTTGAAGCACTGCCATACACTCTTTCAATGTCCAACACTTCCAGTGGCACCTCACCGTCATGGATTAGCTTATGGAAGACTTTTGCTGGCGTTTGATCCGTCACCCAATCATTAAATACATCGATATCTTCAGCATGAACAAGGTCTACCTTAGTACCAAGAATCACATCTGCACTGTTTAGTTGATCATTGAAATTCTGATTCGACGTGTACTTTTCATTAGATAGATTTCGTGGGTCTACCAAGCCAAGCGTCGCTTTTAAATCAACATAAGGTGTGTATTGTTCTGAAGTTAACGTTGCAATCACTTGTTTAGGGTGACCAAGCCCCGTTGGCTCAATCAATAAACGATCTGGCTTTTGGCGAAGTAAGGCATTAATGCCCACCGACATAGGAACGCCAGCTGTACAACACATGCAGCCACCCGGTACTTCTTTAATCAAAGCGCCTTGATCTGTCATCAATGCACCATCAATACCAATTTCCCCGAACTCATTAACCAGAACAGCCCAGTTTTCATTTCCAGGTTTATTTTTTAGCAGGTTCAAAATGGCTGTCGTTTTACCAACACCTAAGAAACCCGTAATGATATTTGTAGGAACTTTTTTAGTCATATCAGTTCTCCTTTTTAAGGGAGTATATACTCAATCACTAAAAAGTTGACCCCAATCGATTGTTTATACTGAGATTCGTTAATAAAGCTTAGCGCGAAAATAATCTGAAGAGATAGGCTGTAGAGGCAGAATGCGGAAATGGGATGCTCCAGACAAACTAAAGGCGTACTTACTCAGTACGCCTCACCCTCGTTACTCAATCGTGAGTTCGCGAATCAGGAAGCCTTAAATATCGACCTGAACATTTAACGAGGAACTAAAACTTTGTTTCTGAATCCATCCAAATTGTGTGTAAAACCTCACTTCTCCTTGCGGTTCGTTATGTTGCTTTACGATTTAACTATGGTTCATTTTTGGGGATATTCAAGCCGCCACCAGAGAAACGATCAAAATTGTGACAGCGATTCCACTATTGCCCATAGATTCCACTTATGTAACACGCACATTCCATAAATGAAATTCAACTTTCCATCTTTGTTGCTATAGGATATGCAGAGGAAGCGTATAATTTACGGCAAGCCCGCCTTAACCTATTCAGGAGCCTTATCTCAATGACCAGAAGAGAGAAAATTAAGCAGTCCCTACTAGCCAAAATGCCAAGGGATGCTATGAATCAATTTCTCTCAAGGGATAAGACCCCAGCTTCCGTTCTCTTGCTTTCTTGTATCGTTGGCGTACTTGCTGGCGTTGTGGGCACCTATTTCGAAGTCGCGGTTCATTTCATCACAGAAACTCGTACCGATTGGCTGAAAGATGAAATCGGCAGCCATTTACCACTTTGGCTTGCAGCTTTCCTTATTAGTGCTGCGTTTGCCTTTATTGGTTATTTTCTCGTTCACCGTTTTGCTCCAGAAGCTGCTGGTTCAGGTATCCCTGAAATCGAAGGCGCAATGGACGGCATGCGTCCTGTTCGATGGTGGAGAGTATTACCCGTAAAATTCTTTGGCGGCATGGGTGCACTAGGCTCCGGTATGGTTTTAGGCCGCGAAGGGCCAACCGTTCAAATGGGCGGCAGTATTGGGCGTATGGTCACTGATATCTTTCGAGTCAAAGATGACGACACTCGTCACTCACTGTTGGCTTCAGGTGCTGCAGGTGGTTTAGCCGCCGCATTTAACGCTCCGCTAGCTGGCATCATGTTTGTGGTTGAGGAAATGAGACCACAATTTCGCTACTCACTGATATCAATCAAAGCCGTCATCATCTCAGCGATTTCAGCCAACATTGTGTTTCGTTCTATCAATGGCCAGTCTGCTGTTATTACAATGCCCCAATACCAACCACCTGAACTCGACGCACTTTGGTTGTTCTTGTTGTTAGGTGTGCTGTTCGGCCTGTTTGGTGTGGTTTTCAATAAGCTGATTACGCTTTCCCAAGACCTTTTTGTAGCAATACACAAAAATGACCGAAAACGCTACCTGATGACAGGCACCCTACTTGGCGGTTGCTTTGGCTTGTTGCTGCTCTATATACCTGAATTAACTGGTGGTGGTATTGGTATCATCCCGAATATCACGAATGGCAGTTATAGCACCAACGTGTTGCTGTTGATCTTCTTAGGCCGAGTCATCACCACCCTGCTTTGTTTCGGTTCTGGTGCGCCAGGCGGTATTTTTGCACCGATGCTTGCTCTAGGAACACTCTTTGGTTATGCGTTTGGGCTTATCGCGGCAGCATTCTTTCCTGAACTGAATATTGAACCGGGTATGTTTGCAATTGCTGGCATGGGAGCGTTGTTTGCCGCCACAGTGAGAGCACCTATCACTGGTATACTGCTGGTTATTGAAATGACCAATAACTACTACCTCATCCTACCGCTGATCATCACCTGCTTAGGCGCGGTAATCATTGCTCAAATGTTAGGTGGGCAACCAATTTACAGCCAATTGCTAAACCGTACGCTGAAAAACGAGAAGCTAAGACAACAAGATCTCCCTCAACAAGAGGAAGTACGTTAATTACAAATGACTCATGAAACAAAAGCACACATTCAACGTGCTTAATATCCCGATTCCGTATCAAAATCAAAAAAGCAAACGTTAAACTTGGTATCATCCACTCAAAATTAGTTGAGTGTCCTCAAAATCTATTGATGGAATACCTACACGCTCTAGCTAAAGCAAATAATGCCATATTCTGTAATTAACTACGTTGGAGCAAATCGTTGAACTGGAGAAGATTAACCCAAGTAAAAAATGTGCCGCCATCTCAGGCGTCTTTAGCACTTGGCGTTATAGGGTTAGGACAAGCATGGGCATTATATATACCGGGCATTGGTGAGATAATTCGCCCCTACCTCGCTTCATTCGGCGCGCTATTATTGCTGCCTGTATTACTTCGCTATTTAACAAGCTTTAATACCTTCCTTAATGATATTCGCCACCCGTTAAGTGGAAGCTTGATGGCACCGATGAGCATGGCTTTACTGATTCTGTGTGATTATTTAGCCGAGATATCGCCAGTCATCGCCTACCCAGTTTGGTTCTGTGCGCTATTGCTGCACTTTACCATGATGGTGTTGTTTTTTAGTTTTCAGATCATCAACTTCAAAATGTCGAACATTGTACCGAGTTGGTTTCTGTATCCAGTCGGTTTGATCAGCAGTTCGTTAGCGGGTACACAGTTTGGTCACACAGTCTTTTCAGAAACACTTGCGGCCACTTGTATTGGTATCTATTTCCTCATGCTGCCAGTGGTATTGTACCGCTTGGTATTCGAAGGAAACTTGCCACGCAGAGCAAGGCCAACACTCGCTATCATGGCGGCTCCGGTTAACTTGTCTTTAGCCGCTTACTTGGTTAACTTCGACAATCCAGACCCAATCCTAACAGGCGCCTTAGCTGGCATTGCCATCACCATGACACTGTTAATTTATTTGTGTTATATCCGTCTTATGCGTCTGAAATTCCAACCTTCAATTGCTGCCGTCACCTTCCCATCCGTGATCAGCGCCATTGCTATGCATCGATTAACCACGTTTTTCGGCGCGGAATACCCGCAATGGTATTGGCTACACAAGTTTGGTTTCTTCGAACTAACCATCGCAACCATCCTGGTGATTTGGGTTGCAGGCGGTTATGTCAAAATGTACTGGCCTGAGTTTTTTGACACTCACTACATGTCAAAAAAGACGAAGCGCTCATAATCAACTCAACTCATCTTTTCTAGAACGTCTCGATTCAGCGCTCCTCCAAACAAGAAAGGCCTCACACTGTGAGGCCTTTTGAATAGGCAAGGTTTTTAGTCGTTCAGGCGAGTGCTAATACAACTGCCGGGAGAACTTAGAAATTTGCGTGAGGGCCGAATACTTCGTAGTGAACGCGTGAACGGTCAACTTTCAATGCATCTAGCTGCTCTACGATGTTTTTCATGAAGCCAACAGGGCCACAGATGTAGAAGTCGCTCTCTTCAAAACCTTTAGTATCAGAGATAGACGCTAGATCCATTTGACCTTGATGCGTATTTTCACATGCAGATTCATCTTTATTCATGTACCACGTTTTCGCTTCCCAACCTTTGTCAGCAACGATATCTTTAACACGAGTTGTGAAAGAGTGTTGACCTACGTTCTCACAAGCGTGAAGGTAAAGTACTGGCTCGTTTTTATCTTCCGTGTTTAGAAATTCAAGCATAGACTGCATTGGTGTTACACCAACACCTGCAGAGATAAGCGTTACTGGCTTGCTGCGCTCTTGATACATGAAGTCACCGGCTGGTGCGTATAGGTTAACTTCATCACCAACAGCAACCGTATCGTGTAGGTGGTTAGATACAACGCCTTGTGTTTCTTGACCATAGCCTTCACGTTTAACAGAAATGCGGTATTGCTTACCGTTTGGCTTATCAGACAGTGAGTATTGACGAATCTCGCTGTATTGAGCCCCTTCAGGTTTCACTTCGATACCAATGTATTGACCTGGCGTATAGTCTAGAACTTCGCCGCCGTCTTTTGGCTGTAGAATGAAGCTTGTTACCAATGCTGATTCTTCAATCTTGTCTGCAATCACGAATGTACGCGCCGCTTCCCAACCACCAACAGCTTGCTTACGCTGTAGGTAAAGTTCAGCTTCACGATCGATGAATACTTGAGCCAAGAAAAGGTAAGCAGCTGTCCACGCTTCCTCCACTTCTGGAGTAAAAGCTTCTGTAGCCAATTCGCGTAAAGTTTCAATCAGGTGTAAACCAACAATTTGGTAATGCTCTGGTTGAATGTTAAAACTTGTGTGTTTCTGGGCAATGCGTTCAACCGCGGTTGTTAGCGCTGCTAGGTTTTCAATGTTCTTTGCATAAGCCGCGATAGCTTCAAACAGTGCTACGCCTTGGCGACCTGTTCTTTGGTGAGTCATATTGAAGATATCTTTCAACTCGGGGTTATGCGTGAACATACGTTGATAAAAGTGCTGAGTTAAAGCTGGACCTGCGCTCTCAAGTAGAGGAATAGTAGATTTGATGATTTCGATATGTGCATTGTTAAGCATGAATTTACTCCGAACACTGAGCCTTATGACCTATTATGTCATTTTGACTACTTAAAAATTAAGAATGACTTATCGATTTTCTGAAAGCTTAGTTATTTTTAGAAACTGAGTTATTTTGACTCGTTTTCATTTCAAAAAATCGCGAAACCTGATTAATGCCATCTGATTGATTGAGATCAAGAATAGTCTGTTTAATCAGCGCTATAATTGGGCTTCGCTGTCTCTTTTGCACAATCAGTGCCAACTTTATCAAGCCCCGTCACCATTAGCTTTATTCTCAAAATTCCTTTTATAAAAATGTCAAAAAGACCTTTTTATTAAGTCAATAAGACTCTATGATGTATATAAACACACACAGTTAGAGTTTTTTATGCAAGATATCTCCGCATCTACCCTCATGGAAATGACCATTGGTCTCGCAAGTGGTGTGAACGATCAAGATCGTTTTAATCGCCTAATCGATGCCATTCGTAAAACCATTACGTGTGATTGTGTCGCGCTATTAAGCCTTCAAGGTGACACTTTAGTACCCATAGCAATGCAAGGGCTCAGCCGCGACACGTTCGGTCGTCGCTTTATCATTTCAGAGCACCCACGTTTTGCGGAGATATGCGCGTCTCGCTCTCCTGTTCGTTTCGATTCTGATAGTTCTCTCCCAGACCCTTTTGATGGTCTGCTGATCGACCATGATGGCGATCTGCCAATGCACGCTTGTATGGGCCTACCTTTGCTATTCGGCGACAAGTTATTGGGGGTTTTAACTCTAGACAGCCTAAAACCTGATGTCTTCGCTAATATCCCGGCCCGTAACCTCGAAGTACTGGCTGCGATTGCGGCGTCATCCATGCAAATGGCACTGACCTTCTCGCAACTTGAACATCAAGCGAAACAATCAAAACAATTACTGGAAGAGTTGAATGTAGAGTCATGGGAACGTGACGGCGGCGAGTTGATTGGTAACAGTGACACTATGGTTGCGCTTAAGAACGACATTGCCGTGGTCGCACCGTCTGAGTTTAATATTTTGATTCATGGTGACACGGGGGTTGGTAAAGAGCTTGTAGCTCGTACTCTACACCATCAATCTCAACGTAAACGCAACCCACTCGTCTACGTAAACTGTGCTGCAATTCCTGAAAACTTAGTCGAGAGTGAGCTGTTTGGTCACGTTCGTGGCGCGTTCACTGGCGCAGACAAAAACCGTTTAGGTAAGTTTGCTTTAGCCGATGGTGGCACACTGTTCCTTGATGAGATTGGTGAATTGCCTTTAGCCGCGCAAAGCAAGTTATTACGAGCCCTACAAAACAACGAAATCCAACCTGTTGGCCAAGACAACATTCAAACCATTGATGTACGAGTATTGGCAGCAACTAACCGAGATTTAAAACAAGAAGTTGAAGACGGCCGATTCAGAGCCGATTTGTACCACCGACTGAGTGTTTACCCTATCGCGGTGCCTGCACTGAAAGATCGTGGTGACGACATCAGCTTGTTAGCGGGCTTCTTCTTAGAACAAGCACGTCGTAAGCTTGGTATCAACCAAGTGAAGTTTCGTTCCGACGTTCTTTCGTTCCTAAACCGTTATGGTTGGCCAGGTAACGTGCGTGAGCTTGAACATGTGATCAGTCGTTCAGCACTGAAAGCATTAGCTCGTAGCACCAATAAAAACCTAGTGACAATTACCAAAGAAGATTGTGGCCCGCTCGACCAAGATCAGCCTATTGCGACTACACAGACGAAGAACACACCGTTATCGACACCAACGATCGATCTTTCGGCTGGTTTGCGTGGCGCAACGGACGACTTTCAACGCAGTATCATTACTGAGGTGTTGGAAGATGCCAATTTTAACTGGGCACAAGCAGGGCGAGTTCTGAAAACAGACCGAGCAAACCTGACTCGACTGTCTAAGCGTTTAGGACTAAATGTGGCTAAGTCTCACACGATCGAACGGACAAAATAGATATTAGCAGTTTGTTGCGAGCATCTAACAAAACTTGTGTATATAATGCTGCAAATTGTAACGCTAATTTTAAATATGTAGAGAGAGTTATGAAGTTTATCCGTTGGTTTTTAGGTCGTGTCATCTTGTTATTAAATTTTGTTTTCAGCCCACGCGGTGTTAAGCGTTCTCAGGAAGAGCAAAGCAAAGTAAATGAGCAAGCAAAGACACACACGTTATACCAATTCGAAGCGTGCCCATTTTGTGTGAAAGTGCGCCGCGCGATGAAACGTCAATCGGTTCAGTTTGAACTTCGTGATGCAAAAAACAATGAACAACACCGCGCAGAGCTTGAAGCTGGCGGCGGTCGTGTGAAAGTACCTTGTCTACGTATCGAGAAAGACGGCAAAACTGAGTGGATGTACGAGTCTTCAGACATCGTCGCTTACTTGGAAAAACAATTCGCATAAGCTCACAAGCGAAGCGAAAGCCAGATACAAAAAATCCCTCGAATGTGAGGGATTTTTTATGTCTGTTGTTTGGCGCAGTCGTTTCAAATTAGAAGCGAAAATTCAAATCATTACTTCGCCACAATCAGCATCAGCTCTACACGGCGGTTACACGCCTTACCTTGCGCTGAAGCGTTGGTGCAAGCCGGAACATATTCACCAAAACCGCGAGTATAAATAGAACGACTTGACACATAGTTACTCTCTAATCGAGCCTTCACTTCTTTCGCGCGCTGCTCTGAAAGCGGATCGTTGATGCGATCTGTACCTGTGTTGTCGGTATGCCCTTCAATCACAACATCGATATCTTGTCGTTGAGCAAGGTAACTGCCTAACGTATCCAACCATTGGTTATAAGCTGGCTCAGGGAAAGCTGAACCTGTTTTAAAGTTCACATGCTGTTCAAGCTTTACCATCACATGGTTACCCGGCAACACTTCAAAATCGATACGGTTTTGTCTGAGGAAAACTTCTAGCGGATCATTGGTTGATACGCCACGACCATAGTTGGTTGTAATGGTTGTTTGCTGACGAGTATTGCTCTGCATTGAGTAACCATGGTTACTCGCTACATGAGTCGTTTGAACCACACCCCATTCAGGGTGCATCAAATCGTAATCGGTTTGCGGCGCAGTCTCTAGCATATCACCACCAAGTAAATCGGTTGGTGACGTCGTTTCACATCCAGCCAAAGCTATGCTTAACATTATTGCTAAATATCTCATTACTTCACCAACCACTCATGCAGATAAACCATTCACTAATGTCTATATCGGCACCGAGAAAAAAACTTTAGACAAAAACTTTAGACAAGAAAATGCACATCAAAAAAAGTGCTTTTGATCACAGTTAACCGTCAACTAGCCTGTCATCACGCACTCGTTCGAAATGTTTGCATTTATTTACCTTATAATTGTTTTCCAATTCCTACTAAATAGTTAGAATCTCACGACTTCTCAACGCTAGAGTAAACATTATGTTTAAACCATTTACTAAATTCATCACAGCAATCGCTGCCGTACTAATTATCGCAGGTTGTAGTGAAACAGACGAGCCACAGAAAGGCGTTCAATACGAAGCGCTTCCGACTGCTCTAACAGAATTTAACCTGTCTCCGATCACTGAAATCTTCTCTCTAAATTGTGGTCACTGCCGTCAAATGGAAAGTGCAATCCCAGAGATTGAATCTCTGACAGACCAAACTATTGGCAAGATGCACGTGACGTTCAACGAAAGCGCTCAAATTAGCGCAATGATCTACTACACGGCAGTGATGCAGCTTGATGCTACGCCTGATCACGCGTTCATGGACGACCTATTTGGTGCCGTTCAAATGGGTGCAGATGCAACACCAGAGCAACGTCAACAAGCTCTAGAAACAGCATTCACTTCTCGCGGTTTGGTTAGCCCATACCAACTGAACAAAGAACAACAAGTTGCGCTTTTTGACTACGTTAAGAAAGCGGAAGAAGTTTCAGTAAAAGGTCAGATCAACTCAGTACCAACATTTATCATCAACGGTAAATACCAAGTACTGACAGCCGGCCACCAAGACGCTGCTGGTATCGCAAAAACGATCAACTACCTTTTGACTCAACCATAATCACGGCTTTAGCCAACTGATTGTCGAACTAAGCACTCAATATAAATAGGTTTTACTATGTCTAAATTTGTCATCCCGGTCATTGTCTTTCTTTTGGCGGGTTTCATGATTTACCGTACTTGGACGAATCATAAGTCTGGTGCAGAAAACTTCGAACAAGGTCAACAGTTCCTAATAGAGAACGGGAAAAAAGAAGGCGTAATCACGACTGAAAGCGGTCTTCAATATCTTGTTCTTGAAGAAGGTACTGGCACAGAGCACCCAACGAAGAACAGCAAAGTAACCGTTCACTACCACGGTACGCTGATTGACGGCACTGTTTTTGATAGCTCGGTAGAGCGCGGTGAGCCAATCTCATTCGCTCTTAAGCAAGTAATCAAAGGCTGGCAAGAAGGTTTGACCTACATGGTAGAAGGCCAAAAAGTTCGTCTGTTTATCCCGAGTCCATTGGCTTACGGTAAAGGCGGTTCAGGCCCTATCCCACCATCATCCACTCTGATTTTTGATGTGGAACTCATCTCTATCAAGTAAGCGAAGTGACTGATTTAAGCCCCATCATACGAGCTATGTTGGGGCTTTTTTATTTCTAAACATTTGAAGAGACTTGAGCCACGACGGAATACACCCTCAAACCAGACAACTAGACGACCGGTCTAATTTAACTTATAGTAACTCCCATGAACGAAAAAACGAATGACACACGCCTGCATATTTTAGATGTCGGCTATCAACTCATAGTGAACAGCGGCTTTAATGGCGTTGGTCTATCACAATTGCTTAAAGAAGCGGACGTACCAAAAGGTTCGTTTTACCACTACTTTAAATCAAAAGAGCAATTTGGTGAGGCGCTAATCCAGCACTATTTTGAAAACTACATCACTAAGATTGAAGCAATTCTAATCCACGGCGAAGGCAACCATTATCAACGAATCTTGAGTTACTTTTCGCTGTGGTCAAAAATTGAGAACGGTACCTGTAATGCGCACAAGTGTTTAGTCGTTAAGCTCAGTGCTGAAGTATCAGACCTTTCTGATCCCATGCGCCAGGCTCTGCTAAAAGGTGCAGAGAAAGTCACAACAACCATCAAGCAATGTATTGTTGGCGGTATTGAAGATGGCTCTATCTCGGCAGAAAGCAGTCAAGAAGCAGCCCAGAACCTATACTCAATGTGGCTAGGCGCTAGTTTATTAAGCAAGTTAAGCCAAAGTTCACAGAGCTTAGAATCGGCATTACGCCTTACCGAACAAATTTTAAAAGGTGAAAGCCATTAACGCGCACTGCGTTTTATTGGCATTTACTGTTTTAGCTTAAAAGAAATCACCCGCCCTCTTATCAATTTGATGACGGCGGGATTTTTAGAAAACAAGACTAGACGACTGGTCTAATTCTAGATGTACACAATATAAAATTAAGGACATCCAATGACTCAACAAGACAATCGTCGCATCGTATTGGCTTCTCGCCCTGTCGGTGCACCAACTCAAGATAACTTCCGCTTAGAAAACGTTGCTGCACCAGCAATTAACGATGGTGAAATGTTACTTCGCTCGGTTTATCTATCTCTCGACCCTTACATGCGTGGTCGTATGAATGATGCAAAATCTTATGCCGATCCGGTTGCTATTGATGAGGTCATGGTTGGTGCAACTGTGTGTCAGGTTGAAGCATCAAACAACAGCGACTTTGAAGTTGGCGAATGGGTCTTAGCTTACACAGGCTGGCAGGATTATGGCGTATCGAACGGTGAAGGTCTTATCAAGCTAGGAAAAGAGCCGACTCACCCTTCTTATGCACTGGGCATCATGGGTATGCCAGGCTTTACCGCTTACATGGGTTTACTGGATATTGGCCGACCGAAAGAAGGCGACACGTTAGTAGTAGCAGCTGCAACGGGCCCAGTAGGCGCTACTGTTGGACAAATCGGTAAACTAAAAGGCTGTCGTGTCATTGGCGTAGCTGGCGGTCAAGAGAAATGCCAGTACGCAAAAGAGGTTCTTGGTTTTGATGAATGTATCGACCACAAGGCAGACGACTTCGCAGAACAACTGGCGAAAGCGTGTGACAACGGCATCGACGTTTACTTTGAAAACGTTGGCGGCAAAGTATTCGATGCAGTAATGCCTCTTCTAAACACAGGCGCTCGTATTCCTGTTTGCGGCCTTATCTCTCAATACAACGCGACATCACTTCCTGAAGGCCCAGATCGCATGTCTAGCCTAATGGGTACTCTTCTCGTTAAGCGCATTAAGATGCAAGGGTTCATCATCTTTGATGACTACGCACACCGTTACAACGAGTTTGCAACTCAAATGACCGAATGGCTATCTCAAGGAAAAATGCACTACCGCGAGCACCTAATTGAAGGTCTAAACGAAGCACCACAAGCCTTCATGGGTCTATTAGAAGGTCAGAACTTCGGCAAACTTGTTATCAAAACTAACGAACCAAAATAGCTCAAAGATAGAATAGGTAGAATTATGATTACTTTACATCACCTAAATAAATCGCGTTCAAAGCGCATCATCTGGCTACTGGAAGAACTTGGTGTCGATTATCAAATCAAACCTTACCAACGAGACAGTGTCACGTTTTTAGCACCACCAGAACTGAAGTCTGTTCACCCTCTTGGTAAATCTCCAGTCATTGAAGACGATGGCGTCGTGATCAGTGAATCTGGCGCAATTACTGAGTACCTCATCGACAAGTTTGGCCAAGGTAAATTCGCACCAGTACGCGGCACAGCTGAATATGTTGAATATTCACAGTGGCTCCACTTTGCTGAAAGCTCTGGCATTTTACCAATGCTGCTGAAGATCTTCGTGATGAAAGACGGCTGCGAGACAAACTTCCTTGGTGGTTACGCAGACGACGAAAATCAAAAGATCTTAACCTTCGTTAACGAAGCACTTGAAGGCAAAACTTATCTTGTAGGCGAAACACTCACTGGTGCCGATTTCATGATGTCGTTCATCGTAGAAATCGTGGGTAACTTTGGCGCGACTGCGCTCAACCCTAACATCGCTAAATACGGTGATCTTTTAGCAAGCCATCCTGCTTACCAAAAAGCGGAGCAATTAGAGTTAGAACACTCTAACTAATCAAGATTGTTCCATTCAATGCTTCCATAGCATGAAGATGACAATCTAAATGAAGCCAAAGCTGATTTATCTTTCGCTTTGGCTTCTCATTTGCCTTCATTTCGACAACAATATCGGGCTCTAACCGAATACCCATAGAGTTTGATCTTCATGTCAGCAAACCTTGCTCAATACACGCCACTGCGCACGTTAAACCAAACAGCGAATCAAGCGTTATCATTACCAGAGCGTTTTACATTCCCGTATTACTATACTCCGCATCCTTTGTGTGAATTAGCGATGCAGCAGCTTCAACAGTCTCTGCTTGACTGTGGTGTGAATGAAACATCGCAAGGTAATCTCTATGCCGTTCTTCTCGTTCAAGATCCTAAAACTCAAGAGCTAGGCTACCTTTCTGCGTTCTCAGGTTTGCAGCTAGATTCGTCTTTGGAACTTCAGCTATCGAGTATCGCCTTTGTTCCTTCTGCTTTTGATAAGCAGCAGTTTCAGGGCCTAAACACGCAAGGCTTAACTCAACAAGCGACTCTAGCTGACGACATTGCTAACCTAGAGCAAACTCACAACCTCGATGAACTGACCTCAACACTGAGCGAACTTAAACACGACGCGAGCAAAGCAATAGAAACCTTTCAGCTCACTATGGCTGCCAACAAAGCACAGCGTAATGAGCTCAGAGAGCAAGCTAACCAAGAGAAAGCACTAGGAAACCTAGAGTCTGCGGCCAACCTACTTAAGCAGTTAGGTAATCAAAGCAGCCAAGAGAAGCGCGACCTAAAAGCACTTCGTATCGAGTGGAAACAGAAGATCGCTGAAAAGCAATCACAATTAGATGCTATCGAAATCGAGCTTAAAAGCCGTAAGAACGACTATCAAGCCATTTCTGCTGAGTTAGAAACTCAGCGTTTGTCTCATTATCACTTTATCAACCAAGCAGCTGAACCAAAGCATTTACTTGAGTTGTTAGAAGGGAAAGACGCCCTTGAAGGCTCCGGAGATTGCTGTCTACCAAAGCTATTTAACTTTGCGTTTGAACACAGTCTTAAACCGTTAGCTTTAGCCGAGTTTTGGTGGGGATTACCGCCAGCAGATATCATTCGACAACATGGAAACCTTTACCCTGTTTGCCAGAGTAAAAGCTTCGAGATTATCGACCACCAGCTAAGCGACATTGAGTTGGAAGATAACCCGCTTATCGTAAACCCTGCAGTGGGTAAGTCGTTTGATATTGTTTATGAAGACGAAGAGATCGTGGTGGTGAATAAACCGGAGGAGTTCTTGTCGGTTCCAGGTAAGTTTATCGAAGATTCTATTTATACACGTATAAAAGCGCGTTACCCGGACGCTACTGGTCCTTTGATCATCCATAGATTGGACATGTCGACATCTGGCTTGTTGATCTTGGCGCTCACGGCAGAGTCAAACAAACACATTCAAAAACAGTTCATCAATAGAACCGTCGAGAAGCGCTACACCGCTTTGTTAGATGGTGAAATAACGGGTGAATCTGGCGATATCAGCCTGCCCTTGCGCGGCGACATCACCGACAGACCAAGGCAGCTAGTTTGCCATGAACATGGGCGTAACGCTGAAACGCATTGGCAAGCCGTCAGCACTAACAACGGCAAAACCAAGGTTCACTTGTACCCTAAAACAGGCCGTACCCACCAGCTGCGTATTCACTGTGCTCATCCGCAAGGGCTTGGCGTACCGATTCGTGGTGACGACTTATACGGATACAAACGCGAGCGCTTACACCTGCACGCTGGCTACCTAAAGTTGATTCACCCAACAACGGGGGAATGGATGGAGTTTGAAGTGCCTTCTGAATTCTAAGTCTTCTTTCTTGCGTAGGGCTTTCGAGCCCTACTCTGCTCAAATAACCAGTGAGTAAGCTTTCAATACACTACATAGAAGCTAGTACCAGAAATCGACTACTAAAAAGCTCGAACACAACAAGGTGACTATCGCAGGAATACCGTCTTTCCAAGTATCAAATCTTAAGTGGAAGTAAAGTGCTCCTATCGAAGTCGCTCCCAGTATTGCACCGCCCAACAATTGAGTCTGTTCTGGTGAAATGTCACTTAGAGCTAAAATCAAAAGGACTGCTCCTGTCAGTTCGACCAAACCCACTAGAAACATAATCATTCTATTCAAGCCATAGCTTTTAAAGAAACCCAGCTGAATTTCAAATACCTGCTTTTGCCAACCAAGTGTTTTAATCGAACTCGCCAACACAAAGAACACCACCATCAAAATACTTATTGTTGTACCCATCTCGCTACCTCTATAAGAATCACACTAATTTCAACGATGCTATTTAAGCATTCATAATTGAGGTGATAAATGCTAGATTTAGGATAGTTAAGATTCCTAAATGGAATAGATAAACGAAAGGCGAGTAAGATGGACAAGATCGAATGCATTCGCATCTTTGTGGAAACCGCGCAACTGAATAGCTTCACCGCAACGGCCAACAAGTTGGACATGACACAAAGTGCCATCAGTAAAAAGATTGCGTGGTTAGAAAGTGATTTGGGAATGACGTTGTTCCAGCGAAACAGTCGTAAAATATCCCTAACCCAAGCGGGTAAAGAGTACCTCACTTATTGTTCCCGCTTCTTAGAAGAGATGTCCGCAATAGAAAGTCAGCTCAAGCGAGAAACCGAGTCTGTAGAAGGTGAATTAAAAATATCCGCTCCAAGCGCCTTTTCGACCATGTTACTCACTGAACCGCTTCAAGCATTCATTGAACAACACCCGCGGATACGTATTAATCTCAGCGTTGACGACCACATAGTTAACCTCAATAAGCACAATATTGACGTCGCCATCCGCGCATCACAGCTGAAAGACTCAGGGCTAAAAGCACGCTTGTTGTTTAATAATAAAGTTCACTACTTCGCGTCACCTGAATACCTCAGGAAACACGGAGTTCCGCACCAACCACAAGAGCTGATCAAACACCAATGCTTAACCTACTCACTGATGACGCCTACGAATGAATGGCACTTTACCGACCAGAGCCACAAAGCCAGCAATATCAAAGTAAATCAAATATTCACTTCAGACAGCCCAGAAATGTTGCTTAAGATGGCTCATCAAGGTTTAGGTATTGTTGCTTTGCCGGGTTGGATGGGTAAGGAGTTTGTAGAGAAAGGAGAATTAACTCGGTTATTGGCAGATTGGAGTAATGAACAGCTACCAATGTACGCGGTGTATCATGCGAGCGACTATTTGCCCCAAAGAATCCGAGTGTTTATCGATTTTCTTGCGGAGTATCTGAGTTCAAGAAATAGTTAAAGCTCTAAGAACAGCTAGAGCTCAACTGACATCGATATCGATATCGATAGCTAAGATAAAGTCTTAACCCATTACATCCTTACGCTGGTCAACGCATTCGAAAGAGCCCATTTCGAACTCACGGCAAATCCATGGTCGGTTTTCGTAGATAGTACACATTAGTGTTTCCCTATCTACCGCTGAGCACCAACCATCATCTAGACGTTTCATGGTTTCACCGCCCCACTCATCGTAAGCGATATGCTCTTCAGGTACGCCCGTATCTGTGATGATCATAACCTCTAAACGACAACAGCACGCCTGACAATTGGCACAAGTTACTTCAGGTTCGGTGATGTTCTTTATCTCTATGGTCATAAGTGACTACACTGCTAAATTTTGCGTATAGTAATCGAAACCGCTCGCTACGGCTAATAAAGAAAGCTGGCAATACTGTTTTCATACAGGCAAGAATAGAAACGGGCGTTGTGATTGACTCACAACGCCCGTTAGATTTTTCGTTTAATTAACTAGAAGCGCTATCTAGAATAGACTCGCGAAGAACAACTTAACGTAATCCATTAAACGCTTGAACAAACCACCCTGCTCGACTGCTTCAAGCGCAATCAAAGGTTGGGTTTGAACATCTTCGCCATCGACTGTGTAGTGAACCACACCTAAAGTTTGCCCTTCAGCAATCGGTGCTTTCAGTTCAGAGTTAAGCTCGATAGATGCAGTCAACTTTTTGCTGTCTGACTTAGGCAGCGTAATAAACGTGTCTTCTGCCACACCTAGCTTCAATGTGTCTTGCTCACCAAACCATACCTTCTCTTCAGCAACTTGATCGCCGCCTTGGTGCGGGTTTAGTGTGTCGAAGAAGCGGAAACCATAACTCAATAGCTGTTTGCTGTCTGATTCACGGCTCTTAACACTTGATGCGCCCATCACAACCGCGATAAGCCTCATCTCACCTTGTGTCGCTGAGCTCGCCAAACTATAGCCTGCACCAGAGGTGTAGCCCGTTTTCATGCCATCAACGGTCAAGCTTCTATCACGTAGCAAGCCATTACGGTTGTGTTGTGTGATGCCGTTATAACTAAAAGAACGTTCGCTGTATAAGCCATACACATCTGGTAAGTCACGAATTATGGCTCGACCGAGCAGCGCGATATCGTAAGGAGTCGAATAGAGATCGTCAGCGTCTAAGCCATGTGCATTGGCAAAATGGGTGTTTTCTAGTTTAAGAGATGCAGCCCAAGAGTTCATTAAATCCACAAATGCATCTTGTGAGCCTGCAACATGTTCCGCAATCGCAACACTCGCATCGTTACCCGATTGAATAATCAAGCCACGGTAAAGATCCATCATAGCTACATCAGTGTTTACTTCTATAAACATTTTTGAAGAGTCAGGGAAATTCTTAGCCCACGCATTTTCGCTGATTCGTACCTGATCGTCAGCAGAGATATTGCCTCGCTTCATCTCTTGTCCAGCCACATAGCTGGTCATCAGTTTGGTCAAACTCGCTGGATTTAACTTAGTGTGTGCATTTTTTTCGACCAGCACATCACCAGAATTAAAATCAATTAACACATACCCTTTTGCGCCTAGGCTAGGTGGGCTTGGTACTATAGAAGGTGCTGCGACCGCTGCATTACTTACCATCGCTGCGTTACTTACAATGAATATACTTAATAGAGGGAGAGAGTATTTGGAGAAGAGTTTCATTGAATCAAACCTAAGTTAACGTTTTGTGCAGTATAGACAAATGCTAGCAAAAGAAGCGCGAACTTTACGTTGCTTTACGTATTTGTACCATTCGTTACAAATAAAAAAGTATAATCTGCGATCTGACCATATTTTCAACAACTAATATTGATCCAACAAATACGTTCAATACCTAACTCTACCGTTCTGGCATGCGTCTAAATAACATTTCAACAAAGCCAGTAATGCGCTGTTTGCTCTCGTTCGGCTCTAAATCAGGTTGGATACCAGACTGTGCTAATGCTTGCCATTGTACGACTTGAGAGTTAGGAACGAAAAAAGCAATGTATAGCGAACCTTTCTCCGCTACTTTGCCTTCACCATCGTAAAATGGCACACCAGTAGACAGTTTAATCGCATCGAAGATAGATTCATCGTTCAGTTCCGATTCTTCCGCTAATCCAAAGCCTACGACAACATCGCCAACACCATTCTGTTTCAACTGATAACCTTTACTTGAGAGCTGCTGTTGAATCGAATCACGTACTGAATCGGTGATCACGGTTTCATCGTACTTTTGAGAAAGATAAACCTTTTCTGACTCAGGATGCCATGAATACGTCATCACTCCGTATTTCATGAAATCAAAATCACCGCTAGTGACCACACCATAATTATGAGTAGGTTGTATTTCTTGCGTGGTGCACGCAGTTAGCCCAACAGCGATTAAAGCCAACAGCGCTACTTTTCTTATGCTTTTTGTTGCACAAATGGATCGTTTTATCATTCGCGGCTTCCTTACGTATATAAGAATAACTATCAATTTACCCTCCAACATAAATAGTAATTATGTTAATAGAAAGGTCATTAAACGTTTGCGTAATCGCTAACCTTCACTTCTGTCCGTTTTGGGGGTTTAATCACAAAAACAGAGTTGGTATAGTTCACCCCGTTAAACAAAACCAGACCATTCGAGGCACGGAGCTTCCTCAATCATCTCATGAAGAGAAGAATTGGTACCGACAAAGTATCGGCAAATTTAAGAGGGTCAAACAATGGAATTCAATATGGTTGAAATTTTAGGTTACGCTGCGTCTATTATGGTCGCAATTTCATTAACAATGAAAGATATCGTTCGTCTGCGTGTCCTTAACTTTATTGGCTGTGCACTCTTCACAGCATACGGAATCATGATTGATGCATGGCCAGTTGCAGCCACCAACGGCTTTATCGCTTGTGTAAACATCTACTTCCTTGCAAAAATGCAAAAGGAAAAAAAAACGGAAGCGATGAAAGCAGCGAAAGCTTAAATTAGCGATTAGCATTTCAAATAATTCTGAAAAAGCCCAAATAGAGCGATCTATTTGGGCTTTTTTGTGTCAGTTGTACCGTCCTAAATATGGTTGACACCTTTCCAACATGAAATTGGAGAGTGTCATGAAAACAACAAGTAGACGTACTCAACGAGATTATTCTCTTGCCTTTAAATTGGCAGTCGTAAGCCAAGTCGAAAAAGGCGAAATGACTTATAAGCAAGCTCAAGAACGTTATGGGATCCAAGGTCGCTCTACCGTTTTAGTTTGGCTTCGCAAACATGGTCAACTAGATTAGTCTAAAGGAATAGAACAATCGAGAGCGTTAGGAGCGACTATGTCAAACTCTTCCTCAACTCAAACCCCAGAGCAACGAATCAAAGAACTCGAGCAGCAATTAGAAGAAACTCAGCTCAAAGCGGAGTTCTTCGAAGCGGTTGTAAAAGTCATGGATCGAGATTTCGGAGTCCGAATTTCAAAGAAGCGCAAGGCCGAGTTATTAAGGAAAAAACGGTCAGAAAGTTGACCGTCACTAAAGCTTGTCACTTCATAGGTATTACACGACAAGCTTTCTACAAGCGCTGTGTTGCAGAAATTCATCAGACAAAGAAAGATGAATCCGTACTCGGTTTTGTGAAGGAGCAAAGGATGATGCACCCTCGAATAGGAACTCGTAAGATCAAGTATTTACTTGCTCAGAACGATATTGAAATCGGGCGAGACCGCTTATTCTCTCTGCTGAGAATGAATCGATTATTAGTACAGAATCGAAGGGCTTACCATCGAACCACAAACAGTAATCATCGCTTTTACTGCCATCCAAATCGAATCAAAGAAGGCTTAATACCGGAAGGGCCAGAGCAATTATGGGTTGCCGATATTACTTACCTAGCAACGCGGCGTGGTAGTACTTATCTCAGTTTAGTGACGGACGCTTACTCAAGAAAAATCGTGGGCTATCACATAAGTGATGATATGAAAGCTCGCACGGTCAAGCAGGCCTTTTTAAACGTGTTGAAAGAGCGGAAGAATACAGGTGAGCTTGTCCATCACTCAGATCGAGGTGTTCAGTACTGCTCTGTTGAATACCAAGAGTTGCATCGACAGTATGGTGTATCTTGCTCAATGACTGATGGCTATGACTGTTATCAGAATGCGTTGGCAGAGAGGATCAACGGAATACTGAAGATGGAGTATCTGTTGAATAAGCCTAATGATTTAGATGAAGCAAAGAAAATGGTCGCTGAATCAGTAAAAATCTATAATGAATATAGGCCTCACACAGCTCTAAAATACAAAACGCCCGATGAAATACATCGAGCGTTTTAGTCAATCAAGTGTCAACCCATATCAGGACGGGTCAAGTCGTTTTCAAGAGCATGATTTGTGTGCATCCAATCTTTACGAGTATCGATTCTTTTAAGCAATCACATGTAAGCAGCGCGATATTCGCTCTCTCGGTATGCTTGAGTGTTATTACGCCCACTGTTCTTTGCTTGATAAAGCGCTTTGTCGGCTTTATCGATAGCGGTTTCAATATCAGTCAGTGCTTGAGTATGACAACAACCAGCGCTGATTGTCACTGGCGACACCAAGCCTTGAAGTTGCTCAATACGTAGTCTTAATGCTTCAGACAATTCAAATAGCTCACGTTCATCACAGATAACTAGATCGCCTTGAGCGTGACCATATTGATCGTTCACCCGTTTGAAATGGTCAATATCAAGCAAGATGACACCGACATTCGTTATCGGATAAGGTGAACTTTGAGTAATTTTCAGTTTTAACTGCTCAATAAAACTCCGTCTGCTAGGAAGCCCTGTAAGGTAATCAAGGCTCGCGACATCTAAGATTTTGAGGTGACGATGCCGCAAGTAAAGCACCAACACGACAATGATGCTCAGCAAACTAATAAACAACAGGCTGTGATTTCGATTAAGCTCTTGCTCTAAGATGCCTGCTGAAATCACCCAGTTCAGATAAGGGTAAAACTTATAGAAAATATTTTTGTTGGTCGTACCGCTATCACTGGAAATCGAGTAACTGAAATGACCTTCTGGTTTGGTGGCGATTCGATCAATAAGGAGTTCAGACGAGTACCCTATTAGTGATTTCAATGGCTTGTGTTCAAAATCCGGATGAAGCACTAAGTTGCCCTGCAGATCAACAATGTACACATATCCGCTATCACCAAACGCGTACTTTCTCAGCTTGTCCTTTAGACCTTCAAGGTCGACCAAATACATCAATTCTTCTTTATAGGTCGTTGCAACCAAAGTATTGCCACTCGGTAGTGTCATCGAATAAGCGACTTTGGCTCTGCGGCTTATCTCATGAGGATTGGCGTGAAAGTATTCGCTCATACCAGAGTCAATACTGAGCTGTTTTTGGATATGATTGAGATGCCCGCGCTTCTTACCTTGCAAGAATGGATGATAGAGGTGGACGCCTTGTGGTGACATCAAATAGATATAACCCGATTGTCCAATGTGTAATTCACTGGCAATTTGGCTTACCTGTTCAATTTCTTGTTCTGGTGTGGCATACCACACATGAGACGCAACAGTATCCGTAATTCCCTTAAGATAGGTCTTTATCGCCTCATTAACTGTGGTGTCGACAATATCGTAGCTTGCGTTCACAATCGTTTCAAAAAATAGTTCATTAGATTCTAATAATGACTTCTCAGTTCGATTGAATTGAACAGCGGAAAGAATCATCGACACGACGGCGAGCGCAATGGAGAAATTAAGAATGTATTTACGTCTGACTTTCAAGATTACCCCATAGATTTATAATTTCAGGTAACGCTGTAACTTCTCTTATATACAGACTGTTTTATATCATGTTTATATTTTTTACTGAACGAATGTCTATATTTGAAAGGGTTTCTATACTTAATCTGTGACTTATAACAAAAACGCCGAACTGAATTCAGTTCGGCGTTTTGATTTAACGTTTAAATTGATTACCTAATTCACACTAAGGCTCTGATAAATAGACTTAAAAGCATTCGTATTTATTACCCACTATGCGATTTTTGTCTATCAATCGATTGCTTAGCATTAAATTAAGAACAAACTTGAGTCCAGCTGCCATCGCTACCCGGTTCAGAACTTGTCCACCAGTTTGCTTTGTAAATACTACCGTTGTGAACCACTTGATCGCCTGTGTTTGCATGGCTTGGATTACCCGCCCAATCTTTCTGAGGTAAATCAGGGTAAACAGTTAAACCTGCAGTATCACACGTACCAGGGTTTGTGCCGCCATCGCCAGGGTTACCGCCACCTGAGCTGATATCACCCAGTGGTAGATCCGGCTGTTCAAAGCTAAACGCGTAATCAACACCACCTACGTTGACCGCATAGTTCGCAGGGCCCGAGATTGGCAAGTAATACACCATATCTAGCTCATACACACCACCAGCAGGAAGCTCTTCCCATGTAGGTAAAGTAAACGCTACGCGGTGCATAGTACCGTCTAGCCCACCGATGTTATCAGCACGAGTATGACCCGAAGCAATCACAGACAAACCGCCACCCGATTGATCTTTCGCGTTATCAGGTGCTGATACTGGGATATCAAATTGGAACTCAGTTCCACCAGGCAGTGCTTGCCCCGTGTTGTTCGTGAACGTGAGCTTAGGGTTGATTGGGTAGTTTTGATCACCGACTTTGAAGCCACCAACCGATACCGCGATATCTAGCGCTTCTGTTGGGATAGCACCTGTCGCGACTTTGTTTCCATATGGGGTTGCTGACTTAAACTTATCGTAGATCGCTTTCGTCATTGTGTTACCCATGTGGAACTCACCGTTACCGCTGTTACACGCTTGTTCGGTTGTATCAATTGAAGTTCGGTTGCCGCTCGCATCGAGTACATAACAGTTATAGTCCCCTGCTAGTTCCCAGAACATGATGCCGCCGATTTCTTTATCAATAACGTAGTCCGCTTTCACATCGATAGACTGTTTATCTTCTGTAGAAAGGAATACGCCCTTCTCTGCATTCCACAACCACGGTGCAACCGCCACGCTGTCGTAGTTACGCGTGTAAGTACCCGTTAGAACATCCGTTGGATCGTTGACAGGATCAAGTTTGTAAGCATCCGCATAAGAACCCCAAATACCGTTCTCTAGGTTCTTTGCGTGCCACATTGGGTTGGAACCCGCGCCCATTTCGTTGCCTTTCGGATCAGTATCGTGCCACATGTTGTCGATACCAATTGCGCCATGGCCACAGTTGTTCTTCTCGCCTTCGCCAGTACCCGCAGCACATTCCGATTGATTTGGTAGCGCAGCTCGGCCCCAAAGACCATTTTCTCCACCCGTTACACCTTGCCAACCACGCGTGTAGTAAGGCACACCGATGTTAATACGACCTGCTGGCATAGAACCACGGAAGTAATGGTAAGCCCAATCCGTGTTCAAGTAACCGATACCACCGTAAGCCGCAGTGCCGTAAACGTTCCACTGTGCTAACTCTGAATCTTTACCTGTATCAAACAAGGCAGCGTTATGACCAACATGATCGTTCCACGCACCGTGAAGGTCGTAAGACATGATATTCACGTAATCGAGGTACTTGGTAACATCAAATGTTTCCATACCGCGCAATAGGTAGCCAGAAGAAGGTGCCGCGATCGTTAACATGTAGTGATTGCCATCTTCAGCAGACGCCACATCAAGCTTCTCACGCAGCACTTTCATCAATACTTGGTACGAAGCCCATAGGTACTGACGACGTGGTTCCATGAAGTCTTTATCGTATGGATTACCTGCGCCCGCCATAGAGGTTGGATATTCATAATCAATATCCAGACCGTCGAACTGGTATTTGCGAAGCATTTCAACCGCTGAAGTCGCGAATGTTTCGATACCTTGATGGTTGATAGAGCCATCGGCATTGGTCGTCATAGTGTAGAAACCACCATCAGCAACTCGGCTTCCGTCAGTCGCGAAGTGGCCGCCAGTTTCAGCCCAACCACCGATTGAGATTAACGTTTTAACACCGTGTTTTTTCTTCGCTGTTGCTAGTGCACCAAAGTGACCTTTAAATCCTAATGCAGGGTCAACTTCCACCCCCGGCCACTCTTTACCAACAGCAGCGTTATTTGGATCATTTACGTCACCTACGTTCACCTTGCCATCTGAACCGATACTCACGAAAGCGTAGTTGATGTGTGTGAGTTGTTCCCAAGGAATGTCATTTACTAAATATGCAGCTTGTGGGTCGTCCCCTGCACGCCAACTTGTGAAGTAACCAATCACACGACGAGGGTGATCCGCGCCCATTTTCTCACGGCCTTCATCATCGTAAATCGTACAATAAGGTACATTGACACCTTGAGTTTGATACAAACCATCAGGACGACAAGTGCTCACCGTTGGAGCACCATTAACCGTCAAAGAAGCCAATGCTGAATCTGCCGTTGCGCCTTGGTTGTCTGTCGCTTTCGCGTAAACCGCTAGAGAGCCAGCTTGAGTAGTCGTGTAATCTAGCGTGTAAGGGCTTGCCGCTGCTGTACCCACTAGTGAACCCGCCACGTAGAAATCAACCTTATCGACAGTGCCATCGCTGTCTGCTGCCGTTGCTGTCAGTGTGACTACACTACCAACATCTACAGATGTCGCCGACAGTGCAACTGAAACCGTCGGAACTTCATTACCTGGTTGTGCTGAATCAACAGAAACGGAAACCGCGCTTGCTACACTCGCTGCACCTTCGTTGTCTGTTGCAACAACAGAAACCTGATGGTTGCCCGACGTTGCAGCCCAAGCCGCTTCAAATGGTGCCGCTGTTACTACTGCTACTGAAGAACCATCGACAAAAAATTCTACTGAAGCAACACTGCCATCAGCGTCTAGTGCGGTTGCACTTAATACGACATTGTCACCTTCAACAATCACATCTGATGCAGCTGGCGCTGTTAACGAGGCTGTTGGCACTTCATTTGGTGTACCACCGCCTCCATTGCCGCTACACACATCGACTTTCTTCCATTGTGCGTAATCACCTTCAAATTGGCTCGGGTTGTTGTTTTGATTCCAGTAATTCGCTGAATACGCGCTGCCGTCATGTGAAACCTGATCACCACCAGTGTATACCGTGGCAGAGTCCCACGTTTCTAACGTAGAACAATCAACAGCCGCATAACTGTTGAACGCCATTAAGCATGACGCGGTGAGAGTACTGAGTGTAAAAACCTTCTTGGCCACTCTTCCTTGGTTTAGGTGCATGTTAGCTATCCCTTAAGTTGTTGTTTCAAGATGTTTAATCTAAATGGCACTTTCCTTACCACTTAAATCTCTTCGCAAAACAACTGTAGGTAACAGCGCCAATTAAACACCTAAAATATTCAGTATTTATAAAATGACTCGCATTAATTTGTTTGTAGCATGCAATGAGTCGACACTTATTTTGCACCAACAACTAATATTGATTTATTTCGGAAAGCTAAAAAATAATGTCTCAAAAATCGGAAATGTGATTCAAGTTTGAGAAAAAAATTCGCATTAAATCTAACCAAAAAGTAGAGATTTATAAGTGATTTGATGTTCTTTTTAGAATTCACCCACTTTTTGATAACAAATGTGTTAGTATCGGCGGCTTTTTTGACGAACCTCACATTTCTATGCAAGTGTGGGAGAAATACATAGGCTTGAAAGAGCCAAATATAGCGAAGAAATAATGTCCAACTTGACGCAAGTCGCCAACGAAAACATCAACGCAGAATCTACTTCTATCAATTTCAATAAAGCTCAATCTTTGGGTGAAAAGCTGGAACTCGGAAATCCAGTCTTTTGGCTTAGTGGCAGTTTTTTAACCCTCTTTGTCATCCTCGCTTTCACCAACACCTCCGTGTTGT
Organism: Vibrio gigantis; assembly: GCF_024347515.1. Classification (NCBI taxonomy): domain Bacteria; kingdom Pseudomonadati; phylum Pseudomonadota; class Gammaproteobacteria; order Vibrionales; family Vibrionaceae; genus Vibrio; species Vibrio gigantis. Next base: position 548,878 of record NZ_AP025493.1, read on the forward strand.
CCGAACTTGTTAACATCGGCTTTAGTTATTCAACTAAGTGGTTCGGTGCTTTCTGGCAAGTCCTACTACTTCTCAACTTCATTATCGGTTTAGTGCTTGCACTAGGTCGCACAGGCCACGTTCGCTTAGGGACGCTTGCCCTACCTGAAATGACCACCTTTAAATGGATGTCTATCGTCCTATGTACGCTCCTAGCGGGTGGTGGTGTATTCTGGGCTGCCGCTGAGCCAATTGCTCACTTCGTTTCAGCTCCGCCACTGTATGGCAACGCAGATCCTCAAGCGATGGCGTTCAATGCCCTGTCACAATCTTTCATGCATTGGGGTTTCCTTGCATGGGCAATCTTAGGCGGTTTGTCTTCTATCGTGTTAATGCACCTGCATTACGACAAAGGCCTTCCTCTTAAGCCTCGTACTCTGCTTTACCCAGTACTTGGCGACAAAGCAATTAACAGCTGGATTGGCAACGTAGTAGACGCATGCAGCATCGTCGCTGTAGCCGCGGGTACTATCGGCCCTATCGGTTTCCTTGGCCTACAAATCAGTTACGCGCTGAGCGAACTATTTGGTATTTCAGACAGCTTTGCGACTCAAAGTGTCGTTATCGTATTTGCTATCGCAATGTACACGCTGTCTGCATTAAGTGGTGTGAACAAGGGCATCCAACTGGTTAGCCGTTACAACATCATCTTGTCTGTGTGCCTAATCGGCTACATCCTTCTTGTTGGCCCAACGAGCTTCATCGTTGACGGTTACCTGCAAGGCATGGGCGAAATGGTTGATAACTTCATCCCAATGGCGCTTTACCGCCAAGATACTGCGTGGCTAGGTGGCTGGACAGTATTCTTCTGGGGCTGGTTCCTAGGCTATGGTCCGATGATGGCAATCTTTATTGCTCGTATCTCACGTGGCCGTACTATTCGCCAGATGATCGTTTCTATCAGTATCGTTGCACCGCTTGTGACGTGTTTCTGGTTCAGCATTGTTGGGGGTAGTGGTTTAGCGTTTGAATTAGAGAATCCAGGTGTGATTTCTAGTGCTTTCGAAGGCTTCAACCTTCCTGCAGTCCTATTGGCAATTACTGCGCAACTGCCGTTCCCTACTCTGATCGCGATTCTGTTCCTGATTCTGACGACCACGTTCATCGTGACGACAGGTGACTCAATGACTTACACCATCAGTGTGGTAATGACGGGCACAACAGAACCAAACGCAGCAGTACGTACCTTCTGGGGTATCATCATGGGAGCGGTCGCTATCTCACTTATCTCGATGGGCTCTGGTGGTATTTCTGCACTGCAGTCGTTTATTGTGATTACTGCGGTTCCGGTATCATTTATCTTGCTGCCATGCTTATGGCACGCACCGAAGATCGCGAAACAGATGGCAAGAGATCAAGGTCTCGTTTAATGCCTGATCCGATTTAGTATCAGGTAGCGTATAAACTTAAAAAAGCCACTCAAGTGACTCACCTGAGTGGCTTTGTTTAATCTGTTCGCTGTCTATTCGATTAGCGTTTATCTCTAGTAGTGCTTACATCTTGCGGTACTTCGCTTATTGAAACTTTTCACCAGCAGCAACCATGAAAGACATCTCAACCAATAGCTCAGGGTTAGCAAGTTCTGCTTTCACACATGCACGGCTTGGCGCGCACCCTTCAGGGAACCACGCTTCCCAAACTTCATTTAGTGCATCAAAGTTAGCGAAATCCGTTAGGTAAATCGTTACCGACAACACGCGAGATTTGTCACTGTCTACTAAGCTCATCATTTCTTCAGCTTGACCAAAAATTTGCTGAACCTGACTTTTGATACCTGCCGTTGTATCCGCTTCAGCAACTTCCACAAAACTTGCGATACCGTTGAAAACAGTCACATCTGACCAACGCTTGGTCGGGTTAATTCTATGAATTTTCACTGGTTATACTCTTCTTATAATTAGGGGGGAACATCAGCGTAATTTAATCCAAATCGCAAATATTGAAAACAAAAATTGGAAAACTCGTAGCTCCTTTTGAACAGCACGATCGCCTACCTAATACTTCAGTTCTCAACACCACTAATCTTTCGGTTCATATCGAGACAATTATTTACTACCTGTCGAGTTTCTAGATAGATCTATTGTTTATTGTTCGCAGCGCGAAATTTAATCTGAACTCTTGCGGTCATATTCAGAGATTTTATTAAATGGAGTACTTTTATGCATGTTCAAACCTATGATTTAAAACAGAGCAATGTGGGATATAACCTTGGAGTGATTGGCGTAGCATTAGTGCTCGCTTGGATTGGAATTTACAAGTTTACGCCTACCGAGGCGATGCTCATTGAACCGTTAATCGCCAATCATCCTGCAATGAACTGGCTTTACAATCTGTTCTCAGTACAAGCTGTGTCTAACATGGTGGGTGGCGCAGAGATCATTGTCGCGATTGGACTGATCGTAGGATTTAAGAAACCGACAATTGCTTTCTATTCAGGTATTGCAGCAGCGGCTATCTTTGTTGTGACACTCAGCTTCCTAATTACAACGCCAAATGCTTGGAAAATATCGGATGGCATTTTAGTCACTAACTTCTTCCTAGTGAAAGACATCCTGTTTTTGGCTATCGCAATTAGCGTAATCGAACGTAACAAACCTCAGAAGTAACTGTAAATTTTGAAGTAACCATAAACCCAAAAGTAAAAAAGTTCGAAGCTGGCTAGAAGAACACTGCCAGCTTCTAATGAATAAGGTTTTACTCGGCAATACTATCGTGATTGAAGCATTGTCTCGTTACCAAACCCCATTTTTCGTCCTGGTATTTATCTTCCACGTAGTTACCTGAAGTGTAGTCGTTAACAACCTCTCTCCAAAACTTAACAGCATGCTCTGCGCCCTGTACTTGCTTGATCTCCCAACTGCCTTTTAGGTGTTCAAATAGTTCAGAGATAAACTGCTTCCCGACTTTATTTTTTCTAAAGTAAGGCACCACATAGAAGTCGCAAATCTCAAACTCGTTTGGCCCTTTGGTTTCAATGGCTGTCAATGCAGCAGGAACACCATCAATGTAGAGTAAATAACCAGTCACGCTATCACCAAGTGTTGGGTAAATCTCAAACAAGCCGTACTCGTCTGGTTTATCTCCAATGATCTTTGAAAACTCGGCGGCATACCCCTGATACAAATTCGCGTATACCTGTTGATTACCGCTATAGACTATCACAATGTTCATAAGTAACTCTCTGTTCTAACAATCACTATTGATGCCATATATTATGAATCATAAACGGTAACTTTGTCTTCTCGAAACTAAGGTAAGTCTCTTAACTTCTTAGCTGGGTTACCTGCATAAATACCTTTCTCAGTGATGTCTTTGGTCACCACACTGCCCGCTCCAATCACTGTCCCTTCGCAAATACTGACAGACAATACTGTCGCATTGGAGCCAATAGTAACGTTATCTGCGATAACGGTGCGTCCCCAGCTGTCTGGATTTGGATCTGGCTTGCCCTCTTTGAACAAGTCATTTGCGAACATCACACCGTGCCCAACAAAACAATCACTCCCGATGGTCACATACTCACAGATAAAGGTATGGGACTGAATCTTGCTTCTCTCACCTACCAAGGAGTTCTTTTGAATCTCGACAAATGGGCCAATGAATACATCATCTTTAAGCTCACAGCCATAAACGTTGCTTGGCTCTATGATAGTGACATTCTCACCACACGTAATATCAGTAATCTGCGCCTTTAAAACTCTAGGACTTGCCATACTTCCTCTCGACATTAGCGTCACAATTCAACCTAAGCGATTGTGCCGTATGCATTAAAGTGCATCAAATAGATATGTTGAGAGTTGACAATGGATCAAAAATTAGTGGAAGCGTTCGTTAGAAAATGAAACGAGAATGATAAATATTGAAGGGCGAATAACGACAGTGAAAAAGATTATATATTGGGTGTCGATGCGACACCCAATATGTACAAGCTTTACTTATGGTATGGTTTAAAGCACAACGCCCCCATGTTTACTATCGACTATCGATTCAGCCTTATCCTCTGTAAATTTAACCTTTGGCTGTGTTACTTTCTTATCAACTTTTCGCTTAGATTTGATGACTTCAACTATCATTTTAGTTTGAATACTATCTATATTTGATGACGTGATAGTTGCATACATTACTTTACGATCAATACGCGAAACTTTAGCCTCACCAACTTTAATTGTCTGATAACCAATTACTTCTTTTGTATATGGGTCTCGGACCGTATTATCGACCGCGGTGATTTTTAACTTTTGCCCTACACTAAATGTCTTACCGTCTGTAGGAACAGCAATCTCATTCACTTCAGGGGACACAGCAGCAATTCTCATCGGGAAAACCGCATCCGTAATATCTTCATAAACCTTACTTGCAGTAATCTTCGCCAACAAACTTAGGTTGTTTCGTGATGATGTAGACTTCTGAGAGCTAGCATATTTTACTTGACCAGTAACTCCGGAAAGTACTCGGTAATTTACTTCGTATATTGATGAATATTTTGTCATCACTGAACCTGAAACCCTATTCGTCAGAGGATCTGTTTTTCGACTATCAACTTTCCAAGACTTCGTATCCGCTTTTTTAAGCGTTACTTCAATCAGGTAATCCATTTGTTCATCAACAGCATTTTCTATAACTGCAAACTTCCCACCACCTTTGGTAAACGATTGTTCTAGCGCGGTATTGAAGTTGTCACTCGATTTCCCTTTAAATTTCTTGATCGATACTTTTTTACGATTTAGGTTTTCAATCACAGTCTCTTTTGATTCTTTAACCACAGCAACAATTTTAACTAAACATTTGTCATCATTACATTGAGAAGAAACGATTTTATACTCTTTGATTACACCATTCGCGGCCAAATCAAATGTTTTACCTGTCGCTTTAGATAGATCAGTTGTCCCATTCTCTTTGAGTAATGTCGACACCGACTTTTGGTTCACATTAATCGTTGTATTATTGGTTTGTTTAACAGCTGCAACCAATGCATCATCAGTTGCAGCACTAATATTAACGCCATATCCTGTAGCCTCAACTTCAACCAACTTAGCCGTCACCATTGATGGAATAACCAGTAATAGTAAAAATAACCTATTCATTATTAAATCCTAAATATACCTTGTGTATTAAAGTAGACAATTCGATTAAAAGTCAGAATCATCCATCAAATCTTGTGACATGATTAAAGATTGTTGAATAGGCTTAGTTCGGGTATCGGTAATCCCAGGAGTTGTCGATTGTTGTTGGCCAACAATTGATCCTCCACCATTATAACCACCAATACCTTTTGATGTATCGGCACCTTGCTGTTTACTATATCCTTGTGAAGCAGATGCGTATTCAGGACTCCAAGCATAAACGACACCAGTGATTTTTTTGTTAGTTATTGGGTGGACGTTGTCGTAAGTACCAATTTCTTTCAACCCTTGCATACCTTTAGTCGACGAACTCATTTCAGAAAATGACTTAATTTTCTTCACAATATCAGTAACTTGTTCTGTGTTGACTTCTTGGTTATCTCCATCAAACGTTACTGTAAATTCTTTGTAGTTTGTTTTCCCTGATGTACTCTTTTTATTGGATACACCTTGTAAATTAAATACTTCCGTCAATCCACCTAAAGCCTGCGTTAATGCATCGTCAGCAGCGAAGTCTGTCTCGTACATATCATAGTCAAACGTACCTTCAACATGTGGATTAGAGGCTTGACCAAATGAAAGTAGTACAGGATAACCACGTTCATTCCACATAAGTTTGGTGCCAACTTCTTTATAGAGGTTGTTATATTCTTGATTAAACCACATATACGGGTCTATACCCTTGCCTACTTTTTCAGGTACAGGCAGATATGAGGAACCACCTTCATAGATCGATCGAATTTGACGTTTTGACTTTTCAGAACCACGAATTACGACACCAACCCAAGTAACTCCTTCGACGCTAACTGTTTCAAATGAACGCACTACATAAGTACCTGAAATCTCAGCAGCAGCATCAACACTTTTTGTTGTTACTATCGTCGACTCGTTACCTCTAACCGTTTTAGTCATAGGTTGAAGTTCTATGTTTTCTGAAAGATTAACGTTTTTGCCAGTTTCATTTTCTATAACTGCGTCCGCTACATCTGCTGTTATATCAAGAACGGCCGCTTTATCTATATAATCTCGCTTTTCAGAATCCGTAAAGCCAATATTCTTCTCGGTCCTGTTGTCGTATGAAGTACTTTTTGATGTAGACGAAGACAAGTCTGCATTTATTTCAGTAATAAAGTTAACACGTGCTGTTTGAATTGCTTCATCAAATGCTGCAATGCGATGGTCACCCCATTTTAAATCTGTTTTGTCCACCGTTACTTTCGCAGAGCCACTATGAACAAATGACTTTTTATAAGTTGTACCAAGCTTTGCAGCTTTAATGCGCTCTTTCTGCTTAACTTGGGCAACATAGAGTTCAATTTGACCATTAACACATTCTTTAGGATTCAATGTATATCCTAAATTGTCGACCTCACAATCGTTGGCTATACGATGTTGAATTCGTTGGATAGCTATGTCTGCAGGGTCTTGAGGTTGTGTTACTTGTCGGTCTTGCTGTATTGCTGAACTAGCTGAAGCCGTCGTGTTATTGCTTGAATTTGCTAGAACACTCGTAGAGCTAATTGTTAAAGCAATTAATATTGATAATTTTTTCATGTCACCTACTCCACGCAGCTCATAGCAAGCGCGTAAAAACATTACCCAAATACTTATTTTAAAAAGGTATCCAATGGATACCTTTAGCTAATTAGAGCTTACCAGCTAACCGTCGAACCATCGGCAACTTTACCTATCACCGTTTCTGACTCGAAATATGCTAAACCGTTATCAATATTTGTTAATGTTAATTGAAAGTAGTATTCAATTTTTTGGTCACCACTATCTAAAGAGTTAACTCGCTGTATGATCGTTCCTGACAAGGAAAAATCAGGCATGATAATATTGTTTCCTTTTGCCGTACTCTTATTCACAATCGAAGATTCCTGCATTTTTCGAGACTCTGTTACTAGAGAGTCTTTGTTTGCACCAATCGCACTTGATGCTAAAAACTTACCTGATTGAAGTAGACCAACACGAATTTTCTTAGCTATCTGTTCAGTAGAAATACGCTGCATTGTGTCATTAGTAATATCACTCACAGCAATAACATAACGACCACCACCTTGAGCGTTGGGATGGACTAGTAATGGAGAAACAATCATTTCTTCAATAGCCTCTTGTGCAGCTTGTTCAAAATCAGCGTTTGATAAACCTGCCGTAATATTTGTCTTCTGATCAGTACTGTCGATATATTGAGTCGTTGTTTGGCAACCCACCATCACTAAAGCAAAAACAACTAGAGTGACATATTTTGAAAATTTCATGATATTTCCTGATTTTTATTATTGAATATTGATTACTGAAACAGTTGGTTCTAATACAGAGTTCATTGTACGTACGTAAACGATTGAGTACTTCGCGTTTGGATCGGTCGTTACAGGGATATCGAACGAACCGGCCTTCATTACAAAAGAATCTTTTTTAGGGATGCGCACGGTATTTACTGTGTTTGGTAACAGAACATTTGTACGAATATCTGCACTAGTCGAACCAATGGTGTAAAGCATGGTGCCAAGTTGAAGTAGTGCACCAGCTCCCGTATCGTCGTTTTTGGCAGCTTCAGCCGCTGCAGCTTGCATCACGACTTTTGAGATACTTGAAGCCGCAGCACGAGCTTTAATTGCAGGGAGTTCTTCTTTAAACTCAGATTTAATCACCTTACTCACGTCTGCGATTTCAGACGTTTTAAAATGATCAACTTTGATCTCTTTAACCGCATGTGTTCCAGTACCCATTTTTGGAATTGCATAAGAAGCAACTTGAGCTTGCCCAGTTAACAGAAACACGGGCAAATCAATTCTAAATTCAGATTTTTGGGGTGCTAAACCATCCTCATGAATAATCCATGTGGTTGGTTTCATTTCTGAGTCTGGTGTGCCTTTTGCGAGCGACTCTGCCATCTGCATATCAACTTTTACTGATGCATTCTTGCTGATGCCATACACACGTTTAAAGCCGTCGATTGCTTTATTGAAATCAGATTGTGATTTGCCCTCTAACATAAAGAATAAGGAGGATGCATAAGTTACCGCAGGGTTTACATAACCTTCATAAGGAGCCCACTCAGCACCAGTCATATCAATCCCCGACGACTGCAGTTGAGTGTCAATATCACCCATCATCTTGTTGTAATTGATCTGTTTTGCATCTTCCGTATTCGAAAGCTCTTGCTGTTCTTTAATAACATCAGCAAAAGATTCTGCGGCTCGGCGTTGGCGCTCTTCTGCACGATTAAATTCAACTCGCGCAACTGAAGTATCACCTTCATGCCAGAAAGACATCGCTTTATAGTGATTGGCATATACCATATCGTATTGAGTCGGCTCATAGTCGAGAACTGCATCGTTAACTAACACTGCTCCTGTAGTCTCACCTGTATTCTCAAGAGCACCTTCAGAGTTTTCATCTCGGAATGACTTTTCAGCAGAGTCAAAATACATGATAGTTCTTTGATCATTACCAGTAGCATAATTAAGAGTACCTGCTTGTAATGCCCATAAAAGATCTTCAGCTTGACCATCTTTTGGGTCAATTTCACCAGCAAGTTGCTCTGTATTGATAAGAGCGGTTGCCAAGTCACCTTTTTCTAGAGGTTCATTAAGTTTCTTATAATCGCTTTTTTGCATAAGAGTAGAGCAACCAGAAGAAACAATAACAGCGAGAGCAACAGAGCTAATTCTTAACGAATTCATTTAATTACCTTAAATTCAAGAAGATACAAACGCCATCCATAACAAGTATCAAGAAGCTCTTTTTATCCAATTAAGTGAGCTAACAATTCGGCCAGCACAATACAGTATAGAATACCAAAAGAAAACAAATAAAAGAACGGCATTCCATTAATTTTGACTGTAGTCAATATTTGAATATTAAACACAAAAAAAGCTTGAGCAGAATGATATTCTATATATATTAATTGGAAATTAGCAGTATTTGGATAAGAAAAATGAGACAACTATTGACAACGACGGCAGCCTTAACACTATCTTTAAACGCAATGGCTTTTGGCCTGCCTAAGGTAGAAGTACCAAGTGTAAGTACAGATGCGCAGAACATGATCGCAGCTCTACAAGTGATTCAAGATGGTGGCGTTGAATGTTCAGAAATTACTGACTTTAAACTAGCTTCAAATGTGAAAGGCTACCAAGTTGAATGCGATAACCAGAAAAACTACACACTGCTAGATACTAACAACGGGTTAGTACTACAAGTAAAATAGCATTAGCGTTCTAACATTGAGATTGATTTCTCATCAAATATAGAACTTAAATGAAGTAATGCTTAAAGAATAGATAGCGCTCGAATCCATTCGTGGATTAGCGCTATCTGATTTATATCGTATTGACCTTAAAACAAGCCAACCAACACGACTGACAACAGTATGCCTCCGATAAAGCTAGGGGCATGAAATGGGCGAGCTTTAGATTTTACGTACTCTATCTGAAGGTCTTCTTGATAAGTTTTGACGGCGAGTTCTTTTACGTAGTTATTTTGCATAATAAGCTCCTTTTCAATGGGTAAGAGAAGCTTAAGACTTGAAGTTAGGTTGAGGTAAAGCGAAAATTAAGATTAATTGAACACTTTATTTCGCTCAACCTTCTAATGTTTGTAAGCGTAGAAATGTAAACGACAGACAAAAAGACTAGAGCAGAGATCGGTACACACACAACTCACGATCTTCACCATGAATTTTACGTACCTGTTTCTCAACGAACTCGACACCGAGCTTTCGAATAACTGACTCTGAGCGTTTATTTTCAGACAAGTGCATCACTTCCAACTCTGTTAGTCCCAAATGAGCTTTACTGTATTCCACTAGCGCAGAAGAAGCTTCATACGCAATGCCTTGCCCCCAAAACGGAACGCCAAGCCAATAGCCAAGAATCCCAACGCCATCGACTAAGCTAGGAAAGCTGACCGCACCGATGATCTCATCGTTACCTGTAAGAGTTATCGCGTAAATCACGCCCTTTCCTTCATGGAAGAAAGACTCGTGCGTGTTAATCCATTCGACCGCCATGTTTGGTTTGTATGGATGAGGAATGGCAGCTGTCATATCCGCAATCACTTTCTCACCCGCTAGGTCAGCGACGCGCTCGCTATCACTCAACCTAAATGGCCTTAAGATTAATCGTTCTGTGATAATGTTCTGCTGCATAACCTTTCCCTCACCTATCGTCTTATAACGACTACTCAAGAATGACCCTAAAGACATCATTATTCACGCCACCCACATCCACTAATTCTCCAGTTTCCATATGAAGTGAAGTGTTTAATTGTCGAGTTGAGCGTGGCTCTTTCGTTTCTCGAATCACGAGCAGATCGACCAAGTAGCCAGAGTCTTGCTTTCGTATTGAGCCTGAAAAAGTAACACTTTCAACCCTATCCGCGAGTACAGAATTAAATGTTTTATCTTCTAAAACACCCGCGGAGATGGATGTATCACCATAAAATAGCGTGATGGTTGTTGGGTCGGGTGCTAACTCTTGATTGGATGAACACCCCATCATAGCTAGGCACAACATTAAAATAACTCGAAATTGCATAAACTGGTTTTCTTACGTTAAGCGTCTGTTTTTCATATTAAAACACTTCGAATCAATAAGCACCATAAGTTGGCAGAAGCCTGTTTTGAGTGATTTGTGGAGAGAAGCTTAATGGAAGGGCTACGTATTGAGATGGGTTCGTTAATCAGAGAATCGGCTCTAGCTCCTTGTTCAGAAGCTAAAGCCGACATTAGGTCGAGATTATCGAATTGGATTCAGTGAATTAAGCAACAACGTCTTGTGGAGGTGTGCCTTCGCAGTTAGAAACAACGGCATCAATTTGAATCAGTGCATTCATAGGAATCTCTGAAACCCCCACCACCGTTCTTGCCGGTAACTCAGCATTAAAGAACGTAGTGTAGACCTCGTTCACCACATCAATATCTGAAATATCTTTAAGTTGAATATTAATTTTCACCGTATCGTCCATGCTATGGTCAACACTTTCAATGATCGCCTTAATATTCTTAAGACACTGTTCAGTTTGCTCTTTTATACCACCAGCGATCACTGCATTGGTTTTCGGAACTACAGGTAGTTGACCTGAAATATGGTTATAGTGAGAGAAAGCAACGGTGTGCGAATAAGGCATGAATGGTGCAGCAACAGTATTATTAGCTTCAATAACCAGTAAGCGAGTATCTTCCGGTAATTGCGGTGGTGTACCGTCGCCATGTGAAACGGACGTATCAATTTGAATTAGAGCACCCATCGGTAGTTCAGCTGCATTAACAACCGTTCGCGCTGGTACATAACTTGGAAAGAACTTAGCACAAACTTCATTTACCTTTTCTGCATCTTTAATGTTTTTAAGGTAAATAGTGGTTTTAACCACATCATTCATGACATGACCGATGCTCTCTAAAATCGTTTTAATGTTTGCTAAACATTGTGTCGTTTGTTCTGTGATACCACCTGATACCAACCCACCTGTATTTACATCGATAGGCAATTGAGCCGAAAGGTTGTTGTAGTGAGAAAAAGCCGCTGTTTGCGTCGATACAGTACTTTGAGGCGCATTATCCGTATTTCTTGATACCTTAACTAGCGCGCAAGGTGCTTGTGGTTTAGTGCCTTCACCGTTTGAAATAAGAGCATCCATTTGAACTAAAGCGTCACTGTTTGGTAGCGCAGCTACGCCCACGACTGTACGTGTAGGAAGGCTGTTGTGGAAGAAGCTTTTGTAGACTTCATCAATAGAATCGATATCAGAAATATTCTTAACGAAAACATTAATCTTCACGACATCATCCATAACATGATCGATGCTTTCAACAATGGTTTTAATATTATTTAAGCATTGTGCTGCTTGGTCTTTAATATCGCCAATCACGACTTCACCTGTTTTAGGATCAACAGGTAATTGAGCTGAAAAGTTATTATAATGAGAAAAAGCGACCGTTTGTGTAGATACAGAGTTTATTGGTGCATTTTCAGTATTTCTTGAAATTTTAATGATATCGCTACTCATCGGAATTATCCTTTTAATAATATAGGCATACGTATTTATATTTAACAATCGTATTAGAAAGAATGATTAAAGTAGCGCCATGTTAAGTGAATATTTCTAAGGTGAACGTGATATCCATCAGACTCTCAGTTGACTAGAAATCAGCAAGTTACAGAATAATTAGTCACAACACGACTAATTATCCGTCACATTTGGCTTTATCAACTGCTAAATTCTCTTTAATTTTTAAACTATTCAATAATCCTGAATACTCTCTCAAGTAATGTGATGACTAATTTCCAAAATTTAGATGCTGTTTGATAGGTCGTTCACAATAAAACAGCCTTATTATCAGAACTAGTGAACTACAACTAATATATCCTGCATAAACTCTTAAGCTATTTAACTAATTATTTTAAAGAGCCTATTTTATACAAGTACGTTAATAATATGTTCGATACTCAAATGCCAATAATCTAAAAAAACCATGGATAGATACATTTACTCATATAATTCAACAAGTGTTAGGCGTGATACAACAGCGTTAGGAATATGGTTGTGATAAAGAAGTGGCGCTCTCTGAAATGAGATGGCGTCAACGATGAATGAGACACCATAACTTTTGGCACATAGTTCCTTTGAAGAAGAACTACACTGCTCTTGGGGTGGTATTGAAGTGACGCTTAAATTCGCGGCTGAATTGGGATGGGCTGGAATAGCCGACTCGGCGAGCAGCGTCGCTGATGCGCAAGCCTTCTAATTGGATCAGCTCTTTAGCTTTGTTGAGCCTTACCTTCTTCAGGTATTGAAGTGGTGACTCGAACGTTACGTTACGAAAGGCGTTGTGGAAGGCAGACACGCTCATGTTTGCTTCGTCGGCAAGCGATTGAACGGTAATGGTTTGGTCATACTCTTCATGTACTTTAGACAGTGCTTTGGCAACACGTGCGTAGTGGCCATCATGATGGGCAAGATCGAATAACACACGACCTTCTGAGCCTGTCAGTGCGCGATAAACAATTTCACTAACGAGCGCATCGCCCAATATGTTGGCTTCGATGTCGCAGTGCAGGGTTTTGATCAGTCGAGTAAAGCTGTCTAGCATTTGCTCTTCCATGGGTGTCGACTCTAAACCACTCGAGTTCTGCTTATGCTTGTTGCAGTAGCTTTCGAGAAAGCCTTGGTCTTCTAACTTTTTCACCAAACTGTGTAAACGCTGAGAATCAATGTTAATCGACAAACCAAGCAAGGGGTCACCATCAACAGGTAAGGCTTCGCACTCTAGTGGCATAGGCACACCGACGACTAGGTAATCACCCGCGGCGTAAGTAACAGGCCTTTCGCCGATATAGATATTCTTTTTACCCTGCCCAAGCATGATGATGCCAGACTGATAGGTAAAAGGTTGGCGTTGGTTGCCGCCGCTGCTTCGGTAAAACCAAACGCCCTCGATCTCAGTTTCTCTGATCCCTTCGAGATCATCCCAACCTTTGTATTCAACGTAAGACTGCATTAACCGAGCGAGTGTATTCATAACTGGTGATATTCCATTCAAGGTGCGGAGTGTATTTGCACAAAAGTCCAAAAAGAATAACAACTTTGTAGAAATAGGCAATTAATTTGGAGAAACTGGTCTTCACCACCCTAGTTTCCTGTACTAATATGCAAATATAGAATTTGAGCAATACATCAGAATAAAAAATCTAGCTTTACACAAGGAACCTACAATGCAATTTACTTATGTTAACCCTACTGTGATTCACTTCGGCCAAGGCCAAATCAACGCTATCAGCCAAGCGGTTGATACTTCTAAGAAAGTGCTTGTCATCTACGGTGGCGGTTCAATCAAAAGCAATGGCGTTTACGACCAAGTAGTCGCATCTCTTAAAGATCACGCTTGGATTGAGTTTGCTGGTGTTGAAGCAAACCCAACGAAAGAGACGCTAGACAAAGCCGTCGCTCTTGTTAAAGAAGAAAACGTAGAGTTTATTATCGCTGTTGGCGGTGGTTCGGTAATCGACGGTTCTAAGTACGTTGCTGCAGCGGCTAAATACGACGGTGACGGTTGGGATATCCTAGCGGGCAAACATCAAGTAACGGAAGCAACACCAATCGGTGCAGTACTGACGCTTCCTGCTACGGGTTCTGAATCTAACATGGGTGCAGTAATTACGCGTAAAGCGACTCAAGAGAAGCTGGCATTCATGAACCCTGCAGTACAGCCTAAATTTGCGGTAATGGATCCAGATGTAATGAAGTCTCTGCCTGAACGCCAATTGATTAACGGTCTCGTTGATGCTTGGGTACACGTTTGTGAGCAATACATCACGATGCCAACAGATGCGATGGTTCAAGACGGTTACGCAGAAACACTACTGAAAAACCTACTTGTACTTGGTGAGCAATACGACGAGCGTGATAACGACGCATGGCGTGCAAATCTAATGTGGACAGCAAACCAAGCACTTAACGGTCTGATTGGCACGGGTGTTCCTCAAGATTGGGCAACACACATGATTGGCCATGAGTTCACAGCACTATGGCACGTAGACCACGCACGTTCACTTGCGATTGTTCAACCTTCACTACTTCGAAACCAAATCGAAGCGAAGCGTGGCAAGTTAGAGCAAATGGGTCGTAACGTATTTGGCCTAGAAGCAGGTGCTGACTTGGCAGAGCGTACTATCGATGCAATCGAAGCGTTCTACCACAGCCTAGACGTTGCAACTATGTTCGACGGCTACGAAGCAACCAAAACGGCAGCAATCGACAACGTTGTTGCTCAGCTTGAATCACACGGTTACCTGCAACTTGGTGAGAACCAGGCAATCACCCCAGAGAAAACACGTGAGATTCTAGAGTCTGCGATTCAATAAGATCCGCTAGAATAGAGAGAAAGCAAAGATAGCGGTCATACAAAGATGAATTTTCACATCTGACTGAACCTATTGCTTTTTTCTTTCGTACAACAGAAGCAGCGTTCATTTTGGGCGCTGCTTTTTAATTGGCCCGACAAGATGCTATTAAATTCTCTTAAGTCCCTAATTTTATGTGCAATCATATTTCCATATTGTTAAGGTAAACCTGTCTCTTTACTAGGTATGAATAACGATTTGAACAATCTCAAGGAAATGGTTAAGTTTAAGTCACTTAACAAGTGGTATGGTGATTTTCATGCCCTAAAGGATATCGATTTAAAGATTGAACAGGGAGAGATAGTGGTGATTTGCGGGCCGTCTGGTTCAGGTAAATCAACCTTGATCCGCTGTATCAATCAGCTAGAACCCTTCGAAAGTGGCGAGCTTTCCGTGCTAGAACAAGCGCTTCCGTGTAGGTTCAACACTCCAGGCCAAGTCGGAATGGTGTTTCAGCACTTCCATTTGTTCCCCCATCTCACTGTGCTTGAAAACCTGACTCTGTCTCCAATTCGTACGCTCAAAAAAAGCAAAGAAGAAGCAGAGAAAACCGCGATGCACTATCTCGAATGTGTGCACATTGCCGAGCAAGCGAATAAGTACCCCGCTCAGCTTTCTGGGGGCCAACAACAACGTGTTGCGATTGCTCGCTCTCTTTGTATGAAACCTGAATTACTGCTGTTTGATGAACCAACATCTGCCCTTGATCCGGAAATGATCAACGAGGTGCTTGATGTGATGGTAGAACTGGCAAGTGAAGGCATCACCATGGTGTGTGTGACACATGAAATGGGCTTTGCAAAGCGTGTTGCCGACCGTGTCATTTTTATGGATGAGGGGCAAATAGTGGAGTCCAATACTCCACAAGCGCTCTTTGAAAACCCTCAACATGAACGTACTCAAGCGTTCCTAAATCAGATTCTGACTTACTGATGCTGTTTAAAATAGTGAAACCTGCCCTATCTGCATTAGTACAAATTATTGTGCTTGCAGCGGCTGTTATCTGGATCATCGATTCTGGCGCGCAAACCATGGGATACAGCTGGCAATGGGAGCGAGTACCTGACTACATCGCCTTTTATGAAGACGGTGAATGGTGGCCTGCAGAATTGATGGAAGGGCTACTCGTCACTATCAATATCTCTTTGATTTCTTTGGTCGCTACGCTAATTATTGGTTTAACCACGGCCCTGTTACGCAACTCTAATTCCGTGGTTGGTCGTACCCTCGCCACCAGCTATGTCGAGCTGATTCGTAATACGCCATTACTAGTACAAATTTATTTGCTCTATTTTGTGTTTGGTCCTGTACTGGGGCTGGATCGCTTTAGCACTGCCGTTTTAGCCTTGGCACTTTTCCAAGGGGCTTACACCGCCGAGATATTTCGTGCCGGTTTAAATGGCATTGCGAAAGGACAATTTGAAGCAGCTCAATCTTTGGGCTTATCAAAGACCTATACTTATTGGGATGTGATTCTTCCTCAAGTGGTACAACGCACGTTGCCACCTCTGACAAATGAAGTGATCTCTCTCATCAAAAACTCTTCGATTGTCAGTGTCATGGCTATTTTCGACCTGACAACCGAAGCCAGAAACATTGTTTCTGAAACCGCGATGCCATTTGAAATCTGGTTCTCTGTGGCGATCATTTACCTCGCACTTACACTTTCACTTTCTGCCGTTGCAGCTTGGCTTGAGCATAAGCTCGGAGCTAACTGGCGAACACAATAAGGATTTATCAGCATGAAGCTATTTAAAACCGCTATCACCGCTTTACTTGCGCTTGCCGTGAGTTTGCCTGCACTCGCTTCTGAAACGCCTAACCTAGACAAAATCAACGATCGTGGCTCTCTACGTGTCGGTATGTCGACTTTTGTTCCTTGGGCGATGCGTAACAAACAAGGCGATCTTGTTGGCTTTGAAATCGATGTAGCAAAACGTCTTGCTGAAGATTCAGGCTGGAAAGTTGAATTTGTACCGACGGCATGGGATGGCATTATTCCTTCTCTACTCTCGAACAAGTTTGATGTAATCATCGGCGGTATGTCTATCACTGAAGCACGAGCTAAAAGCGTTCTGTTCACTGAACCTTACTCTCATTCAGGCGTTCAACTCGCAGCGAATAAAGAGCTAGCTGAAGGTTTTACCCAAATCTCTGATTTTGATTCTCGCCGCGTAAAAATTGCTGCGCGTCGTGGTGCTTTCACGGTTCAAGTCGCTCGTGAAACCTTCCCGAAAGCAAAAGTCCTTCAGTTCGATGACGACGCTCAAGCGTTCCAAGAAGTGCTAAACGGCAATGCACACGCGGTTATCGCATCTAGCCCGAAACCAGAACACGAAGCGATCAAAAACGCAGATACGCTATTCATTCCATTTGAAGAGCGTCTGTCAAAAGGTAACGAAGCGTTTGCTGTACGCCTAGGCGAAACAGACAAAACAGAGTTCTTTAACGCGTGGATCAAAGCACGTACTGAAGACGGTTGGTTGAAAGAGCGTTACGAGTACTGGTTCTCTACTCTAGATTGGCAAGATCAGATTGCTCAAGGCCAGTAATCTGAAGCTGAGTTCAGCTTTTTAAGTATGGATTGGTTGAAGAATCAAGGCAGTGCGCTATTTACACTGCCTTCTCATCGACAACTTAAATCGCTTTAGATCCAAGCAACAATTCAATAATAATTAATGTTTAAACAGGAATGACGTGAGTAGTACTAGCGCATTATCAACGCCCAAGCCCAACCTTCACACGAAGCCTTGGTATCAACGCCTTAATCTCTTAGATGGTGTGTTGTTTGCCATCATTTGTGCGTTCGCAGGTTGGCTTTATTATCGTTCTTCTGTCGGTATTAACTATCAGTGGCGATGGGAAGACGCGTTCACGTTAATCTTTATTCCACCTTCTCAAGGCAGTATTCCTTATTTCTTTCAAGGCTTGGTCGCAACATTGCGTTTGAGCTTATGGAGCATGGTATTAGCGCTCTCTTTCGGCACACTGTTAGGGGTAGCAAGACACTCTAAGATCGCTTTCTTCAAAACACCGGCACTGATTTTCATCCAATTGGTTCGAAACATTCCTCCACTGGTGTTCGTGTTTATCTTTTATTTCTTTGTTTCTAACCAGCTGATCCCTCTGCTTGGCCTAGAAAGTATTTTACGTGAACATAATGGTGAGATTAACCAACTTCAAGCCTTCTTATTTGGCCCTGCTAACCTTTGGGAAAACTTAGCCTCTGGCGTGATCTGTATTGGCCTGCTCTCTTCGGCTTATATCGCTGAGGTGATTCGAGCTGGCTTAGAAAGCATTCCCAAAGGCCAATGGGAAGCAGCCGACTCTCTCGGCTTGTCGGCATTTTCTAAATATCGATATGTGGTAGGCCCACAAGTATTAACCGCGATTACTCCACCCTTAGCGGGCCAAGCAATTTCGCTAGTCAAAGACACCTCGATTGTGTCGCTGATTTCGATTCAAGAAATGACGTTTGTTGGTACTGAAATGGCGAACTCTTCCGGTTTGATCTTCGAGATCTGGTTGATTGTAGGCTTCGTATATTTTGCTTTGTGCTTTGCACTTTCGCGTCTGTTCAAAGTGATTGAGCAGCGTTCTAGTGCCTACCTTAATCATCAATAATAGAACGAGTAACACCACCAACTGAATACATTGATTCACCAGACTATTCATCACCCTTATCAATTTCACCTGATTGGTTTAAGCCATTGACCAATCAGGATTAATCCCCTCCAATTTCTTCTTCGAAACACAGCAAAATACTTGTCTAATCACTATACTTAAAGTATCGAACTACGTTGATTCATCTCAAGGACATCACTCAACATGGATAATCATAAAGAGAGAGCTTTTTACGCCGTTGTCGGCGCATTGGTTGGAGACGCCGCTTCCATGGGGCTGCATTGGTTGTATGACCAAGAGAGGATCTTACACGTGGCGGGCTTTGAACCAGAATTTCGCTCACCGAACCAGTTCGATTATCAAGACAAAGGCTACTTCGCACACCAAGGAAAAACCGCTGGCGACCAATCGCAATACGGTGCTCAGTTATTGGCGATGGTCGATAGCCTAGTCGACAATCAACAATACGATGAAGTAAGTTATATCAAACATTTCCGATTCTGGTTTGATTTTGGTGGTAGTTGGCAAGGCTACATAGATAAAGCGACGCGCATGAGCTTGTTGAACATCCATCAATTAGAATTAGCAAATGCCCCTATTACAACGTGTGGCGCAGACGATACACAGCTCCCCGCAGTATCAAAGATCATTCCATTAGTGGCGTGTACTTACACTTCTCACACCTTACCAGCAATGGTCGAAAGCGCGGTTCGAGTCACTAATAACAACGACAAAGCCGTGGAGTGGGCGCAGGCAATCACTCTGCTGATTCAAGCCGCGATACAGGGCAACTCTCCTCTACAATCCGTAGAGATGGTAAGACAAACCTGCAGCAGGTTTATACACGATCAAATAGATGAAGCTTTAGCTGAGCCCGAGCTTTCAATAGCCGAAGCCGCAAAAAAATTTGGATTGCATTGTGAACTGAGTGCCGCGTTCCCATTGCTGATTCGCATCATTGCTGGCGCTCAAAGCTTTAAACAAGGCATTCGAGATAACATCTTATGTGGCGGTGATAGCTGTGGCCGTGCGATTGTGATTGGCGCTGTATTAGCGGCCTGTTTCTACGAAGAAGAGGGTGGAATTCCAACGGAATGGCTGAACCAAGTCGATCTCAATGGCGGTGTCTTGTCTTTGCCTATTGAGTGATTTCCACAATAACGAATAAAACTAAAGCGCCTCTCGATTCCTTGCTCGAGAGGCGCTTTTCTTTCCACTAATAGCTTAAAGTAATCACTAAAACGAATAACTTAAATGAATGCTTTAAACGACCGACTTAAAAGATAGCTTTAGTTATGGGCGCTAAACTTTGCGGATCCCTACGACCGCCAGTTTATCGCTCTAACCACACCTAAGAACTAGAGCCTTCTCTAGAACTGATAAGCAGCGGAAAGCTTGTAGTTACGACCTGGTTCATAATCATCCAAGGTAAAGCCTCTTGCGGTACCTGAACGAGACGCGTGTGAGGTGTATTGCTCATCAAGCACGTTATCGATACCAAAGGTGACAGACAATCCATCGACATTTGATGGTACCCACTGAGCATAAAGGTTATGGACGTCATAGCCTTCTTTGATCGGCTGACCATCGAATACATTGTCTTCATCTTTAACAAACATTGAGTTCCATCCAAAGATAGTCTCAAGAGCTTCAGACTGATAGTCGAGCGTTAGCGTGATGCTGTCACCCATATCAATGCTGCGACCATTACCACCCGCGACAGCACCGCCTGTGTCTTTGTTTTTCGTATCTGAGCGCGCGTATGAGAGTTTGCTGTTAAACATCTCGTAGCCATAAGACAAGCTAGCTTCGAAACCTTTTATCTCAACGTCACCTAAGTTGTAAATCAAGTAACTCTGGTTTGCGGGCTGGTACTCTTCGGCAATGTAATCATCAATATTGGTTTGGAACACGGTTAGGTTTGCGCCGATAAAGTGGTTATCTAAACGTTTGTCGAAGCGCACACCACCTTGCGTGTTCTGTCCTGTTTCAGCCTTGATGTCGTCAGCTAAGAACGCAGCATCTTGATAAGCAATAAAGGTTTCCATCAACTCTGGGCCTTTGAATAGCGAGCGCGTGCTGGCAAACAGCGTCCAATCTTGAGTCATATCCCATTGTGTTGCCAACGACCATGTTACGTCGTCAAAGTCGTCGTTTCCTGTTTCGGCTTTGCGTTGATAATCATCGAAGCGGACACCCGCAGTAATAGAAAATACTTGGGTAAAGTAGAACTGGTCTTCAACAAAAAGTGCGGTAGAAATTGCTGACTCGTCCATAAATTTACTGCTGCCGTAATAGCTACTTGATGACTTGTCCATGTAATCAAAACCGTAGGTCGCGATATTATCAAACGACATTAGGCGGTAGTCCGATTGGAACTTAGCATTCAAGCCAAAATTTTGGTTCTTCGCGGTGTTATTAGATAAACGATTCGATGGCCAACGTGGTGCCATAACGCTTTCATCACGCTTAATCTCAGTCTCCGTGTTGTACAAGGTCACATTACCTTGATGACTTTCGCCACGTAGCTCATAACTTACCGTAATAGTGTCACGGTCATAATCAGTTGGAATAAGGATGTCGCTAGATAAGCCTTCGTTAGCACCACCTGACATATCAGGGCGCGGACTGTAATCACCGCTATCACGATACAGATCATAAGAAAGTTCAAAGCGGTGTAAGTCACTTGGCTCAAAGCCAATCTTACCGAGAATGTTGTAAACATCCCCTTCAGACCCAAAGGTCTCATTGCCGTCACCGTCTTCGAAATTATCACGGCTCATGTAATGGCTGTACAGCATGGCATCGACGTTATCTGACAGCAAACCATACACCGTTAATGAACCTTGCTGGCTTGCGTTGGTCGCGTAGCCGCCATAAACACGAGCGCCAAAACTCTCGTCGTAACGAAGCAAGTCTTTGGCATCTTTGGTTTCAAACAGTACTGAGCCACCTAACCCATTTTGCGTGACCGAGTTGTTACCCACTTGGATATCGGCCGATTTCAAAATGTCTGGGTTAAGAGTAAGGTTGCCAATATGGTGGAACATGTTTGCGTGCTGCGAAGCGCCATCAAGTCGAATATCTAGATCCGTTTCGCTTAAGCCACGAATCGTGATCCGTTGGTTCACCGAGTGCGTGCCCCCAACATCAACACCTGGGATTTCACGCAGTAGATCCGACATATGGTCAGCTTGCTTAAGTGACATATCGTCGGCAATGATCGATTCGGTGTTGCTTGATACTTTCGTTCCCCACACCACCACTTCATCAAAGTGCGATGTGTTCTCTTCTGCTATCACAGGGCTACTATACGCACTGGCTATGGCAATACAGAGGGCTGAAAGCTTGATTGTTGAGCTGACTGGGCTTTCCATAAATTCAATCCTAGATGTAAATGATAATAATTCGCAAATATGATAGAGTTGTAATTTATAAATGCACAGATGATTTGCTTATGCGAAAACGCATAGGTGTTATGAGGAAAGGTCAAATGGGTGAAGTAACGTCAGAGCAAGCTAGACTTGCCGAAACGGCTGTGGCGAAAGCGAATTTGATAGTCAAAAAGTCTACATTAACCAAGAAAGTCGCTCTCACCAAAAAGCTAGAACAGACTGAAAAGCAGATCATCGTAACGCAAGGCCAAACCAAGCAAACGTCACTTGCTGAGGGAAAATTCCTTTCTTACCAATACAACGACCAGATATTCGTGCATGGCGGTCGTTGTATTGAATTGGTCGACAGCAACATCGTATCGACCGCTCACTCCGCCATCCTGATTACGATTCTTCTTGAAGGAAAACTCACCTTTGGCTACGACGATCTCGAGTTCGATCTCGATGCCAGTACGGGGCCACAAGGTGTGGTGGTCAATCTTGCGAAACCGGCTAACTTTAGACGCTCTTTAATCCAAGGCAACAAGATGAATAAGGTAAACATCTTGGTTAAGCCACAATGGGTAGAGCCTCGTTTAAGCGATCACTGTTCTAGCAAATCATTCCTAGATTCACACAAGGCGTTTTACGAATTAGAACTAAATCCTGACATCATTCGACTGACGAACACATTAACCAGTCAAGCGACACCGACTAATTTTCAAGACAAGTTAGTAGTAGAAACACTCACCCAACAATTGCTCGCGCTAACCCTGTCGCAGATGCCCATTCAATGTTGTCAGCAGTGTACTTCCGACGATGACCTCATAAGTGCAACTAGCGCAGACCTAGGCTTCACTTCACACAATACAGATTCGAGTGAAAACATTGCTAAGCCCAGTACATCAAAGACATTCGATGCCAAAATTGAGGACATCATCAGCTATATTGAAATCAACCTAGATCAACAGCTCAGCCTTGAAAGCATCGCGAGTCAATTCTCGATGAGTATCTCCAATTTACAACGTCGATTTAAGCAGTCTTATAATCTAACCATCAACGGCTATATTCGCCAGCGACGCCTAGATATCGCGCGACAGCACTTAGAGCGCGGCTTGGTTTCAATAACCGAAGCGGCCTATGAGGCGGGTTACCAGCACCCTTCTAATTTCACCAGTGCCTTTAAGAAAGCCTTTGGTGTTCCACCCCATGCGCTTGCCAAAAACTCAGTATCAAGAACGAGTTAAATTCTGACGCAACATAGCTTTTGGTTATTAATTATTGGCTATTTAAAGCTGGAACACATTGTGATAACTCATTCTTCAGCCAAACCACAAACGGATTTTCTGGTTTATCGAGGTTGTCATCTTGTGTAAGCAATATGTACTGATGACCGGAAGGAACAAAGCCAAAGGGGGCGATTAAGTTACCTCTATTCAAATCATCAACCACCAAAGGATAAGAACCAAGAGCTGCACCTAGCCCATCAACGGCAGCTTGAAAACAAAAATAGAAGTGCGCAAAAGTCTGGTTTGAAATAGCTTGCGACACTATTCTGCTATCCAATTCGCTATCTTTGGTGATGGATGCCCAGTGGCTCCAAGCGTTTGGTCGCGTGCTGCTATGCAGCAATTTCACATCGGCTAGCTTGTCTTTGACTTGTTGCCAGTAATCAGGCGAGAACACTGGGCCAACCCATTCTTCGACTAGCGGTATCTTTTTGTAGTGCTCAGCTAAGTTAAAGTCGTCTCGGCGAATTGCCATATCTAACCCAGTCGCGCCTAATGTCACAGGTCCACCCGCAGTAGACAAGCGAACATCAATTCCGGATTCGTTATAGAAATCACCAAGTCGAGGCATTAACCAACGCATAGTCAATGTGGGTTCACACGAGACTTCCAACGCTTGATGATTCAGCTGATTAAGCTGATGGACTCCAGTCTCCAATGCTTGAAACGCTTGCTTTGTGTAACCTTTGAGTAACTCACCCTCTTTAGTGAGACACACATTCCTACCCTGCTTATAAAACAGAATTTGAGACAGATGATTTTCCAGAACCTTGATCTGTTTGCTCACTGCACCATGAGTGATATTGAGTTTGTCCGCCGCCTCACTGTAACTGCTCGAATGCGCTGATACGTGGAAAATATGAAATGCTTTCAAATGTCTCATGTGTGATTTTTTCTCACAGATAGATGGAATTCATTTCGATTATAGGCAGCAATAAAAAACCATACAATGCCAGCTCATCAAATATAAAGAGTTGGAGTCATTATGGAGTGGTTAAGCCTAGCAGTATTGGGGCTATTAATTGTTATAAGCCCTGGAGCTGATTTCGTTTTAGTTTTAAAAAACAGTGTCAATCAAGGAAGACAAGCAGGGATTTGGACTGCAATAGGTGTGAGTTTAGCCATTTGTGTTCACATCAGTTATTCAATGCTTGGGATCAGCTACTTAATCTCACAGAATGAGCAGCTGTTTGACATGATCAGATATGCAGGTTCAGCCTACCTTATTTATCTCGGACTAAAAGGTATCTTGAGTGCGGACAACAAGCTTGCACCTTTGGAAGGAACGAGGCAAAGTACTAGTGTTTGGCGCTATTTAGCACAAGGCTTTTTGTGTAACGTGCTAAACCCAAAAACCATGTTGTTCTTCTTAAGCATTTTCAGCCAAGTCATCTCACCCGATACTGAGAACCAGCATGTCGCTCTCGGTTATGGGTTGTACATGATAGTTCTTCATGGATTGTGGTTTGGAATTGTCGCAATGTTGTTTACTTCGGATACGTTGCAAAAACACTTGTTGAAAGCCAAGAAAAGGCTCAATCAAGCGTGTGGAGTTGGGTTGATTACATTTGGGACATTGTTGGCGGTTAAGTCTTAAATAGAAGCTAAAACTAAACAACTCAATGACACATTATGCCATTGAGTTGATTTACAATTTTCAGCTCAGTTAACCGGTTGTAAAGCAGTTAATAATTTGAAGGCAACTAACGATTAGAGCTGCTGACTCTTAGGCGTTTCTATGTTCCATTCTTCATTGATGGTCTCTGATCGCGTAAGCAGACCCTCAAGATAAATTGAAACTTCTTCACTTGATTCAACTGTAAAATAAAAGTCCTTCTCAGTTTCCTGAGCAGCAAAAATTAGGTCATCAGTTAAAGTCAATGTGTTGGGTTTAACTGTATACTCACTCGACATTTCGATAGAGTGGTAACGCTTGTATCCGTCGACAGCGATCCCTCTTGGAACATTGCAGCGCGCTTCTTTAACAACGTAACTACCTGGCTTGATATTATCAAATAATACATACTCTAGATCTTCGTAGACTGTCATCCTCAACGTCTCCGGTTCTTGAGCCAGTTCCGCGCCAATCTTTTCGTACATTAAAATCGAAAAAGTATCACACGGATAAGCGCTACCAACCTTAATGATCTTTGTAGTAATACCTATAGCTCCATCTCCATGAGGAGCAGATAGAGTATTTGACGCATTATGAGGTAACGTCATACAACCCGTTAAGCTTGCCACCAAAGCCATTGGCAGAAAATATTTCATATAAAGCCTTTATTCTTATCAATATAATTATCCGGCGACCCTATCATTAATAAATCAAACCGAAAACGTCGATTCATAAAATATTGATATAGTTGGCATTATTTTATAAGAATAGTGACAATTCTCTTATTAAAAGTCTCGTTGATTTAAGTTTCTAGCCACTTCATATTATTTGAAGTGGCTTTACCATTTCACTATCAGGGAAGATGGTGTCTAGCTGCTTCGTTTTTATAGACAGGTGTTGACCAAGTACACCTTTAATTACACCTCGCATATCAGTCGTTGGTTTGAGATCTCGCCCTTGATACAGATCCTTTGGGCTTAATCCCGGCCAGTTTGCAATAACTTGCCCCCCAGAGCTGCCTGTACTCGATACGTTTGAAGCCTTGTTAGCCATAGCCCCACCAGCAACCAACATGACATTACCAGTTCCATGATCGGTGCCTTTTGTACCGTTTTCCTTCGCTGTTCGACCAAATTCACTGGCGGCGATAATCACTGTGTTATTCCAGTGTGAACCTAACGAGTCCTTAAGTGCCGCTAATCCTGCATCCAGAGTTTTAAGTTGGATGCTCAACCTTCCATTTACGATGCCTTGATTTGCATGGGTATCCCAACCACCAAGTTCCAGTGCAGCGATGTTTGGTCCGTTATCCGCAGATAAAATATCGCCCGTTTTTCCCATCAATGACTTAAATTGTTTGCCAACGCCTTGGTCACCCACCAACTCATCGATTTTCATGACGCTTTCAAAGTTGGCTGACAGCATTTGATCACTCTGAAAAAGTTCTTCAAGTAGCTCGATTTGTTTGTCGCGTGTTTTTAAACGGTTTGGATACCAACTGGCTACTGTAGATTCACCTTGCATGATTAACGGCAAGCCTGAATCAATCGCTATTCCGTCATACTTTTCTGAGCTTAACGTGAGTAAGCGGTTAAGCCATCCATGCGTATTAAAGGGATCGGAAGTGCCGTTTTCTAGTATCTTCTGTCCATCAAAATGTGAGCGTTCTCGGTAGGCGGTTGAACACGCATGAACGAAGCTGAGCTCTTTGCTTTCGTACCATTGGTGGCATTGTTTGAGAGACGGATGCAATCCAAAGAAGTTATCTAACTTCAATAGCTGATCGGGCTTCAAACCGATATTCGGTCTTAGTTCTAAATAATCAGGATCAGCATAAGGCACCACAACATTTAACCCATCCATCGCGCCACGCAGTGATATCCAAATAAAGATATTGTCTGAGAGTGTTTTGGCAAAACTTGGAAATGGCAACATTGCACTCATACCAACCGCTGCTGCCATTCCCATAAACTGACGGCGATTGATACTTTTTGGGCCGTTATTCTGTGACTTCATTTTCTGCGAACCGTTTGTCTTTTTCATACCCACTCCTAACGATATTGAAACTGTGGGCTTAACCACAACAGAGAAAGTTGCATTGCAGCACTGTCGGCTTTGCTCAATACAATTTGAGTATGTTCATCAATTGCATCGCCGTATAAAGTCGCAATCACTTTATCCACCACGACCTTAGGTTTTTCACCTGAAGTTCTCGCTGACTTGATAACAGCCGAAGCAAGTCGATTAGCCACTTGCATACGTTGTGTTAACGCCGACGGGCTGTTGTAGTCTCTGTCTTGATCTGACCACCCTGCAGGTGAACCCGGTTTAAAAGGTGGTTGGCCTAGTGTGTTAAGAGTATTCAGTACCTGTTTTTCGTTAAGTGAAATGTCAGCGCTACGAAGCACCGCAAACAACCACTCTTTAGGTGGCCTAAAGCGATTAGGCTTAGGCGTGCTCGCCTCCTTGCTGTTCAGCAACAAACGGTAAATAGGTAGCAAATCACCATCGCTTTTTAGATACTCTGCAACCATCTGTTCCGAGAGTTCTTTAGGCGTATCACCAATAAAATGCTGACAAAGCTTATCAACCAAGTGTTTCACTGTGTCTTTATGCATAGCTAGCATTTGCAAACACGATTCGCCCTGCAAGACTCCTGACTCGGAATAGGCTTTTCCAAGTAAAGTTATCGTACCCGGTTCGTGTAAATCCGAAGCAAAGCGAAAACCAGCGTTGGGTGATTTGAACTTTATCCCCCAGCCTGAAATCGCCTTGGCCAAGGCAATCACATCCTGTTGGTTATAGGAACCATCAACGCCGAGGGTGTGGAGCTCTAGAATTTCACGAGCGAGATTTTCATTCAGCCCCTTATCATGGCGCTTACCAACTTTTGAGTTAGGTCCAATGGAGAGTTGATTGTCGAGATAAAGAAGCATGGCTGGATGTTTTGAAGAAGCCATCAGCATGTCGCTGAAATTACCATTCCAATGCTCGCGAACCACATCGTTTTCAATGCTGGCAGCTAAGGGCATCAGTTTTCGATTGTCAACCGAGATGGCGAAGTGGTTACTCCAAAACTGAATAATGCGTTCTTGGAAACCATAAGGCGTTTCAACGCTTTGCAAGTGGCGAGCTTGAGATTGTTGTCGATAATGAGTACGAAGAAAAGACTGTGCCTCTTTCTTCATTGCTTGCATCTTTTGCTCATCACCCTTCGCTTTCTTTCGCTGTTCACGATTCTCACCGACGGTTATCAGAATAGATTCGGTTGTGGGTAAAGCTTGAATGGACTGATGAACAAATGGCTTTTTATCCAACTGCTCTAAAGGAGAATAATAGGCTGTTTGACCTAATCTAGGCCCAAAACCAAACCTTTGCTCACCCACGATTTTTGAAGTCGGGTAATAATTCATTGCACACTCCCTTACGCTCGATCTTTTCTAAGTGTAATCGCTTAGTCATCAAGCATAGGGAGCTTTACAAGGTTTTACGTTAGATGGGTGTCAACTGCCTATCAAGTTACGGACACGGTGTGATCATTTTGAATGGATGTCTATTTACGCCACATATAAACAAACTGGTCGTTTTGCGAGGTGATTTCAAAGCCAAACCTGAGATACAACTCCCCAACCCGGTTACCTTGCAGATAACATAGCTCTACTGGCTTATTGAGCTTGGCAGCGTGAGCCAAACAATCAGTCAAAACTTGGCTTCCAATACCCTTACCATGATATTCAGGTAGCAAAAAAAATCGGCAAAAGTAGAAGTGCTCTCCTTTGTCTTGCAACAACACACTACCAATCGCTTTACCTTGATATTCGATGATTTCAGGCCGTTCTTCTGCCCACTCTTCAGCATGTATATCTCGCTGAACTTGCTCATCCCAACCAAAGACAGCTTTAATAGGTTCAAACTCTGCCGCCTTTTTCAGTTCGAACAGAAATTCATAATCTGATGGCTGAGCGGCTCTTGTCGAATACTTCAAAATACCTCCAACAATAAATGGCTATGGCTTCATTTTGGTTTAGACGGAACACGGTAACCCCCGATAAACCAACAAATGCCACGCTTACATGTTTATGTTCGGTCTAATTGGTAACGCAGGACTTCGTGTCTGTCTTGCTCTGAGTAAAAAGTATTCAGGAACTGACCACTGCATTTCTCAATCACCTTTTGCGAAGCAATATTGCCTCTCTCACAGGTAATGATAGCGCTTTCGGTCAATACATGACGTTGAACCCAAGACAACATATGACTTGCGACACCCCGCCCTCTGGCTTGCGGCAGGGTCTCATACCCGATATGTCCAATGACATCGTGAATGTACTGACTGGTGCCATGCCGAACTCTTATCACACCAAGAATACGTCCAAGATCCAAATAAAAATAAGTAGATGCTGGCGTCCACCCTTTAGGCAGGCACTCACCTTTTGAATAAGCAATTCGTCTTTCTAAATAGGCATCACTGCCATCAGAAATACCAGTATAGATCTCGAGTCCATCATCAATACAAGCTTGTACATAATGGTGGAACGCATTTGAGTGCGCCATGTCAGCTTTGACTATATCCATATAAATTCTATTCCTGCCTAGTACTTGCCTGACTATGCACTAAGCCCAACGCTAGGCTAAGTGCATGGTGTACTCTTGGTGCCCAGTGTGCTCATCCGCTTGTTCACTTACGATTTTAAAGCCTTGAGAAAGGTAGAACTCAATAGTCGCTTGATTCTCTTTGTACACATTTAAAGACAACTTTGGGCATTCAAGCTTGGCATGTTGCATGAGCTGTTTCCCGATGCCACAACCTTGATGCTGCGGGCTCACAAAGATCGCCGCTAAGATCCCTTCATAGAC
Source organism: Vibrio gigantis (assembly GCF_024347515.1). Taxonomy (NCBI): domain Bacteria; kingdom Pseudomonadati; phylum Pseudomonadota; class Gammaproteobacteria; order Vibrionales; family Vibrionaceae; genus Vibrio; species Vibrio gigantis. The sequence continues at coordinate 578,704 of NZ_AP025493.1, forward strand.
CGAATAAAAGCCACGAACTTCCCCATCACCTTGGAACACGTAGGTTCGTGAGGCAGGTAGGTAGATATCGCGCATATTGTCCACTTGTAACTCCCAAAATTCAGGCGACATGAAGTCGTGTGCCTTAATGGAAGCCGTGAGCCAGATATCTAGAACCGTTTCAGTGTCGGCTGCGCTGTATTCTCTGATCATTTTGATTCTCTAACGTTTAATGCAACTGTATTTGCCAGTCAGTATGCTCAGAAGCGGCCCCAAAATATTGAAGATTTACGACAATTGTTCGAAAGAATGGTTACTGCTTTTTCACGTATTTCGCTGTTACCAACATTTCACCGCCACCATCAAGCTTGCAATCTAACTGGTGATCCTTGCCTTCATTGATGCGACGAATCACTGCTTTAGTACCGATTTTCAATACGCTAGAACTGCCTTTCACTTTTAGATCTTTAATGAAAGTAACTTTGTCGCCGGTATCTAACACTGCACCGTTAACGTCCTTAACACGCGCGGCCTCTCTTTCTAGACGCTCTTCTTCTGGGTTCCATTCGTAGGCACATTCGGGGCAGATTAGGTTGTTTTGGTCTTGATAGACGTATTCAGATTGGCATTGCGGGCAAGGAGGTAAAGACATACGTTAATAACTCATTTAAATAGAATTTGCGTCCATTTTAATGACTCTTGTTTGGCTTAGCGAGCATAAATCTAACAAGTTTCTTTGAGAGTTCATTATCTTAAAAAGAACAGTGCCCAAAACGAACAAACACAGCCGCTAAGCTGTGTTTGTTTGTAGGTTCGAGAAGCGGAACGGCTTAGCGTTCAACTTTTGGTGAGTAAATGGAGTAAGCGGTGATTTGCCCTGCCACGATTGCCGAGAACATGAATAACGCAGACAAACCAATACTTGGAATCGGCAAAATCGATTGTTCAAACACTGACTGGCTAGCACTCACTAATACTCGGCTACCCGGAACCAAGATGATGATCCCTTGCACGATATAAATAGAGCCCGTGAGCTCCATCTTCTTGGCAATCCAAGTTCCGTACAAAGTAATAAGAACCGTCGTGACCCAAGTACCTACAACCCAACCACTATCAAAACCTAGATAGAACGGTCCCCACATACCGAGAACCGCAACTGGTAAGCCAAGCAAGATGTCTTTCGGGCGTGCATTGAACATCACACCGATAGATACAGAGATCAGCACCAAGCCAGATATATGCATCCACATTGGTACCGCATTGGTATAGTCGATGGAGACCGCTTGCCCCCATATCGCTTCACCAATATTGAGCCCCATGATTATCCCAACAAACAGCTTTATCAGCGTTAAGGCACTCTGCCCTAACAAGCTAGTACCAGAGACTAGATCATTAAACGCCAAACACTCTAATGCGTTGGCTATGGATAACCCGGGGACGAACAAGACAATCGAGGCGATACACAGCGCCCACACCGGAATCGGTAACCCTGTGCTTGCCAAAAAGGCTACGAAAATACCCGTTAACAGTGCCGAGATAAACTCAACCGCAATAGCACGACGTGAATGAAGAACTTGCTGACATACCCAAACCATCAAACCCAATAACGCAGAAAAGCCAACCGCTTCCAACGTACTGCCCACCAGCATTAAATACGCAGGCGGTATACCCATATTAGCAAGAGCAGTCACAAATTTAGAATAACCGACAGGCTCAGGGACAGGTTCACTGCTTGGCTGGTTAATACGAATGATCGTATTGGCCAACAAACTCAGGTTAATTGAAGCAGGCTTTAGACGCTTAAGAATAACGGCGTTGTTATCGTCTGGAAATTGATAGTTTATCGCCGTTGGTGTTGCTTGGATCATCACATCAACACCATGCTTTTTTGCATAGAATTGAGTGTATTTCTCGAGCTTGTAAGGAGCACAGCCACTGCGGTGAAGAGTATCACCAATTTCAACAATTTTGTTAATTCTGAACTGAGAAGGCATGGGTATTTTAGGCGAGACAAAATGTGCGGCAAATGTACCAAACGATAGACGGAATGACGAGACTTTTGCGTGAATTATCAACTGAACTCGTTACTTTTTTCTGCAAACGCTTAGAAGTGTCTATAACTCTACTCATTTGGGATTAGTTTGATGAATATTTTAACAGGTTGATAAGTTAAATTTATGCATTCAGATTGTTATTAACGGACTCAAAAATACGAATAAAAATCAGTTTATGTTAACACTTAAAATTCCTTAATTTTCATGAGTTTTATGACAACTTAACACTGCCAAGTTAGATTTATAAATCAAAGAGAGCTCATCACAAAAGCAGCATGAAATTTACTGTTATTTCTCGTCCTCCTTATAAGGAGATTCTAGTCACATTTTATTCACTCTGAAAACGCCGAACATGATTGAAAAACTAGCGGAGTGGTGGTTATGCGAGCACTTAGAATAAAAATGAAAGAAAAAGGTTTCGTTTTCAGTTAGATGTGGCATTATCAAACTCGTTAAGACGATGTGCGTGCATCGTATAATGGCTATTACCTCAGCCTTCCAAGCTGATGATGCGGGTTCGATTCCCGCTGCACGCTCCAGTCTTCTTGATGCCTCAGTCTTACTCATAAGACAGTGTGCGTGCATCGTATAATGGCTATTACCTCAGCCTTCCAAGCTGATGATGCGGGTTCGATTCCCGCTGCACGCTCCAACTTCTCCTGAAGATTCATTACGAGCTTTCTTCCAGCGTCACCCTATTCAAAAACGTCTCCGTTCGTTAAGTCCATAGTCATTAATCTATACTGACTAAACCTATTTATTTAAACCTCGATTGACCAACCAGCGCTAATTCACCAGCTCGCTCTATTAACTCCTTAAATCGTTTCGTATTTCTTGTACTTGTCCAAATCACACATTGCAGCTCAGCTTTAAACGATTTTCAAAATTGTTCCAATTTAATAATCTCGGTCAATATCCGAAAAAACAGTTGTGTTAATGTGCGCCCATTAGCAACAACCCATAAATAATAAAAATGTTTAAAAGCAATGAGTTAACAATTAACATCGAAGCAATTAATGTCGCTCTAGCAAAAGTTGAAAATGCCAATAAAATTCAGCTAGATACATTGAAAGGTTATGTAAACCGCGAACCTGAACAGGCTGTACTGGCTTTTCGATCGCTGAATGAAGCAGAATCAATCGACGATAAGTTTAAAAAGATCATGGCAGAGCTACCGCACCTAAGTGGCGAAGCTCAACACCTTCTAGAAACTTCGATTCTATTGCAGTAGTGGTATTGATCTTGGTAGATAAGTCTTAACTGATGTATACCAACATGAGTTAAGACTTATCTAATGTATCCATCGATTTGATGGCGAAGAGTGTGGCATTCATTCATCACTCCCAAAAATCCCACCACTTTTTGCTGTTTTCCTCACGTTGCTGTTGGCCTTTCTCTGAACCTTTTCCTTCTTCTTTGCGATTTTGTTCCGCCTTCTTGTCTTTCTGCTTGTCTAACCCCGGCGTCGCTTCTCGCTCATCCATGTCATCTTTTAGCTTTTCTTTTTTATCTTTGAGCTTCTCTTTGCTCTCTTCGAGTGCTTCTTTCTCTTCTTCTAAATCGTCCAGTTCTTTATCTAATTTCTGCTTATCTTTTTTATTCTTAGTCTTCTTCGCTTTCTTCTTTTTCTCTTCAATCATCGAGTCGATCTGCTTCTCATGATCGTCAATTTCGCCTTCAACTTTTTTTGCCTCAGCGAATGTTTTTACTTCTTCTAAATCTGGCTTCCCCTTACCAGCCCATTCAGGTTTTTCCGCGATGCTGTGGGTAGACCACGAAAGCAAAGCGCTCGTTACTGCAAGTACTAGAACTGTCTTATTCATCCTTAAACCCCCATCCCTTTAATCTTTTAAAGCTAATACCTAAATAGCACTAAAACAAGGAAGCCATACCTAGCAATCATCCATTTGAACTAGGTATGGCAAGTGTATTAGCCTTATAGCGTTACTGCTTTAACCATGCCCGCTTCAGCGTGACCAGGAATATTGCATGCGAATTCTACGTTGTTATCACCATGGAAGTGCCAAAGCAGTTGCTTCGCCTTGCCAGGTTTAACGGTAACAGTGCTACCGGAATCATGCGCATGGTTACCCATCTTTTTCATCATTTCACGATGCTCTAACTGCTCTGTTGCAGAACCAATAGAGAACTCGTGGTCAATCTTACCGGTGTTCATCACTACAAACTGAACCACATCATTGGGCTCAATATCGACTTTATTTTTGAATGTGATTTTCATATCGTCACTCAACAGAACGTGAACGACTTTATCTGGCTTAGCTCCCTTAGCAGGCATACCCACTTCAGACATGCCTTCCATATCCATCATTCCGTCCATGCTCATCATTTTTGAATGATCCATTTTGCCATTCTTCATCATTGAATGATCCATCTTAGAGTGGTCCATCTCGCCATTTTTCATCATCGAGCCGTCCATCATAGAGTGATCCATTTCACCGTTATTCATCATTGAATCATCCATCTTAGAGTGATCCATTTCAGCAAAAGCTGTCGCAGTAGTTAGCGTTAGGGCAATAGCAATCATCGTTTTTTTCATCATAATTCCTTAACTTTCTCGTCGTTTAATCACTTAAGTTATTCTGCTTTAGTGATAGAGTTTGATTTGTCCTTACCCATTTCAGAATGGATAAGGACAGTAATATTCATTTTAATTAGTGAGTTACTTATTCAATTTCTTTTCAATCTGGGTAATTTCACGCTGCTTCCATAACTTAAAGATGGCAGGTAACACCAGCAGAGTAAGCAGTAGCGCAGACGCCATTCCACCTATCATCGGCGCAGCTATTCTCTGCATAACTTCCGAGCCTGTACCTTCGCCGTACATGATTGGAATCAAGCCGATAATGACGGTAAGTACAGTCATCATTACAGGACGAACTCGAAGCCCTGCCCCCTCACGAATGGCATCGGTTAAATCAGCAAGTTTAAGTTTTTGTTGGTTCTGTTCGGCATCGAGTTTTTTGTAATGCCACGCCTGGTTGAGGTACACCAACATGATGACTCCTATCTCTACCGCAACACCGGCTAGCGCGATGAAGCCGACACCCACCGCAATTGAGAAGTTGTAGTTGAGGGCATGCATCAGCCAAAGACCACCCACCATCGCTAGCGGCAGTGTCAGCATGATCATCATGACTTCCCCAACACGACGGAAACTTAGGTAGAGCAACAACATAATGATGGCAATAGTGATAGGAACCACCACACTCAAGCGTTCTTTTGCACGCTCCATGTATTCATATTGGCCAGACCAAGCGAGCGAGTAACCCGCAGGTAATACGACTTGCTCAGCAACCACTTTTTGCGCTTCAGCGACATATGACCCAAGATCACGACCATCAATATCAACGAACACCCAACCATTAGGACGCGCATTCTCTGTTTTGATCATTGGTGGACCGTCTTCATAACGAATGTCCGCGACATCAGATAGCGCAATACGAGCTCCATTTGGTGTCACCAATGGCAAACCCTGTAATTTCACGACTGAATCCCGGTAATCTTGTGGGTAACGAACGTTGATTGGATAGCGCTCCAGCCCCTCCACAGTTTCACCTACATTCATCCCACCAACAGCGGTTGAGATAACCTGCTGAACCTCTTTGATGCTCAATCCATAACGAGCTGCTGAGCGGCGCTTGATGTCTATCGTGACATAGCGTCCACCAGCAACACGCTCGGCGTATACAGAAGCCGTACCGCTGACACCATTTAAGATAGGTTCAAGCTGAGAGCCAATATCCTCAATGACACTAAGGTCTGGACCCGCGATTTTGATGCCGATTGGGGTTTTAATGCCCGTCGCTAACATATCGATACGGGTTTTGATTGGCATTACCCACGCATTGGTTAAGCCAGGGAACTGAATCAGCTCGTCGAACTCTTTGCGCAACGACTCAGTAGTGACACCGTCACGCCACTCATCGCGAGGTTTTAGCTGAATAACCGTTTCAATCATGGTCAGAGGTGCGGGATCCGTTGCCGTTTCTGCACGTCCGATTTTGCCCCATGTAGTTTCAACTTCTGGAATAGTTTTGATTAGCTTGTTGGTTTGCTGAAGCAATTCACGCGCTTTACCTATCGAGATCCCTGGATAAGTGGTTGGCATGTACATCAAGTCGCCTTCATCCAAAGGAGGAATGAACTCACTACCAAGCTTACTGGTTGGGTAATACGCAGAAGCCATCAAGCCTAGCGCGATGACAATCATCACTTTTGGATACTTAAGGCTTAAGTTGAGCAATGGCTTATACATCGCGACTAAACTACGGTTCACGGGGTTTTTATGTTCAGGTAGTACGTTGCCACGAATGAAGTAACCCATTAGCACTGGCACAAGCGTGATCGCTAAACCTGCTGCTGCAGCCATTGCATACGTTTTAGTAAACGCTAGAGGCGAGAACATCTTGCCTTCTTGCCCTTCTAATGCGAACACTGGCACAAAACTCAAGGTAATGATGATGAGTGAGAAGAACAGCGGAGCACCGACTTCTTCTGCCGCTTTACCAATCACCTGCCAACGGTTCTTATCGGTCAACGGCGTTCGTTCTATGTGTTTATGAACGTTCTCTATCATCACGATAGCACCATCCACCATCGCACCAATGGCTATGGCGATACCACCGAGGGACATGATGTTCGCATTAATGCCCTGCCAGTGCATAACAATGAACGCCCCCAAGATACCAACAGGTAAGCTCAGTGCGATAACCAAAGACGAACGAATGTGAAATAGAAACAGCGCACACACAATCGCCACGACTAGGAACTCTTCGGCTAGCTTTTTCCATAAGTTTTCAACCGCAGAATCAATCAGAGTTGAACGGTCATAGGTGGCGACAATTTCAACGCCATCTGGTAAACCTGCTTGCAGCTCTGCGAGTTTATTCTTAACAGAGTCAATCACTTCACTGGCATTCTCGCCAAAGCGCATCACGATAACGCCACCAACCGCTTCACCTTCACCATTCAATTCAGAGATACCACGGCGCATCTGCGGACCAAGGTTAATGTCGGCAATATCACCCAATAGCAACGGTGTACCTTTGTCGGTCACTTTTAATGGAAGTGATTGGATGTCTTCAATACTCGTCAGGTAACCCGTAGTGCGAACCATGTGCTCAGCTTCAGCAATTTCAACCACCGACGCACCCGTTTCTTGATTACCGTTTTGGATCGCCATATTGACTTGCTGAAGCGTTAAGTCGTAAGCACGCAGCTTGGCAGGATCAATCTGCACCTGATATTGCTTCACCATGCCGCCCACGGTCGCCACTTCAGAGACGCCATCGACAGTTTGTAGCTCGTACTTCAAGAACCAATCTTGCAGGCTACGAAGTTCCGCAAGGTCGTGCTGGCCCGTTTTGTCTTGAAGCACGTAACTGTAAACCCAGCCCACACCCGTAGCATCAGGCCCAAGCGTTGGTTTTGCGCTTGATGGTAGGTTAGGTGCAACTTGACTTAAGTATTCGAGTACTCGTGAACGCGCCCAGTACATGTCGGTATCATCATTGAAAATAATGTAGACATACGAATCACCAAAGAAAGAGTACCCACGAACTGTTTCAGCTCCCGGTACAGCCAGCATGGCGGTGGTTAATGGATACGTTACCTGATCTTCGACCACTTGCGGTGCTTGACCCGGATAACTGGTTTTAATGATCACCTGAACATCAGATAAATCAGGGATAGCATCGACGGGCGTACTTTTAACGCTGTATAGACCACCGAACACTATCGCCATGGTCGCGACCAGAACCAAGAATCGGTTACTGATAGACCAACGAATGATTGCATTGATCATAGTGTACCCTCACCTGATTCTAAAGATTTGAGGACATAATCAGAACCTTGCTTGGCCACTAGAAACCGAATCGGTTGGCCCTCAGAAAATTCGGATAGGTCAAGGTCTTCACTCGCTTGGAAGTTCATTTCTCCGGCCTTCCAATCCCACTCAGGTACGGGCTTGTGATTTACCGTAATCATACCGAAGTCCGCCATCAGCATTGTGATTTGTCCCTTCACCCAAACTTCGCCCGCCATTTGATGTTCGTTGACCTTGTAGTCAACAACCTCATATTGACCTGACTCTGTCTTCATCATTTCAAAATCAATAACTTGACCACGCTTAACGTCACTCATGTCTAAACCTTCGGCAAAAGTAAAATTCATTACCATGCCCGGCCATTCCCACTCAGGTACAGGTTGGTGATTGATGGTCACCATGCGACTACCTTGCATCACATCCGAGATTTCACCTTTTGCCCAAACCGTTTCGGCTTGCTCTTCCACACCATTAATTCGAGACAGATCAGCGGATTGGCTAGATTCCGAATCAAGCATGAAGTGTGCAGATGTAACAATCTTTTCGCCTTGCTCAAGGCCTTGTAGAACCTCAACCTTGTCACCAGCTTCACGGCCTACCTCTATTCGTGCAGAGCGATATTTACCCTCGCCTTCAGAAAGCACAACTCGCGTCATGCCACCAGAGTGAATAACCGACGACCTTGGTACTGTGAGTACGGCATCGTCGCTGATTGGTTTCAGCGCGATATTGGCGAACATATTTGGTTTAAGCTCGCCATTTGGGTTCGAGAACTTTAAACGGACACGCAAGGTGCGAGTTTTAGGATCAAGAATGGGATACACATAATCCACACTGCCCTGCCACTCCTTGCCAGGAATCGCGTCTAGCGTCATCTCTGCATTGCTGCCAGATGAGATCCAGTGTGCTTGACGTTCAAACACTTCGGCATCAACCCACACCTCATTGAGAGGCCCAGCACTGATTACCGCTTGCGCCGGCGAAAGATAACCACCTTCGCGGATGTTGAGACTCGCGATAACGCCATTCGAGGGAGCTTTGATTTCTATGGTTTGCGAGGCTTTGCCTTGGCGAGTAATCGACTGTATCTGAGCTTTATCTACACCTAAGGTAATCAAGCGTTCAGTCGAGCCTTTGATCAACCCTTTACGACCTGTTTTATAAGCACTTATCAATTCCTCTTGGGCTTTGACAAGTTCTGGAGAGTAGAGAGTGAACAGTACATCACCCTTATTCACCTTCTCTCCGACGGCATTGATATAAAGCTTCTCTACCCAGCCTGCTGCCCTTACGTTGGTTTGCCATAACGTACTTTCGTCAAACGCCACATAACCAACGGTTTCAATTCGTGGTGACAAAGCTTCAAACTCAACACTCGCTGTTTTCACACCAAGATTATTTTCCACTGATGAATCGATAAACACGGTGCCAGCCTTGTCTGTACCACCACTTAGGTCGTCGGCATACACCGGGATTAGATCCATCCCCATTGGTGACTGGCCTGGCTTGTCACGCTGATAATTGGGATCCATTGGCGCGACCCAATACAGTGGTTCGTTGCTTGCACCCTCAGCCGAGCTCGCCGCACTTGCACCGCCCATTGCTGACATATCGTGAGTTGAATTCAAGAGAAAGTAGTTCGCACTAAAACCTAATGCACCACCGACCAATAAAGCGATTGTCGCGACTTTTACTGATTTCATTATCTATTCCTTATTGATTGGTTGGATCGGTAAGTTGTGGCTGTTCAACCTGATATTCAAAGCCACTGATTAAAGCTGCGAGCTTGCTATTAACGATGTTGAGATCGGTGATCAAGCGCTGTTGTTCAAGTTTCAAGGCAAGCTCATCGGCCGTTGCAGCGATAACGTCATTAAACTGCGCGGTATTGTTTTGATAACCTCTTTCCACTGCACTGATTCGAGCGGTTGTCTGTGGAAGCAAGGTACGTTGATATCGCTCTAAACGTTGAGAAAGGTTCGACCTATCCACTAATAACGCATTCACCTGAGCGTTCATTTGGGAAAGTAAGGTGTCCTTTTGGGATTTGGCAGCCCCAACTTGATACTGAGCTGCAGACAAGTTCTTGTCTTGGCGATTGCCAGTAAACAGTGGGATGTCGACCGTTAGGTAAGCGCTGACAAGATCAGAAGCAGGTTCACCCGCCATGTTATTTGCTTGTCGATGGGCATACATGACTTCCACACCAAACTGAGGCGTATAAGCTTGCTCAGCCAACTCAACCTGAGTTTGATTCGACGAAATAGTCGCATCGACGATCTTAACTAACGGATGATTGGTTAGTAGTTGATAGTGCTTGGTAGATACACTATTCTTGGTTCCCGCCAATTTACTTTCCAAGCTTGTCCAATCAACTTGGTTAGTGGCATGAAGCACGCCCTGGGAGTCAATAGCTTGAGAACCTAACCAATCAGAACCCAACCATTCAGACAGCTGAGAGATCAAACGACGTTGAACTTGCTGATTAGCTTGTAGTTTTTCATCAAGCTTGCTGACTTGAAGCTGAGCATTGAGCAAGTCTTGCGCTTCACTTTTACCAATCGAGTAATTGGTTTGGACATAGTTTTCTAACTCGACCAATAGGCGTCGGTTTTCACGCATAACGCTTTCAGAGACTTGTTGATAGCCCAGTTCAAGCCAAAGCTGCGTCATGCTATTAGCAACGGTAAGTTCACGAGCCTGTACTTGAAGAGCTATTCCATCCGCTTGCTGACCCGCTTTTTTCTGCTGAAGATCAAGCGTATTACCACGCTCAAATTGCTGCATCAAACCGACAGAGATATTGGTCATTGGATCTTCATCAAACTGAAAGCTATCGACGGGTAGCCCGCCAAATCCGACTTTCAATTTAGGATCCATTAAGGTCGCGCTTGCGACACCTGTTTCTCTCATCGCTTGCGATTGGGCGAAATACTGCTTTCGGTTACTGTCTTGGTTCAGAGCTATCTCAATCAGCATATTAAGTTGCTGTGTTGAGCTCTGTTGATCAGCTTTAGTCGTGAGTTCTGAAGCTCGTGCTGAGTCCGAAACAGCAGCTAACGCAGCACTTGAAAACAAGGTTGCAGGTAGCGTAACACTTGAAACAAAGGCAGCAGCGACCACGACACTCGCGTTTATTCCAAACACGGAGGTTGTTGGTTTTATATTCACAATGAATGTCCATATCTAGCGTTAAATAACGCATATAAAAGATTGGCGTATCAGATTTATGACTCTGATATCGCTATGTTTTTAGATATAGATTTATGCGGTAGGTGGGCGTAACAAAGATTGAGCGCGTGCGACTTTCTGGCCAATAGTGACAGATTGAAAACGAGCTAGAGAATAGGCAAAGAGATTAGCGGCTTGAATAGCCTGAATTGGGTGTGAAGCGGTAGAACAAACAGAAGCACAGCAGTCAGCGCCTGAACAGTGACTTCCCATCATGTTGTCACCATCTTCGCTCGCCGAAGGCATATGACATTGAGTCATAAATGCCTGAGCATCCATATTGGAGTGCTCAGCGTGTGATTCGGTGTTCATAATATGACATCCTGCCATCATACCGTTCGCTGAATCGTCACTGTGGTAACAAGCCGACTGGCTCGAACCCATTTGAGCTGTCATCATATTGGTCATCATGACCGATGAGCTTGAGGCATAGCTAGACATCAACATTGCAATAATGCTGAACACAGTAATCCAAGTTGTTCGGAATGTGTTTGTCATAACTTACCTTTAAATTTATAGCGCAACTATAAACGTTCCCCTTAGGGTAAGGTCAACCCGAAAGGGCAAATATTTGATGAAATTGATAATAACTGCTGCATAGATGAACAAAAGGAACACTCAATGGACTGTAGAGTGCTCCTTCCTTAGATACTGTTAAGTATTCAACGACTTCTGTGCATCATATTCAGCCATCGCATTTTTAAGAACAGTTAAATCCGAATCACACAAGTGCTGCCTCATTGATTCAAACTTCTCTGGTGGCCAGTCGTATATCTTCATTGAGATTAGCTCTTCGATAACAGACTTATCAAAGCGGTGTTTCACTAATTTCGCGGGAGAACCACCAACTATACTGTAAGGTTCCACATCTTTGGTTACTACGCTGTTCGCGGCCACAACCGCCCCTTCTCCAATGGTCACGCCCGGCATGATCATCGCACGCATCCCCAACCACACTCCATCTTTGATATGGGTATCGCCTTTGCCAATGTAGGCGTCGTCGATGACATCCATGAATGGATACAAAGAAAACCAATCGACTCGGTGAGTATGGTTGCCGCCCATTAGGATCACAACCTCTGCTCCTATGCAGACATAATCGCCGATGTAGAGCTCATCAATCTCCCAGCGAGGCTCCCACTGACGGCTGATCTCGTCACCATGCAGGTAACGCACGACTGAACGCTCAAACCCGTTATCCCAGCAATCGCTGTAATAACTGTGTTGACCCTTGATGTGAATGTTGGGGTTAGTAACAACCTCATGAAGCAATTCGAATTTAGACCAATGCTTATTTTGCATTTCTACCTCTGATTAACTTGTTAGTTTTATTCATTTAAATATCAAAACATTCGACGTTGGAGATCTGAGGTGCACAAGCTAACGTCCCAATAAACACAGGTTCTATTGAGTTAAAGAGTAAGTATCACGCTTAAATCATAGCAATGTCGCTAAAACTAAAGAGGCGTCAGTGGATTCGAGGTTGCTTTAAGAGAGGAAGTAATTTCACAGTATGCTCAGAATAACTCGATTGGAAAATTTACGTGTGGATTATATCCGTTAGTACGCACCGATTTGACAGAGAAATGTGATTAATAAGGTTTCAAATATAAGTTCGTAGAACACAGAGCAAGTCTGAACCTGTGGTATTAAACAGGATCAGACTCGGTTATATTTTTAGATATAGGCTCAACGACTACATGCGCGCAAGCTGTACTTTTCTATCTTTGTTTACCACACAGAAGTTACCGCGCTTAGTGCGACACTTAGAACATCTTTCACACTCAACAGGGCTTCGGTCGCCCTCTTTCCAGCGTTTCACTAGATGCGGCTCCGATAACAAAGGGCGTGAAAGTGCGAAGTACTCTATGCCCGTGTTGTTTGCGATCGCTTCAATGGCATCAAAATCCGTTAAGCCGCCTACCGTGATTACTGGAATATCGATATCTTGGCTAATTGCATGGCCGTATTCATGGAAGTAGCCTTCAGCTTGAATGGTAAAGCCATCATGAGACTCGCCAATCATGGTGTCGGCTTTACCATGAATGTTGCCAGAAACGACAATGCCATCAACACCTACTTCTTCAAGCTTTTTACAGACTAAACGGGTTTCGTCGAAGGTTACACCACCCTCGAAAAACTCAGAAGCAGTCAACTTAACCAAGATAGGGAAATCGTCACCCACCAACTTGCGTGTTGCCGTGTAGATCTCAAGCAAGAATCTCATGCGATTTTCTAAGCTACCGCCGTATTCATCTTCACGTTGATTGTAATAAGGGCTTAAGAACTGGTTGATCAAGTAAGTATGAGCTGCATGAATTTCGACGCCATCAAAGCCTGACTTCTGTGCTCTCAATGACGCTTTGGCAAACGCATCAACGATGTAGTCAATTTCCTCTTGGGTCATTGCTTTACCTAGTGTTTGAGTCCCTTTTTCAGGAATCTCACTCGGTGCGAAGATCACTCGTTCCCCAAGGTCATACGTGGTTTTCGTGCCGCCATAAGCCAATTGCATCACGATTTTAGAATCGTTGTCATGGACCAGTCGAGTCAGCTTTTTGTACTCATCGATAAACGAGTCGTTATACATACCCATCATGCCAGCATTCGGCTTTTCTTCTTCAACGATGTTTGCGTAACCCGTCACGATCAAGCCAACCTCACCTTGAGCCAACTCTTCATAGATAGCGTAAAGTTTATCTGTCATATGGCCATCTTCAGTCGCCATATTTTCCCACGTCGCACTTCTCATAAAGCGGTTTTTCAGTGTCATGGTACCAATGCGGGTTTCTGTAAACAAAATACTCAAATCTATTCCTCATTCAATCGTGTTACGCAATTGCCCCATCTAACGTGAGGCTGATTGACGCGGATACTACAGAGATCATGACAGGCAAAACTTAATCTAGATTAAGAGAACAGCACTCTCATATAAGAAACAGGCAGCATTTGATTAGAATGGAAGGTAATTGAGGACAGAAAACAAAAAGGCCATTCAGTTAGACTAAACGGCCTTGCAAATTTATAGCTAGATGGAAATACCTCAAGACAGCGCTATCATGATTTAGCCATACTGAACTGTAGGATCAATACATTGATAAACTTGTCCGATACTCGCGTCGTTTGCCAATAAGGTTTCGATAAGACGAGCCACTTCTTGTCGGTAAATCACGCCATGCACTTCCACTTGTTGGGAAAGCTCACCGTTGCCAGTCTCCTTGCCATCCAACAAGCCACCCGGACGTAAGATTGTGTAATCCAAAGCACTAGAGGCTAGCCAAGCTTCTGCCAACGACTTTTCACGAACCGCAGCGCCAAAGCCTTTTCTAGAACGCTCCGACAAATACTGCCAAGACTCACCACAACCCAACGACGTTACCAGCACAAATCGAGCAATACCATTGGCTTCAAGCGCATCAGTCAAATGTCGGTGTCCAATGTAATCAACGGGAGTGTCAGCTCTGAAGCTGCCCATGCTAGAAACAATGAGAGCTGATTTAGGTAACTGAGCGACCACAGATTCAACTTGTTCTTGATCGGTAGCATCACAGCGAAGTGTGGTAACACCAAGTTCAGCCAAGCGCGTGTTTTTCTCTGGGTTTCTCGCAACCGCTATAACTTGATAACCTTGTTTGTGAAAATGCTCAACTATTGCAGCACCCAGTCCACTTCCTGCTCCCCATACAACGACCGTACTCATAAAAAACCTCATAATATTCATGTTGTAGTGATACTAACCGGACAATTTAAACCGTTCCTTTATCAAGATCAACAAATGAGAATAAGTCTCAATATTATTTTTAGTTTTACTAGCTGTCACTAATCCTCTAAAAAGCACGACCACGTATCATAATTAAACATTGGTTAATTGAATTGCCCCAACATGTCTACTAAAGTAATTTTAATACAATGACTTAGTCTCGGTGGTTATGAAAAAAGAACGCATTCAATATTCTTTCGACGTGTGGTTATTTATTCCTGATGAAGACAAACTCATCATGAACGAAGAAGACGTGATTATCGACAACCGTTTGTCCAAACTACTGGACTTTTTTTGTCAGAATCCGAACATTGTGTTCTCGCGAGATGAGTTGATTAATGAGGTTTGGAACGGGTCGATCTTAACGGATCAAGTGATCACTCAAGCGATTTTCGAATTACGTAAAACATTGAAATCTGCTGAGCGACATTCGATGGGTTACATCATCACGGTACCTAAACGAGGGTATAAGCTGGATGTTGAGGTTCAGAAAACTATTTTGATTCACCCTTCAATGGTGACCAAGACCTTGCCGGTTTCCGATGTAGATGAAAATACTGAACAACCTGAATCTGCATCTACTTCCGACTCCTCAATAAAGACGCAACAAGACTCACCTCAACCAATAAATGGCGCAGCGGTCATTGTTGACCAACCCATAAATCACGATGAGGTTGAAGATTCAAAAGCACCTCATGAACAGGTGCCTCAAGCTCATACACAACACCAAACTGAAAGCCACCGAACTCACGACAAAAAAAATCATCGCGACAATACACAAAATAACCAAACACCGCTTTCCAATATCCACCCTAATCGGGATGAAGCATCAAGCAAAACGCGCAATTCTAATGATCTAACAAATGGTTCAGCTCAGCCCTCTGCCAACTATGCAAAAAGGAACGACACCACTACAAAGCCAGAAAGAACGAAGAGAAAACCCTACCGCTTGGCCATCGTGGTAAGCGCTATTGTCATCGCCATTGGTGTGTTTTGGTGGAGTTCACAGTCATCGACTTCTTCCTCATATACCGCTTCATCTTCCGACAGTGACGCAAGCTCATCCATCAATGGCATGACCGATCTCTTTGATTCTGAAAGCCACTCTTCGGATACGACTGACAAGACAAATCAAGTAACGAATAACCAAGTTCTTGAAAACCACAAGGCGCACGCTTCGGTTCATTACTTGTCGCTTGAACCACGCTATATCTACGTCAGAATTGATGAAAGTTTGAAAAATGATGCCTTTAAACGCGGCATCGTTCATAAATTAATGAGCTACCTTACGACCTATCGTGACTTTCGCATCGTGGTCGATGAAACCTTAGTCCCCAATTCAGCCAACGTGGTCAGCTTTAAGAAAAAAATTGATGGCGATAGAGAGTATCTGGACATTACCTACTTCAACCGCATCTCTAACTTCAAACATTTAGGCCGTGATTACTTGATTGATGCCTCTTCACTGCACACCACTATGCGTAACATGCTCGACGATTTATTGGACTCATTTAATATCGACATCCAAAAATCCATTTTAAGACAACAAATTTCTGAGTTACCTAAACAAGAAGAGTCGCTACAACTGACTCTCGAATCTCTCGGGTTAACCTTCATGACTCTGGATAGAACAGATACCTTAAAGAAGGTCATCGAAGCCAACGAGCTTGAACCTGATAATCACTTTCTAATGTCGAGTCGTTATTTGTATGAACTTGCCGACATATTTCTATTGAAGTCTTCACAAAAAGAAAAACTGGTTCAAAAACTTAACGACCGGTTCGGCAAGAAGCTTCTTTTAGCAGAGAATAGTCCAACCTCTTATCGAGTATACGATGCACTCGCCGCCTACTCGCTAACACAAGATAACCCCAGTGAAGCTGAGCGGTATATGACCTTGATACCGAGAAACGATTACAACGTCATGTCGATGATTATCTTAGCTAAATTAGAAGAGTCGAAAGGCAACCCTGCTGCTGCTGAAGAGTTCTATTATGAAACCATTTTAGAGTCTGGCTATCCGGTTGTTTTGAAAATTGCACAAACCTTGTTCTTTAACAGCAATATCTCTGAAATTGAATCTAAACTCGAAATAGTTGATTAGGAGAAGCACCACCGAACGCAGTGCTTTTGTGCATTGGCTATATTGATTTGCTAACCAATGCCTCCTACAAGGCGTTGGTTAGCAAAATACCGACGCCAATTCGCTCGCTATTGTAGTCATAGTCAATCAAGCTTTCCCCATAACCTTTGTAGTACTGAACATACCCTTTGAGCCGCCCATACAGAGGAAAACTCATTGAGGTTTGAACGCCCCCGTACCCCGTATTAACGTTATAGTGCCCAACCATTGATAGTTCAGTATCGTCCCACTTATACACACCCGACAACTCGCCATGTCCCATATAATCTTCAATGTCTGGGTTGTCGTCACTGCTGCTTGATTCTGGTATGCGGTACCAAGGTTGGAAATAAACTGCGAAGGCATCTTCCATATAACCCACCCCAGCATAAACACGATTCCAGCTGCGACTAAGTTCTTCAGTTCTGCCATTCGATTCATGCTCAAGCCCAAAACGAGAAAACCAAACACCATTAGTTGACTCAATACCTAACGGAGTTTCATAAAAAAGCTCAGGACGATAGTTTGTCTCTCTAAACGGTGCCGATATATCTGAAGAATATGCTTGCCAGAATGATTTGATAGTGAAACCAAAGTAGATTTTATCTTCTTGATTAAACACTCCCTTATCAGCCAAAGGTACTTTCATACTCAATTGAAGTTTCACTTCTTCGTCACTAAGATCGTCCGCTTTACCTCCAAACCGATCGCTGCTATATGGCTCAGTATTGACGTTCGTCATGTGGGTAACAGGCAAAATGTAGTTCAAGCGATAAGGCGTTATGACAAAAGGATTGTCCTCTGTTGTGTATTCCAGCTTTAACCGAGAAATTTTCTGTTCCGGTGAACGAGTAGCTGTTTTGTCTACATCTTCCTGACTTTTCGCACTAACATCGACCTCTGAACTGAACGACGTACACTGCTGTTTCAACCACTCAATATTTTGCTGATTTGTCGCTTTTGTAAGCGAATCTAAAATACATTGTTGGTAGTCCTTCTCCTCCGCATGAGCCTGAACACTGACACAACAGGCTAGTATGAGTGAGCTCAACATCAGATATGAGGTACTACTACTCGGCATATCTTGTCGACTACTCATCTCGCTTGCCTTGGTTTTTATTTAAGTAAGCAACTTCAAAAGCAAAGTCGACAGCTTGCTTGGTAATTTGCTCGATGTTCTTACCTAGCATCTCGATTGTGATCTCTGATTTATCATTTTCGAGAACACCATTGTTATTAACCACGAATATACGACGACCAATAAGTTCAGACGACTCATGAACCTTCAAGTCAACGCTAGCAATTATGCGTATGGAGCGATCTCTCGTTCCCGCAGCATATTTTATTGCACCAATCACTGTCCCAACGGGAATGACTTCTGTAAGGCGTAAATCCTCCGGAATGTCTTCAATCCCATACAGCATGATGCTGATGTCTAACTCATTATTTTCCAAAATTTGGTTCTTATAGCCTTGAAGCTTCTCAGCCAGCTTTTTATCCACCTGCTTCGCAATTTCCGCTTTAAACTGAGACTGAACTTGCTGAGATACTTGTTTGTCTACCCCTGTCTTTTTGATTCCGACCGTTTCGAACTTAAATTCATTAAAATGCATGGATGTACTGTCCTTAGCTATCCAAGACATCCCCGCCATGTCGTCATCAAACTGGCTATCAACAAAGTAATGATCTGAGTCGACGCTTTTGATTTCTTCTTTATTCGGTACCGAGCTAGCACAGCCAACCGTGAACAACGCAAGTAGTGGGTATAAGTAATGTAGTTTCATGTGAACCTCTAATTTCCTGAATTTTGAGTGCACGAATCCCTAAGCGGTCAGGCTCATAAATTGGGATTCGTGACGATTAAGTTTTCGTGTTAGTGGATTGTTTTACTGATTAGCTTTTCGTGATATCTAAATTTTCACGCTGACTAAGCATCTTGTTCCTGTCCTGTATGGTCGGCTGCTAAGTAGGTGTAAACGGTTGGTACCACAAACAACGTAAACAGCGTGCCGATTGACATACCAACAGTAATCACCAAGCCAATCGAGAATCGACTTTGAGCCCCTGCACCACTTGCTATCAGCAGCGGCACAACGCCCACGACCATGGCTGCAGTTGTCATCAATACAGGCCGCATTCGCACTGTGGCTGAACGGATTGCCGCCTCACGACGACTGCACTTCAATTCTTGTTGAATCTGATTTGCAAACTCAACAATCAAGATTCCGTGTTTACTGATGAGTCCGATTAAGGTCACCAATCCAACTTCGGTGTAGATGTTGAGCGTATCAATGCCCAAATACAGTGGCATTAAGGCACCAAAGATCGACAGCGGCACACTGGTGAGTACCACCAGCGGATCGCGTAAGCTTTCGAACTGCGCTGCCAAAACTAAGTAGATAATCACCAAGGCTAAGAAGAACGTCGTTACTAATGATGACCCTTCTTGCAAGAACTGACGTAGTTGCCCAGAAGTATCCGTGCTGTAAGACTTAGGTAATATCTGCGCAGCGCCCTCTTCCATCACTTGGTAAGCTTCACCAATACTGATCCCCGGCACCATTTTCGCTTCAATCATGGCGCTGTTTAGCTGTTGGAACTGATCCACTTTCGAAGGCTGTACCGACTGGCTAATCTCGATTAAGGACGCTAGTGGAACCATTTCGCCTGTATTCGAGCGTACGTGGTAATTCTTCAAATCATCCCAAGAGTTACGGTTCTTGTTCGGTACTTGCGTGATAACCTGATAGCTGCGTTGATCCATCGAGAAGTAGTTCACGAAGCCTTCACTAATAAAGCGAGACAGCACGGTACCGATGTCCTGAGCACTCACATTCATTTGCGCCGCTTTATCACGGTCAATTTTGATCTCAACTTGTGGTTTATTGAAGTTAAGATCATTCTGTACGTAGATAAACTTACCGCTCTTCTGCGCGTACTCTTTCAGTTTTTCAGCGTACTGATAAAGATCCTGATACGAGCCAGTTGGCGTCTTCAATACCATTTGGAATGGCAAGCCTTGTGGTGTGCCTGGTAAGTCTGGTGGTGAGAAGGTATACACCTGCAAACCTGGTAAGACCGAACTCTCTTTTTGGAAGCGCTGCATCACCTCTTTTGCCGTTGCTTCGCGAGAGTCCCAATCTTTCAATACGCCTAAACCAAAGAACGCATTGTTGTGCATGTAACCGTTGTCTAGCATGGTCATTTCCACTTCATCGTTCTTTCCGATGGCGTCGATGAGAGCCGGAGTAAAGTGACGAATATAATCCGTATTGGCTTGAGCAGGACCTTGCCCCATCACAATCATTACGCCCTGATCTTCTTCAGGTGCCAGCTCAGAAGCGGTATTCATAAACATAAACACCAAGCTGATCAGCAATGTTCCGACCACTGGCCAGATATAAACTCGGTTATTAAGCACATGCTCAAGTACCTTTCGGTAACGCTCTGTTACACCAGCAATAACAACATCAATTTTCTTAACCAGTTTTCCATCCAATACCGACTTGTTGAGCAGCTTTGAACACATCATCGGCGTCAGTGTAAGTGCGATAAAACCTGAAATCAGAACAGAGCCCGCCAAGGTGAAAGCAAACTCGGTAAACAACTTACCGGTCAAACCGCCCATGAAACCGATTGGTGCATACACCGCGGCTAAAGTGATGGTCATGGCAATAACAGAACCTGCGATTTCACGCGCACTGTCGATCGCAGCTTTGATTGGGCTGGTGCCATCTTCTAGGTGACGGAAGGTGTTCTCCACCACCACAATCGCATCATCAACCACCAAAGAGATCGCAAGAACCATCGCCAATAACGTCAACAGGTTAATACTGAAACCCATGCTCAACATGAAAAACATCGAGCCAATTAGAGACAACGGAATCGTCACCAACGGGATTAACATCGCACGCATAGAACCGAGGAACGCAAAGATAACAATCACAACAATCAGAGCCGCTTCCATCAGCGTTTTTGCTACTTCATCAATCGATGTCTCAATGAACTTGGTCGAGTCATACACTACATCTGCTTTCATACCATCTGGTAAGCCAGCTTCAATCTGAGGTAATACTTTGTAAATACCTTCAACCACGGTCAGAGGGTTAGACGTTGCAGTATTGCTTATCGCAGTAGCAACCGTTGTCACACCATTAAATTCAACGTCTGAGTCATAAGTGGCCGCGCCTAGTTCCACCGTGGCAACGTCTTTCAAATGCACCAGTTGTCCGTCATGCGCTTTGAGCGACATGTTTTTAAAGTCTTCTACAGAGCTAGAATCGGTATGAGCATTGATATCGACTTCGATATAAGGGTTTTGTAATTTACCCGCGGCGCTAACGATGTTGTTTGCTCGCAACGCATTTTGTACATCAGTAGCGGTCAAACCATAAGACGCCAACTTTTGAGGTTTTAGCCAGATACGCATCGCGAAATCTTGTTGGCCCAACATATCGACTTTAGATACACCCTCTACGGTTGAGAAGGTTGGCTTCACCACTCGACTCACATAGTCTGACACCTGTTCTGTTTTCAGCGTATCGCTTGAGAAAGAGACATATAAAATTGGTGATTGAGATGTCGATTTAAGAATGCTCGGATCCAATACCCCAGAAGGCAGCTTGTATTCCACTTGCTGCACCAGAGACAAAATCTCTGTCAGTGCGCCGTCTGATGGGTAACCCAGTTTCAAGTACACCGTAATGACCGATTTACCCAAGGCACTGTCTGATGTCATGTAGTCAATGCCCGCAGTTTGGGCGATTTCAGCCTGCAACGGCTGAGTAACATAACCTTGCACGCTCGATGCACTGGCACCTGGATAACTGGTGGTAACGGTAATCACACCTGTTTCAATTTCTGGGTATTGGCGCACTTGCAGCGAGGTAAAGGCCTTTAGACCTAACACCAACAACACAAGGCTTAATACCGTCGCCAAAACCGGACGTTTGATAAATACATCAGTAAATGTCATGGGAGTATCCTATTTACTTGGCTTAGTATTGGTAACAAGAGGTCGTTGATTGTTCACTAAAACCAGACCGCCGTTTTTAAGCTGATGTTGATTCGATGTCACCACCACGTCGCCCTCCTTTAAACCAGAAATAACACCCACATAACCACCCTGTTTCGGGCCAATTTCAACAGTACGTTGCACCACTTTGTATTCGTAAAATGGTGTCTCTGCTTTCTCTGAACCTTGGCTGCTTGAATCTTTGTCGTCAGAGCTAGCGCTGCCAGAATTCGTACTCACTTGTTTTGTTGATGTATCAAGAACAAATACAGTATCGCCAGACAAGTTGTAGCTGATCGCGACTGAAGGCACACTGATCACCGAAGTTGAATCTGAAGTGGTCAGCGTGGCATCCACATACATTCCCGATTCCAACGGAACAGGTTGAGTCGTGACCGCACGTAATTCGATATTGTGAGTATTGGCATCTGAGCTTGGTTCAATCGCCGTAATCGTTGCGTGATACTCAGCATCGTTAGCTGCGTCAGATTCAAACTTGAGATCCTGCCCCACTTTCACACTGTGAAGATAAAGCTCAGAAATAGAAAAATCGACATACTGTTGAGAGCTATCTTCAAGGTCAACAATCGCTGTGCTTGAGTTAATAAAGTCACCCACGTCAACATTTCTAATTCCAACATTGCCAGAGAAAGGCGCTTTAACTTTCATGTATTCAACCTGAGTAGAGATGTACTCGAGTTTCGCAGATTCAGCATTAAATTGAGCTGCAAGTTTATCTACCGAATTCTGAGAGACGCTATTATTTTTAAGTAGCTTTTTATTTCTTTTCAATTCCGTTCTTGCTAATTCAACTTTCGCTAACTGGCTTTTATGATTAGCTTTTAATAAAGCGTCATCTAATTTAATGAGAACATCATCTTTATTGACAAATTGACCCGATTTAAAAAGCACATCTTTTATTTGTCCTGACATTTGGCTTGTCACATTTATCGATTGGTTTGCATGAATGTTACCTATCACTTGCAAAGTCTCATTCCAAACTTCTTTATTTACTAATTCTGTTGTTACAGATGTCGCTGGTAATTTAAAACTTGCTACCTTTTCTTTTATTATTTCGCTTTTCACATAATGAAAGCCAAATACAAAAGACAATAATATAAATAGAGCTGACCCGACAATTACGCCTTTATACTTACTCATGTGTTCACCTTGTGTTTAAAGTCCGGCTATTCTATCTATCGACACCGTCAATAAATCAAACTCATATAACATCGAAGTAAAGCTATATAAAATAAAAATAAAAATAAAACCAATAGATACAATAGGTTGACAAGTCTTTATCAAGTAAAAATCATTTTATCTCTTTATGTCGATTTTATTTGAACATGATTTATATTCCCACTCGATAGATATAATCCTCATCGTTCCTTAAACAACTAACTGAGATTAATAGGTCTAATCAAGCACACCACACGAAAGTCGCTATTAAAGAAAAAATGAAACGTGTATATGGTGAAGAAGTCGACCATAAACATAACAAGGATCATCTAGAATATAGAGCGCATCAGCCTTCCCATTCAGGTCAGCCACATGGCGGAGAACCTGAAGGTCATAAGCATTTAGTTAATCACCATCCAGATGCTCATCATAATAAGCATCACAAAGATAAAACCCGTGACCACAAAAAGGCTTCACGATTACACCATAAGAAACACAACTCTTAGGTTTGAATAACTACAGATAACGAAAACACTCTGTAATTTAACATCAACATATTATTAATTATGAAATATAAAAACTATTTCATTAAAGGTTTATCATGTCATTTATTATTGAACAATTAAGAGACTATCCGTTTATAGCTCTATTCCTATCATTAGGATTTGGTTACTTAATCGGTAAAATTAAAATCGGTAAGTTTGAATTAGGTGGAATCGCAGGTTCACTTTTGGTTGCAGTAGGGCTTGGTCAAATCGGCGGAATCGCGATTTCCAACGAAGTAAAAAGCATCTTCTTTGCGTTATTTATATTCATGGTGGGTTATAACGGAGGGCCGCAATTTTTCTCATCATTCCGTCTCTCATCATTAACACGCCTATTCGCTTCATTCGTAATGACGTTTGTAGGATTGGTAACGGTTGTGTTGCTCTCTAAATGGGCTGGCCTCGATAAAGGCTTAGCAGCAGGTCTTGCCGCGGGTGGTTTAACACAATCAGCGATCATTGGTACTGCAGGTAACGCTATTGATCAGCTCAACCTCGCGCCCGATGTAACTTCAACACTCAAAACAAATGTAGCTGTAGGTTACTCGATCACATACATCTTCGGCTCTCTTGGCCCTATCTTGATGATGTCACTCATCCCTATGGTAATGGGCTGGAACATCACTAAAGAAGCGAAAAAGCTCGCAGAAAAAATGGGCTCTGGTAGCAAGCAACTCAATGAAGGCGAGTTCTCGGCATTAAACCGTGTGTCTTCTCGCGCTTATCAGGTCACGGCAAATTCGATGTTCGTTGGTAAAAGCGTTGTTGAACTAGAAGAAGCGTTCGATTCTGACCTAACGATTGAAGCCATCTACCGCCCATATGAAAATTCAGATTCAACGTTAGACATAACAAAGAACCCTATTTTAGCTGCCGACGACAAAGTCTACCTGACAGGCCTCACGCAAACCTTTCCAAAAGTGACCTCTCTTGGTATCGAGCTTGGCGAATTTAGCGAAGAAACCAATGTTGTTCATACGCAGAAGAAAGTCGTACTCACTAACAAAAAGTTAGCGGGTATCACGCTACGCAAGCTTCACGATGAAACCAACGCACGCATTCGTCGTGGTGTTTACATTACTCAACTGTCACGTATGGGCCATGACATTTCAACATTACCAGAGACCGAACTGCACCTAGGCGACGAAATCACACTCGTCGGCCAGAAAGACGATCTTGCCAAAGTCGAGAAGAAAATTGGCTATAACAGCCCACTTCCAAGTGTGACTGATTTTGTAACCATGTCCTTCGGTATGGTGTTGGGTTATCTGATCGGTGAAATTGGTTTTACGATTGGCGGCTCCCACATCGCACTGGGCTCTGGTTTAGGCTGCTTGGTCTCTGGGCTTTTGGTTGGCTACTTAAGAATGCGCACACCACGCATGGGCAGCATTAACCATGGCGCAGCTAATTTCATGCAAACCTTTGGCCTTGCTGTGTTCGTTGCCGTAGTTGGTATCAACGCTGGCGCTCCAGCACTGACTGCAATCAAAGAGAATGGCGTAACCCTGCTGTTGCTTGGTGTGTTAGTAACACTCATTCCTCAGATACTGACGTTCCTATTCAACTATTACGTGCTGAAAATTAAGAACCCAGTAGAAGCCCTAGCCGTTGTCGCAGGTAGCCGCAGTGCTAACCCAGCATTCGCGTCGCTTCTAGAAAAAACACAGAACAGCACACCTGTACCGAGTTTCACCATGACTTACGCGGTTGCCAATATTTTCCTCACTTTATGGGGGCCAATTATCGTCAACCTAATTACCAAAATTTCTTAGAACAGCCGCTCGTTGCAGAGAACAACCGCTTGTTCAAGAGCATACCTCTTGAACAAGAACCAAACACTTAATCAACGCATTATCAAATAAAAGAATTTAAAGAGAAAAGTCTATGAAACGCACAGATGAACAACGCCTAGAAACACTCAGCCCATTCGAAGTAAAAAATACACTGATCGACCTAGCTCAACATTCACACGAGAAAACAATGATCAATGCTGGTCGCGGCAACCCAAACTGGGTAGCGACAGCGCCACGTGAAGCCTTCTTCCAGTTAGGAATGTTTGCACTGGAAGAGTCGAAAGCGACCTTTTCTGGCTATCAAGGCTTTGGTGGTATGGGTGCAAAAGAGGACATTAGCCTACGTTTCCTCCAATTTTGTGAGAAACACGAAGAACAAGAAGGCGTTCAGTTCCTTATCGAGGCCTTCCAGTTCATTACTGAGCAATATCAAGTAGACAGCGATGAACTGATTTATGAATGGGTTGGCGGCATTTTGGGGAATAACTACCCTGTTCCTGACCGCATGCTTAAGTATTCAGAACTGATCGCTCGCAAATACATAGAGCAGGAAATGGCAGGCTCTCAGCCATTGCCTACCGGTAAGTTTGACTTGTTCGCTGTTGAAGGTGGTACCGCGGCAATGGTTTATATTTTCAATACCTTGAAGAGTAACCGCCTATTAAACAAAGGCGATACCATTGCGATTGGAGCACCAATTTTCACGCCTTACATCGAGATGCCAGAGCTTGAGGACTACTCGCTCAACAAAGTAGAAATCATGGCAACGGAAGCTTCAGCATGGCAGATCCCTGATTCGGAACTAGAGAAGTTAAATGACCCAAGCGTAAAAGCGTTTTTCCTTGTCAACCCAAGCAACCCTGCATCGGTAAGGCTGAGTGATGAAACGCTGTACAAGATTGCAGAGATTGCTAACCGCCGCCCTGAACTCATCCTGCTTACTGATGATGTTTATGG
The DNA here is from genome assembly GCF_024347515.1 of Vibrio gigantis. NCBI lineage: Bacteria > Pseudomonadati > Pseudomonadota > Gammaproteobacteria > Vibrionales > Vibrionaceae > Vibrio > Vibrio gigantis. Next base: position 605,186 of record NZ_AP025493.1, read on the forward strand.
CACCTTTGCAGATAACTTCACTTCGTTGGCAATGCTTGCTCCTCAAAACACAATTCTTGTGTACTCGTACTCTAAGTACTTTGGTGCGACAGGTTGGCGTTTAGGGGTGATTGGCGTACACGAAGACAACAACTTCGACCGCATGATTCGAGATCTTCCAGAAGACACTCGAAGCACGTTAACTCAGCGATACCAAGGTATTGCACTTGAGCCGAGTAAGATTAAATTCATTGATCGCTTGGTAGCAGACAGCCGAGCAGTGGCACTGAACCATACCGCAGGTCTTTCTACTCCGCAGCAAATCCAGATGACAATGTTCTCGTTGTTGTCTCTAATGCAAGGCGGTGAAGAATATAAGCGCTTGGCTAAGCAGATTGTGCGCCGTCGCTACCACACACTGATGCAGAAGAACTTAGCGGCTCCGATCATTGCGGAAGGAGAGCAAACAGGCGCGTTCTATTATGTGGAGATTGATCTAAAAGAGATTGCTCAAACGATTCACAGCAACGACTTCTTCGCATGGTTAGAAGAGACGTATGAGCCGCTGGATTTCTTGGTACGTCTAGCAGAAGAGCATGGCGTGATTGTGATGCCGGGGGCGGGTTTTGATGCGCCAACGTGGTCTCTGCGTGTGTCTCTAGCGAACCTAGAGGAAGCACAATACGCAAATATCACTCAGGCGATGAATACCGTAATGCAAAGCTACGTAGAGCGTTTCGAGGCAACTTGTTAACACAATCTCAGCACCGAGTAGGCTCATAGAAAGGCAATAAGTCTAAGTGTAGGTTCACTCACTCAATGAGCCTACACTCAGATCTAATTATTTAAGACGATAGTCAGAATAGCTATTTAAACTCATAGGTATAAGATGCGCCAACACTGTTATTTTCACCGAAATCATCCTCAGCAAAAATGGTGAAGAAGTTGAAAGATTGAGCATCACTCAACTTGTAGCTAGCGCCAACCCCCGCCCAATAACCCGAATAGTCATCAGAGCCCATAGAGCCACCGCCAAAACCAATCAATGACCACTCGTCAGTAATTGTTTTTAGGCCAAACGCACCAATATAACCACCGTGTGTTGAACTCGGCATGAGCACATAATCGGAACCCACATTCTCGTCATCGAATACCGCAACTTCACCATCATTATAGCTGTAGCCAGCCATAGGGAAAATTTGCCAACCGAACGGCTCAATATCAAAATAACTCAGTGGTATAAATGTACCAATACTGTAGTTATTCTTATAGGCATCGTTATCATATTCAGAACGACTGAAGTTGAAGTTCACGATCCCCATCGGCAACAGCCATGAACCACCTACTCGCCACTCTTCACCGTCAGCATTAACACGAGCGTTGATCATTCGTGCTTCATCAAGCCCAATAGAGCCCGAGAACTTTAACTCTTCGTTATAAGCAACGCCCGCTTTGGTTACGATTTTAGTCGGATCGTCAGGGTGCTTTTCGTCAGCCAAAGCACCCGTTGAACCCAGTATTACCGAAGTAACAATTAATAGATTACGTAATGTCATTAGAAGGTCGCGCTAACACCAATAAAGTGGATACGGCCATCGAAAGAACCATTAAGGAGATTGCGTCCAGTAGGACCATCACGATCCATTTCAACTGAACCCAGATCAGCATACTCGTAGAACACATCAATTAAGATGTCATCCCAGTAGGTAGATGCACCTACCGAATAGCGATACTGTTCACCCACTGGCAGATCCACCCACTGCATTGAAGGGTCATCTTGTGGAGAAGTTTCGTAAGAGAAGCCAGCTTTCAGACGCCAATCTGAGTTGAGTTGGTAATCCGCACCGACTGCAAACTTCCATACATCATCCCAATCACGTTCAATTGGGACACCGCTAACTGGACTTCCTGCTATTCCAAAATCAAGAACGGTTGTATCCCATTCACTCCAACGGTGGAACTGAACGCTCGCAAGTAGATCAAGCTGAGAGTTCAAAGCATAACTAGCACTTAAGTCGACAATTTCAGGTAAAGCAATATCAGTTGATAATGAATTCAGTACGCCTTGGTTAGTAACGCCATTTACATCATTGTTAAATTCATGCTCTAGCTTAGAGCGGTAACTGGCACCTAACTTGAGTTTATCTGTAGGCGTGTACATTACACCAAGGTTGTAGCCATAAGCCCAGTCGGTATCTTGCTTAGCAGTAAGCATTGACGTCGTTTGTTGGAATGCAGCCCAACTCAATTGAACGCCTGCGCCTACTGACCACTGATCATTCAGCTTATAACTCAGTGATGGGTTAACTTGCATCGCAGTCAGGGTAATGTCTTCTAGAAGTGCAGCACCCGCCCAATCACTGCCGTAATCTAAGCTTGAGCCACCGACAGCGCCAAGCGCAATGCCAAGGTGTAATTTGTCTGTGACTTGATGGGCATGAAAGGCACCAAATGAAGGAAGAACTGAGTGCCCTTTTCCATCACCGTTAGAATCTTGATTATCTTGATATTTCATCTCAAGATCGAACGCCATTGTATTGATAGTCGTTTTGCTTTCGCCCATGTGAGACATAGTGGCAGGGTTAGTCCACATCGCCGCCGCAGAGCGTGTGTAAACACCGTCACCAGCGCCTGTAGTACCAGCGTTGGCAACAACAGCCTCTTGCAAAAACAGGCCACTTGCGAATGTATTTAAGCTAGTGAAGATTGCAGTGGCAGCTAGAGAGTAAGTAAAAGTTTTGTTCATCAGGATGCTCATTTAGCCTTAGACATTAAATTGTTCTAAGGTTATCGCAAAGCCCTATAAACAAAGGGAATATCCATTATTCCTGTACAAAAGCTATTTAAACTTTCTGGCAACGTATGGGCGTGGCTTGTCTCGATGAATTTCACGTTGAGTAGCAATTGCCCTGTTCTTACCTAACCCTACCTTTATTTGATACCAAGTCTCATAGAACACAGCCATACCAGGGCTTGACCACCAAGTCTTGTTGTAGAGCTTCTTATTAGCAGCGACAACGTCTGGCGACCGATTCGCACACTCAAGTGCCAACGCATAGGCTTCAGCGTAAGGATCTTCGGAAATTTTAGTCACCAATCCATACTCTTTCGCTGTTTCGCAGTCGATCACTTTGGCTGTCATCGCCATTTCTAGGGTGTGATCTTTACGCATCAACTCTCGAAATGCGATGGCGCCACCCATGTCTGGAATCAAACCCCACTTTGCTTCCAATATCGAAAAATTTGCATCAGGGCTAGCAATTCTAAAGTCGCCACCACTGGCCAGTTGAAGTCCACCTCCCCAGCAACGACCATGAATCGAAAAAATGACAGGGCACGGAATATCTCTCCAACCAAGCGAAAAGCGTTGAGCAGCATTAGGTAGTGTCGGTAGCCATTTGAACAAAAGCTTCATCGCACCAGACTTGCTAGTCAGCAAAGACTTCACATCAAGCCCTGAACAAAAGTCTGTTCCACTGCCTTTTACGATCACAGCTCGAATCTCAGTGTTCTTCTTCAACTGACTGACCATGTTATTCACCCCTTGAAACATCGCCATATCAATGGCATTGAGCTTATCAGGGCGATTCAGTACAACTGTCGCGATCTGGTTTTCATCGATAGAACAAGTAATACGCTCGAGGTTTGGCATAGTGCTACCTTATCAGTGGTCAGACCTTTAGATTATACATTTTATTAACATATGCCAAACTTGCACATTAAGAAGCGAGATCTGTGTTGTTTAACGCCTCTCCCTTACATAAACAGCATCAACAAAAAAGCAGTGATGGATCGCTCCATTCACCGCTTGTCATTCGTAGCTTTCAACAGCAATAGCTTAGATTGCCAATAGCCTTAGTTGTTAGCAAAACCTATGTTCTTCGGGATTTCAATAACAAGAAGATAAAGTAGCTGCCACCAATAATAGAAACTAGCGTTCCTGCTGCGAGTTGAGCCGGAAACACCACCACTTGCCCTAGCCAATCTGCAAATAACATCAGTGCGGCACCTATCAAAAACGATAAGATGATTTGTTCACGAACCAAACGAGCACCAACCATTGCCGCAATGTGTGGCGCCAATAAGCCGACAAACGCGACCGGCCCCATCGTTGTTGTCACGACCGAACATAAGATCGCAACAATACACAACAATGCCACGTAGGCGATATTGATATTCAACCCTCTGGCACTCGCGAACTGACGTCCAGTCGCAATTAAGGTCACCCAGCGACTCAGCAACAGAGCAACACCAATACAAACCGTTATCACGATGGTCATTGTCGCTGCTGACTCTGGCTCAACACGATAAGTAGACCCTGCCAACCAAGCCAATAAGGTGTATTTCCCCTCACCCACTCGCGTTAAAGAGAATTGCACCAAAGCTTCCAACACTGCGGTCAGCGAAATACCAGTGAGGATCAAAATCGATGGTGCAAACTGATGCTTCTTGCCAAGGAATAGCAGTAAACACAGAGCAATTGCACTGCCTAAAAAAGCAATCCAAGGGCTCAATGAGTGAATCGAATAGCCCATAAACAGGCTACTGAAGATCAATGCCAGAACCGCACCAGCCGACACACCAAGAATGTCAGGGCTTGCGAGCGGGTTGTAGACCAATCTTTGTAAAATCACACCAGCCACCGCCAAGCCGCCACCAGCAAATATCGCAGTTAACATTCTCGGCCAGCGAATCGACCATTCAAATGCGTCTGGGATAACAAAGTAGCCCAAATCAGAAGAAGGCTGTGAGAGCGTGCTTAATGCCAACAACCCGAAGATCATCGTGCCCAACAAGAAGTAAGCCAAAGGCGAGATAGACTTTGGTCCTTTAGGCATCGTGAAAAACAGCTGATCTTGCGCAGATAATTGCTTTCTCGCGATAATGATCAAAGCTGGAGCACCAATCACCGCGGTTGCAGTCCCGGTTGGAATCATATCCAAAGACCATTGAGCCAAAAAGATAGCCAAACTGTCGGTAACACAAAGCAACAGCGCCCCTAACACGCAGCTAGCGATGAGTTCAGGTTTCGCTTTTAAAAAGCCCAAGTGCCTTGCGATATTAGGAGCAATCAAACCGATAAAGCTGATCACGCCCACCGAAGTAATCGACACGGAAACCAACCAAACGCCAATCGCCATGAGTACAAAGAAGGTCGTACCGATGTTAAGACCACGCGCAGCAGCCCCTTCAGTACCAATCGAAAGCAGAGTCAAAACTCTTGGAGCCAACAGGAAAATAGCAAAGATGGGCAGTAACTTAGGCATTAACCAAAATACTTGCTCCCAACCATTTTGCCCTAAGTCGCCCGTTCCCCATACGAACAAGTTCTGCGCGTATTGGTCGTTAAGCAAAATAATCGCCGTCGCAAATGCGCCTAGCAGTAAGTTAACTGCCATACCCGCCAAAACAATCGGCAAACCGCTCATATTTTTGATGCCAACAATTGAAACGATAAGCCCCATTGCAAGCAGCGCCCCAACCAGAGCAAACCAAACAGAATATTGAGCGACCAACATCGGTGCGACCACATTCAGAATGACCAAACCAAGCCACGCCCCTGATGATGTCCCGAGTGTAAGCGGAGACATCATGCGATTTTGCGTTAGCTGTTGAAACAGGCTACCGATAGTACCGAGTGTTCCACCAACCAAAATCGCCATCACTAAACGTGGTAAGTTGACATAGATTAATGCCATCAACTCGAATGAATCATCGACCATTTTATTGAATGTAACTATGTCACTGATCTGTGAGACTTGCTGGAACAGCTCACCGATAGGGCCAAATTCAGACTGACCTAACCATAAATGAACAAGGGCGGCGAAAAACAAAGCTGCCCCCATCACTAAACCACTGGATTTCATTACTGCTCCGCTAACGTCAACAACGATTGCGCCATCGCTTCTGCGTTATACAAGATCGACATTGCACCGCCGTAGCTCCAACTTGCCGCTACTGGGCTAAATTGACCATCACGGACGAAAGGCATACTCTTCCAGACAGGTGAACGATCTAGTTTTTCTTGATATGGGAAAGGTTCAAAATAAAGCGCAATGCCATTCTTTACGTTCTTAAGCTCGGTCATACGTTTTTGACTGATGCCCCACTGACTCGCAGGAAGATCCATCGCATTCTCAAAGCCTAGCTGTTCAAGCGCATATTGCGGAATCGAGTTATCACCGTATATGTAAACCGAAGTAGTGCTCGCAAAGCGGAAAGAAGTCACTTTCGGTTTGTCGCCCGGATACGCTTTATCTAATTTAGCCTTAAGAACTGCGATTCGTTCATCCATTGCAGCCAGTTTGCTGTTCGCTTGCTCTTCTTTGCCAAGCAATTGGCCTATCTTCTTGAAGTTCTCGATAGCAGCAGCCGCATTGCTGTGCTGTTCACTGTATGTTTGGTAATAAAGCACGGGCGCGATTTCAGAAAGTCGCTCCTGAAGATCTTTTTGAGGTGAAGCGATAAGAATCACATCGGGGTTGAGCTTCTTGAGCGCTGAAAAGTTAGGTTCAGTTCGAGTACCGATATCCGCAACCCCCTTTGGAATTGCAGGTTGAACAACCCAATCAGTATATCCTGCAATATCTGGCACCGCGACGGGTGTTACACCGAGTTCAATCACTTGTTCAGCAATGTCCCAATTTAGCGCTGCTACTCTAACAGGTTGAGCTTCAAGGGTTTTCACTCCTTCGCTGTCTTCAACTTGGTAATCCGCCATCGCATTAAACGATAAAATACTCGCTAAGATCGTTAGAGCGAATTTTGTATTCAAGTTTTTTACTTTAGAAAAATGAGAAGCGATTGATTTTAAGTTCATATATTTGCCTACTTAATCTAAATTCGATATTTCTACAAACGACAAAAGCAGCCTAATAAAGGCTGCTTTAAAATTGGGGGACACTAACCTAGTTAGAATTCATAATTTACGTTGAATTCAACGGTTTGTTCTTGTCCGTACCAGCAATAGCTCTCGTTCCAGCACGTGTAATATTCTTCGTTGAAAATGTTATTCGCAACGAGATTCGCTGTCGCATTCTTTAAAGAACTGCTCATTTGACCTAAATCGTAACCAAGCGATAGATCAACTAAAGTGTATGAAGGAACAGTGCCTTTGTTTTTATCTGATGCATCATTGAGTACGGTTTCACCCACATAACGTACGCCGCCACCAACTCTAAGACCATTCATGACACCGTCACGTACAAAATAGTTAGCCCAAATATTTGCAGTATGATCTGGTACGAAAACAGGTGTTTGCCCAATGTTCGAAGCATCTTTATCTTCGGTAATTTCCATGTCGGTATACGTATAGTTAGCCAACAGGTCAAGGTTATCAGTTACTTGCGCACGACCTTCTAGCTCAACACCTTGCGATCGGATCTCACCAACGGCAGTCCATGGTGAAGCTCCGTCAGGGCGAACACCTACATTTTTCTTATTAACTTGGAAGAGAGCCAACGATCCAGATACCATATTTTCGTATGAGTCATACTTAAGACCAAACTCTACTTGCTCACCAGTTTCAGGATCTAGGTTATTACCACTAGCATCTAGTTTTGCATTAGGCTCGAAGCTAGTTGCAAAATTAGCGAATGGAGATAAGCCATTGTCAAATTTGTACAAAGCACCTAAACGGTAGGAAAAGTTAGTATCGTCGGTTTCAGCTTTGCTTGGAGTCCCGCCCCCCACAGATACCTTGGTTGTTGTTTCGACTTTGTCAAAGCGACCACCAGCAATGAATACCCAATTATCAATTAACATTTGGTCTTGGAAGTAAAGACCAAGCTGACTCATTTCAATGTCATCATTCTGATAATAAACCTTAGTGAAATCGTTTGGATTCAGCTTATCGTTATTTGGGTTATAAAGGTTGATTCCATCAACACCTGCGAAAGCATCGTAAGCTACATCACCTTCGATGTTTCTGTAATCTAAACCAAAGAGTAAATAATGATCCAATGAGCCAGTGGACACTAAGCCCGATAGTTGGTTATCAACACTTATACCCTTAGAGCTTTCATCAGTGCTATATGCTGAGCGCTCCAACTCTCCCGTTGTCGCATCAAAATTGCCACTGGCGGTACTTTCTTGATAAAAATCAGCCTGCATATAGCGGAAGTTTTGTAAGAAAGCCCAGTTAGAGTTGAAGTCATGATTAAATTTGTAACCAGTAATCAAGAAATCTCTTTCGATGGTGTTGTAGTTAACGTCACCAGCAAATGTCGATGGTGAGATTTTACCTGATTCAATCGCAGCTAACGGTACAGTCACGTTTTGACCCAGTGCAGGATCATTCTGATAATAAAGGTTAAAGTTAATAAAGGTTTTATCAGACACATACCAATCGATTGAAGGTGCAATCACATACCGCTCTTCTTCAACACCGTCCACTTGCGTATCTTTTTTACGACCAAGAGCAACTAAACGGTAAGCCACGTTGTCACTTAGTGCGCCTGTTGTATCAATTGATGCTTCGACAAGGTTATCTAACCCCGTAGCTAAACCAACTTTCGTAGACTCTTCAAACTTAGGAGCTTTGGCAATAATATTAACCATGCCTCCTGGTGGCATACTTCCGTAAAGAACAGACGTTGGGCCTTTGAATATTTCTAAACGCTCCATCGCAACTGGATCAATTTGAGGTTTTACATTCCAACCAGGAAGAGTCGGTAACATCATTCCGTCGTAGTAATTATTAGAAGAATCAAAACCACGAATTTTCACCCAATCAGTGAGGACGACTGCACCACCTTTGTTCTCAGTTGAAACGCCAGGTGCGTATCGAAGAGCTTGCATAACAGACTTAACACCACGCTGTTCCATCTCTTCACTTTCGATAACGTTAAGAGTCTGCGGTGTCTCCTCAGGAGCTAAAACAGTTTTCGTTGCAGTATTACGATAGGCTTTACCCATAATCGTAACAGTTTCTACATTCGAATCTGCCGTTGTAACGGTCTCTTCCGCCATAGCTTGCGCTGAAAGTGCAGTCAGCAACGCAACTGCAAGTGATGAATACTTAAAACGAGTGTGAGTGGTCATGATTCCCTCGGTACCAATACTTAATATAAATAATAATAAATCTCATTTGCATTGTATGTATCTATAGATGGGATAATTAACAATTTGGTGCAAGTTGAAAAAGAACTTGGCCGATTTATAACGAAAAAGAGTCAATTGATGATTAAAAACACAATTGACCTTATTAAGTGAAAGGCTTTGTAAAGGTACGCTAAGTCCAGATATGACTACGATTTGATAATAGGAACCCAGTATTCCATGACAGCATCTGTGGCATGAGCTTGATAGGCTAATGGGTATACTTCGAGCTCGTAGCCATCGACACCTCTATAGCCAGAACTCGGTAACCAATTCAATACAAACCAGCTCAGAGTATGCCTAAGGTTCTCAATCGGGCCACAGTGCTTAACTACGGCATAGGTTTGCTTTGGAATGGTCAATACTTCTAATTTATCAGAGATAATGCTCGGCAATTGAGGAATTGAGATCTCATCATTAAGCTCTACTCCAGCCCAATAGTGAATGTTAGTGCCATCAAAGCAAGATTGGGTAAGATCGACAACGCCAATAAACTGGTAGGCATTTTCATCAGGTAGCGTTACCTGCCCTTCTAAGCGAGACCATAATTGAGGAACTTTCTGTGCAAAGTCTTGTGTCAGTGAAAACAAGCCGCTGATTTCCGAGGTGATGCCTTTAACAAGGAATGACTCTCTTTCATCAATGCGAACTTCAACAAAACTGAGTGGGCCGTTATCAGCAGCACTTACCGTTTCGGATACTTGTATCGGTTTTCTAAGGCCTGCTCTTTTGCCCGCTTTTCTATACTGGCTAGGACTTGAGCCAAACATCTGCTTAAACGAACGACTAAAGCTAATTTCTGAATTGAATCCGAGTTCAAGCGCGATATCGATCACTCGCTCTTTGCTGTCCAACAACTCTTCAGCCGCTTGGCTTAACTTTAGTTCTCTGACGTAGTTTGCCACGGTCAGTCCCGTTTCAGCTTGAAATACTCTTTGCAGCTGCCAGCGAGACCAACAGCTCTGTTTGGCAATATCTTCTAGCGATAGTGTCGAGCTAAGGTTCGCATGGATATAAGCCAATACACGGCTGATACGGTCAAATGCAGGTGTGTTCATAGTCAAGCTTTCAAATTCTCGGTAGTGGTAACAACATATTAGATTCAGGAACACTTTTATCATTTAAAGAGACTTTTATCACTTAAAAATGATTAAGGCACAATCAATTTATAAATATCTTATATAGCGAGTTCTCCGAGGGTATGCTCCATTTTGTATGGTTATCCTCGATAATGTTCGCTATGATAACGAAATTGATTCTCATTTAATGGTTTAAGATGCTTTCCCAGCTGCACAACATTATCACTCGTCGGAGAGCCCCTTCTCTACACCAAAAAATCTTCGCTTACTCTAAACAAGTCACGCCTTACCTCAGCGGTAGTTATGGCTCTCTGAGTAGCAAAAGCATTGCGATGACGAATGATAAGAGCCATATCGAAATCAAACGTGTTTACGATGGCTTAGCAGAAAATCATTCTGAAGCAGGTAAAGCTTATTGGTTAACCCGAACGTGGGATTTAGTCTGCTGGCAACCTATCTATGTGACCTTTATTTCTATCTATGGCCTTCACTCTCTGCCTGATATCAAGAATATAGGCCAATTTAGGTACAAAGAGTTCGTCACTGGCTACCGTTTCTTTAATGGTGAGCATCAGCACGGCTCACCAGAAGAACTGATTCCACAAGCAGGTGAAGCTATTCTTGCACTGACCGAGTTTTATCGCAGCCAGATCAGCGAATGGACACGTATTCGTCCGGGGTTTACCAATCATTTATTGGCCGATCTACTTTTAGCAAGCTTGATAAAACTTCAGCAGCACGAACCAAGTCTAGCCAACGACTATATCACTGAACAGGCTAAGCTTTGGTTAGCGGCATGCCAATTACCTGAAAGTCACTTAGACAGCCTCAAGGTCGATGCCGATTCTGGGATGCTTAAACTGATTAGAGTAAGCTGTTGCCTAGTCTACAAATGCGAATCAGGAAAGTATTGCGACGATTGCCCAAGACACCCCGACAACAAAAAAACAGCGCAATAACACCCTCTATTTTTAAAGACCAGTAACGAGTATCCGCTTTCATTTAGCAGCTTTATTGGTCTAGACACAGGACTGACATGTTTCAGCTTTCAAATATTAAAATTGTTCGTAATCAACGAACCATTCTCTCAATTGAAGACCTTACGATTCCGACCAATGAACTGACTGTCGTTCTTGGTCATAATGGTTCTGGTAAGTCCACACTCGTTAATTTGCTCTCAGGACAGATGTCACCAGATCTTGGCAGCGTTGAATTAGACGGCATTTCTCTTTCTTCATTAAAAAGCAAAGACTTAGCGAAGAAGGTTGCGTATTTACCACAAAAGCTTCCGGCTTCTGCTGGCTTAACAGTCGAAGAACTGGTGCGTTTAGGACGTTTCCCTTGGCGGGGCGCATTAGGCCGGTGGAATTCAGAAGATAAGTCGATCATCCAACAAGCGATGGAAAGAACCGGTGTTACTGAATTCTCGCAAGCATTAGCGGACGATTTGTCTGGTGGCGAACGCCAACGTGCGTGGGTATCGATGTTGCTTGCTCAGCAGTCACCTGTGTTGATCCTCGACGAGCCAACATCAGCTCTGGATGTTCATCACCAATTTCAATTGATGGGTTTACTGTCTGAACTGAACAAAAATGAAGACGTTGGTGTTATCGTAATTCTGCACGACTTAAACCTAGCATTACGTTACGCCACACACATCGTAGCTCTGAAGAAAGGTCAAATTGCATTTGAAGGCAGCGCTGATAAGTTACTTGATGAACAAGCATTGTCTGCACTGTATGAATCCCCTATCCGACTGATCGATCATCCAGTCCCAGCTAACACAGCCGCAAGCGAGAAAGTCGCAGTCGTCTGCGAATAGCCAATATTCTGGCAATTTAAACCAAAACGCTGAACATCAACAAGGCCATTGAAATTCATCACCTCAATGGCCTTTTCTGTTTAAATTCGCTAACTAATTTAACTCACTAGCTAAGCTGAGAATCTCTGGCTTCTTGGCTACTAAAGCCTCGCAGAATATTAAACAGCGTAATCACTGTGAATAACGCAATGACAAGTGATAAATGCCACGCTTCTCCTAGGCCAAGTTTAACTAACCCCATACTGACAATCGAAGACACAACCATTTGACCACCGCCCGACATCGCAGCCGCCGCCCCTGCATTCTTTTTGTAAGGCAGCATCACCAAAGCTTGAGCACAAGGTAACGCGATGCCATTGCCAAGAATCATCAAGAATTGACCAAGCATGAGATACAAGGGTTCAAGTGGACAAAAGAATAGCCACAAGGCTGCCGTAACATGTAATACAGGTGTGCATAGCAGAGTTTTCTTGTTACCCAATATAGGGCGAATGCGGTTACATAAGCTTGTTCCACCAAGCATGCCTAATGCTGGAATAACCGCCCACATTGCGTATTCGTCGGACGTCATACCGATCTGGTTTTGCATGATAAACGGCATCACGGATACGGTGGTGATCATCAAACTAAAGTTAAGCCAACCGATACTCGCAAAGCTCATGAAATACCGAGAGCTTAATAACTCTTTGTATTGGGAGATCATTGTTTTCGGTGAAGGAATAGCGGAAATCTGAGTGACGGTTTCCTTAAACTTGAACGCCAATACCACCCAAGCCAATGACACATACCCAAGTAGCGATATGAACACCATGCTCCAGCCAAAATGAAAGTTGATAAAGCCGCCAATTACGGGCGCAATCAGAGGAGTAATAGACGCGACCATTGCGATATAAGACATCGCCAATGGTAAGTCAGCTCCGCTAAATCTATCTCGTGTTGAAGCGCGAGCAAGCACAGCACAACAGCCCGTACCTAAGCCTTGCAGGAATCGGCCCAACACCATGCTGGTAAACGAATGACTGAAGAATATGATCATCAACAGGCCAAGCATGGCGAGCAACAAGCCACTCAACAGAACCTTTTTACGTCCTAAAGCGTCTGAAATTGGGCCATAAATAAACTGAGATGGACCAAAACCCAACAAATACACACTCACCAGAAGCTGAGCTTGCTCTAGCGAGACATCAAAGTCTTTGGCAATCCAAGGTAAAGAGGGAAACACCAAGCCCATACTGAGCTGGCCGATGCTGATGACCAGACACGCAAGTAGGATCGATTTAAAATCGAATCGACGACTCATGATGCAGTGCGCAAGGTTAAAAAGAGACTTGGGTCATCAACCTGACAACATGAAGGTGCGTAAAGTAGTGAGCATGTCGCAGGTGTGGTATTCATGATGCTCCGAAAGGAATCGATTAGAGTTTGGCAAGGTAAACATACGTGAGCTTGTATAATCATACAATACTGACTGAACTAAATATGTGAATAGTGACTTTTCACTTACCCTGCTACCTACTTGCCGACCGCAAGCTAAACTAATACAACGTCATGACAATCAAGGGACTTCAATGAACACTCCTCATCGTATTCGTTCTTCTGCACTTGCAATCATCGTATCAGGCGTCATTGCTTCAACCCCAGCGTTTGCGTGGCAGGCAGAGAAGATCACAGACGGTCTCGTGATCCCTTGGGGGTTGGCTTATATCAATGATAAGTCCATGCTAGTCACAGAAAAATCAGGCGTCATTAAATACGTTGATTTAAAAACGGGCGACCAAAACACACTGTTCAGGCTGCCAAATGTTTGGAGTAAAGGCCAAGGTGGATTATTGGATATCGCGCTTTCTCCTTTTGAAAACGGGAAGTTCTACGTCACTTACAGTAAAGACGTCGATGGTGAAGGCGTAACGACACTGGCTTCTGCTAATTACAGAAATAATGAAGTGTCCAATTGGCAAGATGTTTTTGTCTCCAAGTCGAGAACCGACACAGGTCGTCACTTTGGGAGCCGCATTACCTTTGATGATAGTCATCTGTACTTTTCCATTGGCGACCGTGGTGACCGAGACAATGGTCAAAATACCTTAACCCATGCTGGTTCGATATTGCGGCTAAATGCTGACGGGAGCATACCAAGCGACAACCCTTTCATAAATAACGACAAAGTTCTCGATGAGATTTGGAGTTTCGGTCACCGCAACCCACAAGGGCTTTTCTATGATTTCCCAAGTCAAAAACTTTGGTCTATTGAACACGGTCCCCGTGGCGGTGATGAAATTAACCTAATAAAAGCAGGCGCTAACTATGGCTGGCCGGTGACATCACATGGTAAAGAGTATTGGGGCCCTATCAGCGTTGGTGATTCGGAAACCAAAGAAGGCATTGAAGCACCTAAAAAGGTATACATTCCCTCAATCGCACCGGGAAGTTTGATTGTCTACCAAGGCGAAAAGTACCCAGAACTGCAAGGCAAACTGTTGGCAGGGGCACTAAAACTTACCCACATCAATATCGTCACAGTCAACGAGCAAGGTGAGGCAATAAAAGAAGAGCGCATTTTAGAGGACTTAGGGGAAAGGATAAGAGACATCGAAACATCACCAAGCGGCGACATATTCTTCAGCACCGATAATGGCAACCTTTACCGCTTGAAAAAGTAGTCAGAGTTCATTCACGTAAAGACATTTACCTTACAACTAAATTTATAAATACAAGCCGTTAAAGCGGGCTAAACATCCAATTAGCGGCTTTTGATTTACAAAAAACAATTCGCAAAAACAGTGCAATTACTCCAAATTCACCATCAATTTCGACCACCTTTTTCACAAAAACTACAACAAATCACCATACAACTGTAACTCTATGATATTTAAGGAATGCAAAGTTTGACTACCCCCAAGTTTCTGCAACCTTTCACTATGGATTCGATTGACTATCCCCTGATTTGATTTAGACTTCACTCGGCTAGAAAGAAAGTTCTTTGTATATAAACATTTCGTTGGATTACTAGTAACCCCGTGGTGTTGTACGCAATAGCAATAAACTTTTCCGCGCTATCAGTGCCACATTGGCTCAAAATAAAATTTAATTTTAGGATATCATCATGTCTAACACAGTTACTGGTACAGTAAAATGGTTCAACGAAACTAAAGGCTTCGGCTTCATTCAACAAGAAAACGGCCCAGACGTATTCGCACACTTCTCTGCTATCACAGGCGACGGTTTCAAAACTCTTGCTGAAGGCCAAAAAGTTGAGTTCGTAGTATCTCAAGGTCAAAAAGGCCCACAAGCTGACAGCATCAAAGTACTTTAATTCAGTATTTTAAAGCTTTCTAAAAATAGCCAGCCTCTGCTGGCTATTTTTTTACCCGCTATTCAGAGATTTAAGGTAATATTCCCCTTCACTATTTCTACCTAAGACACCCTCTCAATGGCTCTTAAACCGACAATCTATAAGTTTCGTATCTCATTAACCGATATGAATCGCGACTATTACGACTCTTTCAATCTAACAGTTGCACAACACCCTTCTGAAACAGAACAGCGAATGATGGCTCGAATCATGGCTTTCTGTATCAATGCATCTCCTGAACTTGAGTTCACTAAAGGGTTGTCTAGCATTGAAGAACCCGATTTATGGCAGAAGTCGTTAGATGACCAAATCCTAGAATGGATTGATGTTGGCGAACCAGACCCAGAGCGCGTTAAGAAAGCAACTCGCTTATCTAAGTCAGTAAGCGTATTCAGCTTCAACACCAAATCGAATGTTTGGTGGGAGCAAAACAAAGGTAAATTCGGTTACCTAAAAGCTCAAATCGTTCGTCTAGACAACGATGGTATTGAGCAACTAGCTGCGATGACACAACGTACGATGGATCTTTCTGTAATGCTGACAGGCAACTCAGCTTTCGTTAACAGCGACACGCAATCCGCAGAAGTAACGTGGGAAGAGCTACAGAGTAATGACTGAGATCCAAACTCAGACTGAATCTCAGCGCCAAACTAAGCTCGAAGCTTGTTTGCAGCTCGCTGGTCTCGATTCACTGAAAGCGCTGACGACTGGCTATGAAAAAGAGTTAAAGTCATTTACTGACGAAAACCACGCCCTTTTTAAACATGCCAGTGAGAATAAGCCTGACAATTCAGAGCGACAAACCTTACTTGGGCTGTTAACAAAAGTGCATATCGATGTGAGCTATCGCTTTGAGAGTAATAAAGAAGCCAGCGAAGCGATGCAAAGCGTTTTCGATAGTACAGTAGGCAGTGAACACGGCGACAAATTTCAAAACTCCAATGCTCAGCAATTGAAGTTAGTAACGCACTTATGGTTGTTCATTCAAGGTCGACTTGGGATGGATTATAGCCTAGCCAACGATCACGCGGCAGCGACCGCCAAACTGCTGTCTCGCTTATCAAGAAGCACAGACGACGAAATCCGTGTTGAGTTCATGGCGAGTTTTTATGATGGCTTGAACATCTATCAAGCAGAGAACAAGCCATCTGGTATTGTTCACCAGTTAAAGCGTTTGTTTAACCTGTCGTAAGCATTCCACCAGCTGCTGTATCCAAGTTGCGCTTTATAGATTCTGTAGAGCGCATCTACTTCCAACCACCGTTTCCACAATCAATTCAGGCATAAAAGCAGATTCCCTATTACGCTCGTTCCTCGCTTTAGGGAATGACGAATGTATGTGCTCCAAATTTATTGATTGCGTTCCACCTAAACACTTACACAGATAAACCAATGATCACCAGTATTCTTAAGATGTTCCGAGGTAAGCTCGCCGAAATTCTCCGTCATCCCTGAGAAGGAGGAACAACTGAGTTGGGGCTCTCCTATCCACGCTCCTGAAAACTCATATTACAGATACAAAAAAGCCCCGCAGAGTGCGAGGCTTAAAATCTTGGTTGTCGATTTTCTGAGGCTAAATCGAGCTTATCAAATAACGAAACGTATTAACGCAGGCCGTGCAAGAATTCGTGGCGCGTAGCTGGGTTTGATCTGAAGATACCGCCCAGTGCTGTCGTTGTTGTTTCGCTGGTTGCGTCCATTACACCACGTGATTTCACGCAGTAGTGAACCGCATCCATGGTTACAGCAACGTCATCAGTTTCGAGTAGTGTTTGCAATGCAACAAGGATCTGCTGTGTCATACGCTCTTGAACTTGCGGACGCTGAGCAAAGAATCGAACAATACGGTTAATCTTTGAAAGGCCGATGATTTTTCCACGCGGGATATAGGCTACCGCTGTCTTACCATCGATCGTCACTAAGTGGTGTTCACAAGTACTGGTCACGGTAATGTCTTTTACACGTACCATCTCACGAACACCCATTTTGTTTTCGATTACGGTAATTTTAGGGAAATTGGCGTAATCCAAACCAGAGAAAATTTCATCCACGTACATTTTAGCAATACGTTGCGGTGTTTCTTCCAAACTGTCGTCCGTAAGATCAAGTTCAAGGAGAGTTAGAATCTCACGCATATGGTGTTCGATTCGTTCCTTTTTCTCTTCTCGGCTAACCTGGTTAGGACTCATTGGTGTCTCTAATCCGCGGCTTGCTAGCGCATCTTTAACCAACTTCGCTGATTCGCTAAGACCTGACATTGAACTTCCTCTTTTATTACCCCTTCTGGATGGCAAACAAGGATACTCGTAATTTTGAATAAATACACCCATATTTTAAGGGAGGTCATTATTTACGGGGCTTAAACTATGCTAAAGTGGCTGCAATTTCGTTGGCGAGCCATCATGATTTGATAATTATTGAATCCTTATTGCCAACCACCAAATCAAAATAATAACGACCAAAGGATTTCAATTATGGGCTGTTGCGACGCTCCGGGCTTGATGCCAATTGAAGAAGCACTAGATAAGCTGCTATCACCAATTAAACCTATTCAAACGACCTTATCACTGCCATTGGCTGAAGCATTGGGTTACGTACTTGCTGAAGACATACTATCCCCTATTTTTGTTCCTCCTTTTGATAACTCAGCAATGGACGGCTACGCACTACGCTTAGCAGACCTAGAGAACGGTAAAGTGCTGCCTTTAGCGGGTAAGTCCTTTGCAGGTCAACCTTTTGAAGGTGAATGGCCAGAAAACACATGTATTCGCATTATGACTGGCGCGAAGATCCCGGAAGGGTGCGATGCGGTCATCATGCAAGAAAATACGGCTGAAACTAACGCTGGTATCGAGATTCAACAAGACGGTATCAAACTGAACAATAACATTCGCCCTACCGGTGATGACATCAAGCAAGGTGACATCGTTCTTAGCCGCGGTGAACGTTTAACGCCTCGTGATATTCCAATGATCGCTTCACTAGGCGTGAGCCATGTGACTGTTGCACACAAACCGAAGGTCGCTTTCTTCTCTACCGGTGACGAACTAAAACCATTAGGTCAGCCTCTTGAAGATGGGCAGATCTACGACAGCAACCGCTATGGTATTAAACCGCTGATTGAAGCGTTTGGTTGCGAAGCGATTGATCTAGGCATTATTCCTGATTGCCCTGCAACGCTTAAAGAAACCTTTGTGAAAGCACAAGAATTGGCAGACGTAGTGGTCACTTCTGGCGGCGTAAGTGTCGGCGAAGCGGATTACACCAAAGATATTCTTGAAGAGCTTGGAGAGATCGGTTTTTGGAAACTAGCAATCAAACCAGGCAAACCATTCGCGTTTGGTGAATTAGACAACGCTTGGTTCTGTGGCCTTCCGGGTAACCCAGTGTCTGCAATGATGACCATGTACGTGTTAGTTCAACCTATGCTGGCTAAACTTGCCGGTCACACTGCGTGGACAGCGCCAGAATCTATTCCAGCGACAACTAAGTCGGCATTTAAAAAAGGCCCTGGTCGTACTGATTATCAACGCGGCATCTACTCGATTGAAAATGGTCAGTTTGTTGTTGAAACAACAGGTAATCAAAGTTCAGGTGCTTTCCGCTCAATGAGCTTAGCGAACTGCTTTGTGGTACTAGAGCGTGAACGTGGCCGTGTAGAAGTCGGCGAAACAGTTCAAATTCAACTGTTTAACTCTACGCTTTACTAACGAGGCTTGCTGATGGAAATACTTTCTGACGCAGAGATGCTTCGCTATAACCGCCAAATCATCCTTAAACAGTTTGATTTTGAAGGCCAAGAATCATTGAAACAGAGCTCGATATTGGTCTTAGGCGCCGGAGGCCTGGGTTGTGCCTCTGCTCAATACCTTGCCACCGCTGGTGTTGGTAAGCTGACTCTTATCGATGACGATATTGTTGAGCTTTCAAACTTACAGCGCCAAGTACTTCACACCGATGCCGACATTGGTAAGAAGAAGGTCGATTCGGCAGCAGAATCACTGCAGGTATTAAACCCTCATCTGATAATTGAAACCGTCGATAACAGGCTTGATGACGAAGCGCTTGCTAAGTTAATCGAAGCACACTCGTTAGTGCTTGACGCCAGCGACAATGTGGAAACGCGCAATCAACTTAACCGCTTATGTTACTCATCAAAAACGCCTCTGGTTTCTGGTGCTGCGATTCGTATGGAAGGCCAGATTAGCGTGTTCACTTATCAAGATGAAAATGCTCCTTGCTACCAATGTTTGAGCGCTCTATTCGGCAACGCTGCACTTAGCTGTGTCGAAGCTGGTGTGATGGCTCCCGTTGTTGGCATGGTGGGCGCAGCTCAAGCTTTGGAAGCGATCAAGGTTATTGCTAAGTTTGGACAACCAAAGCAAGGTAAGCTTCTGATTCTCGACGCTATGTCACACAGCTGGCGTGAGATGAACTTAATGAAGATGCCTAATTGTTCGGTGTGTGGCTAAGTAAATCACAAGTTACATAGCTGCTTTCTAACTCTTCAAGCCCTGACTGATGTCGGGGTTTTTTATGTTCGGAATTGAGTTTATACAATCTTGATTTCAAATTGACACACTTCATGAGTAATCAGTTTCATTTGAATTCTCATTTTGAGAATATTCAGAACATAGAGCCACCAGTAAAATAAAATAAATAAAATCAACAAGTTAAAAATGGCATATAACTTGATTAAGTATCTATACCTTCCACGACAAGGATGTAGATATGAGAATTACAACGTTAAGTTTGCTATTGAGTGCGCCCCTAGTCGCCAACGCAACCCCATTTGATACCTGCCCGAGTAAGGCTTACTTGTTTCAGTCAAAACCCGTCGAAGTTTGGGGAGTCAATCTAGTTACAGGTTCAACTACCCTATTAGAAGATGACACGGGAATGAACGCTAACATTAACGGTGTCGGTTTTGATTTCCAAGATCGTTATATTTATGGCTATGACACAACTAACAAACGCTTAGTTCGATTAGGTCAAGATTTCCAAGCGGAAGTCGTCAACACAAGCGGATTGCCAACTGACCACACTTTCTATGTCGGCGATGTCTACGACCATGTTTACTACCTTTATCGCACAGGAAAAGGGTTATTCACTGTTGACCTTTCTCCTTTAGATTCAGATCCAAATGCAACCGTGACAGTTAACAAAATTGCAGGTAGCCCAGCAACTGTAAAATTAACTGATTTTGCCTTCCATCCAAGTGATGGCTCTCTATATGGTATTGATAATAACTCGGGCGGATTGTACCAATTCAACCCAACCACAGGAGCCGAAACCTACATCGGCGATACCGGTGAGTTAGGTACGTTCGGTGCCGGCTATTTTGATGTAAACGGCTACTACTACGTGTCTCGAAATCAAGACGGTAAAATTTACCGAATCAACCTATCTCCCGACAACGCTGCCAATATCGCAGCAGGTATAGTTCCAGCCGTCGAATTTGTATCGAATGGACCTTCCTCTAATCAAAATGATGGGGCACGTTGTGCCAACGCACCGGTTGTTGATGAGGACTCAAATATCGACTTCGGTGACGCGCCAGACAGTTACCTCACTCTACTAGCAAGTAACGGCCCTCGACATGAAATCGATGGCATCACATGGTTAGGTACCGACGCACCAGATGCTGACCTAGATGGTTATGTTACTCCACAATCTGATGAGAGCGTGGGCATTGATGACGAATGGGTAAACGGTGGTATCGGCTTTGTTACAGGACTTGAAGCCGGGTTGGATTCAAAAGTCGTCATTGACGCTTCAACAACTGGTTACCTTTCAGCATGGATAGACTGGAACCAAGACGGCAGTTTCGATGGTGCAAATGAACAAGTATTTACCGATTACCTACTAGATGCGGGGGAAAATGAGTTGTTCCTAAACGTGGATATTAACGCATTATCTGGCACAACATGGGCACGCTTTAGATTCAGTCAACAGACCAATTTGAGTTACTTTGGTGGTTCTACATCTGGTGAGGTAGTCGATATTCAAGTTGACGTACTAAATGATGGCGCAACAGCTCGCTACTTCCCTAGTGCTTCTGGATACGCAACGCTCGCTTATGAGGATAACTGGCCGTACAAAGCCGATTACGATATGAATGATGCTGTCCTGTTCTATCGCATAACGGAAATCCTAAAAGACGGAAAAGTGGTGAAATCAACCATTGATGGACGCCTAGCCGCAGTTGGCGCTAGCTATCTAAACGGGTTCGCTGTCCGCTTACCAGATCTTGCTCCATCATCAGTCAATACTGGCAACTCCTATATGAAACACAATGGGGTATACACCGATTTAGGCTTAGAAGATGGGCGCAGTGAAGCTATCTTTATTGTCGCTGAGAATCTAACAGATAAAATTGACTCTTCATGTAATTTCTATCGAACCGTTAGTTCATGTAAAGAAGATGAACAATTCTCTTTCCAAATTGGTATCACCCTTGCTGATAATGGAATTGACACGAGCAGTTGGACCGACATGCCTTATGACCCATTTATCTTCGCTACACCAGGCCACTATCATGGCGATAACCTACCTCTACATCCAGGACGTAGCTGGGAGGTACACTTACCAGACCAAGCACCTACCGAAGCCTTCGACACGGTAAACCTATTTGACTCTGGAATCGGTGTTGACGATAGCGACCCCGCAACAGGTAAATATTTCAAAACAGCAGAAAACCACCCTTGGGCTCTAATTATCACCTCAACAGAAGAATGGGAATGGCCGCTAGAGTACGTGGATATTGTAACTGCTTACCCAGAGTTTAAGCAGTATGCAGAGTCAGGCGGTGAAAATAACCAGACTTGGTATACATCACCAGCAGACAACCAATGCTACGAGCCATAAGGAGAGACGTCATGACTATCAAAGATAAACAAAATCGAGAACATCATAGCGTTGAGTTGAGAACCAACTTCTCTAAGGAAAATAATATGTCTGCACAAAGCTCTTGGAATATGAAGAAGTCACTAGCCGTTATTTTGGCTGCAGCTCCTTTGATACTAGCCGGTTGTGGGGGCGGTGGAGGTGGTGGCGGTAGTTCTTCGACACCAGCCACAACTCCGGCCAGCCCAGTGACGGCACAGGCTTTTACAATGGAGGACTTAGTTGTACCTGACGGATTCAATTATGACTCTGTTGAACAGTTTGATCTCGACATCGACATCAGCAGCATTTCGACAGACCGTTCTTTTGTGACCGTTTACAGCCGTTTTAGTACAAGAGATGACTCAACTTTGAAGCCCGATTACTCCAGTAAAGTAATTGCAGGTCCATTAGACAATGGTGTGTTCGCCTCAAACTTTGCAGCACCAGTAAACCATGAAGCACTCTTGATAGAGATTTGGTTTTACGATGGTCAACCTCCATTGCAACAAGTGGTTTCCAGCGGTGATTCTCAGATAGTTTGGTAGTCAGAGGCAACACGACAACCTATAGAACTAAAAGTGAGCACTATTGCTCACTTTTTTATTGTTCAACTAACCGAAGCCTCGGTTTCTTTTTAATTACATTCACTTTCTAAACTACCTAACTTATATTTTAAGTACTGACTTTTAAGGCGTATGCGAATGAAATCGTTGAAATTTGGTTTGCTAATCTTAGGTTGTGGGGCCGTCTTGATCTGGCTCCTCACTTCCTTTCCTATAACGTCAAGCTCCGGAGAGCAGTTAAAGGCTAAGGTTATAGCTAACACTCTCACCCAATCGCTTGACGGGCATAGACGTTATCTAACGTTACAAGCGAGTGACCAGGAAATATTTCGTGTATCTGTCGCTCCTGCCACAGACTGTCCTATTGATTCTATGGTGACGCTTGATACATTAACTAATCAAATAACCGGACAAAGCAGCTATCAGTTCATTGACTGTCGAGCTGAGCAGTAGCCATCGATATAACAACAGTATTCGAAATAACAATAGTATTCGAAGTAACAACAAGAATGGATATAACAAGAATGAATCAGCTACTCATCTCACCAGAACAACTTCAACAACGTTTGCTAGAAAAAGACAACATCATCATCCTCGACGCCAGCATCGAATTTCAAATTCCAAATGAGTCCGAAAAGATCAAAGGACAAATGATTCCTGGGGCGATTCGTTTTGATTACGACAAAGATTTTTGTAACAAGCACACTCTGCTTCCTCACATGTTCCCGACCGAAAAACACTTCAACACTCGCGCAAAAGAAATTGGCATCAATCGAGACAGTACGATTGTGGTTTACGATAACTCCGGAACCTTCGCTTCACCCCGTGCGTGGTGGATGTTTATGGCGATGGGACACAACAATGTATATATCTTGGATGGTGGTTTACCCGCTTGGATAGAAGCTGGTTACGCGACCGAGGCTGACTATCGAACCGAAATAAAAGCGGGTAATTTTGAAGGCAATATTCAAGACAACTATTTTGTAAATGCTCAGAAAATTGAAGGTTACTCAAGTGACATGAGCGCAAACATTATAGATGCTCGTTCTCAAGCTCGCTTCGATTCAGAAGTTCCTGAACCACGTGAAGGCTTACGTAGTGGCCATATACCAAATTCAATTTGCCTACCTTTTGCACAAGTACTCGACAACGGCAAATTAAAGCCCCAAGGAGAGCTTGTCGATATCTTTTCAGCACTAGAATTAACCCCTTCTCAACCTATGTTCTTTAGCTGTGGCTCTGGAGTAACAGCCTGCATCATATTGTTAGCCGCTAAACTCGCTGGTTATACAGGTGAAATGGGCATTTACGATGGTTCATGGACAGAATGGGGTGCCAACGACAAACTGCCTATCGCCGTGACTAAAAAGTAATTCAACTTCGCTTACTGCTACTGTTAGAATATACTGCACATGCATAAAGAGCTTGCTCCTAAAAAGGAGAAGCTCTTTGTTATTATACCGTAACGACTCTCGGTTGAGCTCTCTGCAATTAGCCAACAATAAACTTAGATTAATCAAACACTAATCGTTATCGTTGTTATGAATGTTAATTTCTTACTCAAGAATCCCGAAACGTAGTCGTTACACTATTTAATCATTAGTCATTATCGATGTGTCTTCTTAGTTTTAGACATCATATTGGCATCCAATAGTTTGTCACTTGCACCCTATTAAAAGTAGTAACCAACAAAAGGCATCTCATGGCTCTATTTAAGAAAAATATCTGGTCGCTGTACGCATTTATCGTACTACTGACCCTGATATTTTTCGCCGCGTTGGGGGTAACAAACTGGAAAGCAAACAGAGACGACTTCACAGAGCAGCAACACATTCAGGTTGAGCTTTTTTCTAGCTCCGTCAATTCGCTACTGACCAGTCAAGAAGCCTTGTTAGAAGTGGTCGGCCATCAACTGGCTCAACAGTCTGATTTTACACGTACTGCGTCTATCCAAATTAGACCCATTTTAGACAAGTTACTTGAAACCCACCCCGCTATAGCAGCGTTTGGCTTGTTGAACACCGAGGGTGACTACCTATCGATCAGCTCAAACCTCCAACTTGCTAATCAAAAGAACTTGCTGAATTACGCGGCAACGAGAGATTCTTTTTTGGACGCTCTATCAAGCCGTAGCATGGTACTTGGACGTACCTATTTTCAAGAGTCGTTGAATAGCTTGGTTATTCCGCTAAGAAAATCCATTTCAATCGATGGTAAGAAAACCGATGCTGTAATGACCGCAGGGCTACGCTTAGACGCCACAATCGTATTTGAAAATAATGCTCATGTCGGAAGTTTCAATACACTAAGCCTGATCAGAACAGACAGCTATCGCCAGTTTTATTCAAGTGATATCGAATCTGTGAGTGCGTATTCCTCTCCAGTAGGTAAAGATGTCATACAACGTATTGCGCGCACTTTTACTGAACACTTCGGCATTAGCGTGCAAGAAGCGATGAATGGACAAGAAACCTACTCTTTTGTCGTCGACGATGAACAATACCACTCTTTGATGAGCGCAAAATACATCCCAAACTACAAATTATGGGTGGTAGGACGTACTGACCTAACTCACGTCGATGGTATATTTTTACAAGAGTTCAGCATCCTTTTTGTTGCCTTTATTTTTCTTCAGTTTGGCTTCTACTTTTTGGTTAAGTCGATTGCCAAGAACGAACAGCGGACTCGTAGCCAGCTCATTTACCAGGCTAACCACGACCCATTAACCTCTCTCCCAAACCGTCTGTACATGCGTAAAAATATTGACAAGTGGATTGAAGATGAGTCTGAGCAGTTTTCGCTATTGTTTATCGATATAGATAACTTTAAATGCGTCAATGACACCCACGGGCATGACTTTGGAGACAAGGTTCTCAAACAGATCGCTTTGCGTTTGATGAGGTTTCGATCTCGCCTCAGCCTGTTAGTACGAGAATCAAGCGATGAGTTTTTGTTCTTAACACCATTGTCAAATGAAGCTGAGATTAAACGACTCGCCAAGCGTATTATTGAAGTACTTTCTCAACCTTATGAAGTTGAAAATGCTCAGTTTTTGCTAGGTTGCAGCATCGGTGTGGCACGCTTCCCTGAACACGGAAAAGATCTAGATAGCCTGTTACGTTCTGCCGATATTTCGATGTACAAAGCGAAACAGCAGCAGAACTCGTACAGCATTTTCACAAAGGAGATGCAAGATGCTCACCTCTACAAAATGAGAATAGAGCAAAGGCTGCGTATCGCTATAGAGAAACAAACACTGTTCATGGTTTTTCAGCCGCTAGTTCGAGCAAATGAGAGTATTCATGGTGTAGAAGCACTCGTTCGCTGGGTTGATGACGAATTGGGTTTTGTTCCACCCGATGTGTTTATACCGGTAGCTGAAAACACAGGGTTAATGCAAAAACTTGGGGCTTTTATTATTGAGTCCAGCATTATGCAGATCGCACATTTGCACCGAACAACGGAACAAAAGATTGGGCTTTCGATCAATATATCAGTGCGTCAGTTTTCTCATCAATCATTCTCTGAGCACTTGTTCGCGACACTAGAAAGGTATCAACTCTCTCCTAGCTGTTTAACGCTAGAAATTACGGAGAGTTTATTCATTGAAGATGTGACTCTGGTGAAGCCGACGTTTGAAGCCTTGAAAGAGAAGAATATAAAGATCTCTTTAGATGATTTCGGCACTGGTTATTCGTCTCTCAGTATGCTGAAAGCACTCCCTATCGATGAGCTTAAAATCGATAAGAGCTTTATTGAGAACATTGCTGTCGATCAGCAGTCACTCACCATGGTTCAAAACATTATCGCTATCGGTAAAAACTTCGGCATGGTGGTATTAGCAGAAGGCGTAGAATCAAACGAACACTTCTCGATACTGAAGGCCTGTGGATGTGATTTGATGCAAGGCTATTACTTTTCTCGCCCTATCCCTTACGATGAGCTGACTACTCACCTAAATCTACAGGTGACCGAGTACGCGGAATGTTCTATTTAAAATAGACGAGCAAAGTAAATAAGGTAGGCGGATAATTACCTACCTTATGCTTGTTTTGTGGCGGGCTATTTATTCATTTCACTATACATAACATCTATCAATTGTCCTGAAGGATCTCCTGATAACTCCCAAGTAAAAATGCCGCCTAGTTTAGATTTCTTCGCCCACTCTGCCTTTGCTTTAATAGAACGCTGATCTTCAAAAGATATGAATACCTTTTTATCCGTGTTCCATAAATAAGGTGCTTGAGCTTGTTCATCGTACTTGTACTCGTAACCTTGCTTGCTGCTGTAGTTATTCATAAGATCCCAGAACATGAAGTAACCATTTTCACCAGTGCCAAACTCCGTTCCTTTTTCAGAAACTAAATCACCTTTAGGCAACTCTCCAGCAAAGTCTTTTGTTCCTTGCCAACCTCGGCCATAAAAAGCCGCTCCGATGACGAGCTTCTCGCTAGGAATACCTTGTTCAATCATTTGATTAATAAAGACATCAGCGCCCATCCCCCACCAACTACGCTCTGTGGCATGTAAGTTTGTTGTGTGACCAGTCTGAGTTCCCCAGCCCCCGAGGAAGTCATAAGTCATAGCAAACATGTTAGTCAAATATGGGCTGGCTGCGTTCCAATCAATTTGCGCTGCTTTAGGACCAACACCGACAGCTGTTGAAAGCTCGTAATCTCTTTGAGTCGTCTTTGATAGATCGTCCAAATCACTTCTAATTGTTTTTACTAAAAGTGTGAACGCTTCACGCTCTAGCGCTTTTTGCTCATCCGTTAGTTTAGTCTCGGGGTTCCAAGGCGAAGTGGTTAAGCCACCGCCTCCTGGGTATTCCCAATCAAGATCAATACCATCAAAAAAGTCATATTTTTGGATCAACTCAACAGCAGTTTTTGAAAAGTGGGCAATGGCTTTAGGATCTTTCGCCATCGCATGGAAAGGTTCAGACATTGTCCAACCACCAAATGATGGCAATATTTTGATATTTTTATTGTCGGCCTTCAGTTGAGCTAACTGAGCAAAGTGTCCGTTATAGGCGACGTCAACATCCACGTCTCCGAAATCGACTTCTAACGCAGCTTCTTTATCCACAATAATCGCGGTATATGGTTCTTTGTCTGCACATTGCTGCTTAACTTGTTTTTGGACGGGCTCACCAGCACCGCTATGAGGACCACACATGCTCAAAAAGGCGTAAATAATATGTGAGAGCTTGTCTGCTGGTATGTCGTCAACGGTATAAGGGTTGTCTTTATTCAGATATTGCCAATCCGCAAAATACCCTGCGACGACTTTATCATCGGCATGTGTTGTAGGTGTGAGTATACAAGCCGTGGCTATTAAGCTAAGCGCAATGATGGAATTAGGTTTAAAGATAGAACTTGATTGGTCACTGTTGCTAGAAATAGCGTTTGTGATAAATGACAGTTTCATAATTATCTCCTTTAGTGTGGCTTAACATTAAAGAGTGATAATTCTTTCAACCGCTGAACAAATTCACTATTCGAGTCATATCTAATAGTTATCCCCCTTATTGCACTGGTTTCATTAGGGGGAATTTCCATGATTACTCAAATAGTGAATTCAACGGCAGTGAATATCTTACTGTTCACTGCCGTTGTGTTTATTCACACTAAGTTGCTCGTCCAAGTTCAGTACCGTCAACGCATTGCTTACGCTAGTAGCAATCACGTCTACAACACCTGTTCTTAGCGCACCTAGTAGAGCTAATGGTTTACTGTTCTCTGCTGCGATGGCAATAACTTCCGCTATTGGGCGGAACTCTTCCAAGGCCAAACCAATCACACGATCACTCATTACTGTGTTTGCAGTTTTACCGTGAACGTCAAAAAAGTCATAACCAGCGAAGTCACCAACCACACCTTGGAGTAAACGAGATTGAACCACTTCTCCAGCAGTAAACCAGCCTAAGTCGACCATATAACTGTTTTCACTCATGTCACCAATACCAACTAAAGCAACGTCAGCCTTTCGGGCTAGATCGAGTGTTTGCTTAACGGTGCTATTTTCCATGAATGCCGTTTTTTGTGCTTTATTCTCTGCATAAGCAGGCGCGTACAAGGTCTCGGAAGATCCGCCGTATTTTTTGGCTAGCTGCCTACATATATGGTCGGCATTAAACATACCGCCTCTTGGGTGAATACCGCCGATACCGCACACGAATTTGCAATCACGAGGCGTAATTACGCCAGTATGATGAGCAACAGAAGATACGTTACGCCCTTGCCCTACTGTTACCACCATCCCGTTTTTCAGTGTACTGGTTAGATAGTTAGACACTAAGCCTGCAACTTGGAGTCGCTGCTTCTCTTCGTTCGGTTGGTCTAATGCCACAAGTGCACGTTTCACACCAAAGCGCTCAATCAAGCGTTGTTCTATCTTGGCACTGAATACTGGGTGGTATTTCACGGTGATCTCAACAATGCCCTCATCTCGGGCTTGCTTGAGCATTCGACCAACCTTTGCACGAGAGATAGAGTACTTTTTAGAGATCTCTTCTTGTGTCGCGCCATCCTGATAATAAGCAACTGCCACTTCAGTGAGGAGATCAGTGTTTTCTTCGGAAACATCTTGGATATTCTTACTCATATACCACGCAACCTATATTTAACAATTATTTTACCTGCTTTGAGAACAAATGTTCGATGCATCAGCAAGTGATACACAAGTTTACACCGTGAACATATGTAACAACAAGGAACATTTGTTCACGGTGATGGCCTTGGTTTTATTGTTGATTAATTCACCACCCTATGCCCGTTAAACGTTTGCTTGCATACCCCATGATTACTAGAGCGAAATATATTTGACTGAAGTCACCATACAGGACTATTTACCGTTGACTTTGGTGCTAGAACGGATAAATATGGCTACATCATTTACTCATCGAGCGATCAAATGTTCTGTGCAAATGTTCGTTCGGAGAAAAATTTAAATTAATGTAAGTTTGGCTCACTGGTACAACCATTGAGAACTTCATTAGTTAGCTTGCAAATGCCCGCACCTCTCCCATTAAAAGGGGTGTTATGCGATACATAGGATGATCAAAATGAGCAATAAATTAGAGCAACTTCGTAAACTAACAACTGTTGTAGCTGACACTGGCGATATTGAAGCTATCAGCAAGTACACTCCTGAAGATGCAACAACTAACCCATCTCTAATTCTTAAAGCCGCTCAAATTGCTGAGTACGCACCTCTAATCGATGCTTCTATCGAATACGCTAAAGCGCAAAGCGATGACAAAGCACAGCAAGTTCAAGACACTTGCGACATGCTTAACGTGAACATCGGTAAAGAAATCCTTAAAGTAGTTCCAGGCCGTATCTCAACTGAAGTTGATGCTCGTCTTTCTTACGACATGGAAGGCAGCGTTGCTAAAGCTCGTCAACTTATCAAAATGTATAACGACGCTGGCATCACTAACGACCGCATCCTTATCAAACTGGCTTCTACTTGGGAAGGCATCCGTGCTGCTGAAATCCTAGAGAAAGAAGGCATCAACTGTAACCTAACGCTTCTATTCTCTTTCGCTCAAGCTCGTGCTTGTGCTGAAGCTGGCGTATTCCTAATCTCTCCTTTCGTAGGTCGCATCATGGACTGGTACAAAGCGAAAGAAGGTCGTGATTTTGAAGCTTCAGAAGATCCAGGTGTAATCTCAGTTTCTGATATCTACAACTACTACAAAGACCACGGTTACAAGACTGTTGTTATGGGTGCAAGCTTCCGTAACATCGGCGAGATCCTTGAACTTGCTGGTTGTGACCGTCTAACTATCGCACCTCAACTTCTAGCAGACCTAGAAGCAGCAGAAGGCGAAGTAGTAGAGAAGCTAATCGACTCTAACGGCACTAAAGAGCGTCCAGCAGCGATGACTCACGCTGAGTTCCTATGGGATCACAACCAAGACGCAATGGCTGTAGAGAAGCTAGCTGAAGGCATCCGCAACTTCGCAGTTGACCAAGGCAAACTAGAAGACATGATCGCAGCTAAGCTGTAATCACTCTCACCAAATTCAAATAGGGGAACGTTCAGTTCCCCTACTTTTATCAATTTGTTTATCTTAATTTTTATTCGGAAGTTTCTATGAACCGCAAACATCTAGCTAACGCTATTCGTGCTCTAAGCATGGACGGCGTACAACAAGCAAACTCAGGTCACCCTGGTGCACCTATGGGTATGGCGGACATCGCTGAAGTACTTTGGCGCTCTCACCTAAACCACAACCCAGCGAACCCAGAGTGGGCTGACCGCGACCGTTTTATTCTGTCTAACGGCCACGGCTCTATGCTGATTTACTCTCTGCTTCACCTAGCAGGTTACGAGCTTTCAATTGAAGATCTTAAGAACTTCCGTCAGCTTCACTCTAAGACTCCGGGTCACCCAGAGTACGGTTATGCACCAGGCATCGAGACGACTACTGGTCCTCTAGGTCAGGGCATCACTAACGCTGTTGGTATGGCAATGGCTGAGAAAGCGCTTGCGGCACAATTCAACAAAGAAGGCCACAACATCGTAGACCACTACACTTATGCATTCATGGGTGACGGCTGTCTGATGGAAGGTATCTCTCACGAAGCATGTTCTCTAGCGGGTACGCTAGGTCTTGGTAAGCTAGTTGCTTTCTGGGATGACAACGGTATCTCTATCGATGGCGAAGTGGAAGGTTGGTTCTCTGACGATACACCTAAGCGTTTCGAAGCTTACGGCTGGCACGTAATCCCAGCAGTAGATGGTCACGATGCTGACGCTATTAATGCCGCTATCGAAGCAGCTAAAGCAGATCCTCGCCCTACTCTAATCTGTACTAAAACAGTGATTGGCTTCGGTTCTCCAAACAAAGCAGGTACGCACGACTGTCACGGTGCACCACTAGGCGCTGA
Organism: Vibrio gigantis; assembly: GCF_024347515.1. Lineage (NCBI taxonomy): Bacteria > Pseudomonadati > Pseudomonadota > Gammaproteobacteria > Vibrionales > Vibrionaceae > Vibrio > Vibrio gigantis. Next base: position 636,868 of record NZ_AP025493.1, read on the forward strand.
AGAAATTGCAGCAACACGTAAAGAATTAGGTTGGGAGCACGGTCCTTTTGAAATTCCGTCGGAAGTTTACTCAGAGTGGGATGCGAAAGAAGCAGGCGCAGCTAAGGAAGCAGCGTGGAACGAGAAACTTGCAGCTTATGAAGCAGCATACCCTGAGCTGGCAGCTGAATTCAAACGCCGCGTAAACGGTGATCTACCAGCTGAGTGGGAAGAGAAAGCAAACGCAATCATTGCAGATCTTCAAGCTAACCCAGCAAACATCGCATCACGTAAAGCATCTCAAAATGCTTTAGAAGCATTCGGTGCTATGCTACCAGAGTTCATGGGCGGCTCTGCTGACCTTGCGCCTTCTAACCTGACTATGTGGTCTGGTTCTAAGTCTCTTGAAGCAAACGACTTCTCTGGTAACTACATCCACTACGGTGTACGTGAATTCGGTATGACGGCTATCATGAACGGTATCGCTCTGCACGGTGGTTTCGTACCATATGGCGCAACGTTCCTAATGTTCATGGAATACGCTCGTAACGCTATGCGTATGGCTGCTCTGATGAAAACTCAGAACATCCAAGTTTACACGCATGATTCTATCGGCCTAGGCGAAGATGGTCCAACTCACCAACCAGTTGAGCAGATCGCTTCTCTACGTCTAACGCCAAACATGAGCACATGGCGCCCATGTGACCAAGTTGAATCTGCTGTTGCTTGGAAGCTGGCAATCGAGCGTAAAGATGGTCCTTCTGCACTTATCTTCTCTCGTCAAAACCTTGCACAGCAAGATCGTGATGCAGCACAAGTAGCTAACATCGCTAAGGGTGGTTACATCCTGAAAGATTGTGAAGGCAAGCCTGAGCTTATCCTAATCGCAACAGGTTCTGAAGTTGAGCTAGCGGTTAACGCTGCTGCTGAACTAACGGCTGAAGGTAAGAAAGTACGCGTAGTTTCTATGCCTGCAACTGACGCATTCGATAAGCAAGACGCTGAATACCGTGAGGCTGTACTTCCATCTGACGTGACTGCACGTATCGCTGTAGAAGCTGGCATCGCTGACTTCTGGTACAAGTACGTTGGTTTCGGCGGCAAGATCATCGGTATGACAACATTTGGCGAATCTGCACCAGCAGGCGAGCTATTCAAGATGTTCGGTTTCACTACTGAAAACGTAGTAAACACAGCAAAAGAGCTTCTAGCTTAATTGGCTAATCAGTTAGCTGATTTCTAAGCACATAATAGAAAGCCCTACTCTTTTGAGTAGGGCTTATTTGTATCTGTAAACTTTTACCGTTAGAACGAAAACCGCGCTCCTACTCGAATCGTATTCTGTCTTAAATTCTTGCTATAAGTATGATCATACCCCGCATCAATAGCGAGCCATGAGATCACCTCAACTGAGCTAACCACCCCCAAACTATTTACACCATGTTCATAGGTATCTGTATAACTGTAAAACGGTTGCACTGACCAACGTTCGTTAATCGAAACCACTGCACCTGCTTCACCGATAAACCCTTCATCGTAGTTTTTGTTGGTTTCCCTGTTACATGGATCAAGAATGCTGTCATTGCGACACGAAGAGCGTCTCTTAGGTTTCACCCAGTTAACGCCTCCAGCTGCGTACAGTTCAACCTGTTGAGTGACCGAATGGTACCAACCCAATTGAATAGACAGATCGGACAAGGTCGTTGAAGATCGTGTCGTCTTTGAAGAATCGAAACCAAAAAACAGAGAATCTGTTACCGCATAATTGCCGCCGAGATAGCCACCGTAAAGCTGCTTACTGCCGGAATTGTTGTAAGAGCCTTCAAAGTAATCTTGAAAACCATCATCACTGACTCGTGTGTTCTGATATCCCGTGTAGAGATAGTGAGAACCCTTTGAAGCCAAGCTTTGGAAACTCATAAGACTGAAACAAAAAACGGTAAAAATAAGAGGGCGCATCTCAGTAACTCAAAATTTGATTGGAATAGTAGAAGTGTAACCTAACCGTAATTGAACGGTGTTTTATTTATGTTTCAAAGATTTTCAAAACGAAACACTGAGCCACAAAAAAGCCCTGCTAATTTCGCAAGGCTTTCTCTTATTTCTCATTCCAACTAGCTCTGACAGTTATTTTTCTTCAAAACGTTTAGCTAGCTGATAAAACTCGTTTACTTGTTCTTTGAGTTCTGTGGAATGGTCTTTCACGGAATGCGTCGCAACCAAGTTTTGCTCTGCGGTCGAAGCGATAGACTGCATATGGAGGTTTACATCACTCGATAGTTGACGCTGTTTATGCGCAGAATTTTCTACCGACTGCATCAACTCGTTCATCGATTGCATCAGGTTCTCAACTTCCGATAAGCGTTCTGAGCTTACCTTGGCTACATCGCCACACGCGTCTGTTTGTTCTCTGTTTGCCAGAATATCTTTTTGCCAGCCTTCAATCGTTGCGAGCATGGTATCAATGCTCTCTTTGATTTGAACCGTCGCCTTAGATGTTCGACCGGATAACGCACGGACTTCGTCTGCAACTACAGCGAAACCTCGACCTTGTTCGCCCGCTCTCGCTGCTTCTATCGCTGCGTTCAATGCCAACAAGTTGGTTTGCTCGGCAATACCGCCGATCTCTTCCATGATCTTACTGACGCTTTGCGCTTGGTCGCTTAGCTGGTACGTCGTATGTGTTGCTTTCTCAGCCTGTGAAGCAAGGTTTTCAAGGTTGCGGTGAGTTTGGTTAATACTCTCTTTAGCACCCGCACAGGTTTGTAGAGTTACATCAACAATCTGATGCGCTTCTTCAGTACGAGAAGAGACCTCATTCGCCGTGACTTCAACCTCTTCCGTTGCTTCACGCACTTGTAGAATGTCCTTTGTCTGTTGATCTAACGCTTCTGAAACTTCAAATGATGTGGCATTCAGATTATCGGCTAAATCTTGCAGTGGTTTCGCAGAATCGGTCATACGGCCGAGTACCGTGCGAATTCGAGCAGATAACAGCTTTAAGTGAAAATCGGCCACTGAGAATTTGCTGTTACCCGAATAAACCAGGCGGCTCACACTATCGAATTTCGACTGCAGTTTTTTCAGCTGTAAGGGAGTATCAATCAGCTCTTGTCGGAAAAGCAGAGCTAATGCAGAAACCGGTAGCAAGCTAAGAAGCCATTGAGATACTTGTCCTACTTCGACAAGATTTGAAATCAGAGGCGCAGCCAGAGAGCCCAATAACACGGCATAGCGAACACTATCACTGATCTGTAATGACCATTGACGGCCAGATTTTTCAGCTTTCAATAAGCCTTGATAGGCTTTGTCGGCAACTTGTATCCATTCATTCTTAGGCTTAACACGTACAGATTGGTAGCCACTCACCTTTCCGCTCTCGTAAATCGGCGTGACGTAAGCATCGACCCAATAGTATCCACCAGATTTGGTTCTATTTTTAACGATGCCACGCCAAGCTTTACCCTGCTTTAGGTTAACCCACATATCAGCAAAAGCGGCTTTCGGCATGTCATTATGCCTTACTATATTGTGGTGTTGCCCTAGCAACTCTTGCTGGCTGTATTCTGCAATACGGCAAAAAGCATCATTACTGTAAGTAATCACGCCTTTGAGATCCGTCGTTGATACAAGTTGTTCGTGTTCGCTGAGAAGCGTTTCACGAGATTGAGAAGATAAACTGACAGTCATTATATTAACTTTTGCTAATTATTATTTTAGGCGAGGAATATATACAATTATTAAAGTTATGACAAAATGTGAACATCACATTTCGTGTAAATGCCTGCTATTTAAACAAAAATAAGCCAATTACCTCACAAAGCTCAACGCATCACGTATCTTCAATCTAACGGTTACTACTCATCTAAGTTTACTGCGGTACTAAACTTCACCGTTCTCATTGATACAGAGGTGTGGAACTTTCGAATGTTTAAGTCTTTACGCAGCACCCGCTCAACAAAATCTTCATAAGCTTGGATGTCTTTGACCGTAACAATCAGCATGAAGTCAAAGCTGCCGGAAATCTGGTAACACTGAGTCACTTCCGCAGCCTTCGAAATAGAGTGGCGAAATATCTGATAGATATCCCCTCGATCTCGCTCCATTTCCACAGACACAACCAAAGTCATCTTACTGCCAGTAAGCTCAGGATTGATGATAGACACATCACCCACGATCACGCCCTCTTCTCTCAGGCGCTTAACTCGCTTCAAACAAGCCGGCGGTGATAAGCCAACAATCTCTGCCAGCGACTGATTAGGAATTCGGTTGTTCTTTTGAAGCTCTACCAGAATACTTCTATCTATACGGTCTATTTCCATAATTTCTTAGGGCCATAGTTTTGTGACTTATAATTTCTAATATTACGATAATTAAAAAATATTACGCAACTTTAGAAAGCAATTTCAAAATTACGATCACAACAACCGCGATAAGATCTTCTCATACAACACAATCTAATAATGGTCGTAACAATGAAATTCACTTATCAATTTTTTAAAGAACTCCTTAAAGAGATTTTCGATGTCACTTCGACGCTTTTTCGAATCATGATTCCAATCATCATCGTGATAAAAGTGATCGAAGAGCTCGGCGGTATCGTGATTCTTAGCGAATGGTTAAGCCCTATAATGGAAAGCGTTGGCTTACCAAAAGAGATGGGCTTGGTATGGGCAACCACCATACTCACTAACATCTATGCTGGGTTAATCATTCTCATCAGTTCCGATGTTCCCCTTACTGTCACTCAAGCCTCCGTATTAGGCAGCATGATGCTTCTCGCCCATTCACTGCCAATCGAAGGTGCGATAGCCAAAAAAGCAGGCGTGAGTTGGCTAGCGACCTTATCAGTCAGAGTCGGCGGCAGTTTGGTATTAGCATGGCTATTGAATCTCAGCTACCAATATGGCGACTTACTCAACTACCCCGCGACTGTGCTTTGGCGACCGGAAGTATCAACGGATACCAGCTACCTAACCTGGGCCTTGGATCAGCTTAAAAGTTTTGCGGTTATCTTCATGGTGATCTCAGCGCTATTACTGCTACTCAAGATTTTAAAGCTTGTCGGAATTGAAAAACTGATGGCAGTCATGTTGAGACCATTCTTGAGGTTATTGGGAATCAGCAAAGACGCGACTAACCTAACCATCATAGGTATCACTCTTGGTCTTTCGTTTGGGGGAGGACTATTAATCAATGAAGCGAAAAAGGGACACATCTCCGCAAGAGACGTATTCACAGCGATCATGTTGCTCAACCTACTCCACAGTCTGATAGAGGATACTTTGGTGATCCTACTGATAGGAGCCGATTTCTACACTATCTTCTGGGGAAGGCTCGTATTCTCAGTACTCGTTATCGCCTTGATATCTAACGCCATCAAGCGTATCAACCCAAGTGTTTGTGAGCGATACTTTTATCGCGATGTATCCCAATCTTAGAAGCGCTAAACACTCGCTTACCTGTTACAAAAGAGCCTAAACTTGGGCTCTTTTCTCTCTTCTATCACCCCGTATCGCTGTTCAAACGTCAAATACCCCTTCGTGAAGCACTTTAAATCATGCTTGAACAACTAATTGATGATATTTCTCGTGAAAATAATTTGAGAGTGATTATTTACTAAAAACTCAATTATTACGTGCATTTATTAAACTTAAAATATAGAACATCGCGTTAGTTAATTAATACCCGACACCTTATATAAAGCACCCTCCAGCATGATAACCATAATCCTAACATTGTTATTAACTATTAATACTATCAACTATTAATGCGTCAAAATTCATTAAATAGCTGACAATAAAATAAATAGCAGATCTTGTTTTATATTAACTCTTAATGTTGAAACCGGAACGGATAATGATTTGTGATAATTATCAGTTTGATTGGTTAATTTTATAAATATATTTTGTTACATAATCAAAACCGATAGCTTGATACAAAAATGTCACACAAAACAATGGCTTTAATGGTTCTACTTTTTTCCTCACTGTCACAGGCTTCCACCATTGAGAATGATGGACTGTTGCTCAAGTCATTGATTGAACGAGGCGTTATTTGTCCAGGCTTAACCTACGAGGACAACCGCGAAGCTTTGCGTATCTATCTCAATGCAAAGCAAGTGAAAGGCAGTCAGTTTGATTTAAAAAATAAGATAGAAAGCAAAAACGAGTTAACTAATAAACGTCAGATACCTAAAACACCAAAAGAGTGTATTAAGCCAAACTCGGACAATCATTCTGAATAAGGCGAGTTGATTCTGATATCGACATGGAAATACAAAAAGGAAATGTAATGAAGATAATGAGAAAAACATTGCTAGCTTCAGCAATGCTTACTCTATTTAGCGTCAGTAGTTATGCTAAAACACCGATTGATTTAGGTGTTGTTAATGAAGACAAACTGATTGAAATGTTAGTGAGACAAGGCTTAGTCGATCAAGATGCAAGCGAGATTGCAAAACACGATGCTCTTGACCGTTATTTAAAGAACAAGATCAACTCTGGCTTTAAAGGCGATGCTCAATTCGGTAAAAAAGCGTTAGAGCAACGAGCGAAAATACTCAAAGCCATCGAAAAAGGGTCTGGCATTAAAAAAGCGAGCGTCTTTGCTTTGGAAGTCGGCACCAAGCGAACCGACAAAGTGCTCGCGCTGTTAGTCGATTTCCCGGATTTGAACTGGGATGACAACAGGCTAACCGAAGAGCACACACAAATGCTCTACGAGAGCTACAACCCAGAACATTATCAAGAATTATTGTTTTCAAACTCGGGTTACACAGGGCCAAATGGCGAAAACCTAATCTCGATGCGCCAATATTACCAAAGCGAATCGGGCGATAGTTATAGCGTTGCGGGCCAAGCTGCGGGTTGGTATCGCGCCTCTAAGCCTGCGTCTTTCTATGGTGGCAACTCCCCGACTACCGACAATGACTTGAACGCACAAGAACTGGTTCGCGAAGCGCTCAATCAGTTGGCTCAAGATCCGAGCATCAACTTAGCCGATTACGACATCGAAGATCGTTACGATTATGACGGTGACGGAAATTTCCGCGAACCCGATGGCGTGATTGATCACCTAATGGTATTCCACGCATCCGTGGGCGAAGAAGCCGGTGGTGGTGTGCTGGGCCCCGATGCAATTTGGTCTCACCGATTCAACCTTGGTCGCACTCATGTGCTAGAAGGCACCTCTAGCTCGCTTCCAGACCGCTTTAACGGCCAATACGCGGCGTTCGATTACACGATTCAACCGATCGATGCCGCAGCTGGTGTTTGTGCTCACGAATATGGTCACGATTTAGGATTACCTGACGAGTACGACACTCAGTACACAGGTAAGGGTGAACCTGTTTCTTACTGGTCAATCATGTCTTCTGGCAGCTGGGCTGGTCAAATTGGGGGCACACAACCAACAGCATTCAGCTCTTGGGCAAAGCACTTCCTACAAAAATCGATTGGTGGACGTTGGGTTAACGATGATCAAATCTCGATTGATGACCTAGAAGACAACCCACAGGTTTATACGCTGTTCCAAACTACAGATAACAGCCGTCCGAACATGATTAAAGTGGATCTTCCGGAGAAACAAATCGAGGGTTTGAAACCGTTTGCTGGTGAGTACTCTTTCCACTCTCAAAAAGGCGATGACCTGAAAAACAGCATGACTCGTAAGTTGGAGATTCCAGCAGGTGATTCAGCGCTGCTTTCATTCAAAACCTGGTACCAAATCGAGAAAGATTACGACTTTGCACGCGTACTCGTGAACGGACAAGTCATCGCAGGCAACATCACCTCAATGGATGACCCATACAACACGGGCCTAGTCCCTGCGATTGGTGGTGAGTCTGGCGGCTGGATTGATGCTGAGTTTGACGTTTCACAATGGGCAGGCCAAGAAGTAGAGCTTTCGTTTGAATACATCACAGACGGTGGCTTGGCGATGGAAGGTTTCTATCTGGATAACATTGCTGTGGTTGTCGATGGTGAAGTAACCGAGATAGACGATGGTGAAAGCAACTCCACCTTCGCCCTTAATGGTTACAAGCTGAGTAATGGATTCCATCAAGCTCAGCACTACTACTTACTGCAATGGCGCAGCCACATGGACGTTGATGAAGGCCTAGCTAACATCAAACGCATGGGTCAATTGATGTCATTCGATCCGGGTCTGATCATTTGGTACGTAGATGAGTCGCTGACTGATAACTGGGTAGGCAAGCACCCAGGTGAAGGTTGGTTAGGTGTTGTAGACGCAGACCAAAATGCCATGGTCTGGGAAAACTCAGGCGAAGTTGCTCAAACTCGTTACCAAGTTCGTGATGCTGCGTTTTCACTCAAAGATCATACTCCAATGCGTCTTGTAAACAGCGACAATGATGTACTTGAAGATAGCAGTTTGCTTGGCAATGCTAGTTTCTCTGACGACCAAGATTACACGTCTCCACAAGCGCCTGATTCAGGACGTATACTGACGGAGTTTGGTTTAGCAGTCGATATTGTCAATCAGAGTGACAACAACGAATACGGTGTGGTTCGCTTATCTAAAGTAAGCCAGCACAACATCGCCCCTACTGCGAACTTCGAGCTTAATATTACTGGTTTGCATGTTTCTGCAAACAACTTCAGTTCTGACCAAGACGGCGAGATTACTCGCTACCTATGGGACTTTGGTAACGGTGCAACAAGTAACGAAATGACACCAACTTGGTCTTACGAGCGAGCCGGTGATTACACGGTAAGCTTGACTGTTGTCGACGACAAAGGGGCCACTGATTCGTTTAGCTCTGTAGTGATTGTCGAATCTCCAAACGCCCTACCGGAAGCAAGTGCGAAGTACATCCACTTAGGACGCTGGGTAACCATGTGGTCAACAAGCTCAGACAATGACGGTCGTATTGTTGATACTGAATGGACGCTACCAAATGGAAAAGTGAAACGAGGTCGCACATACACTTCTATTTTCCCTTCATACGGAAAACACGAGGTGACCTTGAAGATAATCGATGACCAAGGCGGGATTACGACTAAGACTATTATGGTCGACCTCTAAGTCGCTCCAACCTAGAGTCATTAAAACAAGTGCGTAGCCAATAACGTACGTACTGATAAACCAAGCTTAAGTACTGTTGTCATAGGATATAAGCCAAAACAGCAGTTTTAAGAAAACGTTATTATTTAAGCCATAAGCAAAAGCCCTACCGACATGGTAGGGCTTTTTATTTGTTTTAATGATCAGACAATAAACATTCAGTTATAAACAGTGGAGTGACTCTCTCTACTTATCACTCCACACCGCCATCTCGTTGCCACTTGGCTCTCTAAAATGGAAACGTCTACCACCAGGAAAGCTAAATATCTCGCGGTTTATCTGACCACCAGCATCAATCACATCGCACTCGGTTTGCTCAAGATCATCACTATAGAAAACCATAAGTGCAGCACCATTTTCTGCATTAGACGCTAAATCCGCCAAATAAAACCCACCCATTAAGCCTTTACCTTCAAAAGCAGAATATTCAGGACCATAGTCTTCGAAGGCCCAACCAAACACTTGACTGAAAAACACCTTAGTTGCGGCGATGTCTTTCGCAGCAAATTCAATATAGTTAATAGAACCGTGTTCCATAGCGGATTCCTTCTGCTTTATACCTCTGCCTTGTCAAAGTAAGTCAGGGCTTGAAGATCTAATAGTAGACAATCGCGTCAAATAACATCACTTTTTACGAACGACTGGGTAGTCAGAACCATGCAGCTCTTGCACAAAACCAGAGCCGTCGCCACTGTGCGTGATCCATACTTTCTCTTTCGCTCGCGTCATTGCTACATAGAACAGACGACGCTCTTCCGCATAAGGGAAGGCATCTGATGATTCGGTCAATGCACCATCAATATGCAGCTGTTTTTTCTTCGTAGGGAACTGCCCTTCGTCAACACACAGAATAATGACGAAGTCCGCTTCTTTACCCTTACTCGCATGGCAAGTCATGAAGTTGATATCAATAGAGGTAAAAATCTTCTTCCAGTCGTCCAATAATTCTGGCTTGTGATAGTGGTTACGACCAAGCAGTAATACAGACTTATTAGTTTTACCTTTAGATTGACGATTCAGTTGATCAAGAATCTTCTCAACCTCTTTACTTGGTGCACTGTATACCGCCTTTTGCTTTTGTTGCTTAAAGCTGTTCAGTTCTTTCGGAATCTGAATTGGGTTTTCTTGTACAAAGCGATTGGCTACTGCGCCCAACTGATTGTTGAAGCGATACGTGGTATCCAGATGATGAATCGTCGAACTCGCGAAACGATCTTTAAACCCTGTAGTTAAATCAACGTCTGCGCCCGCAAATTGGTAGATGGATTGCCAATCATCGCCCACGGCAAAAATAGACGCTTGGTGCTCCGCTTTCGACTGGTTACACAGCGCCTCTACCAAGGCAAGGCGATCAGGAGAGATATCTTGATATTCGTCGATCATGATGAACTTCCAAGGCGAGATAAACTTACCCTTCTCGACATATTGAGTCGCTCGACTGATCATGATTGAAAAGTCGATATGATTCTGTTCTTTCAGTTCCTTTTGCCACGCTGTTACACATGGCCAACACAATGAAAGCTCGCTGTTAAGGCGCGTATAGTCACGATGATCAATAAGCTGTTGCTGCACTTCTTTTTTCGTTAAACCCGACGCATTCAACTGTTCAAGCTGCTTTTCAAGCCAACCAATCAGCTTGAGGTTTGAAACATGACTACCGAGCTCATCATCACCTGTTAAATAAGCGATTGGCCATTTAGACAAGTGCTTTTGCCAACGTTTGAAGTTGGTTGGCGTCATCCAGTGCTTTTTCAACCAATCAATACACCATGCTTGGCGTTGATTGTCATCTAAAGCAAGCGGAGAAATAACCACACGTTCGGGTTCAACTTGATTCAGTATCTTTAAACCCAATTGGTGAAAGGTGCTGACTTGTACCTTCTCTGCTGATAAACCAATTTTACTGTCGAGGCGCTGCTTCATTTCTTCTGCTGCTTCACGACCAAAGGCGAGCAATAACAACTCTTCAGCTTGAGCTTGATGACTTTGCAATAAATACGCGACGCGAGCCGTTAGAACACTGGTTTTACCTGAGCCTGCGCCTGCTAAAATAAGGTTGTGATCATCATTCATCAAGACAGCATATTGCTGCGACAAGTTCAGTGGCGACGACTCACATTGCGCAAACAACACTTCCCAGTTTTTTCGCTCGGTCTCTAACCATTGCTGGTTTCTTTCTGCTTGCTTGATTTCCGTTTCAGATAACCATGGCTGCATCCTAGCTATGCGGTTTGGCATACGTTGTGCGGCCTCTTCTAGCGTCATCGTCATACTCTCTAGGCCAGAGTTGACCATATCAACCCAAGTGTTGACCTTAGAATGCGGCAGAAAAGCAGGAAGTTGCTCAAGACGTGTTAATTCAGCTTCCCACTGAGGAACGTGCTCAGCCAATTGTTCACATTGGATATCATGCCACTTCTGATAAGCAGCAACCGAAGCGCGTGCAAATTGACGGCATTGCTCCCAAGGTAAGCCTTGCACTAACCAACTGCGCTGTGTTCCGTCTTGTTGATTAGCAAAGAATTGTAGTGATCCCCAAAACAATCCGCGCTTTATTGCGATCTTGCCACTCCAAATAGTAAACGGGATACGCTCTTCACTGCCTACTGAAGACAACAGCAGACGTGAACCATCAAGTTCAACCTGATGATATTCATTTTGAATAAAAAATTGTGCAGTCTTGTTAGCGCTTAGCTGCATTGGAGTGTGCTCTTAATTGGGAATATTGAATTTATATCATGATGCAATGAGAATTAATAATATCTCATCTCTTATCGACGCTTTCATGACCACCTACGGGTAATTATGGATAAGTATCAAATTCTTGTGCTTGATTTCTGTTAGGATTATGGTTTTTAGTGTGTCAAGCGAGCGACTGTGGACTTTTCAGCCAAATTACGCCTCTATTGGGCAAATAAAACCATAAATTACAGCGTATTAATTCTCATCACTCTGCTCGGTGTAGTGGTGCCTGCTTGGTATTATGGACAAAACACACTGATCACACCTTTGATCTTAGGGGTAATTGCTGCAGCTCTTGCTGAGAGCGATGACAGCTTTACCGGTCGCTTAAAAGCACTTACGCTGACCTTTATCTGTTTTGCCGTTGCGGCTTTCTCTATCGAGATCCTCTTCGATACGCCTTGGTTGTTCGCGATAGGGCTTTTTGTTTCAACCTTCTCCTTTATCATTCTTGGGGCAATTGGCCCAAAATACGCCAGTATCGCGTTTGGTTCTCTCTTAGTTGCCATCTATACCATGCTCGGCGCCCACGAGAGCACCAACCTTTGGTTTCAACCGCTTCTACTGTTAACTGGCGCTGCTTGGTACTACTTCATGTCGATGATTTGGCAGATAGTATGGCCAATGCAACCTGTGCAGCAAAACCTTGCAACGGTATTCGATCAAATCGGCAATTACATCGATTCAAAAGCGGAACTCTTCTACCCTGTATCAGACTTGATTCCTCAACCACACCGAATCATTGAAGCCAAACTCAATGCGAGTACTGTTAACGCACTCAACATGTGCAAAGCGACGTTACTCAACCGATCTAAGCGCGGGCATATTGATGGACCAAGTGACCGATTTCTTAATACCTACTTCATCGCACAAGATATTCATGAACGCGTAAGTTCAAGCCATTATCGTTATCAAGAACTGGCAAAGCACTTTGAACGTTCTGACGTGTTGTTCCGTTTTAAATACCTACTTGAAGCCCAAGCCACAGCGTGTAAAGAAGTGGCGAGCTCTTTGAAAGTCGGTGCTGAATACCAGCATGGTGACAAATCCGTGTTGGCACTTGATGAACTGATGTCTTCGCTCAATCATCTGCACCAACAGAATAATCCTGAGTGGAAATCACTGCTGAACCAATTGGATTACTTATTCAATAATCTAGCAACGGTTGAAAAGCAGCTATCGAATATCAGCAACCCAGATGCGGAGAAGATCGAAGAAGGCGTATTAGACGACACCAATCCTCACACTTTGACGGCAATGTGGCATAAGATCAAAGCTAACCTGCATACCGACTCTATGCTATTCCGTCACGCGATTCGCATGGCGATCACGCTGACACTCGGCTACGGAATTATCCAAGGTTTCGATATTGAACGAGGGTATTGGATTCTACTGACGACACTATTTGTTTGCCAACCCAACTACAGTGCAACCCGCCAAAAACTGACAGCACGTGTCATTGGCACCGTCGCAGGCTTGCTGATCGGAGTGCCGTTACTAACCTTCTTCCCGTCTCAAGAAAGCCAATTGGTGTTCATTGTGATCAGTGGCGTGATGTTCTTTGCATTCCGAATCAATAACTACGGATTTGCGACCGGCTTTATCACACTACTTGTGCTCTTCTGCTTTAACCAATTAGGGGAAGGCTACGCGGTAGTATTGCCAAGACTAGCGGATACCTTCATTGGTTGTGCCCTTGCCGTACTGGCTGTGATTTACGTGTTACCTGATTGGCAATCGAAGCGACTGCACAAAGTGATGGCGGATGCGCTCGATTCCAATAAGAACTATCTCGCTCAGATCATTGGTCAATACCGTGTTGGTAAGAAAGATAGCCTCAATTATCGTATCGCTCGTCGTAGTGCACATAATAATGATGCAAACCTGACTGCCGCTATCAGTAGCATGTTGGTTGAACCGGGGAAGTACCGCACCTCTGAAGATGAGAGCTTCCGATTCCTAACACTCAATCATGCTCTACTCAGCTATATCTCGGCTCTGGGTGCTCACAGAACACGTATTGATGATGAGGCGACACACAAATTGGTGCTAGATACGCACAGAGTAATACACGAGCATCTCGACGCTCTAAATGATCAACTCTATTCTCATCAAGAGCAGTGTGAAGTGAAAAACGCTTATGACCCTGAGCTGGATAAACGTTTGAGTGAGTGGCGAGAAGAAGATGAAAGCTCTGTCAGAATGGTCCTACAACAGCTCCATTTGATTTATCGAATGCTTCCAGAATTGCATACCTTAGCGACCAAGTTTGCAGTTAAAGTTAAGATCGATAAGCCGTTTGAAACAGAAGCGTCTTAAATAACCAATAAAATACCGTAAAAACAAAAAGATAATATTAATCGCTTACCTTTTGATCATTACGAGTATTTATACATTCCTTTATCCATACCCCAAACCGGGTAGAGCAATTACTTGCCTACCCTTGTGTGCCAAGGGCTACAGGAGTTTTTACATTGTAGGAATTTTCTGACTTTGATTGACCAAGCCTTAACTTTGCTTAACATTTCTCGGACAAAAAACAACCGCAGGAATTTATAGTTGTCTTAGTTTTAGGAAACTTCAAACACCATTTAATATTCACTTAATCTTGTTTGATTTCCTGTATCAGTAGGCTATGCTCAATAGAGCATATGGATTTGAACTAAGGTCACACTATGAATACACAGCAATTTGAAGCGTTTAAGCAGCAAATACAACTTCTTAGTCCACAGCAATTAAAAGCACTTCAGGGTGAAATCGACGGTAACCTTGAGACAGATCAGCCTTCTTTGCTCACTGACGAAGAGTTAAATGCACTAAATGACCTGTTCAGTTAATAGACAGACATCACTATTTTAGCTTAAGTTCACATTTTCACCGTCAATTTCAACTTCTCACCATTGCGCTCAAAATATCGTCCGCCTAGACTCATTTCATACGTCAATATAAGGTTCTGCTATGTCGATATCTGGTATTCAATCTGGTTACGCCATTATTCAGCAGTCAACTAACATGGCTGAAGAAGCCGCAATCGAGCTCAACCAAGCCTCCAAACACTCTTTAGAATCAGAGTCCGACGACACTTTCCAAGCTAGTGACCTGAGTTTTAATCAAATAGAGCCGGAGCAATCCCTTTCCTTTAAAGACAAAAAACCAGAACCCGCTTCATCCTCAACCGACTCCTTGATTAAACTGACACAAAGCGCAAGCTACAACCGTGTTGGTGCGAGTGTGGTTGATCGCCAAAACGAAGCCATCGGTAGCCTTCTCGACATTCATATCTAAATGTCGCTCAAATACAGCGTATATTTCGCGAAACTTCGCTGCTTTTTGCTTCAACAACCACACAAACTGTAACTCATTATATCAGGCGCTTGTTTCTGGTTTATTACTCGGTAGAATCAGCGCAAACCAATTTGCTGCACAAACTTTACTTCATACTATTTATGCCAAAACTAAATCTGCATCGCCGTGACTATGTTTCTATTTTAGGAGGCGACATCTCCGCAGACGAATTAGAAAAAAAGCTTCAGCCTCATTTTGAAAATCCGGTAAATAAGCTGACACCTAGCCCCTACCTGACAGAAAAGAATCTCACACGTCGTTGGGCTGCTCTCGATAATGCAGGTTCACAGCAAGAACTGCTCGACCCTCATACACAAAGCCAGATTCAAGCATATGAGAAAAACATTGAGCACTTTATTGGTACGGTTAAAGTCCCTGTTGGTGTTTCTGGTCCTTTAAGAGTCAATGGCTTATTCGCTACGGGTGATTACCTCGTACCACTTGCGACGACAGAAGCGGCGCTTGTCGCGTCTTATAACCGTGGTTCAAAGCTCATTACAGCTTGTGGTGGCGCAAGTGCGATGTTGCTCAATGAGGGCGTAACACGTACTCCCGGCTTTGCATTCCAAGGGTTAGTTGAAGCCGGACAGTTTGTAGCTTGGGCTGTGACCCAATATGACCAGTTCAAGAGCTTGGCAGAATCAACAACATCACACGGCAAGCTTACCGATATCAATATCAACATTGAAGGTAACCATGTTTATTTGGTGTTTGAGTTTCTAACCGGAGATGCTTCTGGTCAGAATATGGTAACTATCGCGACCAACGCGGTATTTGAGTACATCATTGAACATACACCAGTGAAACCCGATCACGCCTTCCTTGATGGCAACTTATCTGGCGACAAAAAAGCCAATACCCAAACCTTGCGCAGCGTTCGTGGCAAAAAGGTTACGGCTGAGGTTAATATTCCTGCAGAGTTGGTGGCTAAGTATCTACACACCACGCCAGAGAAAATGGTTCAGTTTGGTCAAATGACCACTGTGGGCGGCGCTCTGAGCGGCACTATCGGTATCAATGCCCATTACGCTAATGCACTGGCTGCACTTTATATCGCTTGCGGCCAAGACGCAGCGTGTGTTGCAGAATCTGCCATTGGTATGACGCGTATGGAATTCAACAAAGAAGGCGGTTTATACGCCAGCGTAACACTACCTAACTTAATGGTGGGGACAGTAGGTGGCGGTACAAGCCTCCCAAGCCAGAAAGCGTGTCTTGATTTGCTAGGGCTGCACGGCAATGGTAAATCCCAAGCCCTCGCTGAGGTCTGCGCTGCATTGTGTTTAGCAGGTGAGCTTTCCATCGTTGGTGCATTTTGCGCTGGCCACTTTTCACGAGCTCACCATAAATTAGCTCGTAAATAACCTTTATCAATTTGGCTTGTTCGGTTTTGGTGTAAATTCAAAATCACAAGCCAATTTGAATTCGTGAGTCATACATGGATTACTTACACTTATCGAGAGTGAGCCTTAAGCACCTCACTGCCCTACATATTATACTGAATACCCATAGCGTGACTCAAACCTCTGAGCAACTCTATGTAAGCCCATCAAGTGTAAGTAAGACTCTGTCTCAGCTTCGTGAGCTCCTAAACGACGAGCTGTTCTACCGAGATGGCACTAAGCTCATCCCAACGCCCTTTGCACTTCAAATAGCTCCAACGGTTCACGCGATTCTTTCCAGCATGAATGGATTGCTTCATCAAAAGAGCTTTGCTCCTGAGGAGTATCAAGGCAGCTTTTCACTCTCGATGCGTGAGAGTACTTTTGAAGTGTTCGCCTCGAAGATCAGCAGAATCACCACAGAGCTTGCTCCAAAGGCCAAACTTAATATCTATTCTAAGCAGCAGCTCGGCTTCGATGCTTTGCTCAGCGGTAAAGTTAACTTGATCTTATTGCCTCACGATATTTCCCAGCCACCTACCGACAACAAAGAGTTGGTGTGGGAAACGATTCTACCTGATGAGATGGTGTGCTTAATGGGGGCTAATCACCCGCTCGCACAACAAGAACTGACGGTTGAGGGCTACCTAGACTACAAACACATTGGCATCTTAGATAATGAGTTGTCACAGCCTTACTTTGAGCAGAGTTTAGTGCAACGCCATAAGCCGAGAGAGATGGCTATTTCGGTCGCTGATTTTGGGGCAGCGGCTGTACTTTGTCACAATACCCCTTTCCTGTTCACTTGTTCGAAACAGTGGGCTGAACATGCGAAACAAGCGCATGGATTAGTGAGTAAGCCACTTCCCTTTGATTACGGAAAAGTGGCGTACAGCTTAGTGTGGAACAAGCCAAATATGAATGATCAGGCGATCAAATGGCTGTGTGACCTGTTTTTAGAAGCCTAGCTCTTTTTTAGAAGCCTAGTTCTTTGGTCATTGAAGACCGAGAATATTAGGTGTACACCTCTGGCGTTTGCATCGGCCTTTGAACAATCGCATAGAGCTGGTCGTGGAAGCTTTGCATTTGTTGTTTTGTACACTTCGGCCAATCCAACGCCTCGCCAATCACGCCGTGATGTTGAAAAGCATTGAGTCGAATCCTAACGTCACTTGGCAATCCTTTTAAGTAATGCCCAACTTGCTCTATCTCATCCTCAAGGTCACTCTTGCCCGGAATATGCAAAAGCCTAACTTCGTGTAACTTACCTTGTTCCGCTAGATAATTGATGGTTTCAAACACACGATGGTTCCCTCTTCCCACTAACCAGTTGTGGGTTTCTGATTGCCAAGATTTAAGATCAATCATCGCTCCATCAAGATAAGGCAACACCTTGTCCCAGCCTTGTTTTGACAGCGATCCGTTGCTATCAATAAAACACGTTAGATGTGCTAGCTGCGGATCGCTTTTAATCGCTTCAAATAGGTCAATGATAAACGGCAGCTGCATGGTCGCTTCGCCGCCCGACACGGTAACACCACTCAGGAAGAACTGATTATGTCTCACAAGCTCTAGTACTTCTGAAACTGTCATCGTTGTGATTTTCGGACTCGATTTGTGACTACAAACATCAATACACTGGTCGCAATTTGTGCAAGCCACAGGATCCCATATCACTTTGCCACCAGCAGTACTCAAAGCACCACTTGGACACCCACTAACGCAATCTCCACAATGATTACAGTGATTGATGGTATGTGGGTTATGACAGGTTATACAGTCGAAATTGCACCCCTGTAAAAACAGTACAAGCCGATTTCCCGGCCCATCAACACAAGAAAAGGTCAGCACACGGCTGACCTTCGCTTGTTTTTCTGTCTTATTGTTATTAACCCTAGCCATTTGAGTTGTTAGATCAGAAATTTTCATAGTTAATGTGATTCGAACACCAGGTTATTCGTACGTTGGCGACATCTCTAAGCTTGCCACGCGCGGTTTACGCTCTAAGATGCCCGTATTTTTCGCCGCTTCAGCTCCTAAGAAGGTTGTGTTGGTACGCGAACCTTCCTCGTCGTATTTAGCGATATCAGACAGCTTAATCATGTAGCCTGTCACACGAACTAAGTCGTTTGATGCAACGTTAGCGGTAAACTCACGGTAACCCGCTTGAATCGCGCCTTTACACAGGTTGAACATCGCTTCAGGGTTTGACTTCACAGTTTCGTCAATGGTCAAAATATCACTGATACCTGAAGTATAGAATTTATGATGACCCGCAGTCGCGCGAACATAAGAGACAGGATCTGGTTCCGTACCATAAGGGATACGCACACCTGGAGTGACACCTTCATCTAGGCTGATACCACCTTGAGCATGCAATAGAGCTTTGCCCTCTAGACCATATTTCACCTCAGATCTATCAACAATTTCAGCCAGTTTTTCTGAAATGTGATGTCCAAGTTGGTTGGCTTGTTCGTCATGACCATAACGCCCTGCTTTGCCCTCTTTTTCCATCAAGATGTTCACGGCTTCAGCCATACCGTAGATGCCGAACATTGGTGCGAAGCGATCTTCCTCGATCAAACCTTCTTTGGTTAAGAAGCCTTCGAAGAAGTTAGATTCTTCATGTAAGAAGCGGCTACGAGCATTCATCAGTTCAACCATGATTGCACTGTAGTGTGGTAGTACTTGCTGTAGGAAATCGACACTGTCCTCAGACTTCAACGCCACTTGTTTTAGGTTCATACGTACTAACGTATTTGAGCCACCAGCCAGAGGCAGAGAGTTGTAACAGCTCACGATGCCAAAGCGCTTATCACCGTATGCCGCAGCGTGTGCTGGATAGTTAGCAATGTGTGGCTTACTGCATTCACAAATATTACTTGCAGCATGACGCAGCAAATCGTCAGGTGTTACTGCTGGGTCGTACATAAAAGTAAGGTTTGGCGCAATCTGCTTGAGTTCAGCATCAACTCGCAAAATAGTACGGCAGATAACGTTGTCTGTTGGCCCGATATTCACATGCATGAACGCATCTGGCAGTGTGCGGTCTAGCATGATCCAGAATAGTTTAAGCTTTTGATAAACCTGCTCTTCTGTTAAGTCGCCAACAAAAGGCATCAACACATCATCCAACTGACCTAAGTAAACCGGAATAGATGTTACCGAAGGGACGTGATGGTACAGGATAGTAAGCATGTTCAATGCTTCATCGAAATTAGTTGCCGCGCTAAGCTCTAGATACTTTGAGCCTTGATGTAAGTATTTAGAATAATCAGGAAGCACATAGCGCGGCTTAAATGGAGCGTGACCTTCAAACATGTCACATAGCACGCCTTGTTGTAAGGCTTGTTCTACTTCGTGACTTACCGGCATGTACGGTAGGCTCGCTTCAGCTTCTAAGGCAAGATAGCTCGACTTCTGTTTTGGCGACAGGTTGGCATCTGAAATGATATTGCTAAAGCGCTGTTGTTGTTCTGAAAGTTGTGGAGAAGCAGATTGGTGGCTCATCATTAAACCCTTAGTATTGTTATGGGCTTATTCTATATCTGACGATTTAATTTCCACTAATGAAATGTATGCAAGACTATATTTCCAAAATGGAAATGATCGATTTATTAATTAGCCGTGGTTAGATTTACTATAGGCGAGGTAGGAAGTAGAGAAACCAAGTTAATAGTGAAGAGATGAGACAGCGCTAACTCATTCTGTTTAAAACAATAGCGTCTAAAAAGAGAAAACCCACATAACTGACCTTAAAGTCGTTAATGTGGGTTTAGTATTTAAAATGATCATTATGAATGCTAGTTCAAAGCATACACACGATTACATATGAGGAAGCGCTTATTTACGTCCAACACCCATCAATACCTTTAACTCTCCTTGTGGAGTGTCAATCGAGAACGGTGTGGAGACTTCAACTACTGCAAAACCCGCTGCACTCAATACATTCTCTGAGCGCTGTTGGCTAACACCGTAGTCTTCACTGTCACTTTCCAAGTGCCAGTCCCAGTGTACAAACGTGCCGTCGTTTTCAAGCAGCGTGTAAATCAGACTGACTGTGTCTTGCAGGTTCGGGATAAAACCACACACCGAAGAAGCGACCACTACATCGAACTGGTTTCTGAATGCTGGATGCTGCGCTGCAAGTCCGCGCGATAAAATATCAACAACCGGTTCTACGTTGGGTAACTCTTTCTTATCTAACTCTTCAATCATCCCTTCAGAGATATCAAGTGCGATGATCTCTTTTGCTAAAGGAGATATTTTCTGGCTGAGTAGTCCTGTACCACAACCAAAATCAAGGACACGGGTTCCGTTTAAATCAACGAGCTGTGTTAACTGGTCAAATACGGACTGTGCGAATACTGCGGTCGCGGGATCTTTATCCCAATCAACGGCGTACTCGTCCCATTGTTTCGCCATCATGGCCTCCATCTTTACTTCTTGTAGGTTCGGAACTTCCACAGAGTAAACCAAATTAGTCAATTCGTCATAGAGTTATCATGCAAAGATGGACTATTTCTAAGATAGTCAGCACAATATTCAGATAATATGCATCGTCCCCCGCTCTATATGGAAATGAAATGAACCTTTCTCAAGTCCAAGCCTTTTGTTCCGTTGCTGATTTAGGATCAGTCTCTGAAGCTGCACGCCAGTTAGAATGCAATCGAACCAAACTCAGCATGTCGATTAAAGCCTTGGAAAAAGAGTTAGATGTCGAGCTGTTCGTACGCAGTGGAAACCACGTTGAGCTATCAGAAGCCGGTAAAGCTATTTATAAAGACTGCGAAGGCATGTTGGTGACGGCAGCACGTATTAAACAAACCTGCTTACATGTTTCGGGCGAATTCAACGCCGAGATATGGATTGCACGCGACGACTCATTACCCGATGAGATGTGGCAGGATTTATCGCACGCTCTCAATAACAAGTATCCTTCTACCTCATTTAACTTCGTTCTCGCATCAAGTGGCGATTTAGCGAACCTAGTTGAAACTCAGCAAGTTGATTTCGCTTTTGGTGTCGATTACGAACGTGTCGATGACCCGCGCATTATTTACAATCCGCTTGGTAAGATTCGAATGATGTCGGTGTGTAAAAAAGGACACGATTTGAGTGCGATGCGACGTGTCTCAGATGAGGTGTTAAGAAATTCTATGCAAGCGACCATGGTTTATCTCAATGAAAAGGATAATCCTGAGCTTGAGCCCTTCTCGCGCCGCTACATTGGTTTCTCTAGCTTTGACTTTATGTTAGATACGATTTTGCGTGAAGAAGCATGGGGCGTAATGCCAGAGCCATTGATTCGTCATTTGCTGCGTGAGCAAGAATTAGCGGTGATCAAACACACGTACGGCCTAACTCAAGAAGATTACTGCATGTTTACCGCGGCTGGGATGGCAGAACACCCAGGCATGAACTGGCTCGCGGACCAGCTGAGTGATTACTTGTTTGATTTCTAATTGGCACTGGTTAGAAGACCATCACGTGATCCACTAGATAATGTCCGCCTTCTTCAACTAACACCATTTCAGCAACGAATTCGCCTTTGGCAATGGTGTACGCTTGCTTCCATATAAAAGCAACGGAATCAGAACGCTTAAACACCGCAACAGGTTCACGCTCTGCAAAAAAGCCGTTGCTGTGTTGATAATGATGACACACCTTTTCTAAATACTCAGGCGTCACTATGTCCTTCATTCGTTGAGTAAAGTCGCGACAATGTTGGGCATGATCAACATTAGTTGAGCCCTCCATCAAATTGTCCATGATTGGGGTAGCAATCGCCCATAACTCACTGTCACTAAGATTATCAAACTTCATATTTATCCATTCCTTGCCCATCACAGTCGCAACAAAGCCTAGAAAATCAATAAGACCCTAGCGACCAATATGTTTTATTAATCATAAACGATCCTATTTCAGTTGCACATCATCCCCAAAAAACACTCAATGTCAACTTTACTGACACCAGGCCAACCCAATAACCAATTGAATTAACTGAACTTATTCATATTAGTCAAATGAGACATATAAACATCATCAGATAAAGTTTGTAAAGTTAGCTCAATATTAGAACAATGAAGTTATCAAAAACATCTGGAAAATATTATGTGTGACAGGAAAAGCCAAAACGAAAATCGAGTACTATTGTTCTCAGCCCTTTTAGCATCAGGCTTCGCAATTGGCGGATTGGTGTTGGGTCTACTCGTTGGCTCTCTGGTCATAGTATTTGACGGTGTCTATTCTCTTATCAGTTTACTGTTAACTTTATTGTCACTAGCCGCCTCGAAATACATCAATCGCCCTTCGGACACTGAGTTTCCGTTTGGCCGAGCCATCATTGAACCGATTGTTATTGCGATTAAAGCCGTTGTGATTCTGCTCGTGGTTGGTTATTCACTTTACTCTGCGATTGGCGCACTGATGACGGGTGGTCGTGAAGTTGATGCTTCGATCGCAACTCTGTTTGGTATTTTCAACGTGTTGGGGTGTGGTTACGCTTGGTGGTACATCGCGAACAAGAGCAAACGTATTTCTTCAGGCCTGATTCAGGCTGAGTCTAAACAGTGGCAAATGGATACGCTATTGAGTGTCGCGGTAACAGCAGGTTTCGTGGCAGCTTGGTTAATTACTTTTTCTCCGCTTTCAGAATACGCTGTGTACGCAGATCCTATGATGATGTTGCTGATGTCTTTCTACTTCATCAAAGTACCGTTTGATATGTTAAGAGAAGCAATGCGTGAGCTACTAATGATGTCAGCAAACAAAGAAATTTGTGACGCGGTAGATAAGAACGTTGTCGCTGTAGACAAAGAAGCAGAACAAGATTTGGAGCTAATCGGTGTGACTAAGGTTGGCCCAGAGCTAAGAATTAACGTTGATATTCATACCAACGACCAGCACGCAATTGCGGTTGATGATATTGAACGTACGCGCCGCAAACTAAAACGACGCTTATCTAAGATGCCATATGAGCTTCAACTGAACCTCAACATAGCGAGCTAACTTCTCATCCTAGCAATCGGTAGATAAACGCAATTGCTATTGAGATTGAACGTCTTCAGAAGCCGACGCCTTAACCGTCGGCTTTTTTTCTCTTGTAACCCACCAGCAAGCCAGTGATCCAATCGTCACCATACATACCCCCTGCCAAAACGTAATAGTAAGAGTTAGCCCTAAAATCAGAGAAGAGAGCACGGTTGCAAAGATTGGAGTGAAGTACGACATGGTAGCAAGAAAGACCATATTGCCTCCCAATATCGCGGTATTCCAAAGCGCGTAGCCTGCGCCCATACACACGCCAGCCAGAGCCAAATCAATTGCAGCACTGCTCGTCATCACCATACCGGTTTCGTTGCTCAGTGCATATTTGATCCACAAGGTGATCGCTGTAGCGATAAAGAACAACACAATCGCATTCTGCCCTTTCGCAACTTTCTGAGTGTAATTACAGTAAATCGCCCAAATAATCGCGCCGAAGAACGCCATCGAATAGGTTTTAGGGTTAGTCGCGATATTTGCCGCAATCTGTTCAACTGAAAGGCCTTGGTCGCCACTGATGCTCCAAGCCACCCCAAAGAAAGCTAAAAAGATACTTGGATAAACCAGCCAATTTATCTTTTTATCGCTGAGTAATACCGCAAACAGTACTGTCAGCGCTGGCCAAAGGTAGTTGATAACCGCCATCTCTAAGGCCTGATGTCGGTTATTTGCCATGCCTAACGCCAAAGCCAGAAAGATTTCGTAGCAAACAAACAGCGCGCCACCAATCAACAAATAAGACTTTGAGAAGCGTTTCAGCTTAGGTAACCCCATCACGCAAACCAAAAACAGTGAACTCACTGTATAAAGGCTGGCTGCGCCGCCAATTGGGCCTAATTGCTCTGACACACTACGAGACAACGCAATTAAGCAGCTCCAAAGTAAAATGGCAGCAATGCCGTAGCAGCTATGGCGATGAGATTTCAGCACGCTTATTCCTTCTATTTGTTATAAGTGGTTATCGTGGCAGCTTAAAGCACAAATACGCCTGAGTACCACTATCGAAAAGTGAAACCTGTAGAAATTAAGTAGCCGAGCACAGAATTGTACTCGGCTATTAGTGATCAACGAATAAAGTAATGATCAACGAATAAAGCTAAAGGCGATGAGCCGTTACGCTAGCAGAAGCGCTTGCAGCTCAGCCAGAGACTTCACTTGATAATGAGGGTTAATACCTTCTGGCGTCGCCTTCTCTTGGCTGTTTAACCAACAGGTTTCGATACCGAAGTCTAGGCCACCCAAAATATCAGAATGTGGGTTATCACCCACCATTAAAATGCGCTGCTTTGCTGGTAAGCCAACCAACTTGTGTGCATGTTCAAAGATCTCTGCATCTGGTTTAGCAACACCGACTTCTTCAGAAATGATCACATGTTCGAAGTAATCGGTCATGCCAGTGCGCTCTAAACGGATCGATTGCAGCTCAGTGAAGCCATTGGTAATAATGCCCATGTTCACTTTACCTTGTAACGATTCCATTAGCTCTTTTGCACCAGGTAGCAAAGAACAGATGTCCGCCATTGCTGTTAGAAATGCGCTGTTTAATTCTGCAGTTGTTGTTTCTAACTTTTCAGCCCAGCTTTCGAAGCGTGTGTGCTTCAGTTGATCAGCCGTAATTCGGCCATCTTGATAATCTACCCATAGTGGTAAGTTAACTTCTTGATAAACGGAATAATCCTGCTCGCTAAAATCCACACCAAAACGTGAGAACATTAGCTTCATTCCTTGAAAAGCGTCAAAGTGGAACAAGGTTTCATCCGCATCAAAGAATATCCAATCGTACTTCATTATCTGTCCTATTATTCGCGCTATCGAGCCGTATTTATATTTGGTCTTTCCTAACCTCAACGGTTAAGTGTGCATTCTACTACCATTTTTGTGAGCCTGAATATAGTTCTAAGAATTTATAGAAAACAAGCAACAAGTCATGATGTATCGCAAATTTTGCCACATATTAAACCAATACCATAAAGGAAATATACGAACTGTACCGGGAGGTACTATGAAGCACTTCTTACCGTCATCCGTCATGCTCACCCCATTCTTGGTCAAATACTACGATGAAGAGCCACAAGAGGCGTCAGATTCGCCTGAGCAACCAGAAACTCAGGTCGAGTGCAGTACTGATTCTGTTCAAGAGCTAACAAATGAAGAACGAGAGCCAGAATTAGCTGAATAACCTTTATTTTTCATGGTTATAGAGCAGCATACTGGCCATGAATCTATCAATTATTCACTATCCATAAGTGACAATAAACATATCAGAAAACCATAAAAACGATTGCTATATGAGCCCTATCACAACGAGTAGTCATAAAGTGGTAGTTCGGAATCAAAGTTGTTCCAGATCAATGGTCGACCACTTGAATGCCGCCAACATGTAGGAAATTAAAAATCATAATTAACGGAGTTTTCCAATGTCTACTGCATTTTACATCCCTACAATTAACTTCATGGGTACTGGCTGCTTAAAGGATGCTGCTGATAGCATTCAATCTCAAGGCTTTAAAAAAGGTCTTATCGTAACCGATAAAATCCTCAACCAAATCGGCGTGGTTAAGCAGGTACAAGATCTTCTTAGCCAGCGCGGTGTAGACGCAGTTGTATTCGACGGTACTCAACCAAATCCAACCATCACTAACGTCAACGACGGCCTTGAATTGCTGACTGACAACGATTGTGATTTTGTTGTTTCTCTAGGTGGTGGTTCTCCACACGACTGTGCAAAAGGTATTGCACTTGTGGCTTCTAACGGTGGCAAGATTGCCGATTACGAAGGTGTCGATCAATCTGAAAAACCAATGATGCCTCTTATCGCTATCAACACAACTGCGGGCACTGCTTCAGAAATGACACGTTTCTGTATCATCACTGATGAAGAGCGTCACATTAAGATGGCTATCGTTGATAAGCACACAACACCGCTTATCTCGGTAAACGATCCTGAGCTAATGCTTGCTAAGCCTGCATCATTGACTGCTGCAACGGGTATGGACGCGCTAACGCACGCAATCGAAGCTTACGTTTCTATCGCAGCGACACCAATTACAGACGCAGTCGCGATTAAAGCCATTGAACTTGTGCAAGCACACCTAAGAACAGCAGTAGCACACGGCGAAGACATTGAAGCTCGTGAGCAAATGGCTTACGCACAGTTCATGGCGGGTATGGCGTTCAACAACGCGTCACTGGGCTATGTTCATGCTATGGCACACCAACTAGGTGGCTTCTACGACCTTCCGCACGGCGTATGTAACGCTATCTTGCTACCACACGTTCAACGCTACAACGCGCAGGTTTGTCCTGAGCGTCTACGTGATGTTGCGAAAGCAATGGGCGTGAATGTTGAAGGTATGACACCAGAACAAGGTGCAGAAGCAGCAATCGAAGCGATTGTTCAACTAGCAAATGACGTGAATATCCCAACAGGTATTGCGCAACTTGGTGCGAAACTAGAAGACATTCCTACACTGTCTGACAACGCACTGAAAGACGCATGTGGCTTTACTAACCCTAAGCAAGCGACTCACGAAGAAATCTCTGCGATTTTCGAAGCGGCAATGTAATCTACCGTTAAGTCACTTATAAGCTAACCAACAAACGGGCTCATCTTTAGAGCCCGTTTTCTTTACCTGCCATATACTATTCAAACCTCTGTTTTGAATAATCACTGTTCCAGTTAAACGTCATTAAAAGTCGCATTGTTGTAACTGCTTGGTTATAGTTAAACTATTGATATATAGAATAACAAACAGGTTCCATTGAGTCGTAGGATAGTTAGCACTTCATTATTGGCATCACTCATTACTCACTCTGCCCTCGCGGAGGAGATAGATGATTGTCACAGTCAACCGTTAGAAGATACGCGAGTCGAAAAAGCCTACCACTACCTAAATAGCAAATTTTGCCAACCTGCCCTATGGTTCGATAACTTCTTCGTTGATGACCGTATTACCGAAGACGCCAGAGCCGGAACCTCTGTACGTTGGTACAATGATTTTATCTATTCTGAAGGTGGTGACGTTGATTATTCCACCAAACTCAATGCACGCTTGCATTTACCCTTTGTCAGTAAAAGGCTTAAGCTAATCTACGAGTCTGTCAGCGATGAAGAATTCTTGGATTTTTTTCCAAATGATTCAGATGAATTGGAAAGTGCGTTAGGCCTGCGTTACGACGCCTATGCCAAGGGTTATAGCAGCTTCAATATTAAGGCGACACTAAAACCACGTATTGAAGCTCGCTACCGTTTTACCTACCCTCTCACCACAGATGCAGTATTCCGGCTAACCCAACGTCTATATCAAGAAAAAAAAGAGACGGGCGAAATCACTGACATCGATTTTGATCTTTCTCTCAACGATGATTTCTTAGCTCGTTGGTCAAGCTTTGCCGGATACAACGACGACCTTAAAGGTTGGAATTATGGTACGGGACTAACCTTGTATCATTACCTTTCTCAAGACCAAGCACTTCAATATAGCGCCACGATTAATGCAACGAATGAGCCTTATAACCATTACGGTTACGCTCAGGTTTCGGTTACCTACCGACAAAACGTATGGAAAGAATGGCTGTTCTACGAACTCATTCCTCGTTATCAATGGGAACGAGAACCCTATGAAAAACATACCGAAGAAGCCAACATTACTCTTCGGCTCGAAGTTCTGTTCAACAATGTCTAATTAAACAACATCTAGTTAAACAGTGTCTAGCTCACCAGCGTCTAGTTAGTGATTAACTAGATATTATAGGCATAGTGAGATAGGAACCGAGGCACAAAAAAAGCACATCATGTGATGTGCTTTTTAAGTTCTATCTAAGGCTTACGCTGCAACCTTAACCTTTGTAGTTTCTTACTCGTGCCGCTTCTGCTTCACGCTTATCGACAACCGTCTTACCGATTGGCGCTAGCGAGATAACGGCTAGCTTAAGATGCTGAATCGCAAAAGGAATCCCGATAATGGTAATGAAACACGCCACCGCTGACATGATGTGACCAAGTGCAAGCCAGATCCCCGCAAATAAGAACCAAATAACGTTACCAATCACACCTAACGGGCTGGTACCGATATCCATTTCATTGGTCAGTTCATCGCGAGAAATGGCTTCTTGACCAAATGGAAAGAATGAGAAGTTACCCATAACAAAACATGCTCTACCCCATGGAATACCAACGATGGTTAGGAATGCGAGCAGCCCGAAGAACCACCAAGCTAGTCCCATAAATACGCCACCGAAAAGAAACCAAATGATGTTTCCTATTGTTTTCATTCTGTATTCTCCAAATCTTTGAATGCTGTTTATTTCATATGCCGAGTAAGGCAATGCTTGTTGTAATAGGTTCATTATTGTTGAACCTTTATGAACCGTTTATGAATCACTTACATTTTATGTGATTGATACACACCACGATTCTCTAAATCCACATAGGGCTCAACCAATTTATTTGATACCATGTACTGGAATTTTTGTACCGCAAAGATAAACAGACACGACAACTAATTTAAGGCCGAATTTATGAATAACACCGAGCAACCTAAAAAGAAAATGAAAAACTGGGTGCCAATCGTCTTCTTCGGGCTTCTCAGTACGGTTCCCGTATTCATGTTCTTAGTCGATGTATACATCAACCAGTATATGTGACACATCCACCGTTATCCCTATCTAAATGAATACAGGTGAGCTCACTTGTATTCATTCTAATTAGCAGACCTCAACTACACTCAATTCAGCGCCTCTGCATTCAAATCAACTCTTCTGTAATCAAATCAAGAATGTCGATCAGCTCATGATCAGGCAAATTCAGCAAGTTATCTCCAACATACCATTCAATTTTACATTGGTTTGGAAACTCGCTGATTGCTGGGTTTCCTATCCAAACCTTGTGCTTCTTAGCTATGTTATCTCTCACAATAATTCCGTCTTCGTAACTCACAGGTAAATAAAGATGAAGCATGTTGGCCTGCGGTTGCTGCGGGTTAACCGTGAACTGCGGATAATCGAGTAGGATTTGGTAGATCTGTTTTGTGCGCTCAAACAGTGACGGCATCAACTCTAATCGCTCATCAAACTGCATTGCCGCTGAAACTACATAAGGCGTTCGGTGATAAACATTACCACCTTGACGCTTCATCCACGCCGATGCTTTCGCTACAAAGGCTTTATCGCCTAGCAGTAACGAACCACCAAGGCCATTGAGACCTTTATACAGCGAAACATAAGCACTATTGAAGCCGTTAGCTATCTCGCTGTATGACTTTTGGTAATACACGCCACATTCCCACAAACGCGCACCATCCATATGAAGGTGAATCGATTTTTCTTTGCAGTACTGCTTGATCGCTTCAAGCTCTTCCCATTCAGGCAATTGACCGCCAATTTCTCGCATGGGCAACTCATACAGCGCCGCCGCGATTTCATCTGGCCACACCTTCAGGTCATCAACAGTCCAAGTGCGAAAAACGTTGCCGACTGGAAGCACGCTGAAGCGATTTTGGAGCTGATATCCTTGGCGTTCATGACGCATGATATGACTCGACTCATGCATCGCTACTACTGGGTTTCTTTTCTCTTGGCACGCAATTTCCAATGCTGTTGGTTGGTTCATGGTTCCGGTAATCACAAACACGGCGGCTTCATAACCAAGCAGCTCTGCAACCTTGTTTTCAAAACTCTCGATAAACTCGCCATCACCATAGCTATCATGGCTCACATTATGTGTTTCACACCATTCAGCCATCTGAGCGAATGTTTGTGCTGGTGTCGGCTCTAGGTGACCGGAAAGCAACAAATCACATTGTTGACGCAAGTCCATGCTCATAGTTTTTCCTTTATTCATTATCGTTCTATGTAGGGTTATGGGATTATTTACGTTACCTACCAACGGTGCCATAAAATGCCCATATTCGCTTTTATTATTCGTGAATAATTAGTTTTACTCAGTCATCGGCTGCTTGCACTGAAACATACAAAACTCTTAGCGCTTTATATAATTAAGCACAGAAAAACACACGTATCTAAATAGAGAAGTATGGGCTAATTCGTTGTTGTTCAACCATTCTTCTATTATTGTATATCTATAATTCCAATAAATATTATTCGTTAATGGACAAAGAGGGCTATATGTCGAAAAATCGAGTCTTGGTGCTATTCGCCCACCCTTCTCAGCATCGCTCTGAAGCAAACAAACCCTTATTTGAACAAGCCAAACGCGTTGACGGAGTTACCTGTGTCGACCTCTATGCTGAATATCCGACCTTCAAAATCAACATCGATCGAGAACAGAAACGCCTGTTAGATCATGACATCATCATTTTTCAGTTCCCTTTGTATTGGTACTCAACACCGGCAATTCTTAAAGAGTGGCAAGATCTTGTTCTTGAATATGGCTTCGCCTACGGCACCGATGGCAATGAACTACAAGGCAAAAACTTGTTATGTAGCATCACGGCAGGAGGCAAGAAAGATGCTTACCAAAGTGATGGTTACAATCATTTCACCATTCGAGAACTGCTTCATCCGATCGAACAAACCGCTTCTTTGTGTGGGATGAACTATCTCGCGCCCTTTGCGCTATTTGGCTCGCGTACCGCTTTGGAAGAGAATCGCATCCAAGAGCATGTCGATAACTATAAAGTACTGTTAGAGGCCTTTGTTGCCGGCAAGATCAATATCAAGAAAGCCAGCAAAGCAGAAAAACTAAACCACTACGTAGAAGAATTAATGGCAGAGGTTAAATAATGACGGGATATTTTCTACAAGCATTTATCTACTTAGTCGCAGCAGTCATTGCCGTACCTATTGCCAAAAGGCTTGGCCTTGGCTCTGTATTAGGTTATCTCATTGCTGGTGTTGTGATTGGTCCGATCATTGGCCTCGTGGGTGAAGAGACCACAACCATTCAACACTTTGCCGAGTTCGGTGTAGTCATGATGCTGTTCTTAGTCGGTCTTGAACTTGAGCCTAAAATGCTTTGGGCAATGAGAAATCGCCTTATGGGCCTGGGTGGTCTGCAAGTTGGTGGCACCACCGCAATTGTAATGGGTATTGCCCTCTTCTTCGGGCAACCTTGGACGATCGCGCTGACTATCGGTTTGATCTTCGCGCTGTCATCAACTGCGATTGTTCTCCAAACCTTTAATGAAAAAGGGCTATCTAAGACAGAAGGCGGTAAGAACGCTTTCTCAGTTTTACTGTTCCAAGATATTGCCGTCATCCCTATGTTGGCATTTATCCCTCTATTAGCATTACCAGAATTAATTGAAGCTGCACAAAGCGCGGTCGCTTCTGCTTCTGATCACCATGAAGAGTTAAGTCTTGTTGCTGGCCTGCCGGGTTGGGCTTATGGCCTTGTGATCACGGCATCTATCGCGATAGTTGTTGTCGGCGGGCACTTTTTGAGTCGTCCACTGTTCCGCTTTGTGGCAAGCTCAGGCCTGCGTGAAATCTTTACTGCAACCGCACTAATGTTGGTGATTGGTATTGCTGCATTAATGAGCCTAGTCGGCCTATCACCGGCTTTAGGTACTTTCCTTGCTGGTGTGGTATTGGCCAACAGTGAATTCCGCCACGAACTTGAGTCTAATATCGACCCGTTTAAAGGGCTGCTTCTTGGCTTGTTCTTCATTACCGTAGGTGCTGGCATCAACTTTGATGTTCTATTCAACGACTTTGGTTTGATCATTGGCCTCACCCTTGGCGTTATGCTTCTTAAAGCCTTAGTACTATTTACGTTGGCGTTGATCTTCAAAATCAAAAACAGTGACCGTTGGCTGTTTACATTGAGCTTGGCGCAAGCCGGTGAGTTTGGTTTTGTACTACTGAGCTTCTCTGCTCAAAACCACGTACTACCTGCTGACATTGTCCAAACATTGTCGCTGGTTGTAGCGCTTTCAATGTTCCTAACACCAGGGCTGTTCATTCTATTTGATAAAGTGATTCTGCCGCGTTACGAACAAAAATCGAACGACCGCGAAGAAGATACTATTGAAGAGAAAGGCACCGTTATCATTGCGGGCATTGGCCGATTCGGCCAGATTGTTAACCGCTTATTGGTGTCGAATGATGTCAATACTGTGGTTCTGGATCACCAAGCGAACCAAGTAGATTTATTACGCTCCATCAATATCAAATCTTACTTTGGTGATGCGACTCGTCACGATTTATTGCATACCGCCGGAATCGAAGAAGCCGCAATGCTAGTAGTAGCGATCGATAACCAAGACTCAAGCGTTGAATTAGTGAAGTACGTTAAACACACCTACCCTAAAGTGAAAATCTTAGCCCGCGCATTCGACCGTGGTCATAGTTATCGCTTACGAGAAGCAGGTGCAGATTCTGTAGTGTCCGAAACTTACCACTCTGCACTTGAAATGGGAGCAGAAGCCTTGCGCTCTTTAGGGCACCACCCATTCTTCGTCGAGCAGCAAAAATCGACGTATCAACGTGTTGAGAGCCGTAAGTCTGAAAAGCTTTACCAAGCTTGGTCTGAAGCGGAAGAGAACCCACGCTACGACAACAACTACCGACAAATCTTCATTCATCTTGAAGAAGCAATGAAAGAAGATATGAAGAAAGACCGTTCGGATAAGCACTCTCGCTCTGAACGTGGTTGGACCCCTCCGCCGAAGGGCTATGCTGATGGCTTTGAGGAAGACGAGTCTTAAACAGAAGTCTAAGCTACAGCTTTAGATGACCATGCTATTCAACCATCAAAAGCGGCTATTTAAGCCGCTTTTTCTTTCATCTCCCCCCTACAAAACGTCAAATGAGCATAAGTATCAGCTGCTGAAACTCGTAATCCGAGAGATTTGTGTGATCTAGCTAAAATTTTTAATTTCTGACCACATAGCAAAAGTGGATTCAATTTTTACATTATTGAAACATTCCAACCCTGCATAAACCACACCATAAACATGGCTATATATGCACTCATTCCTGCCATTCAAGCATCCACCCAATTCATAGCGACCACTCTCTAAGGCTTGAATTACATTGCATATATCTAAATGCGCCGTAAAAGATCCAACAAAACCATTCACAAGGCAAATAAACAACCCGCTTAATTCACATACTTAAACCATCAAAATTAACACAAATATTTCAAAGTATGTCTATCGTTACAATTTGTAACGATTAGCAGTTATCGGTATAGTCCTGCAATTCAAAAAGTGAGACCTTTGCGCTCACCTTAAAGGAGATATAATAATGATTACTAATGATGCTGTAATAATGGGCATGTTAGCTGTTATTCTTGGCGGTGTATTTATCACGGAAAGTAGCCAAAATAGCGCACTGAAAAAATTCTACTCGTTCGTTCCGGGTCTATTGCTCTGTTACTTTGTTCCTTCTCTATTGAACAGTTTAGGCATCATCGACGCATCAAACTCTAAGCTGTACTTCGTTGCGAGTCGTTACCTATTACCAAGCGCGCTCGTTCTACTGATCATCTCAGCTGACCTACGCAAAATCTTCGGCCTTGGCTCAAAAGCCGTCATCATGTTCCTAACGGGTACTGTCGGCATCATCATTGGTGGGCCTTTGGCGATTCTGATTATCGACCAAGTCAACCCTGACCTTGTATCTGGCGATGTATGGCGTGGCCTTACCACAGTAGCAGGCTCTTGGATCGGCGGCGGTGCAAATCAAGCTGCCATGAAAGAAGTGTTCGAGGTTGATGACCAACTCTTCTCTGCAATGATTACAGTTGATGTTATCTGTGCAAACATTTGGATGGCCGTATTACTTGTCATGGCAGGTCGTCAGAAGAAGATTGATGCATGGCTAAAAGCAGACACATCAGCTATCGAAGAGCTAAAAGAGACGGTTTCTAAATACCAAGAAGAGAACGCTCGACCAACAACTACTACCGATCTAATGAAGATCGCTGCAATTGCCTTTGGTCTAACAGGCCTTGCTCACTTCTTCAGTGACCTAATCGCACCATGGATCTCAACGAATGCTCCAGAACTTGCGAAATACAGCCTTACATCTGGCTTCTTCTGGCTAATCGTTATGGTAACAACGTTCGCGTTGATCGCTTCGTGCTTTAAATCGACACGTAGCCTTGAGCACAGTGGCGCATCGAAAATTGGTTCAGCGTTCATCTATATCCTAGTTGCTACCATTGGTATGCAAATGGATGTTACAGCCATCTTTGACAACCCTGGTTACTTCTTCATAGGTATCACATGGTTAACTATCCATGCCCTTCTGATGATTGTGATGGCGAAGCTAATTCGTGCACCATTGTTCTTCATGGCTGTAGGTAGCCAAGCTAACGTAGGTGGCGCAGCATCAGCTCCTGTGGTTGCAGCTGCATTCCACCCTGCATTAGCTCCGGTAGGTATCTTGATGGCTGTACTGGGTTACGCACTTGGTACATACGGTGCTTACATCTGTGGCCTAATCATGCAGGCTGCTGCTGGCTAGTACGACTAGCGCCAACAATCTGTTGATTTTAAAATCCGATATTGGTTCGCCAATATCGGATTTTTTATGTGCGTACCAATAGGCAATGAAACAAGAATTAAAAGTTAAAGTCATGCTTATATTTAATTATTAGAGCTTATCAAACGACTATTTCTAACTCCTTCCTATAAATCGATTAATTACTCTTCTTTTCTGCTCTCCTGCATTATTTACATTCAAACTAGCTTAACGTCGGTTAAATTTATACATACATCTGTCATATTGCGCAGCAAGCCATATGTGTTTAGCATCTATCCCCATAGAGAAAAATTAAACTAAAGAGAAGAGCTTCAACAAAAAAGAATGTATGGCGGAAAACCAAGTCCTGCAAGATTGAGATTCGCCATACCCAGAAACCGTACAACAATATATATGAATGGTTATAATATGAAACTATCCCAAATTACTTGTCTCGAAGAACTAAACTCTCCCACAAAGAACACTTTCCTCTAGGAGCAGGGATGAAGAATTGGAAAGTAAAATCGACAAAGCTCGATAAAGGTCAGTACCTAAATTATCGAATAAGAGCGCACAGCATAAAGATTGACGCGAATGGACTGCTAGAGTTTTACGACATGGGTATCGTTGTATCTAGCTTTAGCAGTGACGAATGGTTTATCTGTTACCAAACCAATGTATTCGGCTACACCAAGAAAAGCCACTGCAACCCATTTCAATTTGCTCACTGTAAACAACTGAAAGAGACAGAAGAAGCAAGACAAGAGATTGTCACGAACTCGCCATTAGCGCTATTCATTAAGAACCGTAAATGTAGACCGAATCCGGTTGGTAGAAAACCAAATTTATAGTTAGTTTAAATTACGAGGAATATACAGAATGAGAAATATCCTTGATAAATTTAAAAAAGACATTGGTGTATGGTTATTCTTAATTATCATATTTAGTTATTT